>NZ_DAMBEF010000043.1:0-26558 GCF_032061965.1 Stenotrophomonas sp. | reverse complement strand
CGGCACTACAGTGGCATTGCTGGTGGGGCCTCTGCCGAGCATGGCTCGGCACTACGGAGTAATCGCGCTTTTCTGTGATCCGGCTAGGAGGTCACGCTGAAATCGGTATAGGCATAGCGGGCGTCGCGTAACACGGTATCGCCTTGCTGCAGCTGTAATGGTGTGCGGAACATCGGGCCGGCGCTGACACAGGTATGGAACTCGCCGTTTTCTCCACAGGCATCCACGCCAGCGGGAAGTGCATCAAGCAGAAAGTGGCTATAGGTGTGGCCGGCGAAAGTGGCATCCAGTTGCCGGGTATCCACACAGCACAACTGCGCTTCCAGGCCTTGGTCGATCATCTGCCCGGCAAGTACTTTCGTGTCGCGTCCAAACAGCGGAAACAAGGTCTGCCAGCCCAAGCCGGTGTATTGCTGTTCGCGCCATTGGCGGATGTCTTCCAGCAACAGGTCGCCGAAGGCGATGGTCGCCACCCCGGGAAAGCGCGTTTGTGCCTGTTGCAGGGCTTCCGTCATCACCTGCATGTAGACCGTGTTGTCGCAAGCCTGTGGTATCCAGGCTTCCAGCAGCGGCAGGCCAGCGGCATCGGCCTGGGCCAGCAGTACCTCATGGCGTACGCCCTGCATGGAGGAGCGTTGATAGCCTTCGGTGAGGGTGCTCAGCAGCGCGACGACAGGGGTGTCATCGCGCTGCTGCAGCTCATGCAGCGCCCAGGCGGCGTCTTTGCCGCCGCTCCAGGACAACAGAACCGGTGTGGCCATGGCTCAGCGTACGTCGCGCAGTTCCCAATTGTTGCCGGCCAGCCAGCGCATGCGCTGCTTGAACAGATCGCCCGACAAGCTGGTGCTGGCGACCAGGTTGATGCGCAGGTCGGCTTGTTCGCCGGTCACGGTGGCCTGCGGATCGGTGGCGCCCAGGCCGGGGTCGACATCCTCCGGCTCGTCCTGGGTGGCCTTCCAGCGCTCGAACAATTCCGACGTGCGCAGGGCAGCCTGCAGCTGTTCGGCGAAGGCGTCGGCACCGCTGGCGGTGAACGACAGGCGCGGGTCTGCGCCGCGGGCCTTGGCCGGGTCGGGCAGCGAGATCGAGTAATGCACGGTCATGGCGGAACTCCTTGGAGGGACACCAGCCTAGCGCGGCGGGTGTCGCGGTGTCGTCCACAACATCGGCTCAGCCGAAGGTATGCGGCCCGTCGGCGAATCCAACCGTGACCGCGCCCTTGCCGACATTGACCATGCCGGTCAGGCTCATCACCGCTTCCATCAGCTGCACGCCATGGCTGTCGCAGGTTTGCCGCAGCTGGGCGTAGCCGGGCAGGGCGCGCAGCTCGTCCAGTGGGCCGCCGTAGCTCACGCATACCACCGGCGTCATCAGGCCGGCGGCAACCCGCTTGCCAACGAAGCCGAACAGGGTCTGCACGGCATTGTCGAAGCCCTTGATCTTGGCCACCGGCTCGGTATTGCCGCGATAGCCATGCAGCACCGGCTTGATATCCAGGGCGCTGCCCAGCGCTGCGCTGAACAAGCCAACGCTGCGGTCGCCCTTGTGACGGGCACGGGCGCGCATGTAGTACAGGTCGCGGGTGACCATGTAGCCATGCACGTTGCCGGCCACGTATTCCAGCCGCTCGCGCATCTGCGGCACGGTGGCGCCGCTGTCGCGCAGGCGCACCGCCTCCACCGCGCTGACTGCCTGGGCCGCAAACAGGTTCTGGGTGTCGATCACGCGCAGGCTGAAGGGCGAGTTGTAGCCAGCCGCCTGGCGGATGGGTTTGTACTCGTTGAGGATGGCGTAGCTGGCCTGCACCGCGTTGTCATGCAGCGGGCTGCGGGTGCGGGTGATGGTCATGCAGAAGACCTGGTCGAAATCGGTGACCAGCCGCTGCAGGAACAGATCACGGATCTGTTCGGCGGTGTAGGGGATGGTTTCGGCTTCGGCGCCCTGGGCGATCAGGGGGCCCTGCAGGAAAGCCAAGGTGGCGGCTTCGTCGCGGTTGTCGGGTAATACCGTATCGCCGATGCGCACGCTGATCGGCAGCAGCACCATTTGATGGTCCTGCAGATAGCCATCGGGCAGATCGCAGGCCGAATCGACCACAATTCCTATACGCATGCAGTGCCCCCCTCAAGGCCCAACAGTTGTTTGAAGTTAAGAACCCTATCGCAAATCTGCACACTGGGTGGCGCTATTGTGTGCCCAACTTCGCAGAACAGGTGGACGGATTTCACATTCTGCTCATATCCAGCCGGCGGGCCGGCCATTAAGCTAACTCCCAAGCGAGGGCGGGCAACGCCCATAATGTGAAGGTACTGGGTAGGGGATGGGACCGCCCTTAAGTCGGCGGTTGCCTTGGGAGTTGCAATGGAAACGGAAAAATCGGTAGTTGAGTTCTGGCGCGCGGCGGGCCCGCAGCGCTGGTTCGAGCGCAATGAGGCGTTCGATGCCGAGTTCCGGCAACGCTTTGAATCCCTGCACCATCAAGCTGCGCGGCGTGCCTGCGAAGACTGGCTGCACACCGCCGACGGCGCGTTGGCGCTGCAGATCCTGCTGGACCAGTTCCCGCGCAACTGCTTCCGTGGCTCGGCCCACTCTTACGCCACTGATGGCCTGGCCCGGCATTACGCCATGCGCACCATCGAGGAAGGGCTGGACCGCCAACTGCCGCCCTTGCTGCGCGCCTTCATCTATCTGCCGTTCGAGCATTCCGAGGACCCGCACGACCAGGACCGCTCGGTCGCCATGTTCGAGGTGCTGGGCGACCTGGAATACCTGAAGTTCGCCGAGCTGCACCGCGACATCATCCGCCGCTTTGGCCGCTTCCCGCACCGTAACGCGGTGCTGGGCCGCATCCCGACGCCGGAAGAGCTGCATTTCCTGGCCGAAGGTGGCTTTGCCGGTTGATCCTCGCCGCCCCGGGCTCCCGGATGGGATGCAGGCGGCAACCTCACCAGCCAATGACGTAGCCCGGGTAAGCGCAAGCGCACCCGGGGCGGGTGGCATGTGGTCGGCAGCATCGCGGTCTACCTGTTTCCCCGGGTGCGCTTGCGCTTACCCGGGCTACGCTGGTGCTGCCTTCAGCGTCCCGAGACCGGGCGCTGGGATAGATACAAAAAAACGCCGGCATTGCCGGCGTTTTTTCTGGGCTTGAACGCGTGGCTCAGTACTTGGCGACGCTGTTGTCCACTTCATCGGCCCAGGCTTCGATGCCGCCGGTGATGTTGAACACATTGCTGAAGCCAAGCGCACGGAACTGCTCGGCAGCCTGTGCACTGCGGCCGCCACGGTGGCACAGGAAGGCCAGCGCGGTGTCCTTGGGCAGGGCTTCCAGACGCTCGCGGTTGCCTGCGTCGAAGGTCTCGTAGGTGCCGTTGATGGAGGCGATGGCGCGTTCGTCAGCCGGGCGCACGTCCACCAGGGTGATGGCGCCGGCACGCAACTGGTCGTCCGCACTGCGTACATCCAGTTCCTGCACGGGCTTGGGCGCGTTCGGGTTGTTGATCGCCAGGCCCTGGCCACGGATGTCGTCGACCCAGTCGATGGTGATGCCTTCGGCGCGACGCGCGCTGGACGGGTCGAACTGCACGCGCAGGCCATTGGATTCGGCGGCAATGGCGTTGGCATCGAACGGCGCCAGCTGGAAGTTCGGCTGGAAGCTGGCATCAATGCTGAGCTGCAGGGCGGCGCCCGGGGCGTCGGCCAGTGCGCCCTTGAGCATTTCCACGGCAGCCGGGGTCACGGTGATGGACGGCGGGGTGCGGTCCGGTGCGGCAACGCCCAGCAGGCTGCTCAGCTCGCCGCTGTTGGCCATCTGCAGGATGATGTCGCTGCCGCCGATCAGCTCGCCGTCCACGTACAGCTGCGGAATGGTCGGCCAGTCGCCATAGGCCTTGATGCCTTCACGGATTTCCTGGTCGGCCAACACGTTGACATGGGCGAACTCGACGCCCAGGTCCTGCAAGGCGCCAACGGCCTTGGCCGAGAAACCGCACTGCGGCATGGTTGGCTGGCCCTTCATGAACAGGACGACGCGGTCGGCGCCGAGGATGGATTCAATGCGCGAACGCAGGGCGGGGTCCAGGGACATCGTGAACTCGTATGGGTGGTCGTAGACCCGGCAATTCTACGCTGCATGGCATCATGGGGAATGACTGTCCCGGAAACCCTGCATCGCATTCCTGTACGACCGTGGCGCTGGCTGCCGTGGCTGCTGGCCTCACAGCTACTGGTGGTGGTGGTGTGGTGGCGGTTTGGCTGGGCCTGGGGACTGCCGCTGCTGCTGGCCAGCCACGCGTTGTTCGTGGTGCCCGTGTTCCTGCCGAACTGCCGCTTCTATGCCCCGGTGCTGAGCCGGCTACGGGGCCGGGACGTGTGGCTGACCATCGACGATGGCCCCTCCGACGAAACCCTCGTGATCCTCGATCTGCTCGATGCCCACGACGCCAAGGCCAGCTTTTTCATGGTGGGTGAACGCGCGCAGGCCCGTCCGGAGCTGGTGCGCGAGGTGCTGCGGCGCGGTCACGGCCTGGGCAACCACAGCCATTCGCATCCGCAGGCAAGGTTCTGGGCACTGGGTCCCGGCCAATTGGCCAGCGAAATCGGCGGTTGCCAGCAGGTGCTGACCGGTATCGCCGGCAGTGCACCGCGCTGGTACCGCTCGGTGGTGGGCATGACCAACCCGTTTGTGGCCGCCGCGCTCAAGCGTCATGGCCTGACCCGGGTGGGCTGGAGCGCGCGTGGTTACGATGGGGTGGGCTGTACGCCCGAGCAGGTGCTGGAGCGCCTTGCGCCTGACCTGCAGCCCGGCGCGATCGTGCTGTTGCATGAAGGCGCTGCCCACGGCCACAACCCCGCCATCATCGCCGCGGTGCTGCAGCAGTTGCACGCGCGCGGCCTGCGTGCCCGTCTGCCGGCTGGATCGGCGTAGACTCCGCCTCCCGCCACGCTGGCGGAACCTTTGGACCCCGCATGCCTTTTTCCGATCTCGGCCTTTCCCCCTATGTGCTGCCTGCCTTGCAGCAGGCGCTGCAGCAGGCCGGTTACGGTGAACCCACGCCCATCCAGCGGCAGGCCCTGCCCTTGCTGGTGAAGGGGCGCGACGTGGTCGCGTTGGCGCCCACCGGCTCGGGCAAGACCGCCGCATACGTGCTGCCGGCGCTGCAGCGCTTCTTCATGGCAACGCCGCGCAAACCGCGCGTTCTGGCGCAGCTGATACTGGTGCCGACCCGCGAACTCGCGCTGCAGGTGAGCGATGTGTTCACCACCTTGGGGCGCGAGTTGCCGCGCCGGCCGCATCTGGTCTGTGCGGTCGGCGGGGTGTCGATCAATCCGCAGATGATGTCGCTGCGTGGCGGTGCCGACATCGTCGTGGCCACGCCGGGGCGCTTGCTGGACCTGCTGGCGCATAACGCCTTGTCGTTGAAGCAGGTGCAGCTGCTGGTACTGGATGAAGCCGACCGCCTGCTGGAACTGGGTTTCGGCGATGAGCTGCGGCAGATCCTGGCCGAGGTGCCGGCAAAGCGGCAGACCGCGTTGTTCTCAGCCACGTTCGCTGAGGATATCGAAGCCCTCGCGGCGGCGGGGCTGCATGAGCCGCAGCGTCTGGAAATCGGCGAGCAGTCGGCGCCGGCCATTGAACAGCGCACCTTCCATGTGGATAGCGCTCGGCGTGCCGAGCTGCTGCTGTCCTTGCTGGAAGACCCGCAGTGGCAACAGGTGTTGGTGTTTGTTGGCAGCATCCGTGACGGTGACCGTTTGGCCAGCCTGCTGCGCAAGGCGGATATCAATGCGCAAGCCCTGCATGGCGAACTGTCGCAGGGCCGCCGCTTCCGCGTGCTGCAGGATTTCAAGGATGGCCAAGTGCGGGTGCTGGTGGCGACTGATCTGGCGGCGCGCGGCATCGACATCGCGCGCTTGCCGGTGGTGGTGAACTATGACCTGCCGCGTGCACCGGCCGATTACCTGCACCGTATCGGCCGTACCGGGCGGGCAGGGGAAAAAGGCTTGGCGGTGAGTTTTGTCGATTCGGCGGCGTTGCCGCATTGGCGCCTGATCTGCAAACGGCATGGGCTGGACAGCGCCACCGTGGTGCTTGAAGGCTTTGAGCCGACGCAGGCAGCGCCGGCGGCAAGCGTGGTGGCCGATGACAAGGGCGGCATCAAGGGCCGCCGGCCCAGCAAGAAAGACAGGGCGCGGGCAGCCGCAGCGGAGAAAGCCGGCTCCTGACCGCGGCACAGGGCGGGGCCGCTTTGGGTAGAGCCGAGCCATGCTCGGAGGCGTCACCTGTAGAGCCGAGCCATGCTCGGCTGAGGCTTCACCTGTAGAGCCGAGCCATGCTCGGCTGAGGCGTTACCGGGCAAGCTCCTGCCGAGCATGGCTCGGCACTACATGCGGCGCACTGCGCTGCCGAGCATGGCTCGGCACTACCGTGCTTCGGCGATCAATCTTCGAAGTCGGTTTCGGCGGCCGGTGCCGGTTCGGCTGCCGGGCGCGGGGTCCGCTTGGCCGGCTTGCTCAGTACTTCGACGTAGAACTGGGTATTGCCCGCCGCAACCAGCGCATCAATCGCGCGGAACAGCGCGTCATATGCGACCGGCTTGGCAGAGGCTTCGTCCACGCCCAGCTTGCTGTCGAAACCCCAGGTATCCGCGCCGGCCGGCAGGGTTTTGCCACGCTCACGCTTGGTGTACTTGCGGATGTCGTGCTTGCTGGCTTCCAGCAGACGGTCGGGGTGCTTGCCTTCGACGGCGAGGAGGTAGGTCTTCTTCACGGGAATCTCGTTGCTGCGCCAGCCCGGTGGGCCGGCAGGGAATGGGGTAATTATCCGCGTAAACGGGGACGCCGTGGCTCAATCGCGTTCAGCGACCAGCAACCAGTTGTTGAAAGGCGTGCTGCCGTACAGCGGAGTGATGCTGGTGCGCAGCCCGCATTGCTGCAGCAAGGCGCGTAGTTGATCTACGTCCGGGTAATGGCGTGGGCGGAACTGCATCCAGCCGATCAGGTTGGCTGCACGATCACCAATGCGGGAAATGCGCCCACGGCGGCTGGTATCGGCCAGCGCCATGCGCATGACCAGTCGGCCATCGTCAGCAAGCATGGCCGCAGCGCTGCGCAACAAGGCCTGTTGGGCGGGCGCCGGCAGGTATTGCAGTACGTCCAGGATGGCCACGCTGCCGCAGTGGTCGGGCATGCCGCTCGCCAGGTCCATGACCTCGAAGCTGCTGGCGTTCAAGGCACTGCGCGCGGCGACCTTGCCGGCACGATGAATCTTGGCCGCGTCGTTGTCGACGCCGTGGTAGAGCATCTGCTGGCCGTCGTGACGCAGTGCATGGGCAAGCAAGCCCAAGCCGCAGCCCAGGTCCAGCACCGGCGCTCGGGTGCCCCGCAGCGCGGCCAGCACGCCGGGATAGAGCGGGTCGCTGCGCAGCTTTCCCAAGGTGTAGTAGTAGTCCCAACGGTTGCCCCAAGGACGCTCTGGAGCGAATGCCCGAGCAATCGCCCGGGCAGCATCGCCGGTCAAGGCCTGGGGCTGCGTGGTTGCCGTCACGCGTCCGGCGCCGCCTGCAATAGCTGCACGGCAGTTGGCAGTGCTGCCTGCGCCCAGCGCTGGTACATCAGCGCGGAAGGGTGCAAGCCATCATCGACCAGCATGGCCGGCGCATCGCCGCCATCGCGGCTGATTGCGGTGATGTCGACATAGGCCACGCCATAGTCGCCACAACAGGCCTGTTCGGCCGCGTTGAAGTCGTCGATCTCGCGCGCGACCTGGCCCGCATCGCGGTCATTCTGCTGCGCGTAAGGAGTGATGCCCCAGTCCGGCGTGGACAATACGAGGACCCGGCGCGGGTCTTCGCCGGCCAGCGCGATCGCGCGCTGCAGCAGCTGTTCAAACTGCTGCCGGTACTCGGCCAGCGGACGGCCGCGGTACTGGTTGTTGACCCCGATCAGCAGGCTGACCAGGGCGTAGGGCCCTTGTGGCGCGGCCGCATCGATTGCCGCGGCCAGTTCGTCGGTAGTCCAGCCGGTGGTCGCGATGACCTGTGGATCTTCCAGCGCAATGCCCTGTGTGCGCAGCGCAGCGGCCAGTTGGAATGGCCAGGTGCCTTGCGCCGGTACGCCTTCACCAATGGTGTAGGAGTCGCCAAGGGCGAGATAACGCTGGGTGGCCGTGTTATCGCTCATCAAGACAGGTCAGCCCGCTGCGCTGCGCGGCTTCAACTGCACGACCTTGGTGACAGCTTCGGCGCGACGCGCCAACAGCTTGTCGATACGGCCGAATACATCGCGCATCACGCTGGCCTCCGGCAACAGGGTGACGCGGAAGTGGTTGCGATAAGGCACGTTGAAGCTGGAGCCGGGCACCACCAGCACGCCTTCTTCTTCCATCAGCTGCAGGGCGAAGTCGTGGTCGTCAAAACCTTGTGCGGCCGGGCCGACCACGGCCGGGAACGCGTACAGCGCGCCAGCCGGCGTGACCAGCGACAGGTGTTCGCTGGCGGCGCAGGCCTCGATCACCGCACGGCGGGTCTCGTACAGGCGGCCGCCGGGGCTGCACAGCTCGGTGATGGTGTCCGGGCCGTTGACCGCGGCTTCAATGGCGTACTGGCCAGGCACATTGGCGCACAGGCGCAGGGCACTGAGCAGGTCCAGCGCGGCACGGAACTCGCCCAGTTGCTCACCGGCACCGGACAGCAGCATCCAGCCCACGCGCCAGCCACAGGCGCGGTGCACCTTGCTCAGGCCACTGAAGGTCAGGCAAGGGTGGTCACCTGCCAGCGGCGCTACCGGTTGGAACTGCGCACCGTCGTAGAGGATCTGGTCGTAGATCTCGTCCACCAGCAGCAACAGGTTGTGCTTGCGCGCGACGGCGACGATTTTTTCAAGCAGCTCACGCGGATAGCTGGCACCGGCCGGATTGTTGGGGTTGATCAGCACGATGGCGCGGGTGCGGGAGGACACCAGCGTTTCCATCTCCACCGGATCTGGCAGGAAGCCGTTTTCCGGGCGGCAGCGGTAGTACACCGGGCGGCCGTCGTTGAGGATGGTCGCCGCCGACCACAGCGGGTAATCCGGCGAGGGCACCAGCACTTCGTCGCCCGGGTTGAGCAGGGCGCGCAGCGACAGGTCGATCAGCTCGGACACGCCATTTCCGAGGAACACACGATCGGCCACGGCACCGGGTGCACCGCGGCGGGCGTAGGCCGCCGCAATGGCTTCACGGGCAACCGGCAGGCCCTGCTGGTGCGTGTACGGGTCGGTGCGGCCCATGTCATCGGCGATGGCGTGCTGCAGATGTTCTGGCGCGCGGAAGCCGAAATTGCCGGGGTTGCCGATGTTGAGCTTGATCAGCTTGCGGCCCTGCGCCTCCAGCTCACGCGCTCGCCGCGCCAGTTCACCACGGATCTCGTAGCGGACTTCGGACAGGCGTTCACGGGTGGCTAGCGGTTTGACAGGGCTTGACATTTTCTCAGGGCCATCAAGGGCATGGATTTCGCATGTTATCTGAATTGTTGCGTTGCGGGGCGAGGGGGGAGCGGGGAATCGGGATCGGCGATTGGTTACAGACAAAAGCAAGGCAAGCGCGCCAAGCCCCCTCCCTGCGCGCAGCGCAGGGAGGGGCTCAGGCTCTGCCTTGGCTCTGGCTTTGGCTCTGGCTCTGGCTCTGGCTTTGCCCAATCCCCAATCCCGATCCCCCAATCCCAGCTCTTATAGAATTAGCCAATGACAGATTCCATTGATTTCGATTCGCTCCGCCATATTGGTTGGCCCTGGCCCGGTCCGCCCGAGGACCCGGCATGGCAGGCCGCCTTTGCCGCCCATCCGCAGGCGCGCCCGGGGCGGGTGATCGAACAGCATCGCTCCGGTTATGTTGTTGCCGATGCGCCGGATGCCAGCCTCAAGACCGAGTCGCCACCTGAATGGCAGCGGCCGCGGTTCCCCAGCCATGAGCGGGCAGCGGTGGGCGACTGGGTGCTGTTGGACGGCAAGCGCATCGTCGCGTTGCTGTCACGGCATACCTCGATCAAGCGCGGTGCCGCGGGTGAGCATTACCACCAGCAGGTGATTGCAGCCAACATCGACACCGTCTTCATCGTTTGTGGATTGGACGCCGACTTCAATCCGCGTCGCATCGAGCGCTATCTGTTGCTGGTGGGCGGTGGTGGTGCAGCACCGGTGGTGGTGCTGACCAAGGCCGACCAGACCGAGTACAGCGAAGATGCCTTGGCGGTGCTGGAAGACCTGGCTGCACAACAGATCCCCTTGCTGGCGATCAATGGCAAGGACCCGGACAGCGTGGCCGCACTGCTGCCGTGGCTGGGCCCGGGCAATACCGTGGTGCTGGTGGGTTCCTCTGGCGCGGGCAAGTCCACCTTGACCAACACGTTGCTGGGCGAGGACCGGATGAAGACCAACGAGGTACGTGGCAGCGATTCGCGGGGGCGCCACACCACCACCCATCGCGCACTGATGCCCTTGCCGTATGGCGCCTGCCTGATCGATACGCCCGGCATGCGCGAGCTCAAGCCCACCGGCGAGGAAACCCTGGCCGAGGGCGGCTTTGCCGATATCGAGGAGCTGACCACGCAGTGCAAGTTCCGCGATTGCTCGCATCACGCTGAACCCGGTTGTGCGGTACAGGAAGCCATTGAACGTGGCGACATCGATGAAAGCCGGCTGGAGAGCTACCTCAAGCTGCGCGAGGAGGTGGCCTTGGCTGCAGCCAAGCTGGCGCAGCGCCAGGCCGAACAATCCACCGAACGCAAGAAAACCAGCCGCGGTACGCAATGGCGTCCGGTAGGCAAGGGCAAGCGGCGCTGAGGCGCCATCCAGATCAGTGAGGTGGTCGATGGACAACGCAGTCATCCATAACGATCCGGAGATCGCCCATCACGCCGCGCTGGATGCGCGCATGGTGGCTGCGGTGAAAGGTATCCGCCTGCTGAGCCTCACCAGCTGGCCCGCCAATAAGCAGGCGCCGTTCCTTGCCAGCGTAGCCCGTGGCAATCCGGTGCTGCCGCAGGTGGCGTATCCGAAGCTGGACTTCAGCGATGCGCGGCGCGAACTGGCGGCGGTGATGGCACAGGTGGACACCTCGCATCCGCTGGGCAGCTATATCCACGATTCGGCGCGCAGTTGGGACCTGGCAGCGGGCCTGCTGGAAGTATTGGGCACTTCGGCGGTGGATCACTTTTCCACCCATCTGTTCGGGGTGCCCGAGCAGCCGATGCCGGGCAATGGCCCGACCACGCGCGAAGCGGCGCGTCACTTCATCCAGATCGCACAGGAGCTGGACCACGAACTGCTGGCCCCGGAAGAACAGGTGCCGGTATCGGCCATCGCGCTGCAGTTGCAGCTGCAGGGGGACCTGGACGACTTTTTCGCCGGGCGCATGATCACGGTGGAACTGGACCCGGAACTGATCGCCAAGGCCGCTGCAGGTGCCACCCGCATCCGTCTGCGCACCAGTGCCAGTTTCAGCGCCTACGACCGTGCCCAGCTGTATCACCATGAAGCGCTGGTGCACTCGCTGACTGCGCTCAACGGCCGCGATCAGGTGGTGTTGCCCAGCCTTGGGTTGTCGTCGCCGCGCATCACCGCTACCCAGGAAGGCCTGGCCACGTTCGCCGAGCAGATCACCGGCAGCATCGACATCCAGCGGCTCAAGCGCATCAGCCTGCGCATCGAGGCGATCGCGATGGCGCGCGATGGCGCGGATTTCATCGAGGTGTTCAATTACTTCCGCGGTGCGGGGCAGACGGCGGAGGAGAGCTTTTCTTCGGCACAGCGCGTGTTCCGTGGCGTGCCGACGACCGGCGGTGCGGCGTTCACCAAGGACACCGTGTATCTGCGCGGGCTGGTATCGGTGCATACCTTCTTCCGCCAGATGCTGCGCGATGAAAAACTGCAGACCTGCCGCTGGCTGTTTGCCGGCAAGATGACGCTGGATGATGCGCAGGCGCTGACGCCGCTGTTCGAGGCCGGGGTGCTGGCACCGCCGCGTTGGTTGCCGCAGTGGATCAACCGCGCCAATGGCTTGGCCGGTGCCTTGGCGTTCTCGTTGTTTGCCAACCGTATCCGCATGGATCAGATCAGCGGCGAATAGGCCTCAACTGGCGTCCAGCAGTTGCGTTACCGCACGTTCGCCGCTGCCCATGGCCAGGGTCCAGCCCAGCATGCCGTGGCCGATGTTGCAGGCCAGGCCGTCGCCCAGGTTGCGAATGATCGGCGAAGACCACGGGGTGACCGGGCGCAAACCTGCCCAACTGCTCTGGATGTGGTCGTAGTCGGCCGCCTCGGGCAGCGATGCGCGCGCCTGGGCAATCAATTGCGCCAGTCGTGCCGGCTCGGGCGTCGGGTTCCAATCGTTGAGATCGGCCAGGCCGGCCACGCGGATGCGATCGCCCAAGCGGCAGAACACCAGCTTGCGCTTGGTGTCGGTGATACTGACGTGCGGTGCATTGGCGCCGCAGGGCGCGGTGAACGAATAGCCCTTGATCGCCATCACCGGCACGCGCTGGTGCAGCGGCTTGAGCAGGGCGGCACTGTCGATGCCGGCGCAGACCACCACCCGTGGCGCGCGCAGAACGTCAGCATTGCCCGCCTGCAGTTGCCACTGCCCATCCATGCGGCGCAGTGACTGGATCGGGAAATCAAACCGCGTCTGCACGCCGTAGTGTTGCTGCAGTACCTCGAGCAGCCCCTGGCTGAAGCGGTAGGGATCGCCTGCTTCCTCATCGGGCGAGTACACCGCGCCAGCCAGCCAGGGGGCACCGCGCAAGGCGGGCTCGATGGTCTTGGCTTCGGCCGCATCCACCAGGCGTTGCTGGACGCCGCTGGCCCGTTTGAGGGCGATCATCGCCGCAGCGCCCTGCATGCCCTCGGGCGAGGGATACAGGTGCAGCTTGCCGGAGACGGCGTGGTCGAACTCGATGGGGTGTTGTTGCAGCAACTCGAGCATGGCCTGGCGTGACTCCAGTGCCAGCTCCAGCGTGGCCAGGGTATTGCGATGCAGGCCGCCGGTACTTGCCTGACGCAGGAAGGACAGGCCCCAGCGCAAAAAACCCGGATCAGCCGACCAGCGTGTGCGGAATGGTCCATTGCGGCCGAATGCCATTTCCGGCAGCTGCTTCCAGGTGCCCGGGCCAGCCATTGCATCGGTGTAGGCGTAGCTGAGCTGGGCACCGTTGGCGAAGGAGGTGCCCAGTGCGGGGCCGCTGTTGCGGTCTACCAGCAGCACCGAGCACCCCCGGCGCGCCGCGGCATAGGCGGTGGCAAGCCCCACCACGCCGGCGCCGATGACGATCAGCTCAGGGCCAGAGGAAACGGAGGGCGCAGCGGTGGCGGTCATCAGTGCAGCAGTTGGATGTGGGGAGGTATGCATTGTCGCGCCAACCCGCGCGCGCGGCGCGGGTATGGCGCACGGAACCGACCGTCAGTGCGGCCAGAAGTTGAGGAAGCCGGTGATGATCAGCGCGTTGATGAAGTCGATGAAGAACGCTCCCACCAGCGGCGCGACCAGGAAGGCACGCGGCGCCGGCCCGTAACGCTGCGCCAGGCGCCGCATCACCGCCATTGCATTGGCGGTGGTACCCAGCATGAAGCCGATGAAGCCACCGCCCATCACCGCGGCGTCGTAGTCGCGCCCCATCAGCCAGTAGATCGGCACCGCGAACAGCGCCACCACGGCGACCTGGATGATCAGGTTGACCAGCAATGGCAGGCCCATGCCGGCCAACTCCCACAACTTGAGGTCCATCAGGGCGATGGCCAGGAACAGGGCAAGGCAGATGTTGCCGATCAGGTCGGTGGTGGGTACCGACAGCTTGATCCAGCCGGTGTAGTCATCGATGTTGCGGATCACCGCGCCCACCAGCATGGCGCCGATATAGGTCGGCAGGGTCAGGCCCAGGCCTTCGAATCCCTTGCCGACCCATACGCCCAGCCACATGGCCATCAGCAGGACCACGATGCTCTTGAGCGCGTCGAACTCGCGCGCTGATTCGCTGGGGTAGCGCACGATTACCGCTTCGTCCTCCGCCAGTTGCGCGTCGGTGGCCTTCTGGGTGGGATGCGGCACCTTGAAGCGCTGCATCAACACGGTGATCACCGGGCCACCTACCAGGCCGCCACAGATGATGCCGGCCATTGCCGCCGTCACGGCCAGGCTCTCCGCGCCTACCAGGCCGGCCTGCTCGAAATGCCCGGCAAAGGCCAGGCCGGTGGCCGGGCCGCCGGTGAGCGTGGCCGAACCGGCCAATACGCCGAACATCGGGTTGAGCCCGAACAGCTTGGCCACGCTGATGCCGATCAGGTTCTGCAGCACCGCGAAGAGGCTGCCGATCAGCAGGAACACCATCACCTGTTTGCCGCTGACGCGCAGCAAACGCACGCTGGCATTGATGCCCAAGGTGGTGAAGAAGGCCACCATCAGGGGCGTCTTGAGCGTGGTATCCAGCTCGAACAGGGTTGTCTGCTGCCCATGTGCCCACCACACCGCCAAGGCCACCAGCAGGCCACCGACTACCGGCTCGGGCAGGTTGTAGCGGCGGAAGAACGGGATGGCGCGGCATAAGGCGTAGCCGGCGAACAGGGTCAGGCCGGCAAAGGCGACCGTCTGTACGGCGTCAAGATGGATCATCGGGGCAGGTACCTTGCTTCAACGTCAGCCCCGACTGTGCCGTCCAAGCCGAAGCATGGCAACCGGGCCTATTGGCACTGGTTGGGCATGAGCAACAAGCCCAACGTTCTTGCCAGCACCGGCAGGGCGGGATATGTCGCGACGCCAGGCTTGTTTCCGTCACAACCAATCGCGCAATCCCAGCTGTAGTGCCGCGCCATGCCAGGCAGGGCGCGCATTCCGGCATCCATGCCGAGCAGGCTCGGCATCTACAGATGCAGCTTAGTCGCGCAGCGGGCGCTTGTAGGCCACGCAGTCCACTTCCACCTTGCAATCCACCACCATGCGGCTCTCCACGCAGGCGCGTGCCGGCGGGTGTTCGCCGAAGTAGTGCTTGAACACGCCGTTGAAGGCATAAAAGTCGCGTGCGTCATCCAGCCATACGCCGCAGCGCACTACGTGCTCGGGGCCGTACCCGGCCTCGGCCAGGATGGCCAGCACGTTGCCGATCACCACATGCGCTTGCTCGGTGACCGTGCCTGCGACCAGCTCGCCGTCGCGCATTGGCACCTGTCCGGAGACATACAGCCAGCCATCGGCTTCGACCGCGCGCGAGAACGGCATGTGCTGCTTGCCCTGGCCGACGCCGCCTTCGGCGCCGTAGCGCTTGATATCACTCATGGGTGTCTCCTTGCTTGGTTCGGATTGCAATCAGCCGGCAGGGCTGGCTTGCGGGGTGATGAATTGACCGCTGTGGGCGAGGACGGTTTGTCCGTCATAGGCCAGGCGCCCGTTGACCCAGACCGAGGCGATGCCTTCGGCCGCACGCACCGGATCGTGGAAATTGGCGGTGTCGCGGACCCGGGCCGGATCAAACAGCACAAGGTCGGCACACCAGCCCTGGCGGATGAAGCCGCGCTTGCCCATGGCAAAACGCGAGGCAGGCAGGCCGGTCATCTTGTGTACGGCGGTATGCAGCGGGAACAGCTTCTCATCGCGGGCGTAGTGGCCCAGCACCCTGGGGAAGGTACCCCATAGCCGCGGGTGCGGCCGTGGGTCACGCGGCAGGCCGTCCGAGCCGATCATGGTCAACGGATGGCTGAGGATGCGGCGGACGTCGGCTTCGTCCATGCCGTGGTAAACCGCGCCAGCCGGCTGCAGGCGGATGGCGGCATCGTGCAGGGACATCTGCCAGTGGGCAGCAATATCGGCCAGCAAGCGTCCGCCCTGATCAGGTTCCGGATCGGACCAGGTGATCAGGATGTCGTAGGCATCAGTGACCTGCTTCAGGTCCAGCGTGGACGCGCTGGCCGCGTAGGGATAGCAGTCACAGGCCACGTCCTGCTGGCGCGCGGCGTTCTGCAGGCATTCAAGCACCTGCTGGCTGCGGCCCCAGTTGTCGATACCCGCGCACTTCAAGTGGGAGACACGCACCCTGGCCTGCGGTGCGCGCGCTGCAGTGAAGGCCTCTTCCATCGCATCCAGCACGCCGGCAAATTCGTCGCGCAGGTGGGTGGCATACAGCCCGTCCTCGGGCAGCTCCAGCGCCAATGCCTCCACCTCGCTGGCAGGCGCATGGAACGCCGATGCATACGCCAAACCGCTGCTCAGCCCCAGTGCTCCCTGGTCCAGGCTTTGCCGCAGCTGCGCGCGCATTGCGGCAATCTCGGCTTCGCTGGCGGCACGGTCCAGCCTGTCCATATGGTTCTGGCGCAGCGCGGTGTGGCCGACCAGGGCGGCCACGTTGACCGCAGGCGCAGCGTGTTCCACTGCCATGCGATAGCTGGCGAAATCCGCGAACCTGAAGTCCGCGGCATCGCCGAGCAGGTTCATCGGGTCCGGCACCTCACCGTGGATGCGCACGGGGCTGGCACTGATGCCGCAGTTGCCAACCACGACGGTGGTGACCCCCTGTGACAGCTTGCTGAGCATGGCCGGGTTGCGGATGACTTCGATGTCGTCATGCGTGTGCACGTCGATGAAGCCCGGTGCCAGCGCCAAACCCCGTGCATCGATGGTCGTGCCGGCGGCGGCATCTGCCAGCGTGCCGATGGCGCTGATGTAGCCATTGTCGATGGCAACGTCCGTCACCTCGCCGGTCCTGTCGCTGCCATCGAATACCAGCGCACCGCGGATCACTACCTCATGCATCGATCAATCACCCAGCGGCAGGCGGGAGTCACCGCCGCGGTGGCGGTCCAGTGCCAGCTTGATGCGGCGCAGGTGCTCGTGGTTGGCATTGGCGTCGTTGAGTGCGGTGGTGGTGGCCAGTACGTCGATGGCCAGCATCATTGCGTAGCGCGATGCGGAGGGTTTGAACACGAAGTCGGTTTCCTCGATCTGGATCGGCAACAGCCAGTCACTGCGTTCGGCCAGCGCGGTATCTGCCTGGGTGACGCTGCCGATGCGCGCGCCGTAGGTGCGGGCGATATCCACGGCCGACACGATCTCGGGCGTGATGCCGCTGACCGACAGCACCATAACCAGGTCTTCTGGCCCCAGTGTCGCGGCGATGATCTTCATCATCAGCGCGTCGCTGCAGGCTGATACCGGACGCCCGAAGCGCACCAACCGGCTTTGCAGTTCCTGGGCAAAAACCGTGGAGCAGCCGCCCAGGCCGAAGATATGGACCATGCGTGACTGGCACAGCGCCTCGGCCAGGTCCTGCACCACGTCTTCCTTCAGGTTGGCGATGTTGTGGCGCAGGCTTTCCTGGATGTCGTCGCAGATCTGCGCATACAGCGCCGATACCGGCGGCGCGTTCTGCTGTTCGAGGAAGCGCTTGCCCACTGCGCTGGCCGACGCCAGGCGCGCGCGCAGTTCGCGCACGTGATCGCAGCCCAGCGCCTTGGCAAAGCGCGAGATCGCCGCGGCACTGACTTCCGCGCGCTCGGCCAGCTCACTGACGCCGTATTGGGCAGCGGCGTCCACGTCAGCAAGGATGGCCGCGGCGATACGTGCCTCGACCGGGCTGAACTCGTGCTGGCGTTGACGCAGCTCGTAGACGATATCGAAGGTGTTCTGGGACATGCTTAAAGCACCAGGGAAAGGGCCATCACCAACATCAGGGCGACGACGGAAATAAGAGTTTCAAGCATGGTCCAGGTCTTGAAGGTCTGGGCCACGGTCATGTTGAAGTATTCCTTCACCAGCCAGAAGCCGCCGTCATTGACGTGTGACAACACCACCGAGCCGGCGCCGGTGGCCAATACCAGCAATTCCGGATGGGCATAGCCCATCGCCGCAGCGATGGGTGCGACGATGCCGGATGCGGTTGTCATGGCGACGGTTGCCGAGCCGGTGGCTACCCGCATCAGCGCAGCCATGGTCCAGCCCATCAGCAGCGGGGACAGTTCGAAGCGCTGGGACAGGGCGATGATCTCGGACGCCACGCCGGTATGCACGAGGATGCCATTGAGGCCGCCACCGGCGCCGACCAGCAAGGTGATCGCGGCGGTGGGCGCCAGGCAGTCCTGGGTGAATTTGAGGATCTGCTCGCGGCTGAAACCACGCATCAGGCCGAGCGTGATGAAACTCATCAAGGTGGCCAGCAGCAGTGCTACCACCGAGTGGCCGATGAAGCGCAGCCCGTGATTCAGGGCCGAGCCCGGCGTGGCGATCTGGTCGGCCCAGCCGCCCAGCAGCATCAGTGCAACCGGCAGCAGCAGGGTCGCCAGGGTGATGCCGAAACTCGGCAGCTGATCGTCGGGGATGCGGCCATGGCCCTCGTCCAGCAGCGCAGCCTCCATCGGGTTGTGGGCGGGCAACTGCACGCGCGGCGCGACGAACTTGGCGAACACCGGCCCCGCCAGCGCGGCGGTAGGCAGCCCGACCAACAGCGAATAGAACACGGTGCGGCCGACATCGGCGCCGTACGCGTTGACGGCCAGCATGGCGGCCGGGTGCGGCGGCACCAGGCCATGAACCACCGACAGGCCCGCCACCATCGGCAGGCCGACCAGCAGCAGCGGCACACCGGTGCGGCGGGCAACGTTGAGCACGATGGGGATCAGCAGCACGAAGCCGACTTCAAAGAAAATCGGCAGGCCAACGCAGAAGGCGATCAGCATCATCGCCCAGTGCACGTTGCGGGTGCCAAAGCGGGCGATCAGGGTGCGTGCGATGCGTTCGGCACCACCGGACTCGGCCATCATCTTGCCGAGCATGGTGCCCAGCGCGACGATCAAGGCGATATGGCCCAGGGTCTTGCCGACGCCTTGTTCGTAGGCGGGCAGGATTTCCGGTGCCGGCATGCCGGCGAGCAGGGCCAGGCCGACCGAGACCAGGGTGACACTGATGAACGGGTTGAGCCGGAAGCGGGCGATCAGCACGATCAGTGCAAGGATCGACAGCGTGGCGTAGATCAACAGCAGGTTTCCGTGGGTCATGCCGGGCCCGATACGGTCAGAACTGCGTGGAAACGGCACCGACAACGCGGTGCATGTCATCAACCACCAACAGGTGGCGCCATTTGTCGAAGGTCAGGCAGGGATGGGAGATGTCGAAGCACAGCATGTCCCCGACCTCGAGCGCGTCTTCGTCCTGCACCTGCAAAAAGGCGTGCTGGTCCATCATTGCGGTGACCTTCCAATGCGCAGGCGCATCGACCGGCGTCCCGGTGCCGGGCCGATAGTGCAGTGCCGCTACCGGGAAGCCCGCGTCGAAGGCGGCATCGCGCTTGCCCAGGCCAATGATCGCCTTGCCGGGCTCGGGGCGCGATTGCACGTAAGCCCACAGCCGAAGTGCCGGCCGCAGGCTGCTGCCGATCCTGCGTGCCACGGGGTTGCTGGCCTCGATCCGTTTGGCGGCCTGTTGATAGGCGCCCACGTCATGGGTCAGGTAGCAACCGGGGCGTAGCACCACCTGGGCATCGCTGTCCTTGGCCACGACCGCAAAGGTTTCGGCGACCAGATCGAACCAGGCCGAGCCGGCACCACTGAGAATGGCGGGGAGTTGGGCGAAGCCGCTCGCCGCGCGGATGGCCTGCCACTGCGCGAGCGCGCGCTGCAGGACGGCGCGTACGCCGGCTTCGTCGGCAGCCACGCCTTCGTAGACTTCGACGCCTACCAGTGCCACGGATGCGGGCCAGCGTGCGATTTCATGCAGGACGGCATCGGCTTGGCTGGCATCGCGTACGCCGGTGCGGCCACCGTCGGCGCCGACTTCCAGTAACACCTTGATGGTTTGGCCGCGCGCGGCGAAGTAGGCGCCCAGTGCGGCGACGTTCGCTGCCGAATCGACAACACAGGCAAACCAGAAGTCGGGATCGTGTGCCTGCAGGTCGGCGACCTGGTCGAAATTGCCTCTACCCACCAGTTGGTTGGCAAGCAGGACGCGCTGCACGCCTTCGGCATGCGCTGCGACGGTCTGGGCGGCGGTCGCCAGGGTGATGCCCCAGGCCCCGGCATCGAGTTGCATGCGGAACAAGGCCGGGCTCATCGTGGTCTTGCCATGCGGCGCCAAGTGACAGCCATAGGCCTGGGCGAATTCGCGCATCCACGCCAGGTTGTGCAGGAGCGCGGATTGCGACAGTACTGCGGCCGGCAGGCTGACCTGCTCATCCAGCAGGGCGGGACGGTGTTGCGCCAGCGCAGCAGGCGTCCAGGGCCCCCCTGCGGGCAGGCCTTTGCCGATCAGGAGTGTGCTTTTCTGAAAGTAATTTTCCTGCATTCCCCGCCGCTATGTCTAAGTCATGCCCGAAAAGGGCGACCTATTGTGTATCACAGGTGGGGAATTATGAAAATTATTTTCTTCCGCGCGATTGCGCCCTGCGGAAATGCGGGGCCAAGCGGTCTCAGAAGTCGATCTGGGCGCGGGCGGCGAGGGTGCCGGTGTGGTCCAGCAGGCTGTCGCGCAGTTCATCACGGCGGCGGCTGTCGGTCCAGTCCAGCATCACCCGGAAGTGCTTCTGGGCGTACCAGTTCACCCCGACGGTCCACGCCTCTGCAGACAGGTCGGTGCGGGTACTGGGCCATTGCTGGCCTTCAATGTGGTCGTAGCGGGCCACCAGCTCCCAGGCGCCGCTGCTGCGCGCCGGCTTGAGCTGGACGAAACGGCCGGCCTTGGCGTCGTAGCTGGGCGATTCACCGGTAATGAGCCAGCTGCCCTGCAGGTAAGCCGAGCGCACCTTGGCTTGCTGCTGGCCGCCGTCGTAGCGGGCGCCCGCGTATTCGCCCTGCCACGCCACGCTCTGGTACACGCCGGCAGCTTCAAGGCCGAACTTCTTCGCGGTGACGTCGTGGCCGTCATGGAAGTCGAACAGGTTCAGGCGGCTGTTGTCGCCAAAGTAACCTGCCGTCCGCGGCTGCATGCGCAACGCCGCCGCACCCTCGGTGCCAGGATTGTCGTAGTTTTCGCGGGCCAGCGATGCGCCGAAATGCAGTACACGCCCGGCATCCCTCCACGGCGCATAGCCGGCGCGGCCACCGATACCCCGGCCTTTGACCTTCCAGGCGTCGATGCTTTCCAGGCTGTACACGCTGCCGCTCCAGAACACCCCCCGGTCGTAGCCGTTCACGCCCAGCCCCAGCCGGTAGGTCGGTGCCAGCGCCTGTGCCAGCCAGCTGCGCTCGATGGTGGGGATGTGGTTGGCGCTGGCACGGTCATCCAGGGTGAAGTACTGCTTGAACTGGCCCAGGGTGACCGTCGTGGTGCCGAAACTGCGCGCAAGATAGACATCGCGCGCCACCGGGCGATGGCCGGCAAAGTCGCCTTCGATCTTGTAGTCGAAGCCATAGAGCTTGCCGGACGCGGCCAACCACGCCGCGCGCAGGTCATCGTTGTCGCGTTCGGGCTTGCCACGGCCGTCGTTGTCGAAACGTGCCACGTCGTAGTACAGGCGGCCGCTGAACTTGATGCTGGCGGCATCTTCGGCCTGCGCGGCAGCAGGGATGGCCAACAGCACCAGCAGCGGCAGCGGGGACTTGCACAGGCGGGCGATGAGCATCCAGAGGGCCTTGGCGTAGGGATCGAGCCGGACCATAGTCAGCCAGAGGGGACGTTCAAATAGTGCATTGGTATTAGGGCGGCTCCGCCAGCTGCATGCCACACTGCGGACATGAACCTGGCCAAGGTCCTGGTAGCCGACGATCACCCGCTGTTCCGTGCAGCGGTGTTGCATGCGTTGCGCGAAGAGGTGGCGATCGGCCAGACGCTGGAGGTCGCCAGCGTGTCAGCGCTGACCGAGACCCTGCAGCAGCATGCGGACGTCGACCTGGTGCTGTTGGATCTGACCATGCCGGGCGCGCGCGGGTTCTCCTCGCTGGTGTGGTTGCGCGGCGAGCGCCCGGATATTCCGGTGATCATCATTTCCTCCAACGATCACCCGCGGGTCATCCGGCGTGCGCAGCAGTTTGGCGCGGCGGGGTTCATCCCGAAGTCGGCGCCGGTGGAGAGCATCCGCACCGCGGTGACCGCGGTGATGGAGGGCGACACCTGCTTTCCGCCCCTGGCGGTGGAACGCTCGGAACAGGATGCGCTGCTGGCAGCGCGATTGGCGCAGCTGACGCCGCAGCAGTTCAGGGTATTGCTGAGCGTCGCCGATGGCCTGCTCAACAAACAGATCGCCTATGAATTTGGTCTGGCCGAGAACACCGTGAAAGTGCATGTCACCGCGATCCTGAAAAAGCTCGGTTGCAACAGCCGCACCCAGGCCGCGTTGCTGGTCAAGGCACTGGAACCGGAGGCCGATGCGGATGCGGCCTTTCTGGCTGATGCCAAAGGCGGACATTGAGGTGCCGACGGCCCTTGCAAACCGGCGCGGCCATCGTTCGACAGCCATGCCATCCCTGTGCGACGGTCGGCGATCATCGTGATGCCACGATGGTCGAGTGCCCGTCAGCGGGTGCGTTGGCACAGGTGGGTGAGCAACGAGCGCAGTGCCGAACTGCGTGCCTGCTTGGACAGGAAGCCCCAGCCATGGCTGTTGGCCAGCTCGCGCAGGGCCGGGTCCTGCTCGGCGGTGTAGAGGATCACTGCCGGGGCGCGGCCCCAGCGCCGGGCCAGCTCTGGGAACAGTTCCGGGCCGGTAATCGGCCCGAGGCGGACATCCAGCAGCAGCACGTCGGGCACGCTGGCGGGGTTGGCGGCAGCCAGCGCTTCGTCGGGACCGCCTGCCAGCAGGACGTGGCAACCCCAGCGTTCCAGCAGCACGCGGGTGGCGAGCCTGACGCGGCTGTCATCGTCGACGCACCAGACCCGGCAGCCGCTCAGCAATGAATCGCTGACGGTCTCATCGGTGATGGGAGCCTTCGCCGGTTGCGGCAATACCAAGCTGGCATCGCCCAGCGGCACCGTGATGGAGAAGCTGCTACCGCGACCGATGGTCGAGCGCAGGCCGACACGATGGCCGAGCAGCCGCGCGATGCGCTCGACGATGGCCAGGCCCAGGCCGGCGCCGCGCTCGCTGTTGCCCACGTTGTCCAGACGGTGGAATTCCTCGAACACCTCCCGCTGGCGAGCTTCGGCGATGCCGGGCCCGGTATCGTGCACTTCGATGCGCAGCTGCCCCTGCGCGCGTCGACAGCCGATCAGGATGCGCCCGCTGCGGGTGTAGCGGATCGCATTGGACAGGAAGTTCTGCAGGATGCGGCGCAGCAGGGCAGGGTCGCTGCGGACCACCTGGGTGGTGGCGACATGGTCCAGGCGCAGCCCGCGCGCGGCGGCCTGGATGCCGGACTCGTTTGCCAATGCCTGCAACAGTGGGCCTATGGCGAAATCGCGCACCTGGGTTTCCAGCGCGCCGGATTCCAGTCGTGAAATATCCAGCAAGCTGTTGAGGATGCCGTCCTGGGCTGCCAGCGCATTGTCCACGTTGTCGACGATGGCGCGTGCGTCGGCATCGGGCAGGCGCAGGCGCAGCGCCGACACGAACATGCGTGCGGCATTGAGTGGTTGCAGCAGGTCGTGCACCGCGGCGGCGACAAAGCGGGTCTTGGATTGGTTGGCGTCCTCGGCGTCGCGCTTGGCCAGGGCGAGGTCATGGGTGCGTTCATCGATGCGCCGGCTGAGCGTGTCGGCCAGTGAGCGCAGGTCGCGTGCGGCGTTCTTGTAGGCGGTGATGTCGGCATAGCTGGTGACAAAGCCGCCATCGGGCAGCGGGTTGCCACGGATCTCGATGACGCTGCCATCGCTGCGCTCGCGTTCGTGCATATGCGGCTTGCCCGAGCGCAGATGGTTGAGGCGACGCTCGATGGCTTCGTCGATGGGGCCGGGACCCAGCAGGCCGCGCTTGGCGTTGTAGAAGAACACGTCGGCAATCGGGCGTCCCACGCGGATGAAATCCGGGGGGAAGCGGAACAGCTCGATGTAGCGCCGATTCCACGCTACCAGGTTGAGCTGCGCGTCGACCACGCAAACGCCCTGGGGAAGGTGCTGCAGGCTGGGGCTTTCACCGTAGTCGGCACTGTGCGCAGCCTGCACCAGGCCATCATGGGCGGTGCGCAGCTCCTGGGCATGGTGCTTGACCATGCGCTCGAGCTCCTGGCGGCTGCGTTCGCGCAGTAGTGCCAGCCGGCGCCGTTGCCACAGCACATAGACAAGCAGGGCCAGCATCGCCAGGACTGCTGCCAAGGCGGCAGCGCCAATGCGGGCGGCGGCAACGGCGGGCTGGGTGGGACGCAACAGATGCAGGGTCCAGTCCTGTGCTGGCAGGGCCTGTGATACCCAGATCATGTCGCCGGTGTCGGCAATGCGGGCGCGCTGAACGCCGGCGGTCAGTGTCTGGCTGGAGCGATACGGCAGTTGTTGGCGCGGTACCCGGCCGTACTGCCGGGTGCGTTGCAGCTGTTCGCGGGTGGTGGCCGGCAAGGGCGCCAATACCCGGTAGCGCCACTGCGGGCGGCTGGACAGGAACACCACGCCGTTGGCGTCGGTGGCGAAGACCGTCTCGTCGTTTCCGGCCCAGGTCCGCTCCAGCGGCCGCAGCACCAGCTTGACTACCACCACGCCGATCGGCTTGCCCTCGGCATCACGTACCGCTTCGGACAGGAAATAGCCGGGCACCGCCGTGGTGACGCCTTCGGCATAGAAGGTTGCGCTGCCGTCGCGGATCGCATCCTGAAAGTACGGGCGGAAGTGATAGGCATTGCCGACGTTGCTGGCCCCCGGAATGCGCCAGTTGCTGGCCGCCAGCGCCAGGCCATTGCGGTCGAGCAGGGTGAGCGTGGAGGTGGCGGCGGCACCGTTCACCTGCTCCAGTTTGAGGTTGATCTGGGTGGCTTCGGCCGCAGTGATGCCAGGTTGTGCCAGCGCCGCGCGGATATCCGGGTCCAGCGCCAGCACGGCGGGCAATACGCGATAGCGCTCGACCAAGGCTTGCAGCGCATCCGCGTGCAGGCGTAGTTGGGTGCGCGCCTGTGCTGCCTCCGCCTGCAGATTGCGCTGCTCCAGCTGCTGCAATGCCAACCAGGTCAGTACGCCGATCACCAGCAGCGTGGCCAGCGGCAACAGCAGGCGGCGGAACTGGCGGCGGACGGGACGGGTCAGGGGCATGGTTGCGATGGTCACGCAGAACGGCGGGGCGGCACCAGCACGGTGGCGTGATCGCGTGGTCCGGGAGCCACTCCAACTGGGCGTAGCAGCGACTCTATCGGAAGCATGAGCGGTGGGTTGTGTCCAAATGCCGGCGTAATACCAAAGAACTAAGTAGTACCAATGCGTTATCGGCACCGGCAGAGGCGGCGCGTACAACAGCGGCCGTAGCGACTCCCGACGAGGTGACCATGCACGTTTCCGCCACGCCCGCCGCCCAGGCCCATGTGCGCCTGCCGTTCTACCGTCAGCTGTACGTGCAGGTGCTGGTTGCAATTGCTCTAGGCGTGCTGCTGGGCCATTTCCAGCCGGCCTTTGCCGAGCAGCTCAAGCCCCTGGGGGACGCTTTCATCAAGCTGGTGAAGATGATCATCGCCCCGGTGATCTTCCTGACCATCGTCACCGGCATTGCGGGCATGACCCATCTGCGCAGCGTGGGCCGGGTGTTTGCCAAGGCAATGGTCTATTTCATGTTCTTTTCCACGCTGGCCCTGGTGGTGGGCATGGTGGTGGCGCACGTGGTGCAGCCCGGTGCCGGCATGAACATAAATCCGGCGGACCTGGACCAGAGCGCAGTGCAGGGCTATGTGCAGAAGTCGCATGAGCTCACCCTGGTGGGCTTTGCGCTGGACATCATTCCCAAGACGCTGGTCAGTCCCTTTGTCGGTGACAACATCCTGCAGGTGCTGTTCGTGGCGGTTCTGTTCGGCATCGCGCTGGCGATGGTGGGCGAGAGGGGCCGACCGGTGCTGGGCTTTCTGGAGTCGCTGACCGCGCCGGTGTTCAAGCTGGTGCACATCCTGATGAAGGCCGCGCCGATCGGTGCGTTTGGTGCCATAGCCTTCACCATCGGCAAGTACGGGGTGGGGTCGCTGGTCAACCTGGCCTGGCTGGTGGGCTCGTTCTATCTGACCTCGCTGTTGTTCGTTGTGGTCATCCTCGGCGCCGTGGCCCGCCTGTGCGGATTCTCTGTGCTCAAGCTGGCCCGCTACCTGAAGGCGGAGTTGTTGCTGGTGCTGGGCACATCCTCATCGGAGTCCGCGTTGCCTTCGCTGATGGAAAAAATGGAGAAGGCAGGCTGCAGCAAGTCAGTGGTCGGGCTGGTGGTGCCCACCGGTTACTCCTTCAACCTGGACGGCACCAACATCTACATGACCCTGGCGGCGCTGTTCATCGCCCAGGCCACCAATACCGACCTTACCCTGGGGCACCAGATCGCCTTGTTGCTGGTGGCCATGCTCAGCTCCAAGGGCGCAGCGGGGGTGACCGGTGCGGGCTTCATTACGCTGGCGGCCACGCTGGCGGTGGTGCCGGAAGTGCCGGTGGCCGGCATGGCGCTGATCCTGGGCGTGGACCGGTTCATGAGCGAGTGCCGCTCGCTTACCAACTTCATCGGCAATGCCGTGGCCACGGT
>NZ_DAMBEF010000042.1:0-27139 GCF_032061965.1 Stenotrophomonas sp. | reverse complement strand
GTCATTGAGGATTGGACTCCAAACCGTTGTGCTACTCAATCTTGGGGGGACGTCGCCTGCGCCACCTGCCACAGTAGAGAACCGGCAGAACACCGGCACACGCTTTCCCGTTTCGGTGAAGAGCTTTGCCCGGGTGTACTTGGAGAGTGACTTGGATAGTTCGAAGTATCCGTGGGCACCGGAGCCGCGTGCGTGCACTATTCGTTCTGGTATCCGCTCATGGTCGAAATGAGTAATCTTCTCGCGGAGTATGAAGTCCTCGAGCAGAGTAGGGCCTCGATTTCCTGCACGCAGTGAATTTTGGTTGTCCGATATCGGAACACCTTGCGCGGTTGTAAGGGTGCTTGCGGATGTGCCGGCACGCTGATGCAGCTCCCCGCCAGATCCGACGATATCCTTTGACTTGCTTTTTACTGTGGTAGGCGCCTTGGCACTAGATTTCGCTCGCTGCGCTGACCGGCCCTTGCCCTTCGATAGAGTCATTACCGTGTCCTCATGCTGACGATGAGAGCTGAGTATCTGGTCGATCAGGTGAGGGAGGCGTGCACTCGGGCGCTTGCTGGTCGCTGCCTGGGCCCGATAAGACCTACAGAACTTGACCCCAGTCTCCATCATCTAACCATGGTCCCAGGCCTCGGCGGCCGTGGCCGCAGCCGCGCAATGTCCTGCCTTTGACGAGAAACGGCAGCCGTACCAAGCGCACAGGATTGCGGCCGAAATGGAGCTAGCGTGGCGTGCGGCTGTTTGGGTAGAAGGTGTGGTCTCTTGGGTGGTAGGGCGGAGAGCCAAATTCGTTACAATTCGGCCCATGCCCTACACCAATGCCGACCTCCTCGAGTCGCTACGCGAAAAAATCCCTACCTTTCGTTGCATTGTGGGATGCCATGATTGTTGTGGTCCCGTCACAGCATCATCGGAGGAGGTTGCTAGGCTGCCTATCAAGACCGATGCAGAGCACGAACGTGCGCTGACAGATCTTACTTGCCCGTATCTGGGCACTGGTGGCTGCGAGGTGTATGCGGAGCGACCCTTGATATGCCGTCTGTTCGGTACAAGTCCCAGGCTGCCTTGTCCAAACGGCATGCGGCCGGTTTATATGGTGGATGACGCAACTGAGCAAGCGGTTCACAGGTTCCTGAGCAGCACGCGACAAGTCCTACTGTAGCAACTAGGGCAATCACGGTTGAGACCTTGACACTGCAAGGCAATCACTGAGGTGCGCCATATAGCTGAAATTTCGGCGGCTGGGTTAGTCACGGCTCCGGGCGGCATGCTGGTCGAAACGCAATCCTCCGCCTCCGAACACTGTGTGTGTCTCGAGCGCGTACAGTTCTTAGGGGAAAGCGGGTACCCTCTTGTCGTCAGTCGTTGCTTGGCTGACCCCCTCATCACCGAGAGGGGATATGCGCTGCGAGCCCAAACTCCAGTGCGCCGGCCGCACGGGTCCCTCCCTGTGTGCGAGACGCTCGCAAGACTCGTCGCGATCCGGCACTTATTCAGCGGCTTCTTCGTCGAGGCCTCCGACGCGGAACGTCTACGCGCGCGCACTTACCTATCAGACCTGTGGGCGCGGCCTGGTACGTCGAGGTCGGCAAGCTTGTATACAGCGCGATAATCTGGTCCTCCCACCGAGTCGCCCACCTGGCTAAGAACAGGGCTGCGCTTTCACGGTTGTCGTGAAACTGCCGGGCCATGCTCCGCGTTTGTAAGCGCCGCACCGTGCTGGCGCGGCCGTTGGGTAGATCAGCCGTCAGGGCGATGATCTGGCCGCAAAGGGTGAGCGCATGGCCGCTTACATGGGCTTGCCAAGCAAAGGCTTCTGGAAGAGGGAAGTTGATCATGTCGCGGATCTTCCGCGTGCGTGGACTCAAATGTTGAGACCGCCGTTCCCTACAAAAATCTAGGATCGGTTCTTGACCATTCTTTGAAGGCTTGTCGAATCTCGTCGTTAACCCGTTTTCGACTGCAGCCGAGCCGAGCAATGGCCTGTTCCGTAATGTAGTCCTCAGTCATCCAGAACGCGTCCCCTGTTCCGTACTGTTCGTAGGCTCTTCTAATGATAGTGAGCTCTTCGTCGGTGAGGCAGTTCTCTGTTGTAGAAGGGGGCACCATGTTGCATGGCAAAGCAGTGAGCGGGCATGGATGCTAGCACCAGGTACGAGTGCCACGACTGTACCGGGGTCGCAGTTATCGCTGCAGATCAATGACGATAACTCGCCCTCAATGCGTCTAACTGCTCCGCAGCAGTTAACAGGTTCCTTATACGATCAAGTACAGCTTCGATGTAATGGCGGTGCTCAGCTTCGTCGGGAAGACCGGCTGTTAGCCGCAGCGCTCTTCTCGAGAGGATTTCCAGCGTGCGCAAGGCATCGAGTCGTTTGGAGTGATTCCAGATATGGCTCGGCGTTGATATTTCGGCCGCGAATTCATCAAATTCGGCCCTCGCATCGTTGTGGTTCATGGCACACCCATGCGCAAACAGCGCGGTTGAGTACCCACCATAGGCGCTTTTTGCCGCCGCCGTGTGACGGGTATAGTGCCCCCAAAGGCAACCCCTGTGATTTGCCTACAATCGGCAGGTCCGGGTGAGCGGGAGGGGGCGACTTACTGGGCTGCGGCAAGTCTGTGACGAAGTCCTCCGCAAGTCTCGCACTACGGTAACCTGCCCACGATCAGTCTACAGCTGCGACCCTAATGTCGCTTTTGATAGAGAAAGATCATGAACAATCCGAATCCCGGTACGCAGAACAACCCTCAGAACCCGGCAAAGCAGGATGATCAGAAGGTGCCTGGCGGTTCAGACGACCAGCAAAAGTCAGGCGCCCCAGGAGAGGCTGACGATCAACAACAGCGAGACCCTCAGAAGAAGTGATCTCGGCAAAGAAAAACAGTAGGTTCAGGCGGGGCTGGTCAGTCTAGAGCACCAGCCATGCGTGCCCTCGCGTGATGCTTCAGAGCTCACGTTGAGGGGCGCTGGTTGGACCAGAGGTTCGCTACGTTGTAGCGGGCCAGAGTCCTGCGACAGCTGGCTGAGTCTTTTATCTTACGGCCAACGACCAGATCTGTTCCGAGTCATCAAATCTGAATCGGTAACCATCTAGATCGACCTGCCGAGCAATATTTCCTTCAGCATCAACCAGAGTGATGAGTGTTGAACCTGACATCGTTTTGTGCCGAGGGTTCGAAGACGCCGGTGCGACCTCTGTCGACATGATCTTGACCTCGCGCCGAACTCGACCAGGGCCCTCCAAGTACATCTGTATGTCGTCCACTGAATTGGCCCAAAAAGTATGGAGTGCGGGAGGCGGCGGAATCTTTGCTAAGGATGCGTCGAATCTACGTGAATTCTTGGGCTAGGTCTCTTGTGCGGTTTGGGAAAACTCAGATTGCCGAGACCCGGGGGCGCATTACCCAGCGATAGTAGCCCGAACTACACGAGGCGTAGATAGGCCTGCCACTCTTCCATCAAAACCCGGCGGCGATCGAGCAACGCGCCGCGCCGGTAGGCGGCTTCGGCCTTGTTCCGGATGGCATGGGCAAGGGCCATTTCCACCACCTCGTTGGGCGTCTCGGTTTCCTCTGCGGCCCAGTCCCGGAAGCTTGACCGGAAGCCATGAACGGTGAAAGGTAGGCCCAGCCCCTTGGGTGACGGCTTCTGCACCAGGTACAGCATGGCGTTCTCGGATAGCTTGAACGGTGGTTCCTTCCGGCTCAGCGGTTCAAGGATGGCCAAGGCCGCAGCGGTCAGCGGCACCGAGTGTGCCCGGCCTCCCTTCATGCGGCCGGCCGGGATGGTCCAGACCTTGGCGGACAGGTCGAACTCGGACCAGTCGGCACCCACCACCTCCTCAGTGCGAGCAGCCGTGAGGATGGTAAAGCGCAGGGCGCGGCGGGAGCGGGCATCCCGCTCGGCCAGGGTGGCAATGAAGGCGGGGACCTCGGCATAGGGCATGGCCGCGTGGTGCTTCTCCTTGCGCACCTTGGACGGCTTCGGCAGCAAGTGGTCGAGGTGGCCGCGCCACCTGGCTGGGTTTTCGCCTTCGCGCATGCCCTGGACCCGAGCCCAATCCAGCACCCGTTCGATCCGACCTCGAACCCTGCCGGCCGTGACGGTCTTCTTTTCCCAGATGGGGCGCAGACAGGCCATGACCATGGCGGTGTCGACCTCTGCCACCGGCACCGAGCGCGCCGGGCCGTAGTCCTTCAAGGATTGTGTCCATTGCGCGGCCTGCGCGTCGTTCTTCCAGCCTGCTTTGTGGGATTCAATGTAGGCGTCCGCGGCATCACCGAAGGTGGCGCCTGCATCTCGGGAAGCGCGACGGGTCGATATCGGGTCCTCACCTGCGATGAGCAGTCGGCGCTGTGCAACGGCCGCTTGGCGCGCTTCTGCCAAGCTGACGAGGGATGAAGAGCCCAGCCCCATCTCGCGACGGCGGCCGGCCTTCTGGTACCGGAGCACCCAGGACTTTCCACCGCTGTGGCCGATCAACAGGTACAGGCCGCCACCGTCCGGGTGGTAACCTTGCTTCGTCAGCGTCTGGACCGCTCTGGCACTCAGGCGGTGGATAGGTCTGGCCATGAAATTTGCCCCATCATTTGCCCCATGTTTCGGGCTGGATTCTATGAGAAGGCAAGATAAGGGTGTGGAGTCTCAAGCATTGATTCTGTTGGGTTTTGCGCCCGCAGGAGAATGTGAGAGAAGCCAGAAACGGCCACTCTGTCCGCCAGATTCTCCAGAAAAACCGCTGAAGCCAGCGGTTTTTTCCTTTTTCCAGCGCCGACGACGGCCGGGCTGCCGCAGCACTGCGGGGGCCCTTGCCGCGTAGGTATCCGTCAGCCACGGCGCGGATGTTCAGGCCGGTAGAATGGCGGCGCCCGGGGGCGGGGCTGCGTATCCCGGGCTGTGCCAGACCAGTACGCGGTCACACCTTCAAGCGTTCGTGTTGGGAACCATGGATCTACGAAAACTCATACTGGCACTCACCTTGATCGGTGCACTGGTGCCGTTCGCCAACACCTTCTACGCCAGCTATACCGTGCAGCGCCAGCAGCTGATGGATACCACGCTGGATGGCAACTACGCGTACGCCAACAAGCTGGCCAAGAGCACTGAGGACTTCCTGCAGTCCGCGCAGCTGCAGCTGGCGTACACCGCGCAGCTGTTGGCGGTGAAGATGGACGACGTCGACAAGCTTGGGGACGAGGCGGCGCGCTTGCGGATGATGAGCAAGAGCTTCAATTCGATCACCATCTTCGATGCGACCGGCATGGTGCTGGCAACCTCCCCTGAGGCGCTCGGCCTGCAGGGGAAGGTGTTGACCAGTGAGGCGGTGAATGCGGCGTTGCGTGAGAAGCGGCCGCTGATCAGTGCGCCTTACCAATCGGCCACCGGCAACTTCATTGTGTTCATCAACCATCCGATCGTGTCGGAGTCCGGGCGCTACCTGGGCGCGGTGGGTGGCGCGATCTACCTGCAGAAAGAAAACATTCTTGATCGCCTGCTGGGCCAACACTTTTATGTGGATGGCTCCTATCTGTTCGTGGTGGACAGGCAGAAGCGCATCATCTATCACCCGGATCCGAACCGGATCGGTGATTTCGTCGAGAAAAACGTGGTGGTCGACCGCGTAGCCGCCGGTCAATCCGGCATGGGCCGGGCAGTCAACTCGCGTGGCATCAAGATGCTGGCCGGCTATGCGCCGGTCCCTTCCACGGGCTGGGGCATCGTCGCACAACGGCCAGAGGACGCGACGCTGGCGCCGTTGACCCAGTTGATGCAAAGCACGCTTTACAAGGCCTTGCCGGCGACGGTGCTGACCTTGTTGCTGATCCTGTGGAGCGCGCGCCTGATCTCGCGGCCGTTGCGCTTGTTGGCCGATGGCGCCCGCAAGATGGAAACCGCGGAGGCCGCTAAGGAAATCAGCGCGGTGAAGTCGTGGTACTTCGAATCGCGGGAGCTGAAGAAGGCCCTGCTGATCGGGGTTGATGCGATCCATAAAAGCTTCAGCAAGCTGCGTGAGGACACCACCACCGACCCGCTGACCAAGCTCGGCAACCGGCGCAGGCTTGATGAGGCGTTGGCTGCATTTGAAAGCCAGGCCAACAGCTTTTCCGTCATCACCATCGACATCGATCATTTCAAGGCGGTGAACGACAACTTTGGCCACACCGCCGGCGATGCGGCCCTGCAGTACCTGGCCAAGCGCATGCGCGAAGCCTGCCGGGCCTACGACATTCCCCTTCGGGTGGGCGGCGAGGAGTTCCTGATCCTGCTGCCTTCGACCACCCTGACGATGGCAACCCAGGTTGCCGAGCGCTTGCGTCTGGCGGTGGAAGAAATGCAGATCCCCAAGGTTGGCAGGCTGACCGTGTCCATTGGCGTGGCCAACTGGCCGCAGAGCGATTTTGAGATCGCCGCGGTCATGAAGGCTGCCGACGAAATGCTGTACGCATCCAAGCGCGCGGGTCGCAATCGGGTCTCGGTGCATCGTGGCAAGGCTGACGAACCGGCGTAGCAATAGCTCTGAAGCCGCCAGCATCGGCGGGCCAGGAGGCACAGGCCGGTGTTTCCTGGAACTCCCGTTTTTTACAGCCGACCGAGGCGGCCTGTGCCTCCCGTGCGGCCTTCTACGTTACCCTTGCGCCGCCCTTCGCTTGTAGTGCCCGTATGCCCCCGATTGAGCTCAGCAACCCCGACGAACATTGGATGCGCCACGCGCTGGCATTAGCCGACCGTGCGCAGCAGGAGTTCGACGAGATCCCGGTGGGCGCCGTGCTGGTGGGTGCTGAGGGCCAACTGCTGGGCGAGGGCTGGAACCTGAACATCGCCAGCCACGACCCCAGCGCTCATGCCGAGATCGTCGCCATGCGGGAAGCGGGGAAGCGGCTCGGCAACCATCGGCTGGTCGGCAGCACGCTGTACGTGACGCTGGAACCGTGTGCCATGTGCGCCATGGCGCTGGTGCATGCGCGCGTCGCCCGGGTGGTGTTTGCCGCCACCGATCCCAAGACTGGCGCCTGTGGCAGCGTGTTCGATCTGGTGGCTGATCCGCGCCACAACCACCGTGTGCAGGTCCAGGGCGGGGTGATGGCGCAGGAAGCCAGCCTGCGGCTGACCAATTATTTCCGGGCCAAGCGTGGCCGGCCACTGCTCACGCCGGACGATCTTTGACGCGGTGTGAGGGAAGGGGCGGCGTATCATGTGCCTTCGTATTCAGGCCGGCGTGGACGTTGCCGGCCCCCAGCAAGAGGCATGACATGGCGGATAACAGTGCAGAGCGGTTGATCTGGATCGACCTGGAAATGACCGGTCTCGATACCGACAACGATTCCATCATCGAGATCGCCACGGTAGTCACCGATGGCCAGCTCAACGTACTTGCCGAAGGCCCGGAGTTTGCGATCTCGCACCCGTTGGCTACGTTGGAAGCGATGGACGAGTGGAACCGCAACCAGCACCAGCGTTCCGGGCTGTGGCAGCGCGTCCTGGACAGCACCACCACCCTGGGCCAGGCCGAAGCGAAGACCATCGAGTTCCTCCAGGACTGGATCAAGGCGGGTGCGTCACCGATGTGTGGCAACTCGATCTGCCAGGACCGCCGCTTCCTGCATCGCCAGATGCCGCGCCTGCAGCGCTACTTCCACTACCGCAACCTCGATGTGTCCACGATCAAGGAGCTTTCCAAGCGCTGGTCGCCGAGCGTGGCTGCGGGCGTGAGCAAGACCTCCAGCCACACTGCGTTGAGCGACGTGCACGATTCGATCGCCGAGCTGCGCCATTACCGACAATTCATGGGCGCCCTGTCCGGTCTCCCCCAGGCCTGAGCACGCCCGGTGTTGTCGAGCCATGCTCGGCAACACTTCGGCTCAAGCGCCCAAGGTCCGCTCCAAGGTTCACATCGCTGTCGCTATTATCGGTGGCATGAACGAACTGACCGTGCTGCCCGCCGACATCGAACGCAATGCCCAGGACTGGGCCGACCTGCAACGCGCCGTCGCGTTGCTGGAGGCGCCGACGTTGACCGCACGCATGGCTGGCATCGTCGGTGCCCCCCTCGAGTTCGCGGTGAAGAGGCTGCCGGCAGCCGTATCCAAGCGCATGCACGGTGCGGTGCATGCCGCCCTGACCAAGGCCACGCAGGCGGCGCTGTGGAGCATGGATAACGCCCCGCACAAGCCCTCGTCCACACGCTGGCACAAGCTCGCCGCCGCGACGTCGGGGGCGGTAGGCGGTGCGTTCGGGTTTGCCGCCTTGTTCGTGGAATTGCCGGTGTCCACCACCATCATGATGCGCGCGGTAGCCGACGTGGCCCGGAGCGAGGGCTTTGACCTGTCCGAGATGAGCACCCGTCAGGCTTGCCTGGAGGTGTTTGCCCTGGGCGGCAATTCGTCCAGTGACGATGCCAGCGACACCGGCTACTACCTGGCGCGAGGCTTCACCACCGACGTCATGCGCCATCTTTCGGCTGAGCTGGCCGGACGTGTGGTCACTGGCCGCGACCTGACCTTGGGCGTGGCACCCAAGGAGGCAGGCAAGTTGTTGGCCAAGGTGGTGGAGAAGGTCGCCGCGCGTTTCGGCGTGGTGGTGACCGAGAAGTTTGCGGCGCAGGCAGTGCCCCTGATCGGCGCAGCCACCGGCGCAACACTGAACACCATGTTCACCGATTACTACCAGGACATGGCGCGCGGCCACTTCATCGTGCGCCGCCTGGAGCGGACGTATGGCGAGCAAGCCGTGCATCTGGCCTATACGCAGATCAACGGGCGTCTGGCGGGCTGATATGCACGGCAACGATGCCCCTGTGTAGCGCGGAACTTGCGTGTTTTGTTGATTTGAAGTCAACAATCTTTTCCGTTGTCGGCGGCTAGTGCGGCATTGGATTGACGTCGAAGATGGCGCTCCCGACGTCGTGTGCGAGAGCCAATGAACCGTTTGCTGCCTGTTGTTGCCTCAACCTTGATCGCCGGTGCCGGCTTGCTGGCCCCGCTGCACGCCGCCGAGCCGGCGGCAGACCAGTACTGGGTCAGCAGTTGGACGGCGGCCCCGCAACAGGTATGGGACGAAAGCTTTCTGTTCCCCAGCAACGTGCCGGCAACGCTGCGCGATCAAACCGTGCGCCAGGTGGCGCGTCTGAGCGTGGGTGGCGGCCGCCTGCGTCTGGTGTTCTCGAACCTCGATGGTGAGCAGCCGTTGGCCCTGGGCCGGGTTACCGTGGCCTTGGCCGGCGAGGGCGGGGCGGTTGTTCCGGGCAGCATGCGTGAGGTGCTGTTCGATGGCGCGTCGCAGGCAACAATGGCGGCAGGAGCGCCGTTGATCAGCGATGCCGTCGCGCTGCCAACGGATGCGCTGGCCCGGTTGGCTGTCAGTGTGCATGTGCCGGGACCCGCGGCGGTGCGAACGTTTCACTGGGACGGGCGTGAGACCGGCTGGATTGTCGCTGGCCAGCAGACGTCCGCAGTTGAATTGAGCACAGGTGATGCGGACATCACCACCACCGCGCGCCTGTTGTTGAGTGGCATCGAGGTTGAGACCGCCACACCTGCCCGAGCCGTCGCGGTGATCGGGGATTCGATCACCGATGGCGCGACGGCCAGTCTGGATGCCGACAGTCGTTGGCCCGATGCCTTGGCCGAGCGCTTGGCGCCACGCGGTGTCGCGGTGATCAATGCAGGCATCTCGGGTGGCCGCCTGCTCAGCGATGGCATGGGGCAGAGTGCGCTGGCGCGGCTGCAGCGCGATGCGCTTGCGCAGCCGGGTGTGCGCACCGTTGTAGTGATGGTAGGCATCAATGACATCGCCTGGCCCGGGACAGCGTTCGCTCGGGATCAGCCACGGCCTGCGTTGGAAGCGCTGCAGGCGGGCTACCAGCAGCTTGTACGCCAGGCGCATCGACTCGGTGTACGGGTGATTGGCGTGACGCTGACGCCCTTCAAGGGCGCACTGCCCGATACGCCGTTGGCGGATTATTACCATCCGCAGAAGGATGCGTTGCGGCAGGCGTTGAACGACTGGATACGGCATTCCGGTGTCTTCGATGCGATTATTGATGCCGACGTGGCGTTGCGTGATCCGGGCGATCCTTCCCGCCTGCTGGCGCGCTATGACTCTGGCGATCACCTGCATCCCGGCGATGAAGGCAACCGCGCCATTGCTGCTGCGGCCGATCTGGACGCCTTGTTGGCGCCGGCGCCCGTTTCCACTCTTCCCCGCAAGGACTGATCCATGTTGTTCACCTCTTATCGAATGGGCGCGCTTGAGCTGCCCAATCGCATCGTGATGCCGCCGATGACGCGCTCGCGCGCCGCCGCCGGCAACGTCGCCACGCCGCTGATGGCGCGCTATTACGCGCAGCGCGCATCGGCTGGATTGATTGTCAGTGAAGGCACCCAGATCAGTCCGCAAGGCCAGGGTTACGCCTGGACCCCGGGAATCCACAGCCAGGCACAGGTCGAAGGTTGGCGTGGTGTGACCGACGCGGTGCACGCCGCAGGAGGGCGGATCTTCGCCCAGCTATGGCATGTGGGCCGGATCTCGCACGTGGCCCTGCAACCCGGCGGGCAGGCGCCGGTGTCGTCATCGGCGTTGCAGGCCGAAGGGGTCAAGGTCTTTGTTGATCCGCTGGGGCAAGGTCCGGAGCAGGGCGTGGGCGAGATGATCCAGCACTCGATGCCACGCGCACTTGCGCTGGACGAAATTCCCGGCGTGATCGCCGACTACGCGCGGGCCGCGCGCAACGCGCTGGAGGCGGGCTTCGACGGCGTTGAGCTGCACGGCGCCAACGGTTATCTGATCAACCAGTTCATCGATTCGCAAGCCAATAATCGTCAGGACCAATACGGTGGTTCGCTGCAGAACCGGCTGCGCTTCCTGCGCGAGGTGGTGACCGCTGTTACCGCCGAAGTCGGAGCGGAGCGAGTTGGCGTTCGCCTGGCGCCACTGACCACCCTGCAGGGCGCCGTGGACGATACGCCGCAGGCGACCTATCTGGCGGCAGCGCGAGTACTGGATGCACTGGGCGTGGCCTATCTGCACATCGCCGAGGCCGATTGGGAGGATGCGCCGGAAATGCCGGTCGCCTTCAAGGAGGCGCTGCGCATGATCTATTCGGGCACCCTGATCTACGCCGGCAAGTACGACGTGGCGCGCGCCGAGGAAGCCTTGCAGCGCGGCTGGGCTGACCTGATCGGGTTCGGTCGCCCGTTCATTGCCAATCCGGACTTGCCGGCACGGCTGGAGCAGGGGCTGGCGTTGAACGCGGCGGATGGAACCACCTTCTTTGGCGGCGGTGCCAAGGGACTGGTGGACTATCCGCGTGTTGTTGAGCAGGCGCTTGAGGTGGTTTGAGTCGTCAGGTGGCTGGCAAGGAGGCAGTTGAGCATCGGCTCACCACGCGCAAAAGCAGAAAGCCCCGCATTGCGGGGCTTTCTGTTTCAAGCGTTCAAACCGGTGCGACTCAGGCGGATGCCTTCAGCTTGGCCAGGCGCAGCCAGGTGTCGACCACGGTGTCCGGGTTCAGCGACACCGACTCGATGCCTTCCTGCATCAGCCATTCGGCCAGATCCGGGTGATCGGACGGGCCCTGGCCGCAGATGCCAACGTACTTGCCCTTGGCGCGGGCGGTCTTGATCGCCATCGACAGCAGCTTCTTGACTGCCGGGTTACGCTCGTCGAACAGGTGCGCAACGATCGAGGAGTCGCGGTCCAGGCCCAGGGTCAGCTGGGTAAGGTCGTTGGAGCCGATCGAGAAGCCGTCGAAGATTTCCAGGAACTCTTCAGCCAGCAGTGCGTTGGACGGCACTTCGCACATCATGATGATCTTCAGGCCGTTCTCGCCCTGCTTCAGGCCGTTGGCAGCCAGCACCTCGACGACCTTGCGGCCTTCTTCCAGGGTGCGCACGAACGGGATCATCACCCACAGGTTCTCCAGGCCCATCTCGTTGCGTACGCGCAACACGGCCTGGCATTCCAGTGCGAAGGCCTTGGAGAAGCTCGGGTCGACGTAACGGCTGGCGCCGCGGAAGCCGATCATCGGGTTCTCTTCGTGCGGCTCGTAGTTGCTGCCACCGATCAGGTTGGCGTACTCGTTGGACTTGAAGTCCGACAGGCGCACGATCACCGGGTTCGGTGCGACCGAGGCGGTCAGGGTGGCGATGCCTTCGGCCAGACGGTCCACGTAGAAGCTGACCGGATCCTTGTAGCCGGCAATCTTGTCGTCGATCTTCTTCTTGGTGGCAGCGTCCTGGCGGTCGTATTCCAGCAGCGCGTTCGGATGGATGCCGATGTGGCTGGCAATGATCATTTCCAGGCGGGCCAGGCCGATGCCGGCGTTCGGCAGCTGGCCGAAGTCGAAGGCACGTTCCGGGTTGGCCACGTTCATCATGATCTTCAACGGTGCCGGCGGCATGTTGCCCAGATCGGTGGTGGTGCGCTCGAACTCCAGCTTGCCGGCGTAGATGAAGCCGGTGTCGCCCTCGGCGCAGCTGACGGTCACTTCCTGGCCGTCCTCGATCACCTGGGTGGCATTGCCCGAACCCACCACGGCCGGCACGCCCAGCTCACGCGCGATGATCGCGGCGTGGCAGGTGCGGCCACCACGGTTGGTGACGATGGCCGAAGCGCGCTTCATCACCGGTTCCCAATCGGGGTCGGTCATGTCGGCGATCAGTACATCGCCCGGCTGCACGCGGGCCATGTCGTCCAGCGACTTGACCACGCGGGCCACGCCGGCACCGATCTTGGCGCCGACGGCGCGGCCTTCGGCAATCACTTCACCCTTGCCCTGCAGCGCATAGCGCTCCATCTGGGTGGCCTTGGCGCGCGACTTCACGGTTTCCGGGCGGGCCTGGACAATGAACAACTTGCCGCTGACGCCGTCCTTGGCCCACTCGATATCCATCGGGCGGCCGTAATGCTTTTCGATGACCAGCGCCTGCTTGGACAGTTCCTGCACGTCCTCATCGCTGATCGAGAAGGTGTTGCGCACTTCGACGGGGGTGTCTTCGATCTTGACGCGCTCGCCCGGGACATCCGAATAGACCATGCGGATGGCCTTGGAGCCCAGCGAGCGGCGCAGGATGGCCGGCTTGCCGGCATGCAGGCTCGGCTTGTAGACGTAGAACTCGTCGGGGTTGACCGCGCCCTGTACCACCATTTCGCCCAGACCGACCGAAGAGGTGACAAACACCACGTCGCGGAAGCCGGACTCGGTGTCCAGGGTGAACAGCACGCCGGAGGAACCAACGCCCGAACGCACCATCAGCTGCACGCCGGCGGACAGGAACACGTCTTCATGCTTGAAGCCGTGGTGCACGCGGTAGGCGATGGCGCGGTCGTTGTAGAGGGAGGCGAACACTTCCTTGACCTTGTGCACGACGTCGTCGGCACCGGTGACATTGAGGAAGGTTTCCTGCTGGCCCGCGAACGAAGCGTCGGGCAGGTCTTCAGCGGTAGCCGAGGAGCGGACCGCTACGGCGATGTCGCCACCGCCGTTTTCGGCGCTCAGCTTGGCGTAGGCATCGCGGATGTCCTTGTCCAGCTGCGGCTGCAGCGGGGCGTCGATCACCCAGCTACGGATTTCCTTGCCGGCAACGGTCAGGGCGGCGACATCTTCCACGTCCAGCGTGGCCAGCTTGTCGAAAATGCGCTTGGACAGGTCGTTATGGGCGATGAAGTCCTTGAACGCCTCGGAGGTGGTTGCATAACCACCGGGGACGGACACCCCCAGACCGGCCAGATTGCCGATCATTTCCCCGAGAGAGGAATTCTTGCCACCTACGCGGGCCAGATCAGCCAGGCGCAGCTCATGCAACCACAGGATATTCTCGTTCAAGCGCGATGCTCCGTTGAGGCCATCGCCCGAGGCGGGCTTGGGATGGCCACGTCCGTAGGAAGAAGCCAATATGATGCAGTGCACACCGAAGCCGCACAAGCTTGTGACAATACTTTGTCTTGTGCTTGTCTTTTCCGGGACAGGCGCTGGTCATACCCCTGGCCGAGGGTCAGGATCACACTTTTGAAGGGAATCCCATGACGGCAATTCGCCCGGTTTTCTACGTTTCCGACGGCACCGGCATCACCGCCGAGACGGTCGGGCACAGCCTCCTTACCCAGTTCAATGGCTTCAGTTTCGTGACTGATCGCATGTCGTTTGTCGACGATGCTGACAAGGCGCACGAAGCTGCCGCGCGTATCCGGGCCGCCGGGGAGCGCTACCAGGTACGCCCGATCGTGGTTAGTTCCTGCGTGGACTCCAGCCTTGGCCTGATCCTGGAGGAGAGCGGGGCGCTGGTCCTGGATGTCTTCGCCCCATTCATCGGGCCATTGGAGCAGGAACTCAGCTCTGCCAGGCACTCCAAGGTAGGCCAGGCCCACGGCATGGTCGACTTCGATACCTACCATCGGCGTATCAATGCGATGAATTTCGCGCTCAGCCACGACGATGGCATCGCGGTGAACTACGACGAGGCCGACGTGGTGCTGGTGGCGGTATCAAGGGCCGGCAAGACCCCGACCTGCATTTATCTTGCGCTGCACTACGGCATACGCGCGGCCAACTATCCGTTGACCGAAGAGGACCTGGAGCAGGATCGCCTGCCGCCGCGCCTGCGCCCGTACCGCAACAAGTTGTTCGGCCTGACCATCGATCCCGAGCGCCTGCAGCAGATCCGCCAGGAGCGCCGGCCCAACTCCCGCTACGCCAGCGCCGAAACCTGCAGGCGCGAAGTGGCTGCTGCGGAGACGATGTTCCGCATGGAGCGTATTCCCACCTTGAGCACCACCCATACCTCGATCGAGGAGATATCCAGCAAGGTGCTGGGCACCCTGGGCCTGCAGCGCGAGATGTTCTGACGCAGCCAGGGCCGATGGGAATGGCGTAGGTCGCCAAGCAAGCGCTGCGACCGTTCGCACGGTTGGTGCGCGCCATTGCCCTGGCTGCGCGGTTGACGCCGTTTCCGCAGAAGTGGGGCGACGGAATTGCCTGTTCGTCGTGTACGATCAGCCCATGGCACAGGCACTGTCCCGCATCGATCGCATCCCCCGGCTCAGTCGCCTGAGCTGGTTGATGGGTTTGTACGCCGAGAACTACACGCACCTGATGCGGTTGTTCGCGCCGGATCGCCTGCAGCAGGGTGGTTACGTGTCCAGCATCGGCGACGGGCTGGACGTGCGCCTGGATGTGATTGAGTGCCACCGCTATACGGTCGAATTGCGTTTGACCTATGACCTGTGCGACCCACTTACCGGCGAGCCGGATCCTTCGGCCTATGTGCGCCTCTACCGCGATGCCCGCCAAGCCGAAACCACGCATTGCTATGTCGGCCGGCGTTGGCAGGACGTCGTGGGCATGTATCCGCCGGCAGAAGCCTTGATCAGCCATCGCATGCGCATGAATACCTTCCTGGGCAAGTGGATGGCCTATCTGGCCGAGCGCGGCCATGGCGTGGCGACCCTGCAGCGCGCCTCGGCGACGGTGCTGCAACTGCGCAGCCCCAGCAGCAACGGCGGCTGAGTGGTCACGGCCAATCGGTCATACTGATGGGCCCCAAGGTTTTTGGTTGTCGCTGCTGATGCCGTATACCCCGATCATGGCCACGCTTGGCTACGTGCTGTCGCCGGATGGCAGCAAGGCATTGATGATCCACCGCAATACCCGCCCCGGGGACATGCACCTGGGCAAGTACAACGGGCTGGGCGGCAAGATGGAGACCGACGAGGACATCCTTGCCTGCATGCACCGCGAGATCCGCGAAGAAGCCGGCATCGAATGCGGCACCACCCGGCTGCGTGGCACCATCAGCTGGCCGGGCTTCGGCAAGAACGGCGAGGACTGGTTCGCCTTCATCTTCGTCATTGACGACTACACCGGCACACCGCTGGAATCCAACCCGGAAGGCACCCTGCAATGGGTGGAGGTCGAACAGCTCGAGTCGCTGCCGCTGTGGGAAGGCGACCGGCATTTCCTGCCGCTGGTGTTTGATGCCGACCCGCGTCCCTTCCACGGGGTCATGCCTTACCGTGACGGCCGGATGCAATCCTGGGATTACACGCGCCTGTAATGCGAGGCCTGACCCTTGTTGGGCGCATTCACCTCAATCGCGCTAGGCTGATGTCATCAAGGCACAAAGACCCGATATGAAACGCCACTTTTCGATGCTCCGCGAATTCCAGCTGGCAGACTGGTTCACGCTCGGCAATGCGTTCTGCGGCACCGGCGCGGTGTTTGCGGCGATGCGGTTCCTGCAGGATGGACAGCGTGGCTTCCTGCTGTTCGGGATGGCACTGATTCCCTTGGCCTTCATCTTCGATGCACTGGATGGCAGGGTGGCGCGCTGGCGCCAGTCTTCGTCCACGCTCGGGCGCGAGCTGGACTCGCTCGCCGACATCATCTCCTTCGGTGTCGCGCCGGCCGCGCTTGCCTATGCCTGCGGCATGCAGGGTGGTTGGGACTGGCTGGTGCTGAGCTACTTCGTATGCTGCGGCGTCAGCCGCTTGGCGCGTTACAACGTGACCGCTGAGGAGATCGCTGGCGACTCGGACAAGGTGCCGTATTTCGAGGGGACGCCGATCCCGACCAGCCTGGCGCTGGTGGTAGTGCTGGCGGTGGCTGCCCATTTCAGTGCCATTGGCCCGGCCCTTTGGGGCGGCAGCTGGCAACTGGGGCCGTGGCAGTTGCACCCGATGGTGCTGCTGTTCGCGCTGTCCGGTTCGCTGATGATCAGCAAGACCCTGCGTATTCCCAAGCCCTGACGCTGATTTCCTGCCCGCGTTGCTATCATCAGCGGGCATTGGGAGAGGCAGACGATGGCGGCACCGGGCAACAACGACAACAACCCGTTCGAGGCGCAGATGCGCGGCTACTGGGACGCCTGGGCACAGTCCCTGGGTGGCCAGGGCGCTGCCGACTTTCCTTGGCGTGAAAGCATCGAGCAGTGGACCCGATTGGTATCCACGGATACGCCGCCCGAGGTCCAGGAGCTGGGGGCGCGCTTCCAGCACCAGGCCGGCGACTGGCTGGGCACCATGCAGCGCGTGGCGGCCCGGTTTGCCGGCCGTGATACCAGCGCGGCCGAGGTGGCAGGCGCTTGGCGTCAGGCCACCGAAGGACAGGGCGATGCATTGTTGCAATGGATGCTGGGCGCGGCCCGTGGCGGCAATGCGCTCAATGACCAGCCGTGGGTGCGCGATATTGCACGTGCGGTGCAGTCCGGCTTCGCCGGTGGTGAGTGGCTGGAGGCGCCGGCATTTGGGCCGGCCAGAGAGCACCAGGCGCGTTGGCAGGCGTTGCTGAAGCTGCAGCAGGAATACCAGGGCCGCGCGGAGCGCTACGTGGATGCAATCCGTAGCGTACTGGATGATGCATTCCAACGCTTCGAAGCCAAGCTGACCGAACATGAAGTGCCGGGCAGCCAGCTGACCAGTGCACGCGCCATGTTTGATCTGTGGATCGATGCGGCTGAAGAGGCCTATGCAAAGATGGCCCTGTCCGAAGAGTTCCAGCGCATCTATGGCGATCTGGCGAACGCACAGATGCGTTTGCGTTCGGCGTCGCAGCGCGAGTTGGAACGTGCCTGCGAAACGATGGGGGTGCCTACCCGCAGCGAGATGGATGCGGCCCATCGGCGTATCACCGAGTTGGAACGGCAACTGCGGCGGGTGATGGCGCGCATGGGGGAGGTTGCGGTTGCCCCCAGCGGAAGTTCCTCTCCTGAGAAATCTGCAAAGAATGCGTCGGATGCCAAGGCGTCCAAAAGGGCGACTTCGGCACCGGCCGCCGCCAAGGCGGTAGCGAACAAGCCGGTAGCACGGAAGGCTGTTGCCAAGAGGGCGCCAGCGAAGAAGGCCGCGACCACGAAGCTCGCGGCGAAGCCGATTGCGAAGAAGCCGGGGGCCACCAAGGTCGCCAAGAAGCTGCCAGCGGTGCGCAGCAAGCCGGCGGCCACGCGGCGTGGAGGCAAGGCATGAAGGGCCCCTTGGGTTTTGGCAATGACGACCTGTTGCAGGAAACCCTGCAATGGCAGCGCAAGTTGCTCGATGGGCTGAAGCTGCTGCCGGGCGTGGACGATGTCAATTACGGCGTCACCGAGCGGCAGGAAGTCTGGAGCGACGGCAAGGTCAAGCTGTACCGCTTCGTCAGTGATCACCCCGGCAACGGCCAGCCACCGCTGCTCATCGTCTATGCGCTGGTCAACCGGCCGTACATGGTGGATCTGCAGGATGGTCGCTCGCTGGTACAGAAGTTGCTGGCGCTTGGCCAGGATGTATACGTGCTGGACTGGGGCTATCCCGATCGCTCCGAGCGCTATCTGACGCTGGAGGATTACCTGCTGCGTTACATCGACGGCGCCGTCGACCACCTGCGCGCACAGCAGCAAGGCGAGCCGGTCAACCTGCTGGGCATCTGCCAGGGCGGGGTGTTCTCGTTGTGCTACAGCGCGTTGCGCCCGCACAAGGTGCGCTCGCTGATCACCATGGTGACGCCGGTGGATTTCCAGACCCCGGACAATATGTTGTCGCATTGGGCGCGGCATGTGGACGTGGACCTGTTCGTCGATACGCTGGGTAACATCCCGGCCGACCTGATGAACGCCAGTTACCTGATGCTCAAGCCATTCCGCCTCAACGTGCAGAAGTATGTGGGGTTGATGGACATCCTGGATGACAAGCAGGCGCTGGAGGATTTCCTGCGCATGGAAAAGTGGATCTTCGATTCACCTGATCTGGCGGGCGAAGCATTCCGGCAGTTCGTCAAACAGTTCTATGAAGGCAATGGCCTGATGCAGGGGACCATCCAGATCGGTGAGGAGGCGGTGGATCTGCAGCAGGTGACGATGCCGGTGCTGAATATCTATGCCGAACAGGATCACCTCGTGCCGCCGGCAGCATCGCGGGCGATGGCCGCGCAGATCGGCAGCAAGGACTACACCGAAGTCGGTTTCCGCGGTGGTCATATCGGCATCTACGTCTCGGGCCGTGCCCAGCGCGAGGTGCCTTCGGCAATCCACGAATGGTTGAGCAGGACGCACTGATGCGCATAGTGAGCGTGGTAGTTGGGATGTTGCTGGCGACGCAGGCCGGTGCCGTGGTAGCGGGGCCCAGCGCAGCCACGCAACGCGAAATCAGCGGCCTGATGCAGGCGCTGGAAAGCTCGGGTTGCCGCTTCCAGCGCAACGGAAGTTGGCACGATCCGGCGCAGGCGCGCACGCACCTGCAGCGCAAGTACGACTATCTGCTCAAGCGCGACATGGTCGACAGCAGCGAGCAGTTCATTGAACGCGCAGCCAGCCGCAGCAGCATCAGTGGCAGGGCGTATCGCGTGGCCTGCCCGGGTGCCGCCGAGCAGGATGCAGCGCCTTGGTTCCTTGCCAAGTTGCGGCAGCTGCGCAGCGCTGGGCGGTAGCTCCATCGTGAATGCCCGGATTCCGCCTTGGGCGCTGCGCGTGTTGCAGGCGATGGGTGCAGTCTGGACGCTGCCGAACACCCTGATCGGATTGCTGGCTGGCCTGGCAGGCTGCATTGCCGGTGCCCGCGTGTACTGGAGCCGGCGTGATTGCGCACTGGTTTTCCGTCGTTGGCCGTGGGGCCCCGGTGGCGCCATCACCTTGGGCATGGTGATCCTGCATACCGGTGCGGACCTGGATGGCCTGTGCATGACGTACGAACATCGTGCCGGGCGTTGCCAGCATCCGCGCGTGCGTCTGGGCGACCATGAGCGTGCCCACGTGTACCAATACATGCTGCTGGGGCCGCTGTTCCTGCCGGTTTACCTGCTCTGTGGCGGCGTCAGCGTACGCAACCCGCTCGAGCGCGCTGCTGATCGCTACGCGATGCAGGGCAGGGGGTGGTTCCCCGGCGTGGGCTGAACCTGTCTTCAGGCCGCAATACCGTGGTCATGGCGTGAAAACCTTTTGTGTACATCCTACTAACGCCGGCCCGCGTAGAGTTGCGGCGTTATAGATCCAACAGGAGTACCAACCACCATGGCAATTGTTCTTTATATCGGTGGCAGCAAGGATGGCGACAAGGGCGTGGTGCCCTATGGTTTCAGCAAGACGCGCGCGGATACCGAGCATGGTCCGGAGTTCTATGTGGAGCGCATGATGAACGTCAGCGGCCGTGGCCGCATGCGCGTGATGGTGCTGGAAGACCTGCGCGACGACATTGCCTGCCAACGCTTGAACCAGCACCTGGCCTGAACCAGGTCCGTCGGTCAGGGCCCCATGCCCGCCGTAGTGCATTGTCAAGCTTCCGTCGCGGCCCCGGCATTGCCAGAATGCAGATTCCCTAGAACGTGGTTTCCGCACCCGGCAATGCAAGATATCAAGCTCGCGCAGCAGATCGCGCAGACCATCGCCAACGAAATCGGCGCCCAGGCCACCCAGGCCAGGGCGGCTATCGCCTTGTTGGACGAAGGTGCCAGCGTCCCGTTCATCGCCCGCTACCGCAAGGAAGTCACCGGCGGTCTGGATGACACCCAGTTGCGCAACCTGGAAGTGCGCCTGACTTACCTGCGCGAGCTGGAGGACAGGCGCAAGGCCGTGCTGTCCAGCATCGAGGAGCAGGGCAAGCTCAGTGACGAACTGCGCAACGACATCCTGGCGGCCGATACCAAAAGCCGCCTGGAAGACTTGTACCTGCCGTACAAGCCCAAGCGCCGTACCAAAGCGCAGATCGCCCGTGAGGCCGGCTTGGAGCCGCTGGCTGATGGCTTGCTGGCCGACCCTGGGCAGGATCCGCAGACAGCCGCTGCGGCTTACATCAGCGCCGACAAGGGTGTCGCCGATGCCAAGGCTGCGCTGGAAGGTGCCCGCGCGATCCTGATGGAGCGCTGGGGCGAGGATGCGGCACTGGTCGGTGAACTGCGCCAATGGCTGAGCGAGCAGGGGGTGATCCGTGCCCGCGTGGCTGAAGGCAAAGAGGCCGAAGGCGCCAAGTACCGCGACTACTTCGATCACGCCGAATCCCTGGCCAAGATTCCTTCGCATCGCCTGCTCGCCTTGTTCCGCGCCCGCCGCGAGGAAATCCTGTTCCTGGAGCTGGACCCTGGCAGCGATGCCGAGGCTGGCCATCAGTACGCCGAGGGCCGCGTTGCCCGCAACGCAGGCATTGCCGACAAGGGCAGGGCGGCGGACCGTTGGTTGCTGGACGCATGTCGCCTGACCTGGCGGGCCAAGTTGCACATGCACCTGCTGCTGGACCTGTTCAATCAGGCGCGGGAAAAAGCCGAGGCCGAGGCCATCGCCGTGTTTGGCGACAACCTCAAGGATCTGCTGCTGGCTGCACCGGCTGGCCCCAAGGCCGTGCTGGGCCTGGACCCTGGCATCCGTACCGGTTGCAAGATCGCCGTGGTCGACGCCACCGGCAAACTGCTGGCCACCGATACCATCTACCCGCACGAGCCGCGACGGCAGTGGGAGCAGTCGCTGCAGACCATCAAGCAGTTGTGCATCAAACACGGGGTGGAGCTGATCGCGATCGGCAACGGCACCGCAAGCCGCGAAACCGACAAGCTCGCCGGCGAGGCGATCCAGGCCTGCGCCAATCCCAAGTTGCAGAAAGTCGTGGTCAGTGAAGCCGGTGCGTCGGTGTATTCGGCGTCGGAGTTCGCGGCCAAGGAGTTCCCGGGCCTGGACGTATCGCTGCGCGGCGCGGTATCCATCGCCCGACGGTTGCAGGACCCGCTGGCCGAGCTGGTGAAGATCGAGCCCAAGGCCATTGGCGTCGGCCAGTACCAGCACGATGTGGACCAGTTCCGCCTGGCCAAGGCGCTGGACGCGCGCGTGGAAGACTGCGTCAACGCGGTGGGCGTATACGTCAACACCGCGTCGGCGGCGCTGTTGTCGCGCGTGTCCGGCCTGTCGTCAACGGTGGCCGAGAACATCGTTCGTCACCGTGATGACAACGGTCCGTTCAAGCGCCGCAAGGAGCTGTTGAAGGTGCCGCGGCTTGGCGAGAAGACTTTCGAGCAATGCGCCGGCTTCCTGCGTATTGCCGATGGCGACGAGCCGCTGGATGCATCGGCCGTGCACCCGGAGGCCTATCCCGTTGTGGAGCGCATCGTCGCCACCGCGGCGCGCCCGATCAAGGCAGTGCTGGGTGACGGCAGCTTCCTGCGCGGGCTGAAGCCGGAGCAGTTCACCGATGCGACCTTTGGTGTGCCCACCGTCCGCGACATCCTCAAAGAGCTCGAAAAGCCAGGGCGCGACCCACGGCCTGAATTCAAGGCCGCGCGGTTCGCCGACGGCGTGGAGGACATCAAGGACCTGCGCGAAGGGATGATCCTGGAAGGCGTGGTCAGCAACGTGGCCGCATTTGGCGCGTTTGTCGACATCGGTGTCCATCAGGACGGCCTCGTGCATATCTCCGCGCTGTCGGACAGCTACGTCAAGGATCCCCGCGACGTGGTCAAGGCCGGTGACATCGTCAAGGTGAAGGTGTTGGAAGTGGACGTCGCCCGCAAGCGCATCGCGCTTACCCGGCGGCTGGAAGACGCACCGGCGGCGAAGAAGCCGGAGCAGGCCGCAGGGCAGGGCAATGGCCCCCGGCGTGACGGTGGCGCTGCCCGGGGACAGCACGCTGGCAAGAACGGTGGACGCCCAGGCAACGCGGGCACGCGCCCAGCGCAATCGGCGGCACCGGTCAACAATGCCCTGGCCGATGCGTTCGCACGCGCCCGCAAGGGTGGCGGATAAGCCCTGGCGCGGATGGCAACAAAAAAGGCCCCGCTTGTGCGGGGCCTCTCGGTTGCGGATGGCCAGGATCAGCTGGTCGCCAGGGACTGCGCCAGAGCCTGACTCAGATCAGCGCCGGTATAGGGCTTGGCCAGCTTGATGCCGCTGTCGAACACGGCCGGCAGCTGTGAGGTGTCCATGCCGGTTGCCACCAGAAAGGGGATCCCTCGAAGCTTCAGCGCTTCGGCGATGGGCGCACTGGTTTCACTGTGGGACAGCCAGTAGTCCAGAAATGCCAGCTGCGGTTGCATATCGTCCAGCATCTGCATGGCTGCGGCCACGGTGGCAGCGACACCGACCACGCAAAGCCCTTCGCTCTCAAGCTGAAGCTGAAGCAGCATTGCGTTCAGTTCGTCGTTTTCGACGATGAGTACGCGGGTTGCGTGTTGCGATGCCATTGATCGTGACCTTTTGCGTTGGCGAGAGTATAGCCTTCGCGGGAAACCGGTATTACAGAAAAAATTCGCCGCACCCCCTGCCCAACTGAACAAAGCTCCGCTATACTCGCCGCCTTGCCAGCCGAAGTGGCGGAATCGGTAGACGCAGCGGATTCAAAATCCGCCGCCCTTAAAAGCGTGTGGGTTCGAGTCCCACCTTCGGCACCAAAAGAAAACAGGCACTTAGGTGCCTTTTTCTTTGCCTGTAATTCGGCGGAGTGCTCCGAAGTTCGAAGGGGTTGTCCCGCAATACCTATCGAGTTGGCGTGGCCTTGGCTCCTCGGCGCTTCCTCGCATGGTGCTCCGTCATCGCGACGGACGAGTGGGCGAACTGCTGGGGCTGTCGGATGATCTCCGGCGGAATCTGTTTTGTCGGCGCCAGCTGTGGCGCGCTGATCTCGGAACGGGATGCCTTCGATCTTGGCCGCCCAACAGGCCTTGAGCCACCGGCTCGACATGGTCGTGACCGTCGCACCGGCCATGCTCCTTCACCACCAAGCGCGTGTTGTGCACGGTGAAGGGCTTCTTTTTCTCTCGTATGCACTCACCAGTACCGCGAGGGCGTCGCTGATCCTGGTCCGTCGCATATGGGGGTGCTATTCGGGCGCAGGTGCGCAACGCCATCGCTCAAGTCCATCTCGATGAGTGACAGTACATCGGCTGGCCGCGGCCCCGACAGATAGGCGAGATCCTCACGCCGCGCAGGCTGGAACGCCCTCAGCGATGTCGTATTCGTAAACCTCGGTCGTTCCCGAGTAGGGGGCGCTGGTCTCCCAGGTTTCAGTGCCATGGTGATAACAAAGCCCATGGCCTGGATTGACTACAAGTGCTCCAGTGGCGGTCGCTCTTGTTCTGTTTGTTCTTGTTCTTCCGCCGCATGGAAAATTTCCTTAAGGGTTCTGCCTCCAATCCTTGTCACGACTGCCTTGAATTCAACCAGCTCAACGAGGTAGTCATGTGTCTGGCCTTCGATCTGGCGAATTTTCTCTCCCCAGTCTTCATTGAGTTCCGTCTGCCCGTTCTGCAGGAAACCTTCGGAAAGATCAATCCAGATGAATCCTGTGCTTGTATCCGGCGTCAGCCGAACCCGGACGTAACTGTCCTGGCCAGGAAGCCGCTTCTGCCTGTCAACGAACCGTTGAACTTCAGGCTCGACTTCCTTCAGCACTATCAAGCTGTCTTCCAGACGGATGGCGGATCCGGGCTCAATGCCATGTTGGGCATGTAGATGCCCGGAGAAGATGAGTGTTGTCGCAAAGGTGAACGCGTATAGCTTCAACTTTGTTCCATGTGTGGTGCGCATTCTCATTCCTTCTTGTCAATCAATGGCAGCTCTCCCCAGCTGGAAGACGGTATCCCCAGCTCCTGCCGTGACGCTACCTTGGACGATTTAGCGCTTCTGTCTACTTGTTGAAGATTTCGGCGTCCACGCGGGTGGCTGTTCGTATCGTCAGCCCTCCCGGGAGGTTCGTGCTGGACACGAGAGGTTCCGTCACATCTGGTGCGGTTGCGTCGCGCAAAAGAGCAGTCTCCAGGCGATCGACCGCGAGCGCTGCGGTGGAATGGTTGCGATGCCGCGTTCACTGCGACTTTTCCGTCAGCGCTTCGGGGCTCCCTTGCTGTTTGGAAACGATCACATGATTTCGTGGCCCGTATTGGCTCAGCGCAGGTGAGGGTGAGCATCACCAACGCAGCTCACCATGCCGAAATCGGTGGGACAACTGACGTTCCGTTCTGCTGTCACCGGGTTGGCCATGAAGCATGGAGGGGGCGGCCGGTTGTGCCCACATCCGCGGCCGCAACGAGGATCAGGCCCTCAATCCGGTCACCTTTGTCGGCGGTACATCCGAGGCCTCTGGGCTGAAACAGCGTTGCAGGAGCGGCCGCCTGAAAACTTTGCGATGCTTTGACAAGAGCTGGACTAGCATCGCGTGGCCGGAGCGGCCCCGAGGGTTGGCGCCCTGATGAATGGATCTGTCCATGCGTAATCTCTCCCATTGTGCCTTGCTGATTGCATTGATCAGCCAAGGTCCTTCTCCTGCAATCAATGCAGCCGCTGCCGCGCCAGCCGAAGTCCCGCACCAAAGCGGAAAGCCAATCGAGGATCTGAGCAAGAGCGAACGACTGGAGATAGAGGGAATGCTGGATGGCGTGCTCGCCGAGGCCGCAGCACGCTTCAAGCTGATCGATGGTCAGTCAGGCTTCGATATAAGAACGCGCCTCGTACCTCATGGTTACCGCATCGTCATCGAGATGGGCAGCAGGGCGATACCTGCGCACACCGGTTCGGAACTGGAGGACCAGCAGCACACGCTCTCCACTATCGTTCACGAGAGTCTGGCTGGTGAAATTTCCGTTGACGTTGTCGAATTTCGATATGGTGGTCGCGACATATTCGATATTCTTCCGGAAGAGGTACCGACCTTTCAGCCACGCAAGCAGAAACCGATCCGATGATCACCGTGTCTGTTGCGGAGGAGGCTCCGGGTGAAGGACCCATCGCTGGATTTTCACTCCTCTTTAGCCCGTACTGGGTTTTGATGAGAGTCAAATCCACAGGAGTGTGCCAATGGCCGACGACCTTCTTACCGCGCCGCACGTAGAGCTGGATCGCTATCTCGGGCTATGGTTCGAGATAGCACGCAAGCCGATGCGCCATGAAGATGCAGACGCGCGTGACATCACGGCGGAGTACTCGCTCAACGAGGATGGGTCGGTGCGGGTATTGAACTCCTGCATCAACGCCGAGGGCAAGCTGGAACAATCCGAAGGTACCGCCAAGGCGGTGGATGACACCAATGCCAAGCTGGAAGTGAGTTTCCTGCCGCAGGGGCTGCAGTGGATCCCGTTCACCAAAGGCGATTACTGGATCATCAAGGTCGATGCGGACTACCAGACTGCGCTGGTCGGTGACCCTGACCGCAAGTACCTATGGCTGCTGCACCGCCAGGGCACGATGCGCCGTGACGATGCGATGGAATGGTTGGAGATAGCACGCGCGCGTGGCTACGACTTGTCCGATGTGATCTGGCCATCGCAGTCGGGAGCGGTGTATCCGCCGCAGGACGCGCGTTGATCTGAACCGGGCCGCCATGTCGCCCGCTATCCGGGATTGATCTCTCGGAGGGCGGGCACATCGAACAAGTATGCGTGCGCTGTCTGTGGGCGTTGCTCGTACGTCCACGAGACCAATGGAAAGTACTGCTGCGTGCCTGCTTTCGTATGCACGGTAGCTACCGCGTTGGTAGCGTGCTGATTCGATGCGTGGATGAGCGCCAGCCTGCGTCGAACGCTTGCGCGAGACAATTCGCGTCTCCAGTCAGCGCATCACGTCACACATAGGACACGTTTGCTTGGTCGCGATTTCATCGCTGTGCTAGTTTTTTGACACCTTCAGGGGAGTGAAGAAATTCCAGTGTTTGAGTATCAAAATATGCTTATCAATCCGCGAAAGATCATTACGGTGTCAGCCATTACCGAGGCTGCCGATGGTCGCGTGCGGATGACTTTGGTTGCCGAGCAGGTGGGGCAGTTGAAGTTGACGTATGACACGTTGGCCGAAGCGAAGGCTGCCAAGGACGAGTTGCGCCGCTTGTTGCGAGTGGTCGACTGAGTGCGCCGAACTTCATGACAAAACCGGCGCAAGCCGGTTTTTTTAGGCGCGGTCGAGTGGGTCTTCGCTGCGATGGGGCGAGTTCCGCCTGTGTGGGCGAAGCCGGCGGGCACACTGCCACGCGGACGCCGCGCAAGGGCGAGCGCAGGCCCGTGCAATTACCTGGGTAGGTTGCGGGGTGAGCGACTGCTTTGATGCGTGGAGTGATGCGGGCGTATCCGGTTGGCTTTCGACGGCGTTGGCCTGATATGGATAGCGGCATTCAACAGGCAAAGAAAAAGCCCTGGTTTCCCAGAGCTTTTTAGAAATGGCGTCCCCACGGGGATTCGAACCCCGGTCGCCACCGTGAAAGGGTGATGTC
>NZ_DAMBEF010000041.1:0-28769 GCF_032061965.1 Stenotrophomonas sp. | reverse complement strand
GAACCTGTGACCCCTACCATGTCAAGGTAGTGCTCTACCGCTGAGCTAACCGCCCTTCTCAGCAACAAGTTCTTCGTTGCGAGGGCGCGTATCTTAACCCTGACTTTCACGAAGAACAACCGTTTTTCGAAACAATTTCACACCTGGGCCGATCAGCCCAGGTTCGCCTCCTTCAGGCGATGGATCTTGTCACGCACGCGCGCGGCGTCCTCAAACTCCAGGTCGCGGGCGTGCTGGTACATCTGCTGCTCCAGCTCCTTGATGCGCGCAGCCAGCTTGGCCGGCTCCAGCGGCAGGTAATCGGCCTCGGGTTCGGCCACGCGGCGACCCTTGCCCTTGGCGCTGGACTTGGGCGAGCTCTCTTCGTGGGCACCCTCGAGGATATCGACGATGGGCCGTGCCACCGACTTGGGCACGATGCCATGCGCCTCGTTGTACTCCACCTGCTTCTGCCGGCGGCGGTCGGTCTCGTCGATGGCCGCCTGCATCGAGCGGGTCATCTTGTCAGCGTAGAGGATGGCCTTGCCGCGCACGTTTCGGGCCGCTCGACCAATGGTCTGGATCAGCGAACCAGTGGAGCGCAGGAAGCCCTCCTTGTCCGCATCCAGGATCGCTACCAGCGACACCTCGGGCATATCCAGGCCTTCGCGCAGCAGGTTGATGCCGACCAGCACATCGAACTTGCCCAGACGCAGGTCACGGATGATTTCCACCCGCTCCACCGTATCCACGTCCGAATGCAGGTAGCGCACGCGGATACCGTGCTCGCCAAGGTACTCGGTGAGGTTTTCGGCCATACGCTTGGTCAGCGTGGTGACCAGCACGCGATCGCCCATCTTTATGCGCTCGTTGCACTGGGACATCAGGTCGTCGACCTGGGTGCCGACCGGGCGGATCTCCACTTGCGGATCGATCAGGCCGGTCGGTCGCACCACCAGCTCGGTGATGTCATCACCGGATTCACGCAGTTCGTAGGGACCTGGGGTGGCCGACACATAGATGGCACGCGGCGAACGCGCCTCCCACTCTTCGAAACGCAGCGGGCGGTTATCCAGCGCCGAGGGCAGACGGAAGCCGAATTCCACCAACGTTTCCTTGCGTGAACGGTCGCCCTTGTACATGGCACCGATCTGCGGAATGGTCACGTGCGATTCGTCGATGACCAGCAAGGCATCGGGCGGCAGGTAGTCGAACAGCGTCGGCGGCGGCTCACCAGGCGCCTTGCCCGTAAGATGCCGCGAATAGTTCTCGATGCCGTTGCAGTACCCCACCTCGGCCATCATTTCCAGGTCGAACTGGGTGCGCTGCGCCAGGCGCTGCGCCTCGACCAGTTTGTTCTGCGCGTACAGCTGCTCCAGCCGTTCCTTCAACTCGACCTTGATGGTGTCCACCGCCGCCAGCACCCGCTCGCGCGTGGTGGCGTAGTGGGTCTTCGGGTAGATGGTGTAACGCTGCATTTTGCGCAGGCTTTCGCCGGTCAGTGGATCGAACATGCTCAGCTGTTCGATCTCGCCATCGAACAATTCGATGCGCACTGCCTCGCTATCGAGTTCAGCGGGGAACACATCGATCACTTCGCCACGCACACGGAAGGTACCGCGCTGCAGCTCGTATTCGTTGCGGGTGTACTGCAGCTGGGTCAGGTGCTTGATCAGGTCGCGCTGATCGATGCGCTCGCCCTTGGACAGGATCAGACGCAGTGACAGGTAGTCTTCCGGCGCACCCAGGCCATAGATCGCCGATACCGTGGCGACCACGATCGCATCAGGACGCGACAGCAAGGTCTTGGTCGCCGCCAGCCGCATCTGCTCGATGTGCTCGTTGATCGAACTGTCCTTCTCGATGAAGGTATCCGAGGACGGCACATAGGCTTCGGGCTGGTAGTAATCGTAGTAACTGACGAAGTATTCCACCGCGTTATGCGGGAAGAACGCCTTGAACTCGCCATACAGCTGCGCGGCCAGGGTCTTGTTCGGCGCCATCACCAGGGTCGGGCGCTGCACCTGCTGCACCACGTTGGCGATGGTGTAGGTCTTGCCGGAGCCGGTCACACCCAGCAGGGTCTGCTTGGCAATGCCGGCCTCGAAGTTGGCCACCAGCTTTTCGATGGCAGCCGGCTGGTCGCCGGAGGGCGAATACGGCGATACGAGCTGGAAGCTGTCGGACATGGAATCTACACGCCAGAACGGACCACCCAGTATAGCCACCCTCGTACTGACGTCCGCGTGGGGACTAACCCCGGGTTCAGGCGACGACTGCAGCGAAGGATGAAACCCCGTTTATTGGCAAGTATTTGGAGACACCCCATCCGTCCGCAGCCATGACCCACGCCTCGCAAAGCCAAGCATGCCGAAGAGCGGACGCCCATGGGTTCACCCTCGTGGAGCTGTCAGTCTGCACAGCGATGCTCATCCTGATGGCCGCTATTGCACTGCCCGACCTTCGCAACCTCCTGCTCAGGCAGCGTGCGGTAACCACTCAGAACATGCTGGCCGCTCATCTCCAGCTGGCTCGTTCGGCCGCCATCTGGAAGCGACGCAGAATACAGGTCTGCCCGTCGAACGATGGCAGCACGTGCGCACAAGGCACTGACTGGAGCAGACGCTGGCTGGTCTTTGTAGATGGGGATGGCGACGGCCAACCCAATCGGCAGGCCGACATCATCCGCCAGACCGCCGCTCCTTCTCCGGATGCCGTAGTGATCCGCAGCAACCCGGGGCGCACCCACGTCCGCTATCTGCCTGATGGGCGTAGTGCCGGCTCCAACCAGACGATTTCGATCTGCGATCATCAAGCCAATCTCTTGGCCGCGGTCATCGTCAACAACAGCGGACGCGTGCGAAGTGCCACGCCCTCAAGCCAGAACAGAAGGTGCCCAAAATGAACACGGGTGTTGCACTGGCCAGGAATGCTGAGTAGAATTCGCCTCCTCGCCCGAATAGCTCAGCCGGTTAGAGCACTTGACTGTTAATCAGGGGGTCGTTGGTTCGAGTCCAACTTCGGGCGCCAGATAAAAAAACACAAAGCCCACCGAAAGGTGGGCTTTGTGTTTTTCAGCGTATCCGCGATATCAACCGCAATGCCCCGCATGGCGTGAAGATTTCGCCCTGCAGCAGTCCTCATAAAAAATGCCCGCCATTGCTGACGGGCACTTTTTACTTTCTTGTCCAATCTCCCTCTACTACCAGCATTCAGTGGCAGTAGCAGTCCCACTTTCAGTACGCACCCCTTGGGCGTTGATGGTGAGCGTCCCGCACTTCGTGTCTTTCTGGCTACTGGTCGGCACCGCCTGGAGAGTGTAGGCACGCGCCGTGGCCGCCCCGCCCTGGAAACTGACCGTGTAGAAGTCAGTCATATCCGGACAGGTGGGTGCCGGCGCCCCCACGTAGGTCAGGTTGGTTGTATGGAACCGCTCCATCGTCTGGGCATGCTGCTGCAGGCAACCCGCAGCTGCAGTACGGCGAGCCTTGACCACGTACTCGCGGTAATTGGGATAGACGATCGCTGACAGGATTGCTATGACCGCGACCACGATCATCAATTCGACCAAGGTGAAGCCAGCCGCAGCTGAAGGTGCCCCACCTCGACCAGGTTGCGCATGAACCATGTTTTTCATCCCCCTTAATCTCCTACCAGCTCGCGCCAGGAAACACGCTTGATGTTGCCATTGTTGTTATTGGTCTTGGTCTTCTTGTAGGTACCATCATCCAGGCTCGTATACATGTTGTCGCCAACGAAGATCGGATTATTCGGGCTACTGCCATAGCCAATACCGGATACCGGCGCACCATCCAGCGAGTCCTTGCCATCCACTACGCCATCGCCGTTGGCATCGAAGAAGCCACCCGACAGGCGACCGCCAGTGAACGGATCGATTGCCATCGTGTAGCCCTTACCGGTCGGACTGCACACGTCTGCAGAATCAGGGATACGTGTCGTGCCGATCAAGGTCAGTCCCTGGAAGAAGTTGGGCACGACCATGCGCTCGCCTGCTGCAACGCCGGTAGAAGGAAGCAGGTTCATATACCACCCGTCTACGCCGGCTGCCGCCACGCGCTCAAGCACGCGCACGTCGTAATCGCCGACCTTGCCCTCGTTCAGCACGCTTACCTCTTCCAGACCAGCAACACCTGCGATGGTCGACCCCTTGTCGATCAGGCCATACCAGGTCTGCACACCCTTGTTGGCCCGATCCGCCGAGTTCAGATAGCGCCCGGTGCCCACAAAGACCCAAGTCTGAAGTGTCTTCGGGTTGACGGCTACCAGCGGTGCAGCAGTGATCGGCTTGGATGCACCTGCCGCATACAACAGGCTCGCCGAGCTGGAGGACAGTTTGAATCGCCACAAATTGCCCTTCAGGTCACCGGCGTAGACAGTATCGACCAAACCGTTGCCAGCAGCAGACCATGCATTGATGCCGGACAAGCCGTTATCCCCACCCACCGCCGTGGAAATGGTGGACACGTCGCCATCGGCGAGATCGATCATCACCAGCTTGGCAATGCCATCAGTGCTGTTCGGACCATTGCCCAACAGCACACGCCAGTCGCCATTTGCAACCTGCGACACAATCGGCTGGCCCAGGTTGTTGCCCAGCGATGAATCATTGACTTCCCACATCAGCGTGGGCGCCGCCGGGTCTGTAACATCCAGCGCAAAGATGCTCTTGCCACCGCGGCCCATGGTTCCAATCAAGGCAGTACGCCATTTGGCGCCGTCATACCAGTCAGCGGCGGTCATCGCCCCATCCACGGTATACGCGTGCTCATAAGCCGGATCGGTGAACTTCTGGGTACCTGTCAGCTTAGCCATCGCTTCGGTCGGAACGAAGGCAAACAATTCCTTACCGGTGTTGGCATTGAAACCATGCAACATGCCGTCGTTGGCGCCGACATATACCACCGGAGTACGCGTGGCCTGCCCTGATGCGAATGATGCGTAGTTGGAAGCACCCGTGAACGAGCTGTTTATATACAGACGCGAGTTCGGAGCACCGACATAGACAGGCTGCGAATTGACAATATCGCCCAGCAGGCTCACTCGATTACGGAATGTGCCACCGTTGCTCTTCTCACCGGAGCGGTCGCCGCGCAGGTAATTGACCACCGATGCCGACAAGCCATTGACGGCCCCTTGAAACGCCGTGAGCGCGCCACTGTTGTTGTAAAAGATCTTGCGCGCATTGGTCGTCGCGTTGGTCGGTCCCCACACAGGAAACTGATCCGTCGCAGACCATGCTTGAGTCAATGCACCGGTGGACGTATTGATGTCGTAGGCGTACAGACGACCTTCCCACTCCCGATTCTGGCCCGTAACGAACTGCGCCTGGAAGGTACGAGCACCAGCCTCAAGCTTGGTAGAGTTTGCCGCGAAGGAGCTGGCCGAACCTTCGGCCTTCTTTGCAATGGCCTCGAACGCCTGACGCAGGCTGGCCACCATCTTGTCAGCCTCACTTGCCACGTAGAAATTGTCTGCGCGTGGATAATTATTGACCGTGGTCGTGACACCGCCGCCGTTGCCACTGGTCAAATAGTCGGCGGTGGTATGCCACCAGGATTCCTGGAGACCCTTTGTCGTCAGCGGATCAAAGCCAACCGGAACGTCAAAACCACCGTACTTCGCAGCAAGCCAATATTGATTGCTGTTTTTCTCCAACAATGTCTGGTTCTCACGAACATCCACCCAATGCGTGGCCAGGGTTTGGCGGCCGCTGGTATTAGGTTTAGCAGCGTCATCGGGACGGATATCATTGGTGTTGGCGAAGTAGGCAAGACCCGCGATGAACGCGGAATTGCCGCGACCGGTGTAACTTGAAGCATTCGCCTTGGCAGACACGCCTTCCAGATCAAAGATCTTCTGGGTGTACTTGAGGGCCATGTCCAGATCTTTGTCCGGAGCGGTATTGGGAATGTTACGGTCCTCGTGGGTATTGACGTCACCAATACCCAGGGCAGCATTGACCTGACAGGAGTACCGGATAGGATCGTCCCAATCGGTAATCACCGGAAAACCATCAGCATAGGTGTAGTTAATGCCACTGGTATATTCAGCCAAATTCCCCTGCCCACGGAAATAACGCAGAGCAGCATAGTAAAGCTCACTGACCGGATCGTTGCTTTTGGGCGCCGAAGTGGTCATCTGACCGAACTTGTTCAGATAATTGATCACACCGCTATCGTTGATACCGCTGACATTGGTTGCTGCGGCATCGGCGGGGTCCGGATTCGTGACCAGAACGCCGGTGGTCGGATCCCATTCCTTGTTTACGTTGTCCAGCGTACCGAGTTCCGGGTAGTAGCTGTAAGGTCCGACGAACTTCTGGCGCGCACGCATGACCCCGCCGTTACGCTCATTGCCCGATTGGTTCAGGAAGCCAAAGATGCTGTAACGGATGCGCTTGGAATATTCCTGGATAAGACCCTCGGGCTTGTAACCCTGCGAATATTTCACGCAATTGCTTTCCAAACCGACACTGGCATCGCAAACCTTCACCCGCACACTTACTTCGTACAGCGTGCCTTCATCGCCATTTTTGCCCGTTGTCAACTTGTGCGTTGCGGGGTCGTAAGCAACAACAGTCGAACCACCAATGCTACCCGTGGAGGTGAACCGCATTTTGTTACCAAGGTTTGCGACACGCGCCGTCATCTTGGTCCAGGTCGAACCGGTCGCATTCTTGACCAAGGTCGCATCAGTACCCGACGCGGGCAATACGCGATCGGGATACAGATCAGTACGGTGATGACGCGCCTTTTCCAGCACGGTTTCGGTGGGAGTGTCGATTACCCGGTAGCCACCGGTAAGGCCCGAGCGGAAGGGGTCGATTGTCTGGGTCGCCGCCCAGTTCATGTAGTTTCCGCTCCATTGCTTGTCGGTAGCACAGGCGAACGAACTTGCCGCACCAATCGGATAGAAATACCGCTCGGTCTCGACCTTGCTGTATTTATACAGATAGCACTTATCCGGATCGAAGTACCCCGAATACCGGCGTGTCTTGTCGTAATTGCCGATATTCGCCTGACTGATCAGGGTCGGGTACTCCACCGACGGTACCAACACCAGGTTACCCGGTACGTCGCTGCCCACGTACATCGGTGATTGTGCAACCTCTACGGCGGGCACCTGCACCGAGCAAAGCGCGGCGAAAAGGCCGATGGCAAAGGCGCCGAAGCGTCCGCCTAGCGAGCGCGTCTTGGCTTTCATTTGATGGGATGTCGTTTTCATGATCTTTCAGAGCCCCAAGGCGACGGTACTTACTTGACCGTGATATTGGATTGCAGGACGACCACTGCGCGGTCGGTTACCACCGCCGGATCGTGGCTGCGCGCGATGATGCGATAGAACGACTCCAGCGTGACGCCCCCACCGCCGCCATATTGATTGGCATTGGCACTTTGGTTCTGCTGCAACTCGTCGGTACTTTCGCGCTGGCCCAGATACTGGACGTAGTACTGCGGTTGGCCAGCGGCGAGCGTTTGCGTCGCAGTGCCATTGATCCAGCCTGCACCGCCGCCGGCATACGTATTGGCAGGAGGGATCGGACACGCCGTTGCCGGCAGGCTGCAGTCCACACCAATGGAGGAGCCACCGACCACGGCCGCACGCACCGCAACCTCGGCCTCGCGCAGTGCGGACTCTGCGGACTGGAAGGCCAGGCTGCGGTCATACATATTGCCGCTCAGGCGCTCGCGCAACAGCGTCCCACGGATGCTTGCCAGACCGATCAGGGTTATCACCACCAGGATGATCAACACAACCAGCAGACTGGCGCCTCGCTGCCGAAGCACGGATGTGCGCAGATGATGGCGGGTATTCATTGCGCGCGACTCCTCAAGGTAACCACATACTCCAACTGTCGCGTCAGCGGCACATTGCCGGTGCCCACGGCACTATCACTGTTGACAGTAAAGGCGATACGAACGGACGTGACGTCCTGCCAACCCGATACGCCGCCAGCCGCCTGGTAGGTCGTGGTTGCGGGGTCCTGCAGATAGGTCAACTGCATGTCAGTCACGCCTTCCACCATTTCTTCCCGCGCCCCACCGTTGAGAATGCGAAAAAGGGAGCGGCCGCCTCGGCCATTCTCTGCGATGAACCAACGCACCCCGTTTAGCTTGCTGACCACCGAATTGCGCGGATACAGATAGGCGGGCGCCGCAGCATTGCAAGGCGCAGGCAGCACGTTGAGACTGTTGCTGCAGTTGCCACCGTTGGAATGGCTCACGCTGGTGGCGGTGATGGCACCCGCCCTGAAAACCGCCAACTGCTTGGTGTCACAAACCATCAGCACATCATTGGTCGCGAAACCGGCGGCATTATCAACCGTCAGCACCGTGCCGGCATGCGCGCTGACGTTGGCAAGTGCGTCACCAACCAGCAGCAACTGCAGCGAATCGGTGCCGGCAACCGAGCCGGTCAAACCACCGTTGTCATAGCCTTGTACCGGCTGAGACCAGGTGCTCCACCAGTTTGCCCCACCCAAGTCGGCCACATTGGCCACCGGCAAGTCGATGTCGCAGGGGTTACCACCCGCTTCACGAATATCCCTTGCCATCATCTCGAAACCAAACTGCATGTTCTCCTGGACCTTGCCCAAGCCATCCGTCGTTCGGTATGCCTGCTGGCTGGACAGGAAGATCATTGCGACCGCACCCAATACCACCAGGCCAATCAACAAGGAGATCATCAGCTCAATCAAGGTCATGCCAGCCATGCGGGCCCGCGAACTCATCCTCATTGCACGCACGCCCCTCATAGCCTGACCACCGTCTGCACCTGGCGTTGAGCGCCACCTTCCACATTGTCAGCATTGTCGGCCGCAGCATCACTCTGCTTGCCACGGGTGTCGTCCCACTGCACGGTCACTGTGCACACCTCGGATGCGCAGGCAATTTGCCCACAGACGCTTTCGTCGTCGGCCGAGCCGGCAATGCCGTTCTTCAGCGAGCTGATCCAACTGGCCAGGTCATCCTGGGCGAGGCTGCCGCCACTGGGCACAGCGCATTCCATGCCGTCAGTGTTGTAAGCGCCGGCCAATGCCTCCTGGCGGTTGGCCCTCATCGCATCGATGGCGGAATAGGAATAGGCGACGATCTGGCTGCGCTCCAAGGAGCTTTGACCATTCCTCAGCGCGGTGGCCTGCATCGCGGCGATACCCAGCAACGCAACCCCCAGCACCAGAACCGAAACCATCACCTCGATGAGGCTCACACCCTTCTGCGACCTTGCTGTTGGCGCGCGCAGGCGGCGAAACATATTGTTCTTCATTGGTTCTCACCCCGCATCAAGGACATGCGCCACCGCCATCAGCCCGACCGGCGCTTACGCGCGCAGGTGAGGAAAGAGTGACGACACGCTGGTTCTCCGCCGGAGATTCAGTGGGTATGCAAAAAGTGATCGCACTGTTGACAGCACTGCTGGACAGCCCATCAGACCGGAACGTGATCCGGTCCGTGCCAGACCCCTGCACGGGAGCCTTGACCGCGTTGACCCGCAGGACGGTACCGTCCGACTCCAGGACCGTCAGCCAATTACTGTTCCAGCCTCCGCCGCACGTTGCGCCGTCCGCACTACCGCAGACCGAAACGCGGGCGTTGCGCTTGATCGCCTCGCTGCGCGCCAGCTGCAAGGATGCGACCAATTCATTGGCATGGGACGTCAGGCGGCTGGAATTGATGATCGAACGAAATGACGGAATTGCGATCGCCGCGAGGATGGCGGCGATGGCTACCGTCACCACCAGCTCCACCAAGCTGAACCCCTTGTCACGCCGCAGCGGCGGCGCGCGACCGGCGGCTGGAAAATTACTGGGCATACCCTTCCCCATTTGGACGACTTACTCTATTTGTCCACGCCCCTGCTCTCCATCGGTTCAGGGATGAACGGCCCGATCTACCGCATGAGTGGCTACCCCCTCCCTCAACCGCAAGCGCAGGGATTTCCAGATTCCATGACCACGCCTCCGCAGACCGAGCTCAATCCACTGGATCCGCTCTCCCAGGCCCAGACCATCATCCGGATCATGTTGACCGGCGAGGCACTGGCCGCATTGTTGACCCTGTCCCAAAGCGCACGAGTGGACCTACTGACCTATTTCGGACTGGCCTCCTTCATCATCCAATGGGTGGCCTTGGCTTCGCTGGCACTGCTTTACCTGGCACGCCGACGCCTGCGACGCGCCAGTCCTGCACAGATCGCCGGCGTCGCCCTTGCGGCGCTAATCTGCAGCACCTGGCTGGTCACCGCCCTGGCCTGGCTGGTACTTCACAACACCTGGCTTGCACCAACGGAAGGCTGGCCCCTTTTTGCAGCGAAGATCAGCACCTTGGCGCTGCTGGTTGGGCTGTTGGCGCTGATCGCATTCCAAAGCCACTGGCGCCTCCGGCAACTGGCCGTGCGCGCCAAGCAGGCCGAACTAGAGGCCTTGCAAGCCAGAATCCGCCCCCACTTCCTCTTCAACACGCTCAACACGGGCGCCGCACTGGTGCACCAGCGCCCCCAGGAGGCAGAGCGACTGCTGCTTGATCTGGCGGATCTTTTTCGCGCCGCCCTCGCTGGCCCGCGGGAAATACCGCTCAGGGAAGAGATCGCGCTTTCTCAGCGCTATGCAGAGATCGAAGGCCTGCGTTTTGGCGAACGCATGCGCATCCACTGGGACCTGCCTTCACCTATCCCGGCACGACAGATTCCAACCCTTTCCATCCAACCCCTGATCGAGAACGCCATCCGCCACGGGGTCGAGCCCTCGCCCGGGGGCGGACAGATTGATGTCCGTATGCGACAGAGGGCCGACCGTCTGGAAATCTCCATCGAAAACCAGCTGCCACCGGCTACTGCACCAAACCTGCACACCGGCCACAAGGTTGGCCTGGAGTCGTCCCGTGCCCGAATCCGGGCACTGACCGGCGGCAGGGGAGATGTGACGACACACATCAAAGACGGTCGCCACATCACCACCATCATCCTGCCGATCTGACCGACAGCCTCATGCAACCACTTGGTAACACGGGTGGTACTCACCGGAGATCTTCATGCGGCGCTGCTCGACGAAGGCGCGCAGAAGTGCGTCCAGCGCCTGCATCATCTCGGGGTCGCCGTGGATCTTGAACGGTCCGAACTCCTCGATACGCGCCATGCTCTCTTCTTTCACATTGCCCGCCACAATGCCGGAGAATGCACGCCGAAGATCGGCAGCGAGATCCGGCGCCGGACGCCCCTTGTGCAGGTCCAGGCCCGCCATGGCGTCATGGGTGGGAACAAAGAGCTGCTGGTAAGCCAGCGGAATATCAACCTGCCAGTTGTAGAAGAACGAATCGCGATGGGCCAGGCGGAACTCGCGCACGCGCTTGATTCCCTGTGACATCCGGCGGGCAACGCCCACCGGGTCGCCCACCACGATTTCATAGCGCTCGGCGGCTTCATCACCCAGGGTCAGGCGGATGAAACGGTCGATCTGCTCGAAGTACGGCGCGGCGATGGCCGGCCCACTGAGGATCAGCGGGAACGGCAGATCCTTGTTCTCTTCGCGCAGCAGAATGCCAAGCAGATACAGGATCTCCTCGGCGGTGCCCACGCCGCCCGGGAATACGATGATGCCGTGGCCCAAACGAACGAACGCCTCAAGGCGCTTCTCGATGTCCGGCATGATCACCAGGTGGTTGACGATCGGGTTCGGCGACTCGGCGGCGATGATGCCCGGCTCGGTGATGCCGATGTAGCGGGTATTGGTCTTGCGCTGCTTGGCATGGGCAATGGTGGCGCCCTTCATCGGGCCTTTCATCGCACCCGGGCCGCAGCCGGTGCAAATATCCAGGCCACGCAGGCCCAGCTCATACCCGACCTGCTTGGTGTACAGGTACTCGTCGCGCGAGATGGAGTGACCGCCCCAGCACACGACCAGGTTGGGATCGCTGGGCTGCAGGATGCGCGCATTGCGCAATACGCCAAACACAGCATTGGTGATGCCGTCCGAGCTCTCCAGATCGGAGGCGTACTCCGGCCCCAGCTCGATGGCCATATAGGCCAGGTCGCGCACCACCGAGAACAACAGTTCGGCAATGCCGCGAATGATTTCGCCATCAACGAATGCCATCGCTGGCGCGTTGCTCAGATCGATACGAACGCCGCGGTCCTGCTGGGTAACCTGCACGTCGAAATCCGGATACAGGTCGCGGGCAGCACGGGGATCGTCCGATGCGCTGCCGCTGGTCAGCACGGCCAGCGCACAACGGCGCAGCAGTTCATGCATGCCGCCACTGGAGGCATCGCGCAGACGGGCCACTTCAGCCCGCGACAGCACGTCCAGGCCACCGCGCGGATAGATCCGCGCATCCTGTACCGGCAGCGCCCTCGCTGCCCCTTCACTCTTGGTCATTTCCACTTCAACTCCTTTCATTGGCGACCGACTTTAGCGCTCCCCCCGTGAAAAGGAAAACGGCCGGGTTGCCCCGGCCGTTTTCGTGTTACATCCAATCAATCAATTGATCAGAACTTGTACTTCAGGCTCAGCATCATCGACCAGCGCGACACACCGGTGTTGCCCTTGTCGTTGTTGTTTTCCTGGATCGTCGGGTTGTCGGTCGAACCGGTGAACTGGTAGATGTACTTGCCGGTTTCCGGATCGATGCCGCCGTAGTTGGCGACGCGACGGGTCGAATAGAAGCCGTAGTCGTCGATCAGGCCCCACTTCTTGTTGAGCAGGTTACCGACGTTCATGATGTCCAGCGACACCTCGGTCTTGTGGCCCTTCATGAAGCCCGGCAATTCCTGGCTGATGCGAACGTCGAAGCTGTTCACCCACTTTGCGCGATGCGAGTTGGCCGGCACGACCTGACCCTTGTAGCCAGCCAGGTCCGGATTCTGATCCAGCCAGTCGAAGAACGACTTCTCCATGGCGGCATCCTGCTGGAACTTGCCGTTCACGACCTTGCCGAACAGCACGTCACCATAACCCGACGGCACGTAGAACAGATCGTTGGTGGAGGCACCATCGCCGTTCGCATCGTTGTAGAAGATGTAGCTGAACGGACGGCCCGAGCGGCCTTCATAGAACAGGCCAATGCGGGTGGCGTTGTCACCGAAGAAGTTGTGCTTCCACTCAACGGTACCCGTCACACGATCCTTGATGGCATAACGCGAATCGTAGGCCACTTCTTCATTGGAATTGAAGACCATCGTGTTGTTCCAGTTCGACGTGTTCTGCGAACTGGTCAGCGGGCTGACTTCCTTGGCTTGGGTGTAGGTGTAACCCAGCGACCAGCCCCAGCTCTCCGTCATCGCCTTGCTCAGCGAGAAAGTCGCCTGCGAGCTGCGGCCCTTGCTGGTGTTACGCAGCAACATCACGTCGCCAACGTTGCTCGGACGGTTGGCACGGTTACCTGCACCACCGGTGCCGTTCTCCATACCGAACTTGCCGGCATTGTCCGGGTTCAGGCCAGCGGCGTTCCAGAAGATCTCACGACCGTCCTGGCCGATCGCGGTCGCACCCACGCCATTGGCGTTGTACAGGTCCAGACGCTGGAAATACAGCGCGTCGTTGACCTTGGTGAACAGCAGTTCGGCCGATGCCACGATGCCGTACCACGGCAGTTCGTGATCAAACGCAAGGTTGGTCTTCCACACCGACGGCAGCTTGGTGCCCGGCTCGATCAGGTCAACGTTCATGCGGGCCGCGCCCGGGGTCATGCCAGCGGTGGACGGCGGCAGGGTCGGGTCGAATGCCGGAGCCTGGTCACCGCGCAGATCGTACTCGACGTAGTTCAGGCCGGTGTTCTGGTAGGCGCCTGCCAGCCAGACGTTCGGGGCAGCACCACCGAACAGACCGATACCACCACGCAGCTGGGTCGGACGATCGCTGTCAAAGGTGTAGTTGAAGCCCAGGCGCGGCTGCACCAGCTTGTCATCAACCAGGTTGGTGTTGTTGTAACCGTAGATCTTCTCGATTTCCGGGTTGTACAGGCGCTGGTCGCTGAAGTCCGGCATATCAACACGCACGCCGAACATCAGGTTCAGATTGTAGTTGATGGCCCAGGTATCCTGCACGAAAACACCGGTGTTCTTCAGCTTGAACGAAGCCGGGATATCGGCCAGGCTGCCGTCCGCACGCGGGGCACGCAGCTGGTACTGGCTCGGCTTGCCTGCAAGGAAATCCTGCATGTTGGCAAAGGTGTACACGCCATTGAGGTTACGACCGTAGAAATTCATCAGGTCGTTGTCGGAGTAGTCGAAACCGAACTTGACGGTATGGTCACCCAGGTACCAGGTAGCCGCACCGAACGCGCTCAGCTCCTTGGACTCGACGATGTTGACGTGCGAGTTCTGTTCGGTACCGAACAGCAGCGCCGAATTGTTGGCGAAACCGTTGATCCGGATCTGCGGCAGGTTGACGGTCGGCACGCGGTTGGCCGAATAGTCCTTGTGCGACACCTTGAACTCGGTGGAGAAGTTCTCGGACCAGTCGGAGAACAATTCACCCATCCAGGTTTCATAGATCTTCGGCTGCGCATACCAGTGGCTGCTCAGCGATACCGTACCCGTGGCCATGCCCGGGAAGCGCATCACGTTCTGCTCCATCTTGTTGTAGCGGAGCGCGGCGCGGTGGTTCTCGTTGATGTTCCAGTCCAGCTTGACCGCATACTCTTCGATTTCGGTCTTGTTGGCCGGGGCGTTCAGGCTACCGATGTCGTAACCGAGGCCCGACATGTAGTTCTGCGCGGCAGTGATGTCGGCGTCGGTGATGTTGCCCTTGCCGTACGGCGAATCGCTGACGGCCACGCCAGGTGCCGAACGCTCGTACTTCTCGTAGTTGGCGAAGAAGAACAACTTGTCCTTGACGATCGGGCCGCCAAAGGTCATGCCATAGGTCTTCTCGTCGTCAAAGCCGTTGAAATCGCCCTTGTCGGTTTCCAGACGGGTACGGAGCATGTCCTTGTCACGGTAAGAACCGTAGACGGTACCGTGGAATTCATTGGTACCCGACTTGGTCACGGCGTTGATCACCGCACCGGTACCACCGTAGATGGTGGTGTCGTAGTTGGCCAGGTCGATGTTGATTTCCTGGATGGCGTCCATCGACACCGGCTGACGCTCGGTCGGCAGGTTGTTGGATTCCAGGCCGAACGGGTCACCTGCGCCGATGCCGTCGATGCGGATGGCGTTGAAACGGGTGTTCTGGCCACCGGCCGAGATCGCGCCGTCGGCCTTGCTGACCTGCGAGATGCGCGGATCCAGACGGATGTAGTCCTGGATGTTACGGTTGGCCGACGGCAGTGCATCCATCGTCTCACGGGTAATGTTGCTGCCCGTACCCATCTTGTTGGCGCTGAAGATTTCCGAACCACCGCCGACAGCCAGAACCTGCACGGCTTCCAGGTTGGTCGCAGCCATGTCACCGGTCAGCGCGGCGTTCACCGTGTTGACCTGATTCAGGTTCAGGTAGACACCCTCTTCGGTCTTGGTGCCTTCACCGGACTTGGTGATGGTGATGGTGTACGGACCGCCGACGCGCAGGCCGCGCGCGTTGTAGCGACCCGACGCATCGGTGGTCGCGCGGCTGACGGTGCCCGACTCAACGTGGGTGATGGTGACTTCGGCACCGGTCACCGGCTGGCCGGCGGACGAGGTGACCTGGCCGCCGACACCGGCGGAGGTGCTCTGAGCGAAAGCCGGTGCAGCCGCGAGCGCGGCGACGAGACCAAGGGTGAGCTTGGACATCCGGATGCGAGGGTGATTCATTGTGGGTAGCCTCGATACGAGTTGGCGATTGAGAAAAAACGCGATCCATCAGCCCCGGGGTCAACCGGGCGCCTGATCGGCTTGAATCTTGGGGGTCCCTTCCGAAGCGGTTGCAGCCGCAACGGTTAAGATAAGGTTAACACGGTAATGACAGTTTATGACTGCAATAAGACAGTCGTGCGGCGGCGCAACATGACAAAAAGCGACAAATCAATCGGTTAAGCCAACGAACCGAGGTAGGTCGCCAAGCCGTCCAACAGCATCTGCACCGAAATCGCGACCAGCAGCATGCCCATCAACCGCTCCAGGGCGGTCAGCGCGCGAGCACCCAGCAGCTTGTACAGCAGGGTCGCGGACATCAGGATCGCCGCCGTGGCACCCCACGCCAGCAGCAAGGCCAGGCTCCAGTCACCCAGCCGTTCGGGCTCGTTGCTGCCCATCAACATCACCGCTGCCATGCCTGAAGGCCCGGCCACCAGCGGGATCGCCATCGGCACGATGAACGGCTCGCCATCCGGCACCGCGCCCATCAAGCCTTCGGGCTTGGGGAAAATCATGCGGATGCCGATCAGGAACAGGACGATGCCGCCGGCGATGGCCACTGACTCCTGGCGCAGGTGCATCAGCTCCAGCGCGTACTTGCCACCCCACAGGAACCCCATCAGCACAGCAAGCGCGATGAGCAACTCGCGCACCAACACAACCCGCTGGCGTTTCGGCGTCAGCGGCTTGAGCAGGCTCAGGAACACCGGGATATTGCCCAGCGGGTCCAGGATCAGGAACAGCAGCAAGGCTGCCGACAGGATGGTCACGCCGTGAGATCCATCACCTTGCCGCGCCAAGAACCGCCGGTGGCCGCCAACAGCTGCACACAGGCATCGGCATAGCTGGCCGGGTCAACCGGGGCGCTGTCTTCCTCGTGGGTATAGGCGCGGGCGCGCAGCCCGGTGCGCATCGGCCCGGGCTGGATGCCGCTCACCCGTACAGGGCCATTGCGCAGCTCGTGGTGCAGGCTCTCGATCAGGCCGCGCAGGCCGTACTGCGCCACGCCGTAGCCGCCCCAATACGCCTGTCCCACGCGCTGCGGATCATCCAGCGCAAACACCACCGCCGCGTCATCCCGCTGACGCAGCAGCGGCAGGCAGGCCTGGGTAAGCCAGGCACGCGCGGTGAGATTGACATGAATTGCGCGGGCAAACGCTGCCGGGTCGCCCAGTGCGAACGGTGTCAGGCCGGCAAAATCGGCAGCGCAATGCAGCACCCCATCAAGCCGGCCCAGCTCGCCTTGCAGGCGTTCGGCCAGCGCGACGTAATCGTCCGGCCCGGCCCCTTCCAGATCCAGCGGATACAGCAACGGCTCAGCGCCCAGCGGCGCGGCGCTGTCGTAAACCCGGTTCAGCTTGGCCACCTTGCGGCCCAGCATGACCACCGTAGCCCCGGCTGCAGTACAGGCACGGGTTGCGGCCGCCCCCAACCCACCGGCCGCTCCGGCAATCAGAATCACCCGACCCGCCAGATCGGCACCCGCCATCCCCCTGGGCTGGGCACTCACGCCTGCCCCGCCTCGGCAACGATGCGCTTGAGCTCACCGGATTCCAACAGCTCCAGAATGATGTCGCAGCCACCGATCAGCTCGCCATGCATGAAGAACTGGGGAAAGGTTGGCAGGTTGGAGAACCGTGGCAGGTTGGCGCGAACTTCCGGAAATTCCAGCACATTGACCGTGCGCAGGTTCGCCGCCCCCGCCGCAAGCAGTGCCTGTACGGCACGGCTCGAATAGCCGCACATCGGGTATTGCGGTGTGCCCTTCATGAACAGAACGAGCGCATGCTGCTCAACTTCTGTCTGGATCTGCTCCATCACCGGCATTCAAATTCTCCCAATTGCGAAAGAACGGCCCGTCCTGGTCGGATAGACTTTCCCGTGGTCGGCCATTGTAATCCGAGCCGACCGATTCCCGGCGTCCTGCCACAAAAAAGAATGCCCCATGCCCCTGGAACTACCCGCGCTGCCCTACCCCCGCACTGCGCTGCAACCGCACATTTCCGCTGAAACCCTGGACCTGCATCACAGCCGCCACCACCGGGGCTATGTGGATGCAGTCAATGCGCAGATCGCGGGCACCGAACTGGCCGATGCCACGCTGGAAGAGATTGTGCGGCAAAGCCAGGGCAGCCTTTTCAACGCTGCCGCACAGGCATGGAACCACGCCTTTTTCTGGCAGTGCCTGCATCCGCGGGCCGGTGGCGAACCGCACGGCGTACTGGCTGAATTGATCAACCGCCAGTTTGGTGACGTGCAGAAGCTGCGGGACGAATTCAACAAGGCCGCACTGGCGGTATTCGGCTCCGGCTGGGCATGGCTGGTGAGGCACCCGGACGGCAAGCTGGCCGTGGTTACCACCCGCAACGCCAATACCCCGCTTACCGGCGCCAGCACGCCACTGCTGGTCTGTGACCTGTGGGAACACGCCTACTACACCGACTATCAAAACGAACGCGCGCGCTACCTGCAGGCCTTCTGGAAACTGGTGAACTGGGATTTCGCAACGGCGCAACTTGGCTGAGATGCCAAGCCATCCTTGCGCAGGGAAGTAAGTCCCCATCGACGCGGGTAGCTGAAGCCAAGGCCAAACGCGGTCGTGCCCCCGCCCGCACGGGAGTGACGGCTTCAAACCAAGCCGTCACGACATCCCGGGCAAGCGCAAAACGGCCACGGCACCGGCGCACGTCAGCCGGCCCGTCCAACGGCAATCAAATTCGCGCCGAACCGGCACCAACCTCAATCGTGCGCAGCCACGGCATCAAGCACGCGCGCCGAGTACACCATTGCCGCGCCTGCGTTCAGTGCGACCGCAACACCCAAGGCTTCGGATATTTCCTCGCGGCTCGCGCCCTGCTTGAGAGCGGCATCCACGTGCGTGGTGATGCAACCATCGCAGCGCGTAGTCACGGCCACCGCCAGCGCGATCAACTCGCGGGTCTTGCCGTCCAGATGATTGGTCTGCGCGCCGGCGCCACTCAGGGTCAGGTAGCCCTTGAGCGTGTCGGGGGACAGTTTGCCGAACTCGCCGATACGACCCTTGAGCTCGCGGCGGTAGTCATTCCAGTCAAGCATGGTGGTTCTCCGGTAAGGACCGGAGAACCATACCCCTGCAATGCTTAGTTCGATGTCATGCCGGTGCGACGCAGTGTTTCCACCACGGGCGCCACCTGCGCCTGCCGGCCCAGGGCCTCGCCCACGCGCAGCAGCGCGTCGGCCAGTTCCACCACGGTATCGGCGCGCAGGTTGGCATGACCGACCTTGCGTCCTTCGCGCGGCTGCTTGCCGTAATCGTGCCAATGGCCGGAAGGCTCGCGCAGTACCGGTGCGGCATCGGGCATCTGCCCCAACCAATTCAGCATGCAGGCCTGACCCAGCACACGGGTATCCCCCAGGGGCAGGCCGAGCACCGCACGCAGATGGTTTTCGAACTGCGAGGTCTCGGCACCATCACTGGTCCAATGACCGGAATTGTGTACCCGCGGCGCCATTTCATTGGCCAGCAGCTCATCGCCACGGCAGAACAGCTCCAGCGCGAACACACCCACATAGTCCAGATGTTCGGCAACACGACGGGCGTAATCAATCGCGATAGCCTGCTGCGCCGGCGTGACCGACGCAGGCGCCAGGCTCGCCGAGAGCACACCGTCCACATGCCAATTGCCGGTCAACGGCCAGGCACGGAACTCGCCATCGCGGCCGCGCACGGCCACCACGCTGACCTCACGGTCAAACGCAACGAAACCTTCCAGTATCAACCCGGTTTTCTCGACCTGCGCGCCCAACGCCTGCCATGCAGCATCCACGTCTGCCTGGCTGCGGATCCGGAACTGGCCCTTGCCGTCGTATCCCAGGCGGCGGGTCTTGAGAATGCACGGCGTGCCGAACTCGGCCACACGGGCAGCCAGCGCATCGCGACTGCCGATATCGGCGAACGGCGGCAGCGGAATACCCAGCCCCTGAAACAAGGTCTTCTCGCTGAGGCGGTCCTGCGCCACCGCAAGGGCAGCGGGGTTGGGATAGACCGGCTTGCGCTCGGCCAACCAACGGGCACTGGCCGCCGGCACGTTTTCGAAATCGAAGGTGATCACGTCCACCTTGGCCGCAAACTCGGCCAGTGCGGCAGCGTCATCAAATGCCCCGACATGCAGCGGCGCCACCTGCCCTGCACAGGCATCGGCGGCGGGATCGAACACGACAAAGCGCAGCCCCAGCGGCGCGCCAGCCAGCACCATCATGCGGGCCAGCTGCCCACCCCCCAGAATTCCAACCGTGGTCATAGGCGCGGATCGTCGCTGGCCATGACGTCTTCGGTCTGGCGGCTACGGAACTGTTCCAGTGCCTCACCGATCTGCGGCTCGGACGATGCCAGCATCGCTGCGGCAAACAACCCCGCATTGGAGGCACCCGCATTGCCGATGGCAAACGTGGCAACCGGAATACCGGCCGGCATCTGCACGATCGAGAGCAGCGAATCCATACCATTGAGCGCCTTGGACTGCACCGGCACACCCAGCACCGGCAATGCGGTCTTGGCGGCCAGCATGCCCGGCAGGTGGGCGGCGCCACCGGCACCGGCAATGATCGCGCGCAGACCGCGCGGACCGGCCTGCTCGGCGTAGCTGAACAGTACGTCCGGCGTGCGATGGGCCGAGACTACCTTCACTTCATAAGGCACACCCAGAGCATCGAGCTTCTGGGCGGCGTGTTGCATGGTTTCCCAGTCGGAGCGGGAACCCATCACGATGCCGACTAGCGGCGCGGGGTGGTTGGGGGTCATTGGCCGTCACCTGCTGCAAAGACGTATTCTAGCCGTCTTCCCGGCAAGACCACGAACTGATGGACCGCAAACTGCTAGACCTGCTCGTCGCCCCCGATACCCGCCAGCCGTTGGCCCTGCTTGAAAGTGCCGGCCTGGACGCCATCAACCGCGCCATCGGCGCAGGCGCCCTGCTCCGCGCCGACGGCAGCGCACAGGCGCAGCCACTGCGCGAAGCCCTGATCACGGCAGACCGCAAGACGGTCTACCGGGTGGATGACGGCATTCCGGTGCTGCTGGCCGATGAAGCCATCGCCACCGCCCAGATCGCCGACTTCCCCGCCAAATGACACTGCCGCACCCGCCCCAGGCGCCGGCCCAGGAGGTCATCGAGGCCGATGTCGCCCGCGCCCTGGCCGAGGACATCGGCAGTGGTGACGTCACCGCCGCGCTGCTACCGGATACGGCCGACATCGCCTACCTGCTGTGCAAGCAGGACGCGGTGATCGCCGGCCGCCCCTGGTTCGATGCCACGCATCGCGCACTCGATCCCCAGGTGCAGATCCATTGGCGGGTGCTGGAAGGTGACCACGTCAAGGCCGGCACGGTGCTGGCAACCCTGTCCGGGCGTAGCCGCAGCCTGGTCAGCGCCGAGCGCACCTCGCTGAACTTCATGCAAACCCTGTCCGCCACCGCCACCACGACCGCCCGCTACGTGGCGGCCGTCGCCGGCACCAAGGCGCGCATCCTCGACACCCGCAAGACCCTTCCTGGGCTGCGCCTGGCGCAGAAGTACGCCGTGCGTTGCGGCGGGGGTGACAACCACCGGATCGGCCTGTTCGATACGGTCATGCTGAAGGAAAACCACATCCGCGCCGCTGGCTCGCTGACCGCAGCCGTACGCGCTGCACGCAGCCAACAGCCAAGCCTGCCGTTGGTGGTGGAAGTGGAGGACCTGGCGCAACTTGAGGAAGCCTTGGCCGCAGGCTGCGAACGTATCCTGATCGATGACTTCAGCCCGGCCATGCGCCGCGATGCCGTGCGCATTGCCGCCGGCCGCATTCCCCTGGAAGTGTCCGGCAGCGTCGACCTTGCTGGCCTGCGCGCCATCGCCGAGGACGGGGTGGACTGCATCTCCATCGGCGGCCTGACCAAGCACGTCCAGGCCATCGACCTGTCGCTGAAGCTGGGCCCGCCGCCGGCCTGACTCACGGCCTGCATACAGCCCGGCCTGCGACACTGCCCCCATCCCCCCGCGGAGTCTGCCGTGGCTTACCGGTACCTGTTGTGCGGCCTTACCCTGCTCGCCCCCGCGTTCGCCGCACACGCGGTGGAGGCCTGCGATGTTCCACCCCGCTTTGGCTTGAGTGAGACCGGCAAGGCGGTGGTCCGCGCCGCCTGCGGTGAACACCGCCTGTGGTACCGCCCCTTCATTGATCGTGACGGCCGCATCGCCAGCCTGGGGGTGACCGAAGCCGAATCCGACAATCTGGCCGACAACGGCCTGGTCGCCTGGCAGCGCGTGGCCGGCTACTGGCGCGAAAGTGGCACGCTGGCGCCGATGGGCGCCATTCCCGGTGCCTCCAGCTGCATGCAGCCGGCCGGCAATCGCTATACCGACAGCGACTGCCGCGCCTTCCTGATCGACAATCCGTGGTCAGCCGCCTTCATTTCCTGGGTAATGACCCGCGCCGCGGTTCCCGGTTTTGCGCGCTCGCCCCGCCATATCGACTACATCCGCGCGGCCTACCAAGGCGGGGCGAACGGCAGCCCCTACCGTTTGACCGATCCTGCGGTCGAGAAGCCCGCTCCCGGCGACATGCTGTGCTTTCTGCGCGACCGCAGCAGCACGCTGAACTATGCCGGCCTGGTAGAGGCCCTGGGCAGCGGCCGTACCGGCAACTGGAAGTCCCATTGCGAGATCGTGATCGGCGCCAATGTCGGTGGCGACCGCACCCTTTATCTGATTGGCGGCAACGTGGCCAACAGCGTGGTCATGCGCAAACTCGGCCTTGACCGCACCGGCCTGATCGAGCTGCCGAAGGCCGCCGCTGCACAGCCGATGGTCTCGGCGATCGAAACCGGCTGCTCGCCTGGCCAGGAAGAGGAATGCAACCTCAATCGGCAGGATTGGGCGGCGCTGCTGAAGCTCACCGCTATCGCGCCCGCTCCTGCGCCGACGCCGGTGTTCAACTCGACAGCGCCATTGCCGCCACCGCCGGACGAGCCGGTCCCACCGACGCGCTGAACCCATCCGCCCGGTGCCGTTGCCTACGGCACTCCGGGCCTCGCACGAAGCAGCGCGCGATACCCTAAAGTAGCGGCATGCCTACGCTACTTATTCTGATGATCGTCGGTGCCATCGGCTTTGCGTTCTGGGACCGCTCCCGCGCAGCAGCCGACCGCGCCACCGAACTTGGCCGCAACGCCTGTCGCGCTGCCGATGTGCAATGGCTGGACCAGAGTGTGCACGCCACCGGCATGCGTCTGTGCCGCCTGCCCAACGGTTGGCTGGGTTTCGAACGCAGCTTCCGCTTCGACTACTCCTACGATGGCGTCGAGCGCCACACCGGGCGCATGGTGCTGCGCGGCCGTGAACTGGTGTCGTTCAGCGGCCCCGCCGCCGCGCAGATCGGCCGTTTGCGCCAAAGCACCGAAGAAGCCGAAGACATCTGAACCACGGCACGAGCGGTGCAAGCCGCGAAGCAAGCAACCGCTGAAAGACCTCAAAGGGCTCCTGCCCGCCCCCTGTACTCGCCCGCCGCAAAGGCAGCGGGCCAGGTGCCGCCCTGGGCAAATTCCGGTCGCAGCAAACGCCCCGCCGCAAACTCCGAAAACAAAATCGCCGCCCTTCGGCGGCGATTGCGGGGTTACTTCACCACACGCAGGAACGGGCGCTTGCCCGCCGGTGGCGGCTCGGGCGCGCTGGGCGGCGGCGTATCGTCGTCATCACCCGGCAGCGATTCGGCCCCCGGGATGTCATCGGGCAAGGCCATGCCCTGTCCGGTCTCGCGCGCATAAACCGCAAGCACCGCCGAAATCGGCACGCTCACAGGGAAACTGGTGCCGCCAAAACGCGCCGTGAAACTCACGTACTCGTTGTCGATGTGCAAGCCCACCACGGCACGCTCGGCAATATTCAACACCACGCGCTCTTCCTTGATCGCACTGCTGGGGACCTGGACGCCCGGCACGCCGGCATCGACCATCAAGTGCGGGGTCATGCCGTTGTCGTTGATCCACTCCACCAGCGCGCGCAACAGATAGGGGCGATGGCTGCTCATCCGGAAAATTTCTTCAGTCATGCGGTAAGTGTACGCGGCATTGAAGCGCGATCACCGCCGTGCGGCGGTGATCGATAAGTCGGCATACAGCCGCTACCGCCGCTCAGACCGGCAGGTCGCGCAGCTTCTTTTCCTGATCGGTAAGGCTGCGGATGAAACCCGGGTTGCGGAAGATGCGGTTGCCGTAATCCTCGATGGCCTTGCCATCCTTGGGCAGTGCCACGCCCAACGACTCCAGGCGCCAGATGATCGGCGCCATCGCGCAGTCGGCCAGGCTCATTTCCGGATTCAGGAAGAACTTGCTTGCCTTGAACAGCGGCACGGATTGGGCCACCAGTTCCTTCAAGCGCTTGCGCCCTGCCTCGGACTGGGTCTTGTTGCCCAACTGGATGGCCTGCACCTGCGGCACCCAATCGTGCTCGATGCGCAGCATCGCCAGGCGCAGACGCGCACGTGACAACGGATCCACTGGCATCAGCGGCGGATGCGGGTAGCGCTCATCCAGGTACTCGCTGACCACCGACGCCGCGTACAGCACCAACTCGCGCTCAACCAGGGTCGGCACCGAGTGGTACGGGTTGAGGTCGATCAGGTCTTCTGGCGGATTCTGCGCATCAACCGGCACCAGGTCGTAGTTCACGCCCTTGGCCGCCAGCACCAGCCGCACGCGATGACAGAGGACATCGTCGTTGGCAGAGAACAAAGTCAAGGTATTACGCATACGCACACTCGCCGCCATCAAAGGCTCTCCAACGGCCGGAATCCGCCGGCCTTACGGCCCCGTCGACCCATTGCCGACGGTCGCCACGGTCACCCCGAGTGTGCCTACCGATAGGCGCACTTGCCAAGACCCTATACCCATCCCCGGGTTCTAGCGATGCAAATCGCCCTCAATGCACGTCCTTCCAGTACTCGGTCTTGACCAGATAGGCCAGGAAGGTCAGCAGCGCCAGGAACAGGACCACCCACACGCCCAGGCTCTGACGCTTCAACGCGGCGGGTTCGCCGGCGTACTCGAGGAAGTTGGTGATATCGCGAACGGTCTGGTCGTACTCCCGTGCATCTACCTTGCCGGGCCGCTCGATCTTCAGGCCGACCACGGGCGGATCGATGCCTTCCTGCTCGGCCTTGCCATGGATGGCGTGCTGTTGGCCTTGCAGCTCCCACAACGGGTTGGGCATGGAGGCGTTGGGGAAGACCTTGTTGTTCCAGCCCAACGGACGTGACTCATCCACGTAGAACGACTTGAGGTAGCTATAGACCCAGTCACTGCCGCGTACGCGCGAGATCAAGCTCAGGTCCGGCGGCATCTTGCCAAACCATTTGGTCGCTTCGTCGTGCGGCATCGACACCTGGATCTGCTCACCGAAAGCCGCACCCGTGAAGTTCAGGTTATCCATCACCTGCTGCTCGCTCAGGCCCAGATCGTCCGCCATGCGCGAGTAACGCAGGTACTTGAGCGAATGGCAGCCAGAGCAATAGCTCATATAGGCCTGCGCGCCACGCTGCAGCGAGGCCCGGTCGCCCAGGTCATTGCCCGCCTGCATCAGGCCACCACCTTCGGCAGCGAATACCGGCGCGCAGAACATCATCGCGGCGGCCATGGCCAACCGCACAATCCACTTGTCAGTCATGCGTCGTCACCCGGTCCGGTACCTGCTTGGTGCTGTCGATCCGCGTCCAAACGGGCATGGTGATGAAGAAGGCGAAGTACAGGAAGGTCAGCACCCGCCCGACCCAGGTTTCCCAGATCGCGGTACCCGGGCCGGAACCAATCACGCCCAGCCACACGAAGCACACCGCCAGCACGCCCAGCATCACCTTGGAGATCGGGCCACGGTAACGGATCGACTTGACCTTGGCCTTGTCCAGCCAGGGCACCAGGAACAGGATGGCGATCGCCGAGAACATCACGATCACGCCACCCAGCTTGTTGGGCACCACGCGCAACATGGCGTAGTAAGGCGTGTAGTACCAGACCGGCTTGATGTGCTCCGGCGTCACCAGGCGGTTGGCCTCGGTGAAGTTGTCATGCTCCAGGAACAGCCCGCCGAACACCGGCGCGAAGAAGATGATGAAGGCCGCCAGGGTAAGCAGGAAACCGACGCCCACCAGATCCTTGACCGTGTAATACGGATGGAACGGAATGCCATCGGTCGGCGCGGTCGGTGACCAGCGGTTGCCCTTCGGCCCCTTCTTGATCTCTACGCCATCGGGGTTGTTGGACCCGACCTCATGCAGCGCGCCAAGGTGCAGCACCACCAGCAACAGCAGAACCAGCGGCATGGCGATCACATGCAGCGCGAAGAAGCGATTGAGCGTCGCGTCGCCGGGCAGGTAGTCGCCCATGATCCACTCGGTCAGTCCGTTGCCGATCACCGGGATGGCACCGAACAGCGAGATGATCACCTTGGCGCCCCAGAACGACATCTGGCCCCAGGGCAGCACATAGCCCATGAAGGCTTCGGCCATCAACACCAGGTAGATCAGCATGCCGAGGATCCACACCAGCTCGCGCGGCTTCTTGTAGCTGCCGTACATCAACCCGCGGAACATGTGCAGGTAGACCACGATGAAGAACAGCGAGGCGCCGGTGCTGTGCATGTAGCGGATCAGCCAGCCCCACTCCACGTCACGCATGATGTATTCCACCGATGCGAACGCTTCAGCCGCGCTGGGCTTGAAATGCATCGTCAGGAAGATGCCGGTGACGATCTGGTTGACCAGGATCACCATCGCCAGCGAACCGAAGTAGTACCAGAAGTTGAAGTTCTTCGGCGCGTAGTACTCGCTGACGTGCTTGCGGTACACCGGCATCAGCCCCGGCGCACGCTCATTGACCCAGTTGGCAACGCCGGTGGCGGTGCGGGTAAGGATGTTGTCGGCCATGATCAGGCTGCCCCCTGCGGATCGACGCCGATGACGATGGTGTTGTCATCCACATAGTGGTGCGGTGGCACCAACAGGTTGATCGGCGCCGGCACGTCCTGGAACACGCGGCCGGACATGTCGAAACGCGACTTGTGGCAGGGGCAGAAATAGCCACCCTTCCATTGTGCGTCATAGGGCTCGGGGCGGATCTCGGCAACCATTTCCGGCGAGCAGCCCAGATGGGTGCACAGGCCCACCAGCACGGAGACATCCGGCTTGATCGAGCGGTATTCGGGATTGGCCTTGAGCACGTAATCCGGCTGCTGGTCCTTGTTGCCGGACTCAGGATCCTTCAAACGCCCATCCAAGCCCGGCAGGGCTTCAAGGATGGCCTTGGACCGCTTGACGATCCAGATCGGCTGGCCACGCCATTCCAGGATCAGCCGTTGGCCTTCCTGCAGGGCGCTGATGTCGGCGGTCACCGGGGCACCGGCCAACTTGGCACGAGCGCTGGGATTCCACGACTTGATGAACGGTACCGCTGCGAAGCCGACGCCGACTGCACCTACCACGGCTGTGGTTGCTGTCAAAAACCGCCGACGTCCGGTGTTGACTGGATCGTTTACCCCATCGTTGGCCATCCGGCACTCCGAATTGATTAGGTAGCGTGAGGCTGCCAGCGGTCTGGTGGGGGCCATTCCGCTTTGAATCGAATCGTTCGCGAGTGTAGCGGAACGCTTAACGCTCGCACAACGCGATCAAACACCAAGCTGCGGAATTTGTCACGGCCTGCCGCAGCACGACCGGGCCGGGCTACTGCCGGCTCGCCTGCTCGCCCCGGTAACGGTCGGCCAGCTGTGCCACGCGCTGCACGTAATACTGTGTCTCCTTATAAGGAGGCACGCCACCGTGACGGTCCACGGCGCCTTCGCCGGCGTTGTAGCCAGCCGCAGCCAGGGTCAGGTTGCCGTTGAACCGGCGCAGCAGCCAGGACAGGTACTGCACACCGCCGCGAATGTTCTGGCCGGCGTCGAAGGAATCGGACACACCGAAGCGACGTGCCGTGGCCGGCATCAGCTGCATCAGGCCCTGGGCACCGGCACGGCTGAGCGCGGTCGGGTTGAAGGCCGACTCGGCGTGGATGATCGCCCGCACCACTGCCTCCTCCACCCCGAACTCGCGGGCCGCAGCGGCGATCTCGGCGTTGTAGGCCTGCGTGTTCAGGCGCACCGAGCCGAAGTTGACGGTCGAGTTCACGCCGCAGGCGAAGCAGCGCTCGATGTAGCTGTAATGGATGGTGCGTACCGCGCCGACGTTGGCCACCTGGGTCGGGCGGGTGCTGGTGTAATGCCGCACCCCGTCCTTCATGTAGGCATAGACCTGGCCGCTGACCACCCGCTGCGCGCGGCCCGCCGTTGCGGGCGCCGCAGTCGGGGCCACCGCGGTGGGCGCGGACTGCGCGGTCAAGGTGGTGGGGCTGCGCTCACCGGCCGCAGGTACGGCATTGGTGACCGCAAGCGGTGCCGGCACCGGCGCAGTGGTGACGCGCGGCGGCGGGGCCTCACGTGAGGGCCGATAGCTGCTGACCACGCTGCAGCTGGCACCGCCAATCCGCTTGGTGACGTAGTTGGGAATCCCGTCGCTGCCGATGCACTTGTACAGCGTGCCCGCACTGGCCGGCGACGCGACCAATGCAGCAGCAAGAACGACGGTGATCCCCAAAATCCCCTTCATGGGCGGGGAGTCTCCCAGCTTCAATGGGGCTTGCCAAGTATTTGACGCGATTCGGTTTCGCGCCGGGCATCCCGGGCCGATACAATAGCCCGCTTCGATGCGGCCCCAGCCGCCTGCCCGCCCACCCGTCTGGAATAAGCGCCATGCCCGGGACGCCAGCTACATCCCTGCCGAATTCGGCCGGCTCCGCCGCGCCTACTGTTGAAATGACCACTCCTGAACTGATTCCCCTGCCCGGCGTCAAGCCGACGGTTGCCGGCGGCGCGCGCGGCAAGCTCTACATCAAGACCCACGGTTGCCAGATGAACGAGTACGACTCGGCCAAGATGGCCGACGTGCTGGCCGCC
>NZ_DAMBEF010000040.1:0-31127 GCF_032061965.1 Stenotrophomonas sp. | reverse complement strand
GACCCGTATTATCGAGTTCCTTATCGCCTTGGGGATCGTGGCTGGCCTGTTCGTCCTCATCGGCGTGTGCCTCCCGGGCGAGCGCCACATTTCCGAAAGCATTGAAACCAATCGCAAGATGACGATCGTGTATGACACGGTCAGCAGCCTGCGTCGCTTTAAAGACTGGAATCCGCTGGCCCTGCGTGACAAGGCCGTGGAGCTGAAGTTCAGCGGTCCGGACGCCGGCAAGGGCGCCCGTATGGACTACTCGTCCAAGGACAGCACCCTGGGCCAGGGCAGCTGGGAAGTCACCGACGCCGAGAAGAACAAGCGCGTCGTGATCGCCATCGACGACGTTACCCGTGGCAAGGACAAGGTCACCACCTTCACCCTTGAGCCGACCGGCAAGAACGACCGCAACGTCAAGATCACCCAGGATTACAGTGTCAACTACGGTTTCGACCTGTTTGGTCGCTATGCCGGCCTGTACGTCAGCCGTCACGTTGGTGATGACCTGAAGCTGGGCCTGTCGCGCATGGCCAACATGCTGGCTGCCGTGCCGAACGTTGACTACGCTGCCGCCGAAGCGCCGCTGACCGGCCTGAAGGTCGTCGACGTCCCGGCCGAGAACCTGCTGGTGGTCAACGCCGGCAACATCGACCGCAACAACGATGCCATCCAGAAGTCGATCGACGACAACATGGAGTGGATCAAGCGCACGATGGATGCCAACGGTCTGGTTGCTGCCGGTCCGGTGCGCATCGTGACCACCGATTTCGGCGCCGAGAAGTACGCATTCGACGTGGCCCTGCCGGTTCGCAAGGGCTCCGCTGCCCCGGCTGCCGACAAGGACAAGAAGGATGGCGAGGCTGACAAGGCTGCTGCTGCGCCGGCCCCGGTGGCTGCTGCGGGTGATGCTGCCGAGCTGAGCGTCAAGATCCCGGCCGGTAACCCGGTGAAGTACAGCCACGTTGCACCGCACCGCGCCGCGTCAGCGTCCTACACCGGCCATATGGCGGGTCTGGACCTGGCCCGCAACGGCCTGCGTGCATGGGCAACCACCATGGGCAACGAAGTTGTGGATCGTCCGTATGAGTCGTGGAAGGGTGGCGTGGCCAAGGCCTTCACCACGGATGGTTCCTACGACATCTACTGGGCAGTCAAGTAATCTTCGGTCTGTCGAAGATGACGTGATCCCGAAAACGCGCCGCTTCCAGCGGCGCGTTTTTTTTGTGACTGGGCTTGGGAGTACAAATGATGTTGGGCACTGAGCGACGAGCACGTAAGCCTTCATTCCTGGCGTTCTGCGGTGGCCTGCTGGCGGCTGCGGCAATCGCTGCGTCGGCCTATGCGTCGCATGGGGTGAGCGAGCCGTTGGCGCAATCGCATCTCAACACCGCCGCGTTGTACGCCTTTGGTCACGGCGTGGTGCTGGTAGGCCTGGGCGCCGCCACGCTCAACCTGCTGGGGCGGGGGGCCTTGTACGTGTTGCTGGTGGGGACGCTGCTGTTCTCTGGCAGTCTGGCGGGGAACGTGCTGGCGCAATGGCCGACCACGCTGGCCCCCGCGGGTGGCATCACCTTGATGGGCGGCTGGGTGCTGCTGGCGCTCAGCGCGCTCAAGCGCTGACCCATGCCGCGTTACAGTCGCGGCTTCGATATCGAATCGGCGCACGCGCACCTGCAACGCGCGGACAAGCGTCTGGCGAAGTGGATGCGGCAGTTGGGGCCGTTGCCTGCGCCGGATGGCTGGGTCCGTCGTTTCGACCCGGTGGACGCGCTGGCGCGGGCCATCCTGTTCCAGCAGCTCAGCGGCAAGGCGGCTTCCACCATTGTTGGCCGGGTGGAGGCTGCGATCGCCAGCCGACGCCTGCACGGCGCCACCCTCGATCGAATTGATGATGCCGCGCTGCGTGCCTGCGGTGTATCCGGCAACAAGACACTGGCACTGCGGGACCTGACCCGCCGTGAGGCCGGCGGCGAGCTGCCAAGCCTGCGCCGCATGGCGGTGATGGAGCATCAGGACATCATTGATGCATGGGTCCCGGTGCGGGGTATCGGTCGCTGGACGGTGGAGATGATGCTGATGTTCCGGCTCGGCCGCCCCGACATCCTGCCGGTGGATGACCTCGGCATCCGCAAGGGGGCGCAGCGCGTGGATGCAGCGGAGGCGATGCCGAGCCCCAAGGCGTTGGCCGAGCGTGGTGAGCGCTGGGGGCCTTACCGGACCTATGCCAGTTTTTACCTGTGGCGCATCGCCGACTTCAGCGCTGGTGCCAAGCAGGCGACAAACCGCTCGCAGGACTGAAAACCCGAAGTGGGCAGGAACGGCGCAAGCCGCGAAGCAAACGCCGCAGCAGCCACTGCAGATCGCGCTTGGCCGGGGTCCGGCTCAGGCGATTGCCAGCAGATCACTGCTTGTCCAATGGGGCTTCATCCATCCATGGTGAGCGTGGTGTTCGGTTCGTGGCGCGGTCAGCGAGTGAGCGTAGGCCGGGTAAGCACGGCGCACCCGGCAATCGGGCCGCCGATGCCACGCCAAAGGCTCCGGGCGCGCTGCGCTTTCCCGGGAACCTTATGCCGGAAGGCGCAGATACTTGTCCCAGAGCAGGTTGCGAAAGCGGTTCTGCGGGTCCCATTGCTGCTTGAGGGCGGCAAACTGTTCCGCCTGCGGATAGGCGCGGTCGAACTGTGCCTGCGAGGCATGCAGCCGGTACGGAAGATAGTAGCGGCCGCCATGGTCGAGCGCGGCGTCTATGAGGCGACGGGTCCAGCTGCGGCTGTATTGCTCGGCTGCATTCCAGCTGCGCTGCTTGTGGTAAAGCACGAAGCAGAAAACGTCTTCGCGTGCCCAGCGCATCAGTGAAGTGGTATCGGCGGGCGCGTGCCGCACGGAAATATTCAGCGCATTGACGTCGTGCCTGCGCAGGATTGCCGCCATGCTGCGTGCGAATGAAGCAAACGCGGCAGTTGGGATGAAGTATTCCTGCAGCAGGTAGGAAGACATGCGCCGCGTGCGCGGCTCCAGTGAGGCGGCATCGAGGCTGGCTTCCAGGTTGCGCATGATCACCCGCGGTTCGTGCAGCAGGCTGCGGGTCTGGTAGACGTCGCGCAACTGGTCGCCGCCGGGCAGCTCCGAGGCTGCCCAGATCAGGTTCTGGTCCTTGGGGTAGCTTGTGCGCGTGGGCATCAAGCGCCTGGCATCGGTCAACGGTGCCGTACTGCGTGACCAGCTGATTGCCAGCGGCGCATCGAACTGCGGCGGGATGAGGTCTGCATTGTGCAGGACGACATCCGGGTGTCCTGCGACGTTTGCGGCAAACCAGGCCGGATAGTCGGTCAGTGCCACCTGCTCGACGTTGCGCGCGATCACCTCGTTGCGTGCAAGCTCCAGCTCTACCTCGGTGATGACACCCAGCCCCCCGTAACCGCCGATCACGGCGGCAAACAGCGCCGGCTGCTGGTCGCGTGACAGTTCCAGGGTGCGCCCATCTGCGGTGACCAGTTGCAGGGCACGCACGCTTCCGGCCAGCGCACCGCTGCCGACATAGCGGCCATGGCAGTTGACCGAGACCGAGCCACCGATGCTGAAATTGCTGTAGCTCTGCATCACCTTGATTGCCAGATCGAGTGGGTCCAGCAACGCCTGCAGTTGTCGCCAACGCATGCCGGCCTGCACGCGGGCCCGCAGGCGGGCAGGGTCCAGCCACAGCAGGCGGTCCATGCGCCGCATGTCCAGTTGCAATGCCGCCGGCGCGCGGGTTTGACCGCCCATGCTGTAGCGGCCGCCAGCGATGCAGGCCGCTCCTTGCCAGCGCAGCAATGCGGCGGCGACGCCGGCGCTGCTGGGGGGCGTGACGACACCGGCGATGGCGGTATGGTCCAGTTGCGCAACGTCAGCGGCCTGCGTATCCGGCTTGCCCGGCGTGCACGCCGGCAACTGACTGATCAGGCCCGCGCCCAGCGTGGCCTGCAACAGGCGCCGCCGGTCAGGATCAGGCGTGGGCGTGCTCATCGCTGCGGTAGCACCAGTGCCAGGGTTCGTAGACGATGCCATGCGGGTTGTCGCGCGGGTAGCTCATATGGAAGCCAAAGCCCGGGGCATGTTGCTGCAGCCATGCGAATGCGGCGGTATGTTCAAACGATTCCTCGGCCGGTGGTTCACCGGGCGCGCTGATATCGAGCGCCGCGCCACTGTGATGTTCGCTGTAGCCGGGCGCGGCATTCACGGTGAGGATGTCTGCCACGCTCAGCCCGCGGGCAAGCTTGCGTTCGAAGATGCCCAGTTGATACGCATGGCTGCGATAACCGGAGATTGCATCCAGCGCCAGTCCATCGATGGCTGCAGCCTGCTGCATCCGCTGCCAGCCGCGTGCTGCGCCCTTGGTAAGCCAGAGGGGGCGGCGATAGCGATCAAAACCTGCCAGGTGCAGGTGCAGAGGCTCGGCGACCAGGGGCAGCCCGGTGTGCGCCGCATAGGCGTCGGCATCCAGATCCAGCTGCTGCAGCCGCAGCTGCAGTTGATGCAGTGGCAGCTCACCGGCAGCCGGTGGAATGCGCTTTGGTTGCCGGCGCGCGGCATCCAGCGCGGCCAACGCAAAGCCTACGCCCGGCTCGTCCGCCAGCCGCGTGACCAGCGGCATCATGCCGCCCTGCAACTGTGCACCCAGGTAGCGCCCGTCATGCTTGCGGCGCAGTACATGGCTGGCCCGGGCGAGGATGCGGGCATCGTCATTGCTGCGGGCGCGCAGCAAGCCGCCGGGCCAGATCTCGATATCGGGCGTGTTGATCAGGATGTGGGGAGCATTGCGCATGCGCGCAGCTTAGGCCCGTCCGCTGTTGCCGGCCAGTCGTTTGAGTTCATCCAGCAGCGCGCGCGGCTGCTCCGGGCTGATCAGGATGCTGCCACCGTCGCGTAGCAGGATGACCAGCACCCGGCTGTCATCGGTGATCAGGCAGAAGCCCTTGCCGCCGTCCTTCATGTAGAAGTGACCGGCGCGGAAGCCCGGGTACTGGAAGCCGTTGGATTTCATGCCGGGCTTGAAGTCCGGATTCTCCGCAAAGTTGACGACGCGCGCCCGGTCCAGCCGCATGGAAGACAGGGGCACTCGGCGGGTGTATAGCGTCGCGGCGATGGTGAGCTGGTGCGGCTCCAGCAGCAGATGGCGGCGCCGGTATGCCAGGGTCAGGGCGCCCACGACCAAGGGCACCACGAGCCACGCCCCCCACGATGCGAACGCGGTGGTGAACGGTGGCTTGCCCGCAAACAGCTTGATCAGTGGGTCAATGCTGAGTACCAGCAGCATCGGTGCCCACACCCAGAACAGCAGCGAACTGGTCGGCGCGGCGATCCTGAAGGGTTCGATCCGCGTATCTGCGGCGTGCGTGTTCATGGCCGTGCCTTGATCCACTGTGCGATGTCGTTGACCAGGGCGGGATCAACATGGCCCGGGCGTGCGTACTCCTGCAGCGAGCCTTTGCCCTCACCGGCGATGCCCAGGTGGTTGAGCGCCGGGTAATGGTGGAAGCGATAGCGCTCGCCCTGCAGCCCCTTGTTCCACAGCTGCCAATCCGCATCGACCACCTGGAAGTCGCGACCGCCTTGCAGCAGCAGGACCGGTAGCTGGCTGTCGCGCGCATCAGCAATGGGATCAACCTTTTCCAGCTCTTGCCAGAACTGGCCGGGCACTTCCATCAGCCTGGCTTCCGGGTTGCTGCGCACCGCCGCGATGGCCGCATCAAGCGCATCCAGATGTGACTGCTCCTGCGCACTTATCCTGCCGTCCATGCTCACCATGTAGCGGTTCTGCTCGGCGAGCAGATCGAGAATGGGGCGAGCGGGAGCCGCAAACAGCACCAGCCCGGCCAACTTGCCGGGTGCGGCCTTGGCGATGCGCCCAGCCAGCAACCCACCCTGGCTGTGCCCCAGCAGATAGACCTGCTTGGCATCGATACCGCTGGTGCCGGCCAGGGTGCTGACCGCCGCGACGGCATCATCGGTGGTTTCGTCGTCGACGCTGAAGCCAGCCTTGAAGTCCTGCGGGCGGGCATGGGTGCGCTTGTTGTATCGCAGTACGGCGATGCCCTGCGCGGCCAGCGCGCGTGCGATATCCAGGAAGGGGCGATTCGGGCCGATGGTTTCATCGCGATCCTGCGGGCCGGAACCGTGCACCAGCACGACGGCCGGGAACGGCCCCTTGCCCTTGGGCAGGGCCAGCGTGCCGGGCAGGCCGGGCTTGCCCTCTGAGCCGCTGGGCACGGTGAAGGCCTGCTCACTGAAGTTGGCGTCATCGGCCGGTGCCGGTGCGGTTGCCGGTGCGGCAGGTTGCACCAGGAACCCGGCAACCTGATCGTCCTGATCGAAGACCACGCGGGCCTGCAAGCCACCGTTGGCGTACTGCAGGGGGATGACGACGATACGGTAGCCATCGGCTTCGCTGGTCTGTGCGTCCCCGCGCTTGCCGGCTGCTCCCATCTGCGCGGGCAATGATTCCCAGACCGCCTTGAGCTTTTCAGCGGGCACCGCGGCCTTCATCTGTGCAGAGAAGCTTGCTTCAGCTTGCGTGTACTGTCCCGCATCGAGTTGGTCGAGCAGGCGTGTAGCCAGTGTCGTCGGCGCTTCGCCTGCCATGGCCGGTACGGCGGTCAGCATCACTACGCCAGCGATCCTTGCAAGCAGCGTCTTCATCAGTGCTCCTTCTTGAAAATGAGCATTGCCGGTGAGAGTTGGCCGTAATGCACCATGTTGACCAGTTCCCAGCCAAGGTTGCCCTGCTTGGTCAGCTCCGCCTGCACTTTCTCGGCAGTGGGCCCGCCCTTGAGCATCGAGGCAGGCAGTTCGATGGTGAGGTATTGCCAGCGCTTGCTCATCATTCTTCCTTGTCGTCTGATTTGGGCTTGGGTAGACGGCCTGCCTTGCGCAGGGCGTCGCGGATCACGTACTCAATCTGTGCGTTGAGGCTGCGCAGCTCGTCATCGGCCCAGCGTTGGGCAGCCGCCAGAACCTCGGCGTTGATGCGCAGCGGGTAGGCCTTCTTTTCACTCACCGGCGCGGTGCCCCTGCGCTGCCGCGGCGCAGATGCAGCACCAGCGAAATCCCCAGTGCGTTGACCGCCACAACCAGCGCGATAACCACGCCGTAGGCCACGTTGCGGTTGTCACCGGACAGGTAAACGCCGATCCCACCGACAAACAGGCACAGTGCGATCAATGCCCAGCGCAGGCCGACGCCGCGCGCATGCGCGGTGCCGGGGCGGCCGCTCCACACGGCAAAGCACAGGGCCGGGATGCCGGTGGCGGCGATGATCAGGGGGGCGTAAACATTCACTACGGATACCTCGTTACACGGTTCAGTACAGCGAGCCAGCGTTGACGATCGGCTGGGTACCACGATCAGAACACAGCACGGTGAGCAGGTTGCTGACCATGTGCGCCTTGCGTTCTTCGTCCAGGGTGACGACATCGTTCTTCTGCAGTTCCAGCAGCGCCATCTCCACCATGCCGACGGCGCCGGCAACGATCTGCGTACGTGCAGCAATCACGGCGCTGGCCTGTTGGCGCTGCAGCATGGCCTGGGCGATTTCCGGGGCGTAGGCGAGGTGGCTGATGCGCGCATCCAGTACCTGCACGCCGGCATCGGCCAGGCGCTCGGCCAGTTCATCCTTCAGGTGCTGGGAGATCTCAGCGGCGTGGCTGCGCAGGGCGAGCTGGCCTTCGGTGTGCTGGTCATACGGATAGCTGGTAGCCATTGCGCGCAGCGCCGATTCGGACTGGATGTGCACGAAGCTTTCGTAGTCATCCACGTTGTACACGGCTTCTGAAGCATCGATCACCTGCCAGACGATGACTGCGGCAATCTCGATCGGCGAACCGTCCAGTTCGTTGACCTTGAGCTTGCCACTTTCGAAATTGCGCACGCGCTGGCTGACCTTGCGCTTGGTGAAGAACGGGTTGTTCCAGCGCAGGCCGTTGTCCTTGACGGTACCGACGTACTTGCCAAACAGGCTGAGCACCGCCGCCTGGTTGGGCTGCACCATGTACAGGCCGGCGCTGAGGAAAATACCCACGGTGACCAGCACGATGCCGGCCAGGACCAGGAAGCCGCCACCGCCAACACCGTTCTTGGTGATGACAACGGCGCCGATGATGGCGGCGGCACCAGCCAGCATCAGCACGATCGTGCCAAGCAGGGTGGAAATGCCGGGGAGGGAACCGAGGGACTTCTCTTTCATGGCACATCTTCCGTGGTGGTTGGATTGGAAGATATCAAATTGATATCAAATTGCAAGGGGGCGACATCCGGCCAAGCCGGGTAGCCCGGGTAAGCGCAGCGCACCCGGGGCATCCTTCCGGGCGTCAGCGACAAACGACATCGCGGTGAATCCCCGGGTGCGCTGCGCTTACCCGGGCTACGGCGGGGCGCCGGGCACCCCCTGCCGGGCCGGCTTGCCTAGAATAGGCATCCTCTTTAGCGCCCTTCCGGACCTGCCTGATGATCACCCTCGGTACCCCGTTGTCTCCGTCTGCTACCCGCGTCCTGCTGCTTGGTTCGGGTGAACTGGGCAAGGAGGTAGCCATCGAGCTGCAGCGTTTTGGGGTGGAGGTGATTGCCGCCGACCGCTATGCCAATGCCCCGGCCATGCAGGTAGCCCATCGCAGCCATGTACTGGACATGCTGGACCCGGCGGCATTGAAGGCGTTGATCGCGCAGGAACAGCCGCACCTGGTAGTGCCCGAGATCGAGGCCATCCATACCGAAACCCTGGTGCAGCTGGAGGCCGAACAGGGCCTGCGGGTCATCCCGACCGCGCGCGCCGCGCGCCTGACCATGGACCGCGAAGGCATCCGCCGCCTTGCTGCAGAAACCCTGGGCCTGCCGACATCGCCCTATCGCTTCGTCGATACCGAGGCCGAGTACCGCGACGCCGTTGCCGCGATTGGCCTGCCGTGCGTGGTCAAGCCGGTGATGTCGTCTTCGGGCAAGGGCCAGAGCACGCTGCGCAATGCGGCCGATATCGGCCCGGCCTGGGAATACGCGCAGACCGGTGGCCGCGCCGGTGCCGGTCGCTGCATCGTCGAGGGCTTCATCGATTTTGATTACGAGATCACCCTGCTGACCGTGCGCCATGCCGGCGGCACCGCGTTCTGCGATCCGGTCGGCCATCTGCAGAAGGACGGTGACTACCGCGAAAGCTGGCAGCCGCAGGCCATGTCGACCAAGGCACTGGAAGGCGCCCAACAGATTGCCCGCGCCATCACCGATGACCTCGGCGGCTGGGGCCTGTTCGGCGTCGAGCTGTTCGTGAAGGGCGACGCGGTGTGGTTCAGCGAAGTCTCGCCGCGGCCGCATGACACCGGCCTTGTCACGCTGGTATCGCAGGAGCTGAGTGAGTTCGCCCTGCATGCGCGCGCCATTCTGGGTCTGCCGATCCCGACCATCCGCCACAACGGCGCGTCGGCATCGTGCGCGATGTTGGCGCAGGGCAATGGCGTGCCGTTTTTCAGCAATGTGGCCGAAGCACTGATCCATCCGGATTCGGCACTACGCTTGTTCGGCAAGCCGATGGTGCAGGGCCAGCGCCGCGTCGGCGTGACCCTGGCGCGCGCGGCCGATGTGGATCAGGCGCGCGCGATTGCGCGTGATGCGGCGGCTGCCATCGGCATTGAATTGCGCTGAGCGTTGCGCCCTCCCTTTGCCGAAGACAAGGGAAGGATTTGGGAGGGGAGGCTTCACCGTTCCAGCGGGTGCTCCCGCTTCGCAGTTGAGGTCGCTCCCCAAGAAACGCACAAAAAAAACGCCGGCTGAGCCGGCGTTTTTTTCAGCGTACGTCCACCCAGACAAGGTGATGGTCGCTGCCATCGGCGATCTTCGCCTCGGCACTGTCTTTGGCCGGCCAGAAGACGCCGCTGCCGACATAGCTCAAACCGCTGGAAGGCAGCACATAATCGAGGCGCATCGTGCCCGAGCGCGGGCCGAAATCACCGGTCGCATGCTGCGGGGCGCCGTGGCGGACGATGCCTTTGGCCGCATAGGCCTGGCTGGTCTGCTCGCCACCGAGGCTGGTCGGCGTGGGGTAGCGCAGCACACGCGGATGTTCCAGCAGCTCGACGATGGCGTCGTGACGGCCATCGCCATCGGCCGGGTCGTTGTTCAGGTCACCGACGATGACGAAGCGCGCATCGGCGGCCAGTCCGCCGCAGCTGCCCTTGTCGTCGCACAGCCACGGCTTGTCACCGCCATCGAGGTATTCCTTCCACAGGCGCAGCTCGTCGTGGTTGCGGGCGGCGTTGCGCTTCTCCTTGCCATCAAACACCGGCGGCGTGGGATGGGAGGCCAGTACGTGGATCGTGCCCAGCGGGGTACGCACAGGCACGTCCCAATGCGACTTGGACGAGAGCCGTAGCTGCGCCCATACCGCATCAGGCCAGAATGATTTTCCGGTGGTTGGATCAACCGGGCGCAATGCGCCTGGCAGGGTGCTCCACTTCAGCATCTGGAAGCTGCGTACTGCCGCTTCATCGATCGGGTATTTGGAAAGCACCAGCATGCCGTACTGGCCGGGGTGCAGGCCGTAGCCCCACGCATCGTTGCCGCGCTCGCGGCCCTTGCCGCCGACGCTGCCGTTGTTGTCCAGGTCCAACCCGCTGGGGACGCCGGTATTGACCGGCGCAAGGTAACGGTAAGGATATTTCAACGGCTCACCACCGCCGGGTTGTGCGACTTCCAGGTAGCGTTCCTGGAAAAGATCGGCAGCGCTGTGGGCTTCGTCGAAGTCGAATTCGTTCAGCAGCACCACATCCGGACGCACCTGTTGCAGCACCGCGGCGATCTTGCGCGCGTGCGCGCTGTCACCTTGCAGTTGCTGGATCAGGCCGCCTTCTTCTTCCGAATACAGCGAGGTGTTGTAGGTTGCCAGCCGCAGCTGGTCGCCTTTGCTTGGGCTGCCGCCGGATGTGGTTGAACAGGCTGCCAGCAGCAGGGTCATTGGGGCGAGTAAGGTAAAGATGCGCATGCGTCGATTTTCTCATGTCCCCATGACGATGGGGCGAAAACAACGACGCCCCGCAGTGCGGGGCGTCGTTGGATGGCACTGTTGCGTCGCTTAGAGCGTACAGCCCATTGCGCCATACATGGTCTTTGCCTGCTCCATGGCGGTCTTGCACTGGTTGGCCAGCTCGGCCTTATCGGTCACGCCATTCCAGGCGTTGCGCGACTGCTCGATGCTCTGCTTGATCATGTCGCGCTGGGCTTCGGGCACCTTGTCGCTGATGCAGGCATAGACCTTTTCCAGATACTGGTCGCATTCGGGCACGCCAGTGCCCGCCTTGACGGAGTCCGTTGCCGGGGCCGGGGTGACCTCGGCAGCTGCAGTCGCGTTTGCCGGGGCATTGGCGGCGGCATCGGTCGCCGGGGTGTCGGCCTTCTTGCAGCCGGCCAGGGCGAGGGTGCCGATGGCGGCCAGAATCAGTAGTTGGGTCTTCACGCATTGCTCCTGTGGAATGGGTACGTCCTTGCGCCACCACATGGCGTGATGACAGTCCCATTCTGCATAAACGCCGGTTAAATCCGAATCAAGGCCCGGATCGTCTGCGGCAAGCGCGATCAGGGAAAGCCGGTGCCATCGTTCTGGCCCGCCGGCATCCAATGCTTGCCATCGAAGTATTCGAGCGGGCGATAGCGGCGTTTGTAGTCCATCTTGCGATGACCGTGGATCCAGTAGCCCAAGTAGAGATGTGGCAGGCCGGTGCGTTGCGCCCAGGCGATCTGCTGGAGGATGCCAAAGGTGCCCAGGCCGCGCTTCTCTTCTTCCGGATCGAAGAACGTGTAGACCGCCGACAGCCCCAGGGAGGTGACGTCGGTTACCGCCACCGCCAGCAGTTGGCCTTGTGCGCGATCGCGGCGTGGGGCGCGGATTTCCATGAAGCGGCCATGCGACCAACTGCCAACCAGAAACTGGTCGAACTCGTGCGGCCCGTGGTCATCCATGCCGCCGTTGGCGTGGCGGTGCTGCAGATAGCGGTGGTAGAGCGCGAACTGTTCGTCGGTGCGTTCGGCAGGCAGCACCCGGCATTGCAGATCGGCGTTGCGGGTGAGGCAGCGGCGCTGGCTACGGTCGGGGGCGAAGCGCGCCACCGGGATGCGCACCGGTACGCAGGCGCGGCAGTTCTGGCAATGCGGGCGGTAGACCAGGTCGCCGGAGCGACGGAACCCCCAACTCAAGGCCAAGGGGTACAGCGTGCCAAGGCGCTCGTCCTGGGGGTCGAGCACCAGATCGCGCGCCTCCCGGTCCGGCCAGTATCCGCAGGGGTGTTCGCCGGTCTGGAACAGGCGCAGTTCTTCGTTGTTTTCACCGTGGGCTGCCATGGCCACAGCATAGCCGCGCGCGGTCGCAAAACCTGCGTCTGTCTGCCGGATGAATATCGCCATTGGCCAGGTCAACCGGTATGCGGCTGCAAACGTTGAACGTAGCGAGGACGCACTGCTGCGTTCGCCATCCACCACGGAGCCACACGATGAACCAGACCCACCGCAAACCCCTTCTCCTGCTGGCGATGCTGCTGGCGACCTCGGCTACCGGCCTGGCATTCGCTGCAAACCCGGCACCGCGCCAGGCACCGCCGCGGCTGGATACCAATAACGACGGCCAGATTGATCGCCAGGAAGCGGCAGCGCACCCGGGCTTGGCACAGCGCTTCGACGAACTGGACAAGAACAAGGACGGCAAGCTTGCCCGCGAAGAAATGCCGTCGCCGCGTCACGGCGGACGTCACGGTGGTGGCCGCCATGGCGGCATGCACGGTGGTCGCGGCGGTGGCCTGATGCTGCATGGCATGGACACCGACAACGATGGCCGCATCAGCGCTGCCGAGTACCAGGCCAATTTCGCCCGGTTGGACGCGAACAAGGACGGTTTCATCGACCAGGCTGACCGCCAGGCCCGCGCCGAACAGCGCCGTGCCGAGTGGTTTGCCCAGGCCGATACCGACAAGGATGGCAAGTTGAGCGCGGCTGAGCTGGAAGCTGCCCGCAAGAACGGTCCGCGTGGTGATCGCGGCCCGCGCGGCCCGATGCCGCCGCAGGCTCCGGCTGCGAAGTAAGTTCCGGAGAGGCGCCGATCGACAAAACCCCCGCTGGCGACAGCGGGGGTTTTTATTGGGGTCGGTTCAGCGGTTCAGCAATGCAAACGCCACTGCTGCGACGACGAGCAGTGAAGAGCTCACGACCGCACTGCGCCCGAACAGACTGCGATATACCCAGCTGGGCCCGGAACGGCCATTGCGGGCAGCATCGCGGGCAAGCATGGTTGCCATGATGCGGGGCAGGGTGATCAGGTATTGGTAGTTCAGCGCAGCCATGCCCAATGCCAGCAGCAGCAGGCCGGCGGCTGTGCCCAGGCGCAACGTCACGCCTGCAATTGCGCAGATGCAGAACAGGAAGGCGGTGACTGTATGCAGCCGCATGAAGCGAAGCAGCTGGCTGCGCTCGGCGGGCGTCTGCGCATACCGAAGCAGGTACAGGCTGGAGAAGAGCGCTGCTGCGGTACCAAACAGCATGCAGCCCAACACCACCCATATGTCGAAGGGATTGGGGAACAGGCTGTTCAATGCGGCGCCAGCAGTCCCGGCGGCTGCGCCGCCGCCTAGGCTGTTGGCGCCAAGTCCGCCAAGTCCGATTTTGCCGGCACTGCCTCCGGCCACACCTGCCGAGGTGGATAGGATCACCGCGCTGGCGGTGCCGGGTGCGGCCAGCATCACCGCGGAACTCACGAAGGTAGCAAACGCTGCGCCTGGCGCGGTGCTGCGCGCAAACTCGCCGAAGCGCTTGAGCATCTCCTCACGGACGCTGGCGCGTGCGCGCGACAGGCGCTTGCGCACGGCCGCATCACTCAGCCCCAGCAGCATTGCGACCTGCTGCGAGCTCTGCCCTTCGCGGTAGTACAGCAGCAGGGTTTCGCGACTGTCTTCGGGTAGCGCCGAGATGATTTCCCCGGCGACCAACTCCTCCTCAACCCGTGCGATGGCATCGGCGCCGTTGGGCGAAGGGTCGGCAGCCATGCCGATGGCGATCTCCGCGGCCTCGCCACTCAATGGACGGTTACGGTTGGCGCGCAGCCAGTCGCGTGCCAGGTTGCGGGTTATCTGCCGCAGCCACGGCAGGAAGCTGGAGGTGTTGTTGAGCTGATGCAGTTGCTGCCAGGCCTTGAGGAACACCTCTTGAGCGATGTCCTCGCTGGCCTGCACGTCGCGGGTGATGGCAAGGGCAATGGCGGTCACGGTGTTCTGGCAGGCCAGTACGATGCGCCCATACGACTGCGTGCAGCCCTTGCGGGCTGCCGGTAACTGGTCCTGCAGCATGATTTCCAGCGCTTCAGTGCTCATCGGTGGGCCTTCGGGACGGTAGTACCAGACAGGACGGACGAGGGCGCTGGATGTGACCGATTACTTGCCCGGCGGGGTCGCCGGGGCCGGAGCGGGCGTTGGAGCGGGCGGCGGCGCATCGGGAGCGATGCGGACCCGGAAACCGTCCTCGCCATCGCTGCCCGGCTGCACCTGCGGTGTGGTCGGTGCCGTGGCAGCTGGCGCAGGCGCGGCGGGGGCCGCGGTGGGCGCGCTGCGGTGGCGCAGCATGATCACCAAGGCCACGCCGGCAATCACCACCAGCAGGGCAATGCGGATGCGCCACGCCCAACCACGACCATTGCTGGTATCGGCGGGAGTGTCACGGAACGCATATTCGGCGGTGGGGTGATCGCGGCGGGTGGTATCGAGCAGGCGTTTGTCGCGCAGGATCTCGCGCGCACGGGGCTGGTCGTTGGCGTGCACCACCCAGACGGCGGGTAGATTTTCGTTGTTGACCTTGTCGGTATAGCTGAACTGCCCACGACGCTTGCTGTGGTACGAACGACCATTGGTGACGCGTACCTCGATGCCGGCATCACGCAGGATCTGCGCCACACCTTCGGCATTTTCGACGCGCTGGCTGCTGAAAATCTTGCGCATGGTTCAGCCCTTGCTCGCTTCGTTGTCGTCGGGGGTCACGCGGATCAGGCCTTCCTGCGCGGTGCTGGCCACCAGCACGCCATTGCGGGTGTAGAACTGGCCACGGGCCAGGCCACGCGAGTCCTGGGCGCTGGGGCTGTCCAGCGAGTACAGCAGCCAATCGTCGACGCGGAACGGGCGGTGGAACCAGATGGCGTGGTCCAGCGAGGCCATCTGCACGTGCGGCTGGTAGTAGCTGATGCCGTGCGGGAAGGTGGCCGTGCCCAACAGATGGAAGTCGGAGGCATAGGCCAGCAAGGCCTGATGCAGCTCCGGTGCATCGCCGACCTTTTCGTTCAAACGCAGCCACACCTGATGGTAGGGCGGACGCTTGGGCGGATTCAGTTCGTCACGCGGATACACGTGGCGGAACTCGAACGGGCCGCCACGCGACAGCCAGCGCTGCACCTTGACCGGTAGCCGCTCCAGTACCTCGGCGGGCAGCGGGCGGTTGGGTTCGATGTCTTCGGGTTGCGGCACTTCCGGCATCTTGTGCTGGTGCTCGGCGCCGGTCTCGGCCTGCTGGAACGAGGCCGCACAGAAGAAGATCACCTTGCCGTGCTGGATCGCGGTAACGCGGCGCACCGAGAAGCTGCCGCCATCGCGGGTGCGGTCCACGTCATAGACGATGGGGTGATCGATGTTGCCGGCGCGCAGGAAGTAGGCGTGCAGCGAATGCACATGGCGGCCATTCTCGACGGTAGCCTGGGCGGCGGCCAGGGCCTGCCCCAACACCTGTCCGCCGAAAACGTACTTGGTGCCGATATCGCGGCTCTGGCCCCGGAACAGGTTGTCCTCGAGCCGCTCCAGCGACAGCAGGTCAATCAGCTCGGAAACCACAGGTTCAGGCGTGTTGGACAAGGCGGCGGCCTTTTTATCGACAGATCGGGATTATATAGGGGCCAGGAACAAGTGATCAGGAACCAGGAACCAGTGAAAGCAGGAGCAGGGCTTCTACTCGTTCCTGGTTCCTGGCCTCTGGTTTCTGGCCTATTTGCCTAGCCTGGCCGCCAGTGCCTGCAACGCGGCCTGTGCATCGGCAGAGAACCAGGCGTCGACGAAACGTTCCAGCTGGATGTGCTCGGCCTGCATGGCTTCGTGCAGATCGGCGCGGGCGATGGCGCGGGTCTGCAGCATCGGCTGCGGTGGCAGCTTGAGCTGGCTCTGCAGCCAGCCGATGGCCCGTTCGACGACCTGCGCGGCACCATCGGCCAGTTCATCGACCAGCCCGATCTCCAGCGCACGTTCGGCACTGACCAACTGGCCACCGGCCAGCAGTACGCCAGCACGATGGGGGCCAACGACGCGACGCATCAGGCGCTGGATGCCTTCCGGCGCGACCAGACCGACCTGCACCTCGTTCAGGCCGATCACATAGGGCTTGGCCGGGTCGGCGCTGCGCGCCATCACCCGGTAGTCGCAACACAGCGCCAGCACGCAACCGCCAGCGGGCGAGTGGCCGGTGAGGGCGGCCACGACCGGGACGCGGCTTTCGGCCAGGACGCGGGCGGCACCGAAGAAGGCTTGCCAACTGTCCATCAGTTTGCGCTTGTCATCGCCATGCGACAGAAGGTGCGGCACATCCATGCCGCCGGTGAAGATGCGTTCGCTGCCGGACAGCACGATGCCGTGCACGTCATCGGCCATGGCCTGGCTTACGGCGGAAATCAGCGAGCGGCACAGTTCGGTATCGAGCGCATTGACTGGCGGACGGGCCAGGCGCAGTTCGCGGATGGGGCCATGGTTGATCACTTCGATGAGCGTGGTCATGCTGCGGTATCTCGAACGGCAAGGAGTCGTGGCCTGATGATAACCAAACCATTCGTGTGCGTACTGTTGGCCCTGTGTGCATTCGAGGCATCGGCCGCCGCGCCGGCCTGCGTGAAGCTGGAGCAGGGCTGGGTGCGGCTGACACCGGGGCCGATGCGGATGGCCGCGGGCTATGCGCGGATCCGCAACGATTGTGCCGGCGAGGTAGTGGTGATCGGCGCGGGCAGCAAGGCGTTCGGCGAGGTGTCCTTGCACGAAACCACGATGGTGCAGGGGGTGAGCCGGATGCGCGAAATCGAACGTCTGCCGATCGCGGCGGGCAGAACGGTCGAGCTCAAGCCCGGTGGCATGCACTTGATGCTGATGCAGCCGGAAGTGCCGCTTGCCGAAGGCGCGCAGTTGCCGCTGCGGCTCAGCCTGGAAGATGGCACCAGGATCGACGGGCTACTGCAGCTGCGGCGCGAGGCGCCTGCGCGCTAGCTGTGATCTCTCAGTAGGTTGTTCATCCGGGGCATCTCTGGAAGATGGTGGCTACGACGCCAAGCCCGCAACTGCAGATTTGGCCCCTCTCCCGCCGGGAGAGGGGTTGGGGAGAGGGTAGGAGCGAAGCGCCCCGCTGCCAACAACACCAGTGCTGGACCGACCCTCATCCGCCCCTACGGGGCACCTTCTCCCGGGGGAGAAGGGTCAAGCAGATCAGCTCGAAGCCCCACGCACAGCCTCGGGCAACGGCGCGCTCTTGCCGGTCTGCGTGTCCATCCACACCACCACCACATTGCCGTCCGAGTACAGCTTGCTGTCGTCGTTCTGGTCGACGATGCGGTGGCCAATGGTGACGCTGCTGTTGCCCAGGCGCTCGACGAACAGCTCCACCACGATGTCGTTCGGCCACACGATCGGCAGCCGGTAGTTGATGTTGGTATTGGCCACCACCGGCGCGATGCGGTCGTTCATCGACACGCCTTCCACGCCCAGCATCCAGCGCACGCGCGCTTCCTCCAGATAGGAGACGTACTTGGCGTTGTTGACGTGGCCCATCGAGTCCATGTCGCGCCAGCGCACGCTGATCGGTACGCGGGCCAGTTGCTTGTGCTCACTGCTCATTTCGAAGCCTTCTTCTTTGCGGGGGCTGCAGCCTTCTTGGCGGCGGTCTTCTTGACCGGCTTTTCCTTGCGCGGCGGGCGCGCATCGGGCTTGTTGGCAACCGCGGCCGGTTGTTCGGGACGCGCGCTGGTGGAAGGCAGCATCTTGGCTAGGAACTGGCCGGTGTAGGAGTCCGGGTGTGCCGCCACGTCTTCCGGTGTGCCGGTGACTAGCACGGTGCCACCACGATGGCCGCCTTCCGGACCCAGGTCGACGATCCAGTCGGCGGTCTTGATCACGTCCAGGTTGTGCTCGATCACCACCACCGTATTGCCCTCGTCGCGCAGCTTGTGCAGCACGCCGAGCAGGGCTTCGATGTCGTGGAAGTGCAGGCCGGTGGTCGGCTCGTCGAGGATGTACAGGGTGCGGCCGGTATCACGGCGCGACAACTCCTTGGACAGCTTGACGCGCTGTGCCTCACCGCCGGACAGCGTGGTCGCACTCTGGCCCAGCTTGATGTAACTCAAGCCCACGTCCATCAGCGTTTCCAGCTTGCGGGCGATCGCCGGCACCGGCTCGAACAGGCGCAGGGCATCTTCGACGGTCATCTCCAGCACGTCGTTGATGTTGTAACCCTTGTAGAGGATCTCCAGCGTCTCGCGGTTGTAGCGCTTGCCGTGGCAGACGTCGCAAGGCACGTACACGTCCGGCAGGAAGTGCATTTCCACCTTGATCAAGCCGTCGCCCTGGCAGGCCTCGCAGCGGCCGCCGCGCACGTTGAAGCTGAAACGGCCCGGCGAGTAACCGCGTGCACGCGCTTCGGGAACCTGCGCGTAGAGCTCACGCAATGGCGTGAACAGACCGGTGTACGTGGCCGGGTTTGAACGCGGCGTGCGGCCAATCGGTGACTGGTCGATGTCCACCACCTTGTCGAACAGATCCAGGCCATCGACGCTCTTGTAGGCGGCGATCGGGTGCGAGGAGCCGTTGATCTCGTTGGCGGCCAGCGAGAACAAGGTGTCGTTGATCAAGGTCGACTTGCCGGAGCCGGAGACGCCAGTGATGCAGGTCAACAGGCCTGCCGGCACGTCCAGGTCGACGTTCTTCAGGTTGTTGCCGCTGGCGCCGCGCAGGCGCAGCGTCATCTTCGGGTTGGGCTTGTGGCGGCGTGCCGGGATCTCGATGCGACGCTTGCCGGACAGGTATTGGCCGGTCAGCGAGCGCGGTGCATCCAGCAGGTCCTGCAACTGGCCCTGGCCGACGATCTCGCCGCCGTGCACGCCCGCGCCGGGGCCGATATCGACGACGTAGTCGGCCAGGCGAATCGCATCTTCGTCATGTTCGACCACGATCACCGTGTTGCCCAGGTCGCGCAGGCGGGTGAGGGTGCCGAGCAGGCGCTCGTTGTCACGCTGGTGCAGGCCGATGGATGGCTCATCGAGCACGTACATCACGCCGACCAGGCCGGCGCCGATCTGCGAGGCCAGGCGGATGCGCTGTGCTTCGCCACCGGACAAGGTATCGGCCTTGCGCTCAAGGGTGAGGTAATCCAGACCGACGTCGACCAGGAAGCCGAGCCGCTCGCCGATTTCCTTGACGATCTTGGTGGCGATCTCGCCGCGCCAACCGGGCAGGCTGAGCTCGCTGAAGAAACGCTTGGCCTCGTCGATCGGCAGTACCGCGATGTCCGGCAACGGGCGGTCGGCGACGAAAACGTTGCGCGCGGCCTTGTTCAGGCGTGCACCCTTGCATTCGGGGCAGGGGCGTTCGCTGATGTATTTGGCCAGCTCTTCGCGCACCGCCGGCGATTCGGTCTCGCGGTAGCGGCGTTCGAGGTTGGGGATGATGCCTTCGAAGCGGTGCTTGCGCTGGCTGCGCCCGCCGGCTTCGGTGAAGTAGGTGAAGGTGATCGGGTCTTCACCGCTGCCGTACAGCACCGCCTGCTTCACGTTCTCCGGCAGCGATTGCCAAGGCGCATCAACATCGAACTTGTAGTGCTTGGCCAGCGATGCGATCAGCTGGAAGTAGTAGGCGTTGCGGCGGTCCCAGCCGCGCACCGCACCGGCGGCCAGCGACAGCTCCGGGTGCACGACCACGCGGTTGGGGTCGAAGAATTCGGCCATGCCCAGGCCATCGCAGCCCGGGCAGGCGCCGACCGGCGAGTTGAACGAGAACAGGCGCGGTTCCAGTTCCGGCAGGGCGTAATCGCAGACCGGGCAGCTGTACTTGGACGAGAACAGCTGTGGGGCGGCATCGGCGGCATCCAGTGCCATTACCGTGGCCATGCCGTCGCCCAGCTTGAGCGCGGTTTCAAAGCTTTCGGCCAGGCGCTGCTTGATGTCCTCGCGCGGGCGGAAGCGGTCGATCACCGCCTCGATGGTGTGCTTCTGGCGCAGGGTCAGCGCCGGCACTTCATCGATTTCGTACAGTTCACCGTCTACCCGCACGCGCACGAAGCCCTGCGCGCGCAGCTGGTCGAAAACCTGCACATGCTCGCCCTTGCGCTCGCGGATGACCGGCGCCAGCAGCATGTAGCGCTGTTCCGGATCCAGCGTCAGCACCTGGTCAACCATCTGGCTGACGGTCTGTGCTTCCAGCGGATAGCCGTGGTCCGGGCAACGCGGGCTGCCGACGCGGGCGTAGAGCAGGCGCAGGTAGTCGTAGATCTCGGTGATGGTGCCCACGGTCGAGCGCGGGTTGTGCGAGGTCGATTTCTGCTCGATGGAGATCGCCGGCGACAGGCCCTCGATGTGGTCCAGGTCGGGCTTCTCCATCACGCTCAGGAATTGCCGTGCGTACGCCGACAGCGACTCGACATAGCGGCGCTGGCCCTCGGCATAGATGGTGTCGAACGCCAGCGAGGACTTGCCCGAGCCGGACAGGCCGGTGATCACGATCAGTTTGTCGCGGGGCAGGTCGAGGTCGATGTTCTTGAGGTTGTGCGTCCGCGCACCGCGGATGCGGATGAAATCCATCGCCATGGGAAATCCGATTTGGACCACTGCCGGCCGGGGCCGGTAGCAGGGGGTGTGGGGGCGTCGCTGACGGCAGTCAATCAGCCTAGCGGCCTTGTCATTTGGGGGCAATTGCCGGTTTTCCCAGAGGCTTGGGCGGTCCTGGCCCCTCTTCACGCACCGGCGCTGAACCAGGGTTCAGGCCCAGGTTCCCGAGGGCGGGGGGTGACTTGACCCGAACTTGGCCCGGCCGGTAAAATCCCGCTTCTGTCCGCCCTCGATGGCGGGCAAGGCGACCACAATAACTACAGAGGAAGTCTGGTCATGTATGCAGTTCTGGTAACTGGCGGTAAGCAGTACCGCGTCGTTCAGGGTGAAACCCTGCGCGTGGAAAAACTCGAAGTCGAAGCCGGCAACGAGATCAAGTTTGACAACATCCTGATGCTCGGCGATGCCGACGGCATCAAGCTGGGTGATGCGCTGAAGGGCGCTTCGGTGACCGCCAAGGTTGTGGCCCACGGTCGCGCCGACAAGGTCCGGATCATCAAGTTCCGTCGCCGTAAGCACCACATGAAGCGTCAGGGTCACCGTCAGTACTACACCGAAATCGAAATCACCGGCATCGCCGGCTAATTGCTAAGGAGCATCCGTCATGGCACATAAAAAGGGCGTAGGTTCCTCGCGCAACGGTCGCGACTCCAACCCGAAATACCTCGGCGTCAAGATCTTCGGTGGCCAGGCCATTGAAGCTGGCAACATCATCGTGCGTCAGCGCGGCACCCAGTTCCACCCGGGTGCAGGCGTCGGCCTGGGCCGTGACCACACGCTGTTCGCGCTGGTCGATGGCAAGGTTGAATTCACGGTGAAGGGTGCCAACAAGCGCCGTACCGTCAGCGTTGTCACGGAAGCTTAATTCCGTACGCGCAAGGCGCCCATACTCCGGTGTGGGCAGCTGACGAAAGCCCCGCTTCGGCGGGGTTTTTCGTTGGCGCAAATTGTTCTGCGGGCGACAGGCCCGTTTTCCCCGGCAGCGTCGGGGCCGGTAGAATTCCGCGGTCGGGCAGCTTGCCTGCCGCCATCAGTGGGCAACCAGAATCATGAAACTTGTAGACGAGGCGGAGATCCAGGTCACCGCTGGTAATGGCGGCAATGGCTGCATCGGCTTTCGCCGCGAGAAGTTCATTCCGCTGGGTGGCCCGGATGGTGGCGACGGCGGCGATGGCGGCAGCGTGTGGATCCGGGCCGACGAAAACCTGAACACTCTGGTTGATTTCCGTCATGACCGCATCTTCAAAGCGCAGCGTGGCGAGAACGGCATGGGGCGCCAAGCCTATGGCAAGGGCGGCGAGGATCTGGTCATCACCGTGCCGGTTGGCACCGTGGTGATCAATGTCGCCACCGATGAAGTCATTGGCGACATGACCGTGCATGGCGATCGCCTGCTGGTGGCCAAGGGTGGCAAGGGTGGCCTGGGCAACATGCACTTCAAGAGCTCCACCAACCGCGCGCCGCGTCAGGCGCTGCCGGGCGAGGAGGGCGAGGAGCGCCTGCTCAAGCTGGAGTTGAAGCTGCTGGCCGACGTCGGCCTGCTGGGCTTCCCCAATGCGGGCAAGAGTACCCTGATCCGTGCGGTGTCGGCGGCAACGCCGAAGGTGGCCGATTACCCGTTCACCACGCTGTACCCCAACCTGGGTGTGGTGAAGGTGGAGAACTACCGCAGCTTCGTGATCGCCGACATTCCGGGCCTGATCGAAGGTGCAGCTGATGGTGCCGGCCTGGGTGCGCAGTTCCTGCGGCATCTGCAGCGCACCCGTCTGTTGTTGCACCTCGTGGACATCTCGCCGATGGAGGGGGGTGTCGAAGGCATCTCGCCGATCGAGCAGGTGCGTGCGATCGAGAACGAGCTGGGCAAGCACGACCCGGAATTGCTGAACAAGCCGCGCTGGCTGGTGCTGAACAAGGCCGACCTGATGTTCGAGGATGAGGCCAAGGCTGCTGCTGAGCAGGTGGTGGCCGAGTTGGGCTGGAAGGAGCCGTGGTACCTGGTGTCCGCGCTGGGTCGCGAAGGCACCTGGCCGATCATGAAGGACATCATGGCGTTCTTTGACCAGCAGAAGATGCTGGAAGAAGAGGAGCGCCACGCGCAGGGCCTCTGAGCCCTTGCCGGTGTCTGTGCTCAAAAGGCGCCGCGGAAGCGGCGCTTTTTTTGTGCCCGACAGTTGGGGCGTCGAGTCGTGCGATGGGCTTGTAGTGCCGAGCCATGCTCGGCAAGCGGTGGAGGTCCGTAGTGCCGAGCCGTGCTCGGCAAACGGTGGAGGTCCGTAGTGCCGAGCCGTGCTCGGCAAACGGTGGAGCTCTGTAGTGCCGAGCCATGCTCGGCAGAGGCGTTCCCGGTAGAGAGCCCCTGCCGAGCATGGCTCGGCACTACAGGGGCGTGCGTTTGTGCTTGTGATGCGTCTGCCGAGCATGGCTCGGCACTACAAAGGCTGGGTTTCCTGGCGTGTGGGCAATAAAAAACCCGGCATAAGCCGGGCTTTTCATGCCGGGAGCCTTGCGGCCCCTGGTGATCGCGCGGATCAGGCGGCCTTGATGGCCTTGATGCGTGCAGTCAGACGGCTCTTGTGACGCGCAGCCTTGTTCTTGTGAATCAGGCCACGGGCGCTGAAACGGTCGAGGATCGGCTGGGCGACGGCGAAGGCTGCCTCGGCGCCGGCGGCGTCGTTGGCGTCCAGAGCCTTGATCACCTTCTTGACGGCGGTGCGCAGCATCGAACGCTGAGCCGTGTTACGCGCGTTGCGCACAACGGTCTGCTTGGCGCGCTTCTTGGCGGACTTGATATTGGCCACAGTGGTGGTTTCCTGAAAATCGATGTGGTGGGAACAGCAAGCATGCAAGTATGATGGCTGTCCGAATGAACGTCAAGTCAAGTTGTCAAGGGGGCCGTGGGTGAGTTCACCGCGCATGTTGCGGGGGCTGCTGTCGTTCAGCAGCATGACGATGATTTCCCGGGTTCTCGGCCTGGTCCGCGATCAGGTTATCACTACCACCTTCGGTAGTAACGCCGTCACCGACGCCTTCTGGGTAGCGTTTCGGGTGCCCAATTTCCTGCGCCGCTTGTTCGCAGAGGGCTCATTCGCCACGGCCTTCGTGCCGGTCTTCACCGAGGTGAAGGAGACCCGTCCGCACGCCGATCTACGCGAGCTGATGTCGCGGGTGTCCGGAACACTCGGGGGGGCGCTGCTGGTGGTCACCGCGTTGGCGTTGATCTTCACTCCGCAGCTGGCCTTTCTGTTCAGCAGCGGTGCGGCGGATCCGGTCAAGCAGGGGTTGCTGATTGATCTGTTCCGGCTGACCTTCCCGTTCCTGCTGTTTGTCTCGCTGACCGCCTTGGCCGGTGGTGCGCTGAACAGCTTCCAGAAATTTGCGATGCCGGCACTGACGCCGGTGATTCTGAATCTGTGCATGATCGCCGGCGCGCTGTGGCTTGCCCCGCGACTAGGCGGTACGCCGGAGAAGCAGATCCTGGCGCTGGGCTGGGCAGTGCTGGCGGCGGGTGTGCTGCAGCTGCTGTTCCAACTGCCAGGCCTGAAGGGCATCAATCTGCTGACGTTGCCGCGTTGGGGCTGGAATCACCCCGACGTGCGCAAGGTGCTGACCTTGATGGTGCCGACGCTGTTCGGTTCCTCGGTGGCGCAGATCAATCTGCTGCTGGACACGGTGATTGCCGCACACCTGACCGATGGTTCGCAGTCCTGGTTGTCACTGGCTGATCGCTTCCTGGAGTTGCCCCTTGGCGTGTTTGGCGTCGCCTTGGGTACGGTGATCCTGCCCGCATTGGCGCGCCACCACGTCAAGACCGACGGCGAGGGCTTCTCCAATGCGCTGGATTGGGGGCTGCGCATGACCCTGCTGATCGCGGTGCCGGCAATGCTGGCTCTGCTGCTGCTGGCCGAGCCGCTGATCGCTACGCTGTTCCAGTACAAGAAATTCACTGAATTCGACACCCAGATGACCGCGCTGGCGGTGTATGGCCTGAGTTTCGGTCTGCCGGCCTTCGCCTTGTTGAAGGTGGTGTTGCCAGCGTTCTACTCGCGTCAGGACACCAAAACCCCGGTTCGCGCAGGCTTGGTGGCACTGGTGGCCAACATGGTCTTCAACTTCATCCTGCTGGCCGTGGTGTTCCACTTCATGGTGCCGCCGGAGCTGAAGGCGCAGGGTGTGATGGCGGCGCTGGGGAGCCAGCCGGGCCTGCATCTGGCGTTGGGTATCGCCAGCGCTCTGTCCAGCTACCTGAACCTGATTCTGCTCTGGCATTGGCTGGGCAAGACCGGCGTCTACCAGCGCCGGCCGGGCTGGGGTGGCTATCTGCTGCGGCTGCTGCTGGCCTGTACGGCAATGGTGGCGGTGCTGCTGGGCCTGCTGCATTGGTTGCCCGAATTCACCCCGCTGGACAAATGGCAGCGCATCAGCGCCTTGGCTTTGCTGGTCGGCAGCGGCGGTGCCACCTATCTGCTGGCAATGATCGCGATGGGCTTCCGCCCGCGCGACCTGCGCGGCCATTGAGCCGCCCGTTATACTTCAGGGCTACACACGACAGAACCGGCCCGTAGGGCCGGATCCGGATGGAATGAGCAGGCTTTTTAGAGACGTCGAAGGCGGGGTGTTGTTCCCGCAGGGAAGCGTGGTCTGCATTGGTGCCTTCGATGGCCTGCACCTGGGCCACCGGGCGCTGGTGCGCCACGCGGTTGCCCGTGCCCGCGCCTTGGGCGTGCCGGCCGTGGCCTTGGGCTTCGAGCCCTTGCCGCGTGAGTTCTTCGCCAAGGACAACCCGCCGCCGCGGCTGATGCTGGCCCGGGACAAGGTCGCCACGTTGCGCGAGCTTGGCATCGACAGCGTCGGCTTGCTGCGCTTCGACGCCAAGATGGTGGCGATTACCGCCCAGGACTTCGTGCGCGACATGCTGGTACGCCGGCTGGGTGCACGCGAAGTCTGGATCGGTCCCAAGTTCCATTTCGGTAACCGCCGTGGCGGCGATATCGCGTTGCTGCAGGCCATGGGCGCCGAGCTGGGCTTCGTCGCCGGTGAGATCGAGCCGGTTCACCTGAACGGCGAGCGTATTTCCAGCACCCGCATCCGCGAGTTGCTGGTGGCCGGTGAGTTCGCCCATGCGGGTGAACTGCTGGGCCGCCCGTATACGATTGGTGGCCGCGTAGTGCGCGGGCAGCAACTGGGGCGCACCCTGGGCTTTCCCACTGCCAACTTGCGTTTCCCGAAAACACCCGCACTTTCTGGTATCTACGCTACGTGGGTACACGGCGTGTTCGAGCAGCCGTGGCCGTCAGTGTCGAGCTTTGGCACGCGCCCGACGGTTGAAGGCGTGGAGCCCTTGCTGGAGGCACACCTGTTCGACTTCAACGGCGACCTGTACGGCCGCCACATCGAAGTCGAATTCGTTGCCAAGCTGCGGGATGAAGAGAAATTCAACGATCTGCCGGCGCTGACCGAGCAGATGCACCGCGACGCAGAGCAAGCGCGTCGCATCCTCAACGAACACAGATTGCGAGCTACCGCGTGAGCCAGGATTACAAAGCCACCCTCCATCTGCCCGCAACGGAATTTCCGATGCGCGGCGACCTGCCCAAGCGTGAGCCGGGCATCCTGGCACGTTGGGAAGAGCAGGGCATTTACGCGCAGCTTCGTGAAAACGCGAAGGGCCGTCCGCTGTTCGTGCTGCATGACGGCCCGCCGTATGCCAACGGCCAGATCCACCTGGGTCACGCGGTCAACAAGATCCTCAAGGACATCATCGTCAAGTCGCGTTACATCGACGGCTTCGATGCGCCTTACGTGCCGGGCTGGGATTGCCATGGCCTGCCGATCGAGATCGCGGTCGAGAAGAAGTGGGGCAAGGTTGGCGTCAAGCTCGACGCCGAACAGTTCCGGCAGAAGTGCCGTGAGTACGCCGAAGAGCAGATCAACCTGCAGCGCGCTGATTTCAAGCGCCTGGGTGTGATCGGCGATTGGGACAACCCGTACAAGACGCTGAGCTTCGACTTCGAGGCCAATGAAATCCGTGCGCTGGCCAAGATCGTCGCCAACGGCCACCTGGTGCGCGGCGCCAAGCCGGTGCATTGGTGCTTCGACTGTGGCTCGGCCTTGGCCGAGGCCGAGATCGAATACCAGGACAAGACCTCGCCGGCCATCGACGTGGCCTATGCCGCGCGTGATTCCAAGGCGCTGGCCGCCAGCTTCGGTGTGGACCTGCCGGCCGGCGTGGAAGTGGCGGTGCCGATCTGGACCACCACGCCGTGGACGCTGCCGGCTTCGCTGGCGGTGTCGCTGGGCGCGGATATCGACTACGCGCTGGTCGAAGGCCCGGCCCACAACGGCCAGCCGCGCTGGTTGGTGCTGGCGGCGACGCTGGCCGAGCGCTCGCTGGCCCGCTACGGCGTGGTCGACGTGGTCGTGCACGGCAATGCCAAGGGCTCGGCGCTGGAGAACCAGCTGCTGGCACACCCGTTCTATGCCAATCGTGACATCCCGCTGCTCAACGGCGAGCACGTCTCCGACGCCGACGGTACCGGTGCGGTGCACACCGCGCCCGGCCACGGCCAGGAAGACTTCGCGGTCAGCCAGCAGTACGGGGTGATGGACAACTACAACGCCGGCCAGATCAATCCGATCGACGGCCGTGGCGTGTACCTGCCGTCAACGCCGCCGGCCGGGACGGTCGAGCTGGCCGGTCAGCACCTGTGGAAGGCACAGCCGCTGATCGTGGACGTGCTGCGTGAAAGCGGCGCGCTGCTGGCCTTTGTCGAAATCCAGCACAGCTACCCGCACTGCTGGCGGCACAAGACGCCGGTGGTGTTCCGCGCGACGCCGCAGTGGTTCATCTCGATGGACAAGGCCAATCTGCGCAATGACGCGATGGCTGCCATCGACAACGTCGGCTGGTTCCCGAGCTGGGGCAAGGCGCGTATCAGCAGCATGGTCGATGGCCGCCCGGACTGGTGCATCAGTCGCCAGCGCACCTGGGGCGTGCCGATCGCCTTGTTCACCCACCGCGAAACCGGTGAGCCGCACCCGCGCAGCGTCGAGTTGATGCAGCAGGTGGCCGACCGCGTGCAGGCCGAAGGCATCGACGTCTGGTATTCGCTGGATGCCACCGAGCTGCTCGGCGACGAGGCCGCGCAGTATGAAAAGGTCACCGACATCCTTGATGTCTGGTTCGACTCCGGCGTCACCCACGAAGGCGTGCTGCTGGCACGCGGCTTCGGCAAGCCGGCCGATCTGTACCTGGAAGGTTCGGACCAGCACCGCGGCTGGTTCCAGTCCTCGCTGCTGACCGGCGTGGCCATCGATAAGCATGCACCGTACAAGCAGTGCCTGACCCACGGCTTCACCGTGGACGAGCACGGCCGCAAGATGTCCAAGTCGCTGGGCAACGGCATCGAGCCGCAGGAAATCATGCGCACTCTGGGCGCGGACATCCTGCGCCTGTGGATCGCTTCGGCTGACTACAGCAACGAGATGTCGCTGTCGCAGGAAATCCTCAAGCGCAACGCCGACGCTTACCGCCGCCTGCGCAATACCGCGCGCTTCCTGCTCGGCAACCTGGACGGTTTCGACCCGGTCCAGCACCTTGTTCCGCTGCAGGACATGGTGGCCCTGGACCGCTGGATCGTGCATCGCGCGTTCGAGCTGCAGGAGAAGATCAAGGCTGCGTACGCCAACTACAACATGGCCGAGATCGTGCAGCTGCTGCTGAACTTCTGCAGCGTCGACCTGGGCTCGTTGTACCTGGACGTGACCAAGGACCGCCTGTACACGATGCAGGAAGATTCGCGCGGCCGTCGTTCGGCACAGAGCGCGATGTTCCACATCATCGAAGCCTTCGTGCGCTGGGTGGCACCGATCCTGACCTTCACCGCCGAAGAGTTGTGGGGCTATCTGCCGGGCAAGCGTGCCGAGAACGTGCTGTTCACCACCTGGTACGACGGCCTGGCGCCGCTGCCGGCCGATGCGGCGTTGTCGGCTGCCGATTTCGATCAGTTGCTGGCGCTGCGCGAGCAGGTGTCCAAGGTGCTGGAACCGATGCGTGCCAACGGTGCCATCGGTGCCGCCCTGGAGGCGGAGATCACCGTTGCCGCCAACGAGGAGCAGGCCGCGCGTTGGCAGCCACTGGCTGAGGAGATGCGCTTCCTGTTCATCAGTGGCGATGTCAGCGTGCGTCCGGCGACCACCGACGAGGTGTTTGTCAGCGCCCAGCCGACCGACAAGGCCAAGTGCGTGCGTTGCTGGCATTACCGCGCCGACGTGGGTTCGGTGGCCGCGCATCCGGAGTTGTGTGGCCGCTGCGTCAGCAACATTGATGGTGCCGGCGAAGACCGCCGCTGGTTCTAAGGGCCAGAAACCAGTGAGGAGGAACGAGGAACGCGTTGGGGTAACCATCGTTCCCGTTTCTTCATCGATGAACTTTCAAGGGTGTTTGCATGCAGTCCAAAACAGTTAAGCCCAATGCGTTGATCTACCTGCTGGTATCCGTGGCCGTGATCGGTCTGGATCAGTGGAGCAAGGCCTGGGTGCTGTCCAGCCTGCCCGAGTTCCAGGCTGTGCCGGTGATCGACGGTTTCTGGAATTGGTACCGCACCTACAACACCGGTGCCGCGTTCAGTTTTCTCAGTTATGCTGGCGGCTGGCAGCTGTGGTTCTTCACGTTCCTTGCCGTTGCGATCAGTGGCCTGATGGCGTTCTGGCTGTCGCGTACCGCGCGGGCCAATTGGCGCAGCGCGCTGCCGTATGCGCTGGTGATCGGCGGGGCCATCGGCAACGTGATCGATCGCCAGATTCACGGCCATGTGGTTGATTTCATTCAGTGGTACGTCGGTAATCACTACTGGCCTTCGTTCAATATCGCGGACTCGGCCATCGTTGCCGGTGCCATCGGTATTGCCTTGTCGGGCCTGTTCGAGGGCAAGCCGAAGAAGAACGCGGGGGCAGGGCAGAAGGCTTGAAGCCGCGCGGTTTCACTGCTGTTCCCCTTGCCTCCCACTCCCGCCGGTAGAATTGCTGCATGGACGTCTTACTCGCCAATCCCCGTGGTTTCTGTGCCGGTGTCGACCGCGCCATCGAGATCGTCAAACGCGCCATCGAAACACTGGGCGCGCCGATCTACGTGCGCCATGAAGTGGTGCACAACCGTTTCGTGGTTGATGACCTGAAGGCACGCGGCGCGATCTTCGTTGAAGAACTCGACGAAGTGCCTGATGGCAATACGGTCATTTTCAGTGCGCATGGTGTTTCCAAAGCGGTGCGTGCCGAGGCCGAACGCCGCGGCCTGAAGGTGTTCGACGCGACCTGCCCATTGGTAACCAAGGTGCACCTGGAAGTGGCGCGCCACTGCCGCGCTGGCCGCGACGTTGTCTTGATCGGCCATGAAGGCCACCCCGAGGTGGAAGGCACCATGGGCCAATGGAACCGTGAAAACGGGGTTGGCCACATCTATCTGGTGGAAAGTGTCGAGGACGTCGAGGCGCTGCAGGTCTCGCAACCGGAGAACTTCGCCTATACCACCCAGACCACGTTGTCGGTGGACGACACGCGTGCGGTCATCGAGGCCCTGCGCAAGCATTTCCCCGCGATCCAGGGGCCAAAGAACGACGACATCTGCTATGCAACGCAGAACCGTCAGGACGCCGTGCGCGACCTGGCCAAGCAATGCGATCTGGTGCTGGTGGTCGGTTCACCGAACAGCTCCAATTCCAATCGACTCAGTGAACTGGCTCGGCGCGAGGGCGTTGAGGCGTACCTGATCGATGGTGCGCATGAGATCAACCCCGCGTGGGTGCAGGGCAAGCAACGCATTGGTTTGAGTGCGGGTGCGTCTGCACCGGAAGTGCTGGTGGATGGTGTCATCGCGCGTCTGCGCGAGTTGGGCGTCACCAATGTCGGCGAACTGGACGGCGAGCCGGAATCGATGGTGTTCGCGCTGCCCAAGGAACTGCGCTTGCGTCTGGTGAACTGAGCTCCAGCAAAAGGTTTGCCGTGGCGCCGAGCCATGCTCGGCAGAAGCTTTACCGATAACGTCCCCTTGCCGAGCATGGCTCGGCACTACGAAAGAAAAGGCGGCGCCATTGGCGCCGTTTTTGCACGCGGTGTCCGAACGCAGCCCGGATAAGCGCAGCGCATCCGGGGCATTCCACGAGTAGTCCGAGGTGCACAGCGCCTCCCGAGCAGCGTGGCTTCCATAGGTAGTGCCGAGCCATGCTCGGCAGAAGCTTTACCGATAACGCCCCCTTGC
>NZ_DAMBEF010000039.1:0-32290 GCF_032061965.1 Stenotrophomonas sp. | reverse complement strand
GCCAAGATGCTCGGCACCAAGATGGCCACCTACCAGACCGCCGGCGTCGAGCTGCCGATCAACCTGGTGCTGGTGACCACCGCCGGTGAGATCGTCAAGGAACTGTACCTGTCGGTGCTGGTCGATCGTGGCACCCGTACCATCAGCTTCATCGCCTCTTCGGAAGGCGGCATGGAGATCGAGCAGGTTGCTGCCGAGACCCCGGACAAGATCCACACCTTGAATGTGGACTTCGTTGAAGGCGTGCAGGGTTACCACGGCCGTGATATCGGCTTCAAGATGGGCCTGACCGCCAAGCAGGCGGGCCAGTTCGCCAGCATCATGGTCAACCTGTACCGCATCTTCAACGAGAAGGACCTGGCACTGGTTGAGATAAACCCGTTGGCCATCCTGGACGACGGCAACCTGTACGCGCTGGACGGCAAGTTCAACAGCGACGACAACGCCGCGTTCCGTCACAAGGAACTGGTTGCCATGCGCGACAAGTCCCAGGAAGACGAAACCGAAGTGACCGCTTCGGAGCTGGACATCAACTACGTCACCATGGACGGCAACATCGGCTGCATGGTCAACGGCGCAGGCCTGGCCATGGCCACCATGGACGTGATCAAGCTCAATGGCGGCGAGCCGGCGAACTTCCTGGACGTGGGCGGTGGCGCCAACAAGCAGCGCGTGATCGAAGCGTTCAAGCTGATCCTGTCCTCGGACAAGGTCGAAGGCATCTTCGTCAACATCTTCGGCGGCATCGTCCGCTGCGACATGATCGCCGAAGGCATCATTGCCGCGGTGAAGGAAGTGGGCGTCAAGGTTCCGGTCGTGGTGCGCCTGGAAGGCACCAACGTGGAAGAAGGCAAGCAGCTGCTGCGTGACAGCGGCATGGCCATCATCCCGGCAGACAACATCAACGACGGCGCCAAGAAGGTCGTTGAAGCGGTCAAGAACGCCGCCTGATCCACGACACCTAAGGAATTACCAATGAGCGTTTTGATCAACAAGAACACCAAGGTGATCGTGCAGGGCTTTACCGGCCAGCAGGGCACCTTCCACGCGACCCAGATGATCGAGTACGGCACCCAGGTTGTCGGCGGCGTGACCCCGGGCAAGGGCGGCACCACCCACATCGACCTGCCGGTGTTCAACACCGTGGCCGATGCCGTACAGGCAACCGGCGCTGACGCGTCGGTCATCTACGTGCCGCCGCCGTACGCGGCCGACGCGATCCTGGAAGCCGCTGCTGCCGGCATCAAGGTCATCGTCTGCATCACCGAAGGCATCCCGGTGCTGGACATGCTGCGCGTGGACAACGTGCTGAAGGGTTCGCATCCGGACACCGTGCTGATCGGGCCGAACTGCCCGGGCGTCATCACTCCGGGCGAGTGCAAGATCGGCATCATGCCGGGCCACATCCACATGCCGGGCAAGATCGGCATCGTGTCGCGTTCGGGCACCCTGACCTATGAAGCGGTCAAGCAGACCACCGAAGTCGGCCTGGGCCAGTCCACCTGCATCGGTATCGGTGGTGACCCGATCAACGGCCTGAACTTCGTCGACTGCCTGAAGCTGTTCAACGAAGACCCGCAGACCGAAGGCATCATCATGGTTGGCGAAATCGGCGGCGACGCTGAAGAGGCCGGTGCCGAGTACATCAAGCAGTTCGTGAAGAAGCCGGTTGTGGGCTTCATCGCCGGCGCGTCGGCTCCGGCCGGCAAGCGCATGGGCCACGCCGGTGCGATCGCATCGGGCGGCAAGGGCACGGCGGAAGGCAAGTTCGCGGCGATGGAAGCCGCTGGCGTTGTCACCGTCCGCTCGCCGGGCGACCTGGGCGCTGCGATTGCGAAGCTGGTCAAGTAAGACTGCGCTTCAGTGATTTGAGAGAGGCCACCTTCGGGTGGCCTTTCTTGTTTTGGGGTTGGGGGAGAAGGGCGGGAGCTGATGGCAAAACCAAAACCAAAGCAGGAGCTTGCCCTCACCCCTACCCCTCTCCCGCAGGCGGGAGAGGGGACAGCAACTGCGACAGCGAGGAGCACAGCCGAAGCCAAAGCCAAAACCAAAACCGAAGCCAAAACCGAAGCCAAAACCGAAGCCAAAACCGAAGCCCGCAGTTCGAAGCATCGGACTGCGTCACTCTCAAAATTTCCAGCTAAACGTGCCACCCATCCAAGCGGCAGCGGCTTCTTCGGCTTCTCCCGCTGCATTTGAGGCAGCCCCGGTGTTTGGCTTTTAGGCCCCGCCTTAGCTCTATCTCTATCCCGAGCTCCGGTTCCGACATCAAATCTGGATCTCGCTGTGGCTGTGGCTGTAGCTGTGCCTGTGCCTGTGCCTGTGGCTTTGGCTTTGGCTTTGGCTTTGGATTCGGCTTTGGCCTGTGCTTTGTGCACTTGCTGTCCCCTCTCCCGCTTGCGGGAGAGGGGTAGGGGTGAGGGCAAGCTCCTGCCTTTGCTTCCCTGCCTCTGCCTCATATCGCCAACCCAACGGCAATCCCCCCGGCCGACGGCTTGGTTTTCCCGATTCCAACCGGTGGTCCCACCGGCAATCGTCTTCCAATCAGCAGGCGACCATGCGCAAAGGCAGTAAAACCAGCAGCGCCCGTGCCCTGCGGCGGCGCATGACCGAGGCCGAGCGGCGCATCTGGTACTTCCTGAGGGGCCGCCACCTGGCTGACTTCAAGTTCCGCCGCCAACACCCCATCGGCCCTTATGTCGTGGATTTCGTGTGTCTGGCGCACAAACTGGTGATCGAACTGGACGGCAGCCAGCACGCCACCGACCCCAATGATCTGCGCCGTGACGCTTTCCTGCACCGCAGCGGCTACCGTGTGCTGCGCTTCTGGAATAATGAAGCCCTGAGCCACACTGCCGCGGTTTGTGAAAGCATCCTGCGTGCAGCATCGGTAATACCAAGCCCCCGCAGGGTGCGGGGCCAAGCAGAAGGTTGTTGATATGTCCGAATCGCTACGCATCGCCCTGGCCCAGTTCGATTTCCCGGTCGGGGACGTGGACGGCAACGTCAGCCGCATCATCGAGTTGATGCATGAGGCGCGCGACGAGTACGGGGCCGACGTGGTGTTGTTCCCGGAACTGGCGGTTAGCGGCTATCCGCCCGAGGACCTGCTGATGCGACCGGGGTTCCTGCGCGACTGCGAGCAGGCATTGGGGCGCATTGCCGCGGAAGCCAAGGACATCGTCGCGGTGGTGGGCTGGCCGCAGAGCGCTGGTGCGGTGGTCTACAACGCGGCCAGCGTGCTGCGTGATGGCGTGGTGGAGACCACCTATCGCAAACGCGAGTTGCCGAACTATGCGGTGTTCGATGAGCGCCGTTACTTCGATGTGGACCCCGACGGCGGCAACTGCGTGTTCCAGGTCAACGGGGTCTCGGTTGGCCTGGTCATCTGCGAGGACCTGTGGTTCCCCGAGCCGCTGGCCGCCACCGCCAAGGCCGGGGCGGAGCTGGTGCTGGTACCCAACGCGTCCCCCTATGAGCGTGGCAAGCATGCCCAGCGTGATGCGCTGTTGGCCGAGCGCAGCCGCGAAAGCGGCGTGGCAATCGCCTACGTGAATACCATCGGCGGGCAAGATGCGGTGGTATTTGACGGCGCTTCGGTGGTTGCCGATGGCGATGGCACGGTACACCCGGCAGCCGTGGCCTTCACCGAGGAAATGCTGGTCGTTGAGTACAACGTCGCCGGCCGCAGTTTCATGCCGCTGCGCTGGATCGACGACGGTGACGAAAGCATGGACGCACTGGCGTGGCGTTCGGTCACCCGGGGCATCCAGGATTACTGCCGCAAGAATGGCTTCGGCAAGGTCTGGCTGGGGCTGTCCGGCGGCATCGATTCGGCGCTGGTGCTGGCCCTGGCGGTGGATGCGTTGGGGGCCGAGAACGTCACCGCGGTCAGCCTGCCCTCGCGCTACACCGCCGACCTGTCCAATGACCTGGCGGTGGAGCAATGCCGCGCGCTGGGGGTGAAGCTGGAAACGGTGCCGATTGAACCGGCATTCAAGGGGTTGATGGAATCCCTGTCGGCCATGTTCGAAGGGCAAGCAGCGGATGTGACGGAGGAAAACCTGCAGTCGCGCAGTCGCGGCGTGATCCTGATGGCGCTGAGCAACAAGTTCGGTGGCCTGCTGCTGACCACCGGCAACAAGAGCGAGTACGCGGTGGGCTATGCCACCATCTATGGAGACATGTGCGGTGGTTATGCGCCGCTGAAGGATCTGTACAAGACCGAGGTCTACGGCCTGTCCAAGTGGCGCAATACGGTAGGCGGCGCCCCCGTGATCCCGCCGGCGGTGATCGCGCGTGCGCCATCGGCGGAACTGCGTGACAACCAGACCGACCAGGACTCATTGCCTGCCTACGACGTGCTGGACGGCATCCTCTACCGCTACATCGACCAGGAGCAGTCGCGCGATGACGTGATTGCGGCCGGCTATGCGCCGGACGTGGTGGACCGCGTACTCAAGCTGGTGCGCATCAGCGAATGGAAGCGTCACCAGGCGGCCCCCGGGCCCAAGGTGTCCCGGCGCGCGTTCGGGCGGGAGCGCCGCTACCCGATCACCAATGGTTATCGCGGTTGACCAGCGCAGGAAAGAAGGGGCCGGGAGGCCCCTTCTTTTTGGCTACGGGAAGCAGGGCCCGTGTGGTTGCCCCTTGCCAATACTTGTGTCGGGCCCTGACATGCACGGCCAAATGCTTGGCAAGTCACCACGCCACTATCGAGGCACAAGAAAACATCGAATCGAATCTCTCTCCCTGCCACTGCCCCAAGCGGTGGCAACTTTTTGCACCCCGGGAGACGTTGGCCACGGGAATCTCGTAGAACATCGGGAGCTGTGCGTGCAAGCCGGGCGCGGTGAAAGGGTCGCCTCCCGCCAACTGGCGATTTCCCCCCAATGCCGTATGCCGCCCTCGCGCCGTTGGGGTCCCCGGCGTTGCACTCAAATCGGCCCAAACAATAAGGGGCCCCATCGGGGCCCCTTGCGGTGTCTTGCTTTGCAGCTGATTACTTGTTGCGGCTCATGGTCGCGTTGCTCTGGCCGGTGGCAACCGACTTTTCGCCGGCGAACGGGTTGAGCTTGCGGATCATCCACGGGTATTTCGGCCAGTTGCCGGCCAGCCACGGGTGCTCAGGCTGGTTCAGCTCGAGCACGCGACGGGCGTCGTCGGCCAGGGTCTTGTTGCCCAGGTGGGTATAGGCCTCGCCCAGGATGGCCACGGCGTCGTACTGGAACGCGCTCTGCGGGTAGGTTTCCAGCAGGTAGTTGGCGCGGCCGGCGGCCGATACCCAGGCACCACGACGGGCGTAATACAGGGCATTGTCCAGCTCGTGCTGGGCGAACACGTCACGCAGCTCGACCATGCGCTGGCGCGCATCGGCGGCGTAGCGGCTGTTCGGGTAGCGCTCGGTGACGATATTGAAATCGGCATAGGCCTGGCGCGGGGTCGACAGATCGCGACGGCTCGGGTCCAGGGACCATACGCGGCGCAGGAAAACCGTATCGCGGTTGCCGTTGGCCAGACCACGCAGGTAGTACAGGTAGGCGATGTTGCGGTGGGTCGGGTAGGTACGGATGAAGCGGTCGATGCTCGACACGGCGTCATCGTTCTTGCCGGCCTTGTACTGGGCATAGGCGCTTTCGATCATCGCCTGCTCGGTGTACGGGCCGTACGGATACTGCGCAATCAGGCGCCGAAAGCTGGTTTCGGCACCGGACCAGTTGCCGCCCTCCATCAGCTTGTGGCTCTTTTCATAGAGCTGTTCGACCGGCGCGCCTTCATCGGCGTCCTTCTTGGCGCCGCGGTGGCAGCCAGTGGCGACGAAGACCAATACCAGCAACAGGGCGGTGAGGCGGACGGGCGCGGACAGCAGCGAGGAGCGTCGGATCATGGGTTCAGGGCAGGACGCGGCAGGAATACGAAGGGGCGATGATAGCCTAGTGGCCTGTCCTGCGACTGACTGTTGCCGTCAGGACCCCATAATTTCGTCTTTAGCCGGTCTTTGCCCATGTCCGAGAACACCTCCTCCACCCAGCGCCAGGCGCTGGTCCCCGATTCCGCCGCCGGCCGTCGCTTCGACGCGGTGGTAGCTGAACTGTTTCCTGAATTCTCCCGCTCACGCCTGTCCGAATGGATCAAAACCGGCGCGGTGCTGATGGACGGCGAGCCGGCCCGGCCGCGCGACCCGGTCCGTGGCGGCGAACAGGTCAGCCTGAATGCGGTGCTGGAAACCGAAACCCACGCCCTGCCAGAGGACATCCCGCTGTCGGTGCTGTACGAGGACGAGCACGTCTTCGTGATCGACAAGCCGGCTGGGCTGGTGGTTCATCCCGGCGCTGGCAACCCGACCGGCACGCTGGTCAACGCGCTGTTGTTCCGTGATCCGGAGCTGGCCAAGGTACCGCGCGCAGGCATCGTGCATCGCTTGGACAAGGACACCAGTGGCGTCATGGTGGTGGCGCGCACGCTGCAGGCGCAGACCGCCCTGGTGGAGCAGCTGTCGGCACGTGAGGTCCATCGCCAGTACCTGGCCGTGGTGGTCGGTGCGCTGGTGGCCGGTGGCACGGTGGATGCGGCGATTGACCGCCACCCGCGCGACCGCCTGAAGATGGGCGTGCGCGAAGATGGCAAGGACGCGGTTACCCATTACCGCCTGCGCGAGCGCTTCCGCGCCCACACTGCGTTGGAGTGCCGCCTGGAAACAGGCCGTACCCACCAGATCCGCGTGCACATGGCGCATCTGAAGCACGCCATCGTCGGCGACCCGCTGTACGGCGGCGCGTTGAAACTGCCCAAGGGTGCCAGCGACGAACTGGTCGCGCAGCTGCGTGGCTTCAAGCGTCAGGCCCTGCATGCCGAGACGTTGGAGTTCCAGCACCCGATCACCGGCGAAACCATCAGCAATTCCGCCGCCGTGCCGGGTGACCTGTTGGCGTTGATGAAGGCATTGCGTGAGGACTCGCAGGCCTTCGCCGAGCGCGAGCGGGGCCGCTGGTAATGGCCCAGGCCGGTCCGCTGTGGGCGGCTGACTGGCCTGCTCCCCCGGGGGTGCGGGCGGTCACCACGTTGCGCTATGGCGCGGGTGGTTCGCAGCCTCCGTTCGACACGTTCAACCTGGGCAACCGGACCGCTGCCGATGGCGACGATCCGGCCCAGGTGCAGCGCAATCGTGATGAGCTCCAGCAGTTGGCGCAGTTGCCGTCGGCCGCGCATTGGCTGCGGCAGGTACACAGCAGCGACGTCGTGCGCTTCGACGCGCCGCCACACGCCCAGGGGCTGGAGGCTGAGCCGACCGCCGACGCCGCCGTGACTTCGGTGCCGGGGGTGGTACTGGCCATCCTCACTGCGGACTGCCTGCCGGTGGTGTTCGCCGCCCGTGACGGCAGCGAGGTGGCTGCAGCGCATGCAGGCTGGGGTGGCTTGGCGCGCGGCATGCTGGAAAACACGCTGGCCGCCATGCACACCCCCGCTGAGGCGCTGGTGGCGTGGATAGGCCCTGCGGCGGGGCCTGCCCTGTACGAGGTTGGCGTGGACGTGCGTGAGGCCTTCCTGGCGCATTCCAGCGCCGCTGAGCAGCATTTCGTCGCCACCCGGCCCGGCCACTGGAAGGTGGACCTGCCAGGGCTGGCCCGGCAGCGGCTGCAGGCGGCCGGCATGCTGCCGGGGGCGATCCACGGCGGCGACCTGTGCACCATGGCCGATCCGCAGCGCTGGTTCTCGCATCGCCGTGATCGCCGCAGTGGCCGTATTGCCACCCTGGTATGGATGGCGCCATGAGCACGCCGCTGTTCGCGCAGGTGCTTGGTCCTGCGTTCGAGCAGTTGGCCCCGCAGGTTCGTGCGCTGCACTCGATCCGGACGCGGCAACGTTGGAGCGGGCAGGGTGAGGTGCTGCGCGGTACGCATTGGCTGGTAGCGCCCTGCGCCTGGCTGACGCGGCTGCCGCCGAGCTCAAGCGTGCCGGTGACGGTGGAGTTCGTGGTTGATGCCAAGGGGGAACGCTGGAACCGGCAGTTCGGCCCTGCGCGCATGGCCTCGCGGCTTTGGCAGCGTGAGGGCCGCCTGTTCGAGCAACTGGGCGCGCTGCGTTTCCGCTTTGGGCTGCGCGAAGAAGACGGGCAGATCCTGTGGCGGGCGGAGCGTGCCTGGGCGTTCGGGGTGTTGCCGTTGCCGGCACGCTGGTTCGCGCAGGTGCATTGCCGCGAGCGTGAGCAGGCCGGCCGCTATGAATTTCTTGTGGACGTATCGATGCCGTTGATCGGGCGGCTGATCCGTTACGAAGGCTGGTTGTTGCCGGAGCAAGCGCATGGCTGAGCCGGCGGTGATCGTGTTCGATGGCGTCTGCGCGCTGTGCAGCCGCTGGGTGCGGTTCCTGCTGCGTTTTGATCGCGCGGGGCGCTACCGGTTCGCAGCAATGCAGGGCGCGCAGGGGCGGACGTTGCTGGCCGCCCACGGGCTGGATCCGGAAGATCCGCTGTCATTCCTGCTGGTAGTTGATGGCGTGGCCTATACCGATACCGATGCAATCGTGCGGGTGGTGACAGGCTTGGGTGGGGCTTGGCGTTTGGCCGGGCTGGCGTGGGTGTTGCCGGCGTCGCTGCGAGACCCGGCTTACCGCTGGCTGGCGCGGAACCGGTATCGCTGGTTTGGGCGGCATGACAGCTGTTTTCTGCCGACGGTGGAGCAGCGCGGGCGGTTTTTGGATTGAGGGCTTTGGTTTGGGGTTTGCTTGCTAGGAGCTTCCCCCTCTCCCCAACCCCTCTCCCGCAAGGGGAGAGGGGCTCTACAGCTGCAATTGCGCGCAATGTTTTGACTTGCGGCCCTCTGAGCCCCTCTCCCCTTGCGGGAGAGGGGGGTGCTCTACCTCCCCTCCAACGCCAACAAATAGTCCCGCCGCCAGCGGTGGATATCGAACTTCCGCAGGTGTTCCATCATCACCTGCCAACGCTCGACGCGTTCACTGCGCGGCATGCCTGCGGCGGTCGCAATCGCGTCAGCCACCCCGTCCAGGTCATGCGGATTGACCAGCAAGGCCTGCTTCAACTCATCTGCCGCACCGGCCAGAAGCGACAGCACCAGCACGCCCGGATCGTCCGGATTCTGTGCAGCAATGTATTCCTTGGCCACCAGGTTCATGCCATCGCGCAAGGGCGTTACCAGGCCAACTGCCGCTTGCCGGTAGAACCCGGTCAAGGTGCTGTGTGCATAGTTCTGGTTGACGTAGCGCAGGGGCGTCCAGTCCGCCTCGGCGTGGCTGCCGTTGATATGCCCTGCCAAGCGCTCCAGCTCGCCGCGCAGCTTGCGGTACTCGGTCACGCTGCCGCGCGACACCGGCGCAATCTGCAGGAAGGTCATGCCGCCTTTCTGCTGCGGGTAGCGGTCGAGGTAGCGGGCGAAGCCATGGAAGCGCTCAGGCAGCCCTTTGGAGTAATCCAGTCGATCGACGCCGATGGCGAGTTTGCGGTGTTGCAAGCTCTGGCGCAGGTCGCGTACCGGCTTGTTGCCGACCGCGCTGCGTGCCTGGCGGGCGATGTGTTCGGTGTCGATGCCGATGGGGAAAGCGGAGGTGCGCACACGGCGCCCATCCGGTGCCTGGATCCACTCGCTGTCCACCAGCCCGCCGCCGCCGAACAGGCGGACATAGGACTGGAAGCGATCCACATCGCGACGGGTCTGGAAGCCAAGCAAGTCGTAGGCATAGAGCGTCTGGAGCAGCGCCCGGTGTTCCGGCAGCGCCTGCATCAGGTCCGCAGAAGGCACCGGCACATGCAGGAAGAAGCCGATCCGGCAGCCGACGCCGCGTTCGCGCAGCAACGATGCCAGTGGAATCAGGTGGTAATCATGGATCCAGACGGTGTCGTCGTCGCGTAGCAGCGGCGCCAGCGTGTCCGCGAACAAGGTGTTGACCTTCCAATAGCCCTCACGCTTGCGGCGGTCGTAGTCGACCAGGTCCAGGCGGAAATGCAGCAGCGGCCACAATGCGCGGTTGGCGAAGCCGTTGTAATAGTTGTCCAGGTCGGTCTTGGACAGGTCCATGGTCAGGTAGCGGATGGCACCGTCCTGGGCTTCATGCAGCGCGCCGCTTTCGCCGCTGACGCTGCGTCCACTCCAGCCGAACCAGAGGCCGCCACGCTCGCCCAGTGCGGCCAGCAGGCCGCTTGCCAGGCCGCCGGCACGGTTCTCGCCGGGGATGGCCACCCGGTTGGACACCACCACCAATCGGCTCACGACGCCTCCTGCCAACTGCGCGACAGGCGCATGGCGGCGATCACCAGGCCGACGTGCGAATAGGTCTGCGGGAAATTGCCCCAGGCCTGGCCGTCAAACGCCAGGTCTTCGGACAGCAGGCCCAGGTGATTGCTTTGCTGCAGCAGCATTTCAAACATCTCGCGCGCTTCATCCATGCGCCCGATCGCGGCCAGCGCGTCGATGTACCAGAAGGTACAGATGGTGAAGCTGGTCTCGGGTGTGCCGAAATCATCGGGTGCGGTGTAGCGGTACAATGCATTGCCATGCTTCAGGTCGCGGCCGATGGCCTCGACGGTGGCGATGAAGCGTGCGTCATCGGCGGCGATGAAGCCGATGTCGGCCAGCAGCAGCAAGGACGCGTCCAGCCGATGGCCGCCGTATGTATCGGTGAAGTGGCCCAGCTGCTCACTCCAGGATTCCTGCATGATCCTTGCGTGGATCTGGTTGGCGCGTTCGCGCCAATAAATGGCCCGGCCATCGAGCTTCAGCCGCGTTGCGATCTTTGAAAGCCGATCACACGCGGCCCAGCACATCGCACTGGTATAGGTGTGCACTTCGGTGCGGCCACGGAACTCCCACAAGCCGGCATCCGGCACGTCATGCAAGGCGAAGGCCTGCTCACCCAGCGGCTCCAGCCGCGCGAAGGTATGCGTGTCGCCTGGGTCCTGCAGGCGCTGGTCGAAGAACAATTGCGTGGATGCCAATACCACGCTGCCATAGACGTCATGCTGGCGCTGCACCCAGGCCAGGTTGCCGCGGCGCACCGGGCCCATGCCACGGTAGCCGGCCAGGGTGGCGACTTCGTCTTCGTCCAGCTTGGCTTCAAAGCCGATGCCGTACAGCGGTTGCAGGCTGCCATCGTGGGTGGCCAGGTTGAAGATATAGCCCAGGAACTGCTCCATCGTGCGGGTGGCACCCAGGCGATTGAGCGCGCGCACCACAAAGGCGGCATCGCGCAGCCAGCAATAGCGGTAATCCCAGTTGCGGCTGCTGCCGGGGGCTTCCGGGATGGAGGTGGTCATCGCCGCGATGATGGCGCCGCTGTCTTCGTACTGGCACAGCTTCAAGGTAATGGCGCTGCGGATCACCGCGTCCTGCCATTCCAGCGGTACCGACAGATACCGCACCCATTCGCGCCAGTAGTCGCGGGTACGCTGCATCGCTTCCTGTACGTAGCCGCTGAGCGAGCGATTGAGGGACTCGTCCACGCCCAGCACCAGATGCACGCGGTGGTTGAGGACAAACGGCAGGCCGTCGCGGACAAAGCGCACCGGTACATCGGTGGTAAGGCGCAGCACCATATCCGGCAACAGCCAGCGGATGTGATTGCTGCCCCAGGTGGTCTCCGGTTGGCGCGCTCCCCAGTCCGCCAGCGGTCGTGCGCGGATCACCAGGCGCGGGTTGCCGGAAAGCGGGGTGATCTGCCGGATCAGGCTCACCGGACGGTAGAAGCGGTCGTTCTGGCGCCAGCGCGGTGCGAAATCGATGATCTCTACCGCGCCGCCATGTGTGTCACGCAGCACCGTGCGCAGGATCGCGGTATTGGTCAGGTAGGATTGCTCGCTGTCGCGGAAATCCTCCAGCTCGATACCGAAGTCGCCTCCGGTGTGCTGGGTCGGGCCGAGCAGGGCACAGAATGCCGGGTCACCGTCAAAGCTTGGCAGGCAGCTCCAGACCACGCGTGCCTGTTTGTCGATAAGTGCACCGAAACTGCCATTGCCCACTACGCCAAGGTCGAGAGTGGCGTCTTGCATTGCGTTCTCCTTGTTGCGCGAACGCCACGGGCGCCGCTGTTTCCTCCGGATGGGTCAGAAAATGGCTGCACGCAGCCAAGCGTGTACGGCGCTGATGTCAGGCAGGGCACAGCGGGCCTGGCTGCTTTCGCGCCGGCCAACCAGCACGCCGATGCCGCCAAGCTGCTGGGCGGCCTCAAAGCCGTGCTCATCGGTGAGGTCGTCGCCGACGAACAGCGGGCGGCGGTCCTTGAACGGCGCATGCTGCATCAGCTGTTGAAGGGCGCGCCCCTTGTCGTGGCCACTGCCGACAAATTCGATGACATGATTTCCCGGCTGCAGGCGCACGCCGGAAAGCTGCGGCAATTGGGCTTGCGCGAATTCGATGACGGCTCCGCCGGCTTGCGGTGCATTGCGCCAATGCACGGCCAGCGCCTGACCCTTGTTTTCGATCAGGACGCCAGGATGCGCATGTGCCAGCTGCATCGCGCGCTGATGCAGTGCATGCAACCAGGCGGCGGTGTCGGGTTCGGTGAGCCGCGCGTCGGGCGAGTTCAGCAGCTGCGCACCATGCAGGCCCGCCATGGGCAGGCGCAGCGGCGCAAACATCGATTGCAGTTGGCTGACAGGTCGGCCACTCAGCAGCGCGAGCGCGCCACCCAGCCGTTGCTGCACGCTGGCCAGCAGGGTGAGCAGGGGCGAGTCGGGCGCTACCTTGTCCGGATGGTCGGCAAAGGCGAGCAGGGTGCCATCAACATCGAGAAACAGTGCGTCGTCATCTGCCAGCGCCGGTGGGTACGGTCGCTGTAGGTCATCAAGCATGCACCCACTATGCCGCAGGGCTTGTTAGAGGAAAGTCATTTGGGGTGAAGCTTTTTTGGGTGTACGTGCTTGCGGAGCAGCCCTCACCCCAACCCCTCTCCCGCGTGCGGGAGAAGGGCTGGTGCACTACGAGCGCGAGCAATGTGAGCCCCTCTCCCGCACGCGGGAGAGGGGTTGGGGTGAGGGCAGCTCCGCAAGCAAGCAACCCCACCCGCGCAAACATCACTTGCTAACCGCAAACTCAATCCGGCGGTTCTGCGCTCGGCCTTCTTCGGTGTCATTGCTGGCACGCGGCTTTTCCTGACCATAGCCCTTGCCGGTCAGTACGTCGGCAGCAACGCCCAGTTCGGCCAACTTGGCTACAACGGCTTCAGCGCGGTGCTGGCTCAACGTGACATTGGCGGCGGCATCACCCGTGTTGTCGGTGTATCCACCCACTTCGATCTTCGTCCCTGCCGGCGCCTGCTTGATCGCATTGGCGGCGTTGGTCAGTGTTTCCAGGCTGTCGCGGGTGATGGTGGCCGAACCTGTGTCGAAGTAGATGTTCATCAGGTTCAACGCCTTGACCAGGTCATCACCGCTGAAGCCGGCCTTGAGCCCAGCCAATGCGGCGGCGGCACGGTCCCAGAGGCCGCTGATCTCGAAACCACCAAACAGGTTGCGCAGCTTGTCACTGACCGTGAACCGGTCGGCTTCGGAAAGGCCACTGGTGTCGATGTTGAGTTTGTCCCCATCAAAGCCGAATTTCAGGCCCTTGGCTTTCAGTTCGGGCAGTGCGGCGATCAGCTTGTCCAGCCAGTTCGCAGGCAGGGTGGCCGGATCCACGGTGATGTCACCCGAAAGATTGCCTTCGCCGAAGTTGGCCTTCAGTGCATCCCATAGCCGGGTCTTGTCGGCGTCGCTGGCCACCTGGCCGTTGACCATGACCTTGCCATCCACGTTCTCGAAGCCGAAACGCGGATTGGCCTGGGCGACCGGGGCCGCAGCGGGCTGCATTGTTGCCGCCGGTTCGGCTGGCGGCGGGGGGGCTGCTTCTTCCTTCTTGCAGCTGCGGAACAACAGGAAGGCGGCGATCAGGATGATCAGCGGGATCAGCCATTTCCAGATGCCCCCGGAGGATGCCGGAGCCACCGGTGCTGGCCTGCTGGTGGAGGTGGCGACAGGCGCGGCGGTGCCGAACCAGCGATCGTAGTCGGCTGGACGCGATGTCGGCAGGGTACCGCCCGGGGTCAGCAGCCCGACGATCTTGGGCAGCAGCCAGGCACCGGCCATGTTGACCGCAGCGGCTGGGATACCGAGCTTGCTGGCGATACCGCTGGACAGGTTCTGTCCAAAGCCAGCGCTGAACTGATCCGGCTGCAGCACGTTGTCGCCGGGGGTGGTGCCGATCCACGAGGCGAACAGATCCCCCAGTCCGGCATGGTCAAAGCGCGTTCGTAGACCGGCAAAACCGCCGTGCGCTGGATCGAAGATGTCATCGACAAGCGAACGCACAAGGCGCCCTGCGTTGTCGCCAAGATGAAAGCGGTTGGCCGCTTCGCGAATCAACGACTCGAACATATACGCCTCCGCAAGGTGAACCGGACTGGATGTGCCGGCAGGCGTAAGGAGCGCCATGCGGGGTTAAAGCTGGATGAATTCGGGGTTTGTTGGGGGGGCTACTGGCCAGGAGCTTCCCCTCACCCCAACCCCTCTCCCGCGCGCGGGAGAGGGGCTCGCATCGCTCGCGCTCGTAGTGAATTAGCCCCTCTCCCGCCTGCGGGAGAGGGGTTGGGGTGAGGGGAAGCTTCTAAGCAAGCACCCCTTCCCCAAACACAAATCAGAACGTAAACCGCACCCGCCCGTACCAATACGCGCCGTTGCTGCCAATCGGCGACAGCACGTCATAAGGCAGGTTGCCGAAGTAGTAGATGTCCTCGTTCGACTTGTCCGGGTAGTTGTCGGTCAGGTTCTGGCCGCCGACGGCAACACTCCACTGTGGGGTGATGCGGTATTCGACTTCTGCGTCCAGCTGCCATTCGGCCTGGTAGGTCTGGGTGGGGACATAGCCATCGCCGAAATCGAACACGCGCTTGGCGCTGCCGTGGCGGCTGAGGCGGCTGCTCAACGACCAGTTGTCGTTGGCCCAGCTGGCGGCGAACTGCGCACGGGTGCGCGGTGCGGCATCGGTCAGCGTATTGCTCTCTTCCACGCCGAACAGCACGTAGTCCGGGTCCAATGCCAGCAGCTGCGCCGGGGTTGCCAGCACATTCTTCAGCTCGGTCTTGGCGTAGCTCCAGGTGCCGGTCAGCAACAGTTCGCCGTCGCCCAGCGATTGCCGCCAGTTGCCGACAAACTCGGCGCCACGGGTGCGGGTGTCGGCGGCGTTGACGAAGTAGTGCGCGCTTTCCAGACCGCTGACGCCGAACTGCTGCTGCACGAAGTCGGTCAACGCGTCGCCGCTGATGCTCTCCGACAGGGCGATGCGGTCATCGATATCGATCTGGAACAGGTCCAGCGACAGATCGAAGTGGCTGCCGATCTGGCTGGTGAAGCCCAGGCTGTAGTTGATCGACTTTTCCGGCTTCAGATCGGTGGCGCCGAGTGCACGCGCGATCGGATTGTTGACCGACAGCAGACGCCCCTGTACCAGCTGGCCGCCCGCGGTGTAGCCGGTCGAGGTGGACTCGTAGCCGATCTGGCTCAGCGACGGTGCGTGGAAGTTGTTGGAGATCGAACCACGCAGGGCGAAGGCTGGCGCAAAGGCGTAACGCGCGCCGATCTTGCCGGTCAGCTCGCCGCCGAAATCCTGGTAGTGCTCGTAGCGTGCGGCGATATCGGTCGAAAATCTCTCGCCGAAGGTGGAGGACAGGCTGGTGTAAGCGCTGATCACATCGCGCGACAGATCGGCCTCGTCCTGCGGGGTCAAGCCACCGCCGGCCTGCGAACCGGTCGGGCGGTCGGTGTACGGCCCTGCAGCGTAGCTGGCCGGGTCGCCGGCACCGGTTTCATAGCGCTCGTGGCGGCCTTCAATGCCGAAGCCCAGGCTGTGGCTGTCGTTCTCGCGCACGAAGATGCGGCCGACGTCGAGGTTGGCCACGGTCTGGGCGAAGCTGAAATCACCGGTCTTGAAGCGGGTAGGGCTGGTCGGGCCCAGCGAGGCATTGAGCGAGTCGCGCAGGCGGTAGGTGAACTCATTGCGGCCGTGGTCGAGGCTGGCGTCGTAGTTCCATTCGGCCCATTGGCCACGCGCGCCGGCAACCAGTTGCACGTCCAGGTTTTCACCCTCGGAGATGGGCCGGTAGCCGTTCGGATACAGCTCCTTCCAGTTGGCCTCGCCATCCGGATAGCGGAAATAGTTGGCGCCTTCGGTATCGCGCTGGTTGTAGGTGCCGAAGGCATAGGCCTTGGAGGTCGTGCCGAACGGAATCTCGGCATTGAACCAGGCATTGAGGTCCTTGCTGGCACCATCGCCCAGCGAATAATTGCGCTTGCCGGCCAGCGCCAGATTGTCCGGGGTCTGCGCTTCCCACGGCGGGATCTGGTCGAAGCCTGCGCGGTTGGTGGCTTCGCGGTTCTTCAGTTCCAGGCCGACACGCAGGAAGCCGCCGTCATCGGTCAGGGCGGTGCCGACCTTGGCGCTGAAAAAACTGGTCTGGCCATCGGTGAGGGTGCGGTCGATCGGCTTGAGGTCGGTATGGTGTGCGCCAAAGCTGGCCTCAATGGCGCCGCCTTCCGGCGCGTCGTCGAGGATCACGTTGATCACCCCGGCCACTGCGTCCGAGCCATACAGCGCGCCAGCGCCGTCACGCAGCACCTCGATGCGCTTGATCGCGCTGACCGGGATGGCATTGAAATCGACCGGCGTGGTGCCCTTGCCGATCTTGCTGTCGGTGTTGACCAGTGCGCTGTTGTGGCGGCGCTTGCCGTTGATCAGCACCAGCACCTGGTCCGGCGACAGGCCGCGCAACTGCGCGGCGCGCACGTGGTCGGCGCCGCCGGAGTTGGACTGGCGCGGGAAGTTGAACGAGGGCAGCAGCGCCTGCAGCGCGCTGCCCAGCTCACCGTTGACCACGCCGGCCTTGCGGATGTCCTCGGCGCTGAGCACGTCCACCGGTGCGGTGGATTCCAGCACGGTGCGGTCGACAGCGCGGGTGCCAGTGACGATCACCGTGTCCAGGTTGGTTGCCTGCGGGGCATCCTGGGCAAAGGCGGGGGAAGACAGCGCCAGCGCGATGGCCAGGCCGAGCGGGGCCGAGGTGGGGCGGGACATGGAAGCTCCGGAACAGATAGGGGGAGAAAGTTGCACTTACATCCATCCGGATGAAGCGATATATTATCTTCGCGTTAACGCCGCCGCCGGCGCAAGTCCTGCTGGCAATCGGCTGATAACCAAATGCGATATCCCTGCGGTGCCTTGGATGCCACCGTGTTGTCCTTACCCGGAGGTTTTCCATGAAGTTGCACGCTCTCCTGTTGCCCCTGCTGTTGGCCGTTGCCGCCAGTGCCAATGCCGCACCTCCGGTTGCTGAGCCAGCGCCGAGTGCGCAGCTGCACGGCGACGCCGCGCGCCCGGCCGAAGCCGGTGGCTGGGTACGCAGCGAGCTGTATTTCGGGGTGGGCGAGGAGAGCGGCCCGTCGGCGCGCGAGCAGACCGACGTGATCAGCGAGGCGCAGTGGCGTGCCTTTCTCGACAAGGAAGTGACCCCGCGCTTCCCGGATGGTCTGACCGTGTTCGACGCCTACGGCCAGTGGCTGTTCCGTGGCGCACCCGAGCCGAACCGGCTGCGCACCAAGGTGCTGGTGATCCTGCATGAAGACAGCCCGCAGCGCCGCAACGACATCGAGGCCATCCGCCTGGCTTGGAAGCAGGCCACCAAGCACCAATCGGTGCTGTGGTCGCGGCAGCCGGTCGAGGTTTCGTTCTGAGCAGCGCGGGATCGGCTAGCCTGCGCGTAGCCTCCTACTGCAGAAGCCATCCGCGATGACGCCGTTGCTATCCAAGCCCCGCCCGAGGAACCTCCTCCGCTGCCTGCTGATGGCCAGCGTTGCGCTGTTGTCGGCGCCGCTACTTGCGGCTGACGATAGCCAGATACGGTTCGAGGTCGCCCCTGGCGTGACCGCGCATGCGCGCTTGCTGGGCGATGGCAATGTAGAGGCTGGCAGCAACCGCGCGAAATCGCCTCAGGTGTTGCCGGCCTCCACCGATGAAGAGGGCGGTGGTACGCGCCTGGGTCATGCCGACTACAACTTCGATGGCTATCAGGATCTGGATAGCAGTGCCACGCTCGGCCAGGTCAACGAATCGGTCACGGTCTACCTGTACGAGCCGGCCAGTGGCCTGTTTCGCGCATTGGCCGCACCCGAGGGTCCGGAGATCAGCTGCGAAGGCTTGTGGTCACTGACACCTGATCCCGCTACGCGCACGCTCAGCAGCAGCTGCCGCAGCGGCCCGATGTGGTACACCGACCTCTACCGCTACCAGGGTGAAAAGCTCTACCTCTTCCGCTCCATGCGCAACGCCTTCATCGACACCGGCGCACTGGCACAGGTGTTGGCGCTGGGCGCGGAGGACGATGCCGAAATACTGACGGTATGGAGCACCTGGGATACCGCCGGCAAACGCCTGGAAACGGCGATTTGGAACGCATTTGACCCACCCATGGACGGCGCACCGATGCCGGGCCGGAGCGCATCGGTAGTACCAGACAAGCTACCGCTGTACAGCACGGCCGGCGACACCTCGACCAAGCGCTACCTGCTCAAGGGCGACCGCGTCGAGTTGCTGGACGAAGCCGACGGCTGGCTGCAGCTGCGCTACCAGAATCCTCGCTATGGCCCGGTGCTGGGCTGGGTGAAACTGCCGACAAGCGAATGATTTGTTCCAACTGAAAGTCTGCACCAGCGTTACCATCGCCCCGCTTTCCTGACGATATCCCCCATGAATTCTTCCGCTTCACGCTCACAGCCGCGCTGGTTTGTTGCCGGCGATCTCAACGGCTTCTTTGGCCTGGTGGTCGACAACCTGTCGATCCTCGGCTTCATCGCGATGGCCTTGATCGGCATCTTCCAGTTCCCGGCCGACGTCGTATTTGGGCGCATGTTCCCCGGCACTGCGTTTGGCGTGCTGATCGGCAACCTGATGTATACGGTGATGGCGCGGCGCTTGGCCGCACGCAGCGGCCGCGACGACGTCACTGCGATGCCGCTGGGGCTGGATGCACCCACCAGTATCGGCATGGCATTGCTGGTCTTGGGCCCGGCTTTCGTCGGCTTCAAGCAGCTGGGCATGGACCCGCAGGCCGCGGCGATGGCCACCTGGAAGCTGGGCATGGCCTCGCTGGTGGTGATGGGCCTGCTCAAGCTGGTGCTGTCCTTCGTCGGCGATGCGGTTACCCGCCACGTGCCGCGTGCGGCGCTGCTGGGCTCCATCGGTGGCGCGGCGCTGACCCTGCTGGGCTTCCTGCCGCTGATCGAAAGCATGCGCCAGCCATTGGTTGGCCTGGTCACGCTGGGCGTGCTGCTGTACGTGCTGGTCGCGCGTGGCGTGGTGCCGTTGCGCCTGCCGGGCGTGCTGTTCGCGCTGCTGGTGGGCGTGGCGCTGTATTACGGACTGGGCGCTGCAGGCGGCTTGACCGGTTTCCAATGGCCGCCGGCAATTTCGTTCGCGGTGGCCTTGCCGCTGCCGTCGCTGGGCTTTATTGAAGGCCTGCCGCTGACCGTGCCGTATCTGTCGCTGTTGCTGCCGTTCGGCCTGCTGATGATCGTCGGCGGCATCAATGTGGCCGAGAGCGCACGCGCTGCCGGTGACGACTACCGCACCCGCGACATCCTGCTGGTAGAAGCCATTGCCACGCTGGTGGCTGGCGTCTGCGGCGGCGTGGCGCAGACCACGCCGTATATCGGCCAGCCGGCCTACAAGCGGCTGGGCGCACGCACCGGCTACACGCTGCTGACCGGCCTGTTCATCGGCATCGGCGGCATGCTCGGCGTGGTTGCCGGGCTGGTGCAGTGGCTGCCGGTGGCGGTGCTGGCGCCGATCATCGTCTTTGTCGGCCTGGACATCACCGTGCAGGCTTTCCAGCAGACCAAGCGCGAGCACGCCATCGCGGTGGCGCTGGCCTTCCTGCCGGCCATCGCCTACCTGATCAACATCAAATTCGGCAGCTGGGTGGCGCCGGATGCCGCGGCGGCGTTGTATGCCGCTGTCGACGGCCACGGCCTGTCGGATGTGGCCACGCTGCAGTTGCTCGGCAATGGCTTCATCATCACCGCGATGCTGTGGGCAGCGGCGCTGGTGGCCTTGATCGAACGCCGCCCCGGTGTGGCGGTGGGCCTGCTGTTCGTGGCCGCGGCGCTGAGCGCCTTCGGCGTGATCCACTCCACCGATCCGCGCGGCGGCATCTATCTGCCGTGGCAGCTGGAAGGCCTGCGCCAGGCCATCACGTTGCAGGTGACTGCGGCATATGCAGTGTTGGCTGTCGTGATCGGCCTGATGTCGCTGCAGAAGCCGCGCTGACCGCTCGGTGAAGCGGAGGGGGAACCCTCCGCGATCGGGCCGGTCACACCATCACATGCAATAGAGGTGCAGGTGATGGAAAAGCGTAAAGCGGTGTGGCCGTGGGTTGTGCTGGGTGCCGTTGTCGTCGGCGGTGCTGGTTGGTGGCTGTTCCAGGATGATGTGGCGCAGTTGCGCAACACAGCGGGGGAGGTGGCTGCGCCATCGACGGCCCCGGCAGCGCCTGCCGCTGCGTCGCCGGTCAAACCGGCGCAGCCGGCGGCCCCGCAGTATCCGCTCGATGCGGCGGCGGATCCCGCCTTGCCCGCGTTGGCAGACAGCGATGGATCCGCCTGGGAGTCTGCGGGCGGTCTGTTCCCCGCCCAGGTGTTGAGCGTGCTGCTGCGCGAGCACCTGATCCAGCGCGTGGTGGTGCACGTGGACAATCTCACCCAGCCCACGCTGCCGGCTTCGGCGATGGCGCTGCGGCCCCTGCCGGGAACCCTGATGGTCGAGCCGGGGGCCGGCGAAGCGGCGCAGTTGGCGGCAGCCAATGCGGCCCGCTACAGCCCCTGGGTAGATGCATTCATCGCTGCCGATGCCGGTACCTTGGCAGCCGCATACAAACGCTTCTATCCGCTGGTGCAGCAGGCCTACCGCGACAGCGGCCACCCCGACGGCCATTTCAATGACCGCCTGGTTGCGGTTATCGACCACCTGCTGCAGGCCCCGGAACCGGCCCGGCCGCTGGCGGTGGTCGCCGACGGCAAAGGTCGCTACCGTTTTGTTGATCCTGCACTGCAATCGCTGTCGGTAGGGCAGAAAGCCTTGCTGCGCATGGATGCAGCCCAGCAGGGGGCGGTCAAACAGCAGCTGCGGGCGGTGCGCGCGGCAATCACCCGCGGCTGAGCCTGGCCGCCGCTTGCGTTGAATCAATGTCCGGCGGGTGGGGCTGGCGATACTGGAGGTGCCCGATGCAGCTGAACAGCGGCGCATGACGCCCTTGAATCACGCCATTGCAACCGCATCTGAACCAGTATCGCCAGCAATGCTGGCCTCCCAACTTTGAGGAAGAAGACCCATGCGGATGGACAAGCTCACCTCCAACTTCCAGAAGGCGCTGTCCGACGCGCAGTCCCTGGCAGTCGGCCGCGACAACAACATCATTGAACCGGTACATGTGCTCAGCGCGCTGCTCGATCAGCCCGGTGGCAGCAGCCGGCCCTTGCTGGCCCAGGCCGGCGTCAACGTGCCGGTGCTGCGCGAGCGCCTGACCGAGGCGCTGGATGCGCTGCCCAAGGTATCCGGCCAGGCCGGTAGCCTGTCGATGGGCAACGATCTCAATCGCCTGCTCAACAACACCGACAAGCTGGCCCAGCAGCACAACGACCAGTTCATCGCCAGCGAGTGGTTCCTGCTGGCGGCGGTGGACGATGGCGGCCCGGCCGGCATGGCCCTGCGCGCTGCCGGTGCCGACAAGAACAAAGTGAAAGCCGCCATCGACAAGCTGCGCGGCGGAGAAACCGTGCAAAGCGAAAACGCCGAAGAACAGCGCCAGGCGCTGGAAAAGTACACCATCGACCTGACCGCGCGCGCCGAAAGCGGCAAGCTCGACCCGGTGATTGGCCGCGACGAGGAAATCCGCCGCACCATCCAGGTGCTGCAGCGCCGTACCAAGAACAACCCGGTGCTGATCGGTGAACCCGGCGTGGGCAAGACCGCTATTGTCGAAGGCCTGGCCCAGCGCATCATCAACGACGAAGTGCCTGAGGGCCTGCGCGGCAAGCGCGTGCTGTCGCTGGACATGGGCGCGCTGATTGCCGGTGCCAAGTTCCGCGGTGAGTTCGAGGAGCGGCTGAAGGCCGTGCTCAATGACCTGTCCAAGAACGAAGGTCAGATCATTCTGTTCATCGACGAACTGCACACCATGGTCGGCGCCGGCAAGGGCGAGGGCGCGATGGATGCCGGCAACATGCTCAAGCCGGCGCTTGCGCGCGGCGAGCTGCATTGCATCGGCGCCACCACGCTGGACGAATACCGCCAGTACATCGAGAAGGACGCAGCGCTGGAGCGCCGCTTCCAGAAGGTGTTTGTCGGTGAGCCGACGGTCGAGGACACCATCGCCATCCTGCGTGGCTTGAAAGAGCGCTACGCGGTGCACCATGGCGTGGAGATCACCGACCCGGCGGTGGTTGCGGCGGCGACCCTGTCGAACCGCTACATCACCGACCGGCAGCTGCCGGACAAGGCCATCGACCTGATGGACGAGGCGGCCTCGCGCATCCGCATGGAGATCGACTCCAAGCCGGAGGAGCTTGACCGTCTCGAACGCCGCCTGATCCAGCTCAAGATCCAACGCGAGATGCTGAAGAAGGAGAAGGACGACGCCTCGCGCAAGCGCCTGGCCGATCTGGATAGCGACATCGATACGCTGGAGCGTGAGTTCTCCGATCTCAACGAAATCTGGAAGTCGGAAAAGGCTGCGCTGCAGGGCGCGACCAAGATCAAGGAGCAGGTGGAGAAGGCCAAGCTGGATCTGGAGGCTGCACAGCGCCGCCAGGATTTCGCCAAGATGAGCGAGATCCAGTACGGCCTGTTGCCGAACCTGGAAAAGCAGTTGCAGGCCGCGCAGGAAGTGGAGCGCAAGGACTTCAAGCTGGTGCAGGACAAGGTGACCGACGAGGAAATTGCCGAGGTCGTCTCGCGCTGGACCGGCATCCCGGTCAGCAAGATGCTTGAAGGCGAGCGCGACAAGCTGCTGCGCATGGAAGACATGCTGCACAACCGCGTGGTTGGGCAGGAAGAAGCGATCCGCGTGGTCTCCGATGCGGTGCGGCGTTCGCGTGCCGGCCTGTCCGATCCGAACCGCCCGAGTGGCTCGTTCCTGTTCCTGGGCCCGACCGGCGTCGGCAAGACCGAGCTGACCAAGGCGCTGGCCGACTTCCTGTTCGACTCGCCCGACGCGATGGTGCGCATCGACATGAGTGAGTTCATGGAGAAGCACAGCGTGTCGCGCCTGATCGGTGCGCCCCCGGGTTATGTGGGCTACGAAGAAGGTGGCTACCTGACCGAGGCGGTGCGCCGCCGCCCCTACAGCGTGATCCTGCTGGACGAGGTGGAGAAGGCGCATCCGGATGTCTTCAACATCCTGCTGCAGGTGCTGGATGACGGTCGTCTGACCGACGGCCAGGGCCGTACCGTGGATTTCCGCAACACTGTCATCGTGATGACCTCGAACCTGGGCTCGCACCAGATCCAGGACATGAGCGGCGACGACAGCCCGGAGGCCTATATGCAGATGAAGGCCGCGGTGATGGGCGTGGTGCAGGCGCACTTCCGTCCGGAGTTCATCAACCGGCTGGACGACATCGTGGTGTTCCACCCGCTGGACAAGCAGCAGATCAAGCAGATCGCACGCATCCAGATGCGTGGTCTGGAGAAGCGGCTGGGCGAGCGGGGCCTGCGTCTGGATGTGGCCGATTCGGCCTTCGATGTGCTCGGCAATGTCGGCTTCGATCCCGTGTATGGCGCACGTCCGCTGAAGCGTGCGATCCAGGCCCAGCTGGAAAACCCGCTGGCGCAGAAGATCCTGTCCGGCGAGTTCGTCAGCGGCGACACCATCAAGATGGAAGCCGGTGGCGGTGGCCAGCTGCAGTTTGGCAAGGGCTGATCGCAGGGGTGCGGCGGCGCGGCCCGGTGCCCGCCGCTACACCGATTCACATGCTGCAAGCGGCCTTTGGATTAGGTTGCAGGCCCGGGCTTTCCCCAGCGGGAAGCCCGGGCACTCCATGGATAAGGAAGATCAAATGCGATACGTGATTGCACCGCTGCTCGCCTCCTTGCTGTTTGCACCGGCCGCGTTTGCACAGAGCTCGGGCAGTGAACAATTGCTGCGCCCACAGGCGCCAGGCTATGTGAAGGCGTTCGAGAACACCGAGGCTGACGGTGCGCGCTTGTGGGAGTACGTGCCCACGGGGGAGAACGTCCAGCAATGGACGGAGATGCTGACCGTCACCGCCTCCCGTCCTGGCGTACATGCCACCCCGCGCGAGTTCCTGGGCTTCATCGAACGTGGCTGGAAGGGCGCCTGCCCGGACGGCGTCAGCAGTTGGATCCGGGAGGGCCAGGAGAACGGCTATCCCTTTGCCTTGCTGATGCTTACCTGCCCGAACAATCCGGCCAGCGGCAAGCCCGAGTACACCTGGTTCAAGGGCATCCAGGGTGCGGACCATTTTTACGTGGTGCAGAAGGCGTATCGCTTTGCTCCGGAGCCTGAGCAGGTGGTGCCGTGGGTGCAGTACCTGAGCAAGGTGCAGCTCTGCGATGAGCAGGGCAGTGCACACCCTTGCCCCCGCGCCGTCCCCGCCAAGCCCTGATCTGCCAACGGGGCTGTCGGCGTGCCCGGCGGCCCCCGGTGTGCTTATCAGCTGATGCCAATCGCGCACAAGTAACCCCTGCAACCGTCGCCCGGTTGCCATCAATCCTCGGCTATCGTCAGCGGTCACTCCCTACCGAGCGCTCCGATGACCGACCCGCAGTGGAAGCCTGAAACCATCGCCGTGCACGGCGGCTATTCGCCCGACCCGACCACCCGTGCGGTCGCGGTGCCGATCTACCAGACCGTTGCCTACGCCTTCGACGACACCCAGCACGGTGCCGATCTGTTCGACCTCAAGGTGCAGGGCAATATCTACACCCGCATCATGAACCCCACCACCGATGTGCTGGAAAAGCGCATCGCTGCGCTGGAAGGTGGCATCGGCGCGCTGGCGCTGGCCTCCGGCCAGGCAGCCATCACCTACGCGATCCAGACCATTGCCGAGGCCGGTGACAACATCCTTGCTTCAAGTGCGCTGTATGGCGGCACCTACAACCTGTTCGCGCATACGCTGCCGCAGTTCGGCATCCAGACCCGCTTCGCCGACTACCGCGATCCACAGGCCTTCGCCGCCTTGATCGACGAACGTACCAAGGCGGTCTTCGTCGAATCCATCGGCAATCCGCGCGGCAACATCACCGATATCGAAGCCATCGCTAAGATCGCGCATGCGCATGGCGTGCCGGTGATTGTCGACAACACCGTGGCCACGCCGTACCTGCAGCGTTCCTTCGATTTTGGCGCCGATATCGTGGTGCATTCGTTGACCAAGTATCTCGGCGGCCATGGCACCAGCCTTGGCGGTGCCATCGTCGATTCCGGTCGTTTCCCGTGGGCTGAGCACAAAGAGCGCTTCCCGCGCCTCAATACCCCCGACGTGAGTTATCACGGTGTGGTCTATACCGAGGCGTTGGGCCCGGCGGCCTTCATCGGCCGTGCGCGGGTGGTGCCGCTGCGCAACATGGGCGCGGCGATTTCGCCGTTCAACGCGTTCCAGATACTGCAGGGCATCGAGACGCTGGCGCTGCGTATGGACCGCATCAACAGCAATACGCTGGCGGTGGCCAACTTCCTGCAGAAGCACGCGAAAGTCGCCTGGGTGAACTACGCCGCATTGCCGGACCATCCGGAGCATGCGCTGGTGCAGAAGTATCTGCGCGGGCAGGGCTCGGGTGTGCTGACCTTTGGTCTGCCTGGTGGGCGTGAGGCTGGGGCGCGTTTTCTGGATGCGCTGCAGTTGTTCACGCGATTGGTGAATCTGGGTGACGCCAAGTCCTTGGCGACGCATCCGGCTTCCACCACCCATCGGCAGTTGGATGAGGCCGAGTTGGAGAAGGCGGGGGTAACGCTGGACACCGTGCGGCTGTCGGTGGGCATCGAGCATATCGATGACTTGCTGGCGGATCTGGAGCAGGCCTTGGCTGGGGCTTGAGGAGCAGATCAAGAACTTTAAAGGCAGATCAAGGGCAGGTTTGCTTGTTAGAAGCTTCCCCTCACCCCAACCCCTCTCCCGCAAGCGGGAGAGGGGCTAGTGCACTAGCAGCCGACGCGTTCTGAGCCCCTCTCCCGTTCACGGGAGAGGGGTTGGGGTGAGGGCAAGCTCCTAGCGCAGGGAACTCACCAGGCAACCGTAAACCGCGTGCCCACATGCTTCGGTGCTTCCAGCTCATCGACGATCGCCACTGCCAGATCGGCGGCGCTGATCGTGCCCGGGCCATCGCCGGTGCTCAGTGGGGTATCGCTGCCAACCCGGTATTTGCCGGTGCGCTCGGTGGGGCTGCCCGGATGGAAGGCTACCGGCGGGCTCAGCTGGGTCCAGGCCAGCGCGGTTTCATTACGCAACTCGGTCAACGCATCACGCGCTGCACTGGCACCGGGATAGATCGCTGCCGGGAAGTTCGGCGAATCCACCAGCTGGGTGCCGTCCGGCGCATACAGGCTGCCGGCGCCACCGATCACGATGTAGCGTTTTACGCCTGCGGCCTTGGTGCCGGCCACGATCGCACGGGTGCCGCGCATGAACTCGTTGTATAGATCCGGGTTGGCCCAGCCGGCGTTGTAGGCGCTGATCACGGTGTCGACACCGGTGACGGCATTGCGTACTTCGTCGGCATTGAGTACATCGGCCTTGACCACCTGCAGCCGCGGGCGGGCTTCAAGCTTGGCTGGGTCGCGCACCAGCGCGGTCACGTCGTGGCCGCGGGCCAGCAGTTCTTCGAGCACGGCCTTGCCGACAAAGCCGGTGGCACCGATCAGGGCAACTTTCATGGGAACGTCCTTGGGGCGGGGAATGAGGCCAGTGTCCGCCGAACCCGGCGCCGGCGGCAGTCGCAAAAAATCACAATGACCTTGAAGCTGTGCTTCACAATGGCGGCACGGAGGTGGTCCATGGACAGCGTCAAACGGATGGCCTTGTTTGCCCAGGTGGTGCAGCACGGCTCGATGAGTGCGGCAGCGCGGGCGATGGGCATGAGTACCTCGGCGGTCAGCCAGCAGCTACGCGCGTTGGAACAGGATGCCGGGGTTGCGCTGCTGCATCGTTCGACCCGGCGGCTGGCGCTGACCGACGTCGGAAGCCGCTATTACGCGGCCTGCGCACGCTTGCTGGATGCCGCTGGCGAGGCCGAGGCCGAACTGTCGGCCGCCCGCCACGCGCCCAGCGGCGAGCTGCGCCTGTCCGCGCCCTTGGGCATGGCCGCGCATATAGGCCCGGCCCTGGGTGCGTGGCTGCACGACAACCCGCAGCTGCGCCTGCACCTGTTCTTTGACGATGGTTGGACCGACCTGCTGCAGGCGCGCATCGATCTGGCGCTGCGCTTCGGCCAGTTGCCGGACAGTGACTGGATGGCGCAGCGCCTGGGCAGCCTGCAGCGTTGGCCGTGCGCGTCACCGGCCTGGTTGCAATTGCATGGCCTGCCCAGCGATCCCTTGCAGGTGTCGGCCGCCGAATGGCTGGGCATGCCGCAGGTGCCAGGCCTGGTCTGGCGCCACCACGAAAGCGGCGAGGAACGCCTGGTGCCTGCACATCCGCGTATCGCCAGCCAGAACCAGCCGGCGGTACTGCGTCTGTGCGAGGCCGGATTGGGGGTAGCGGTGCTGACCAGCCTGGATGCCGCGCCCTTGCTGGAGGCCGGCAGCCTCCAGCGGCTGTTGCCGGAGTGGGAAGTGCCGGCGCTGCCGGTCTGGGCGGTCACCCCGCATCGGCAGACCCAGCCAGCCAAGGTGCGGCAGGCGATCGTCCTGCTGCAGGATCACCTGGCGCGGTTGCCGGGCGCCGAGGCGGATGCTGCGCAAGATCGGAAACGCCAACGCTGAGTGCATGCGTTGCAATGGCTTCACTTACCAAGGAGATATCGCAATGAAAGCCAATGTCACGCAGTTGCCACGACTGGACCGGGTCATCAGCTGCCTGCAGCAAAGCATCGATGCCGGCGGGCCCTTGCCTGACCTGGATGCACTGGCTGCCATCGCGCATTACTCGCCGTTCCATTTTCATCGCGTGTATCGCGCGCTGACCGGTGAAACCATCGGCCGTACCGTGCAGCGCCTGCGCCTGGTCAAGGCATTGCAGCGGCTGGCGCACAGCGATGCCAGCGTTACCGAGATCGCCTTGCTGGCCGGTTACGACACGCCGCAGGCGCTGGCGCGGGTGTTGCGCGACAGCGTGGACGCCAGCGCCAGTGAACTTCGTCTGGATCGGCAGCGCTTGGCGGCCTGCATCGAGCAGCTGTCACGGCCGCTGCCGGTGGCCGACAAGGCGCCGCCATTGAGCGTGGAAGTCGTCACCCTGGAACCCTTCGAAGTGGTGGCGCTGCGGGCGCAAGGTGCCTTCGATGATCTGGATCACGTGTTCGGCGAGCTGTTCGGCTGGGCAGCCGAGCAGGGCCTGATCGAACAGCTGCAACAACTGATCGGCATGCCGCTGGGTGATCACCGCGAGGTGCCGGCCGATGAGCTGCTGTTTGATTGCGCGCTGGCGCTGGATGCCGACCTGCCGACATTGCCGGAATCCTTGCAGCGTCTGGTCCTGGGCGGCGGGCGCATGGCGCGCTTGCGCCATGTTGGTAGCTATTCGCTGTTGGAAGAGGCCACCGATCAACTGCTGCGCGACTGGTTGCCCGGCAGCGGCCATGCCTTGCGCGATGCGCCGCTGCATTACCACTTCCTGGATGACCCCGAGGAAGTCCCCGAGGCCATCCTGCGTGCCGATATCTACGTGCCGCTCGCTGCCGGCTGAGGCACGCCGCGGCGCAGGCTGCGGTAGGGCGGGGTGGACATGATCATCTCGGCCAGCGAGTAGGCCAGCTCGCGCTCGGCCATCACCGTGCCGTCTGCGCCGTGGGCCAACAGGTGCTTCACTTCGGCATCGCTGTGGGCGCGGGCCAGCAGGGTCAGGTTGGGATTGATGGCGCGCAGCTTGGCCAGCACTTCGCCTGATTCCAGCGGTTGCGGGATGGCCAGCACGGCGATGGTGGCACGCTCGGGATGGGCCTCGGCCAGCACCTTGTCGGACGCGGCGCTGCCGCGGATGCCGGGGATGCCGGCCGCATGCGCGCGTTCCACGTGCTCGCGGTTGTCGTCGATCACCAACACCGGCACGCCGCGTTCCCGCAACACCTGGGCCAACTCGCTGCCGACGCGGCCATAGCCGACCACGATGGCGTGATCCTGCAGGTCCAGCGACGGACCCGGCGGGATATCCGGGACTTCCGGCACCGGTGCTGTTTCCTTGTGGCGCGCCTGCCAGCGGTCAAGCAGGCCGAACACCACCGGATTGAGCATGATCGACACCAGCGCGCCGGCAAGCACCAACGATTGCCCCGTGGGGGGCAGGATCTTCAGCGCCACGCCCAGCCCGGCAATGATGAAAGCGAACTCGCCGATCTGCGCCAGCGAGGCGGAAATCGTCAGCGCGGTGCTCTTGGAGTGACTGAAGGCGCGCACGATGAAGAAGGCGGCCGCCGACTTGCCGACCATGATGATCGCGACCGTCGCCAGCACCTGCCAGGGGTGCTCGACGATGATCATCGGGTTGAACAGCATGCCCACCGAGACGAAGAACAGCACCGCGAACGCGTCGCGCAGCGGCAGCGAATCATGCGCTGCCTTGTGGCTGAGCTCCGATTCGTTGAGCATCATGCCGGCGAAGAATGCGCCCAGCGCGAAGGACACGCCGAACAAGGCCGCCGCACCAAACGCTACCCCCAGGGCAATGGCCAGCACGCACAGGGTGAACAGCTCGCGCGAACCGGTGCCGGCCACGCGTTCCAGCACCCACGGGATCACCCGCCGTCCGACCACCAACATCACCGCAACAAACAGGCCCAACTGCACGAAGGTCCAGCCGATCGAGGCCATCAGCCCGCCGATGGACAGGGTCTTGCCAGTCGCCTCGGGACCGAACACCTCGGCGATCACCGGCATCATCACCAGTGCCAGCACACAGGCCAGGTCTTCGACGATCAACCAGCCCACCGCGATCTTGCCGCGCGTGGTTTCCAGCAGGCGGCGCTCTTCCATTGCCCGCAGCAGCACTACCGTGGAGGCGGTGGCCAGCGAAAAACCGAAAATCACACCGTGCAGCACCGGCCAGCCCATCAGCGTGGCTACACCCCAGCCCAGCAGGGTGGCGACCAGGATCTGGCCGATGGCGCCGGGGATGGCGATGGCCTTGACCGCCATCAGGTCCTTCAACGAGAAATGCAGGCCTACGCCGAACATCAGCAGCATCACGCCGATCTCGGCCAACTGGTTGGCCAGCGCCTGGTCGGCGACAAAGCCTGGCGTGAACGGTCCCACGATGACACCGGCAATCAGATAGCCCACCAGCGGCGACAGCCGCAGTTTGTTGGCCAGGGCGCCAAGCACGAAGGCCAGGCCCAAACCAATGGCAATCATGTTGATCAGGGCGGTGTCATGGTGCATCAGGGCTCGCTGGGTGGGGTTGGGGGGATGCCCTGATTCTAAAGGTGCTACCGGTATGCCAGTGCGGAAATACCGGAAAAATCTGACATTTCTACGAAACAGTGCGTATCTGCGCGATCCCGGACACCGTCGCGGAACGGACAGGGTGACCGGTCAGTGCATATCAGCAGGCGGGCTCAAGCCGCTTCGCCTGCCGCCGAGCCCGTTGCCAGCGCGGCGCCCCAGCGTTGCCCGGCGGTGTCGTAGTCCAGCGGGCGGCGCCAGAGATCCTCATAGGTCCAATCGGCGTTGGGGGTGCGCCAGACGATCTCGATGGCCAAACCGTCCGGGTCGCGCGTGTAGACCGACAGATGCATCGGCTGCTCGATTTCCTCCACCCAGGCGCCGATCTGTTTCAGGCGCGCGCCAAGTTGCTGCAGCTCGCCGATGGTGCCCAGCTCGAAGGCGAAGTGGAACAAACCCGGTGCCGAGGGCTGGCCCCAGCCGGGCAGTGGCAGGGTCGCGTTGGCGATGATGGCCAGGTCGTGGTGGTTGCTGGAGCTGCCGGGGGCGCGGAAGAAGCGCATTTCCTTCCAGTTGTCCTGTGCTGGCAGCGTGCTGACCAGCTCCAGGCCCAATGCATCGCGGTAGAAAGCGGTGGAACGGTCCAGGTCGGCAACCGACAGGACCACGTGATTGATACGGCGCAGGGACATTGGGCTTCCTGTTGGGCGGTGTTTGGGTTCAGCTGTCGCTGGACGACTTGTGTTGTGCAAGCCGCTGCATCAGCGCGCCTGCCTGCAACAGCAGCGCTTGTTCCTTGGCCGACAAGCTGGCCTCCATGGCCTCGCTCAACCAGCCGTCGCGGCGCGCTCGGGTCTGCTGCACTACGGCAAGCCCAGGCTTGCTCAAGGACAGGCTCACTCGGCGTTTGTCGTCCGGGTCCGGGTGCCGTTGCAGCAGTCCACGTGCTTCGAGCTCGCGTAACAGCTGAGCAAGGTTGGACGAGCGCAGGCTCAGTTCGCTGGCGATGCTGGTGGGCGTGGCCGTAATGCCGAGGCGCTGGATGGCCGTCAGTACCATCAGTTCGGACCATGTTTCCGCATCCGAGCGGTGCACATCCTTGAGCCGGCGGGTGAGGGCAATCAGGCTGTGGCGGAAGGCCGTGACATCGGCGGGCGGTGATTTGTGTATTTGCATATAGCTATATTTACATAGCAATATGCGTCCGGCAAGCGGCATTCGTCGGCCGCGCGCAGCCAGCGCCATGCATGTTCTGACGGGGCAGAAAGAAAGTGATTCCCTTCATTCCATGGCCAGTGCCGGGCGCTCCTTGGCCCGGCAATCCGCGCCACCGTAGTCCGGGTAAGCGCAGCGCACCCGGGGCTCTTCGCGCGGAGCCTTTGGTGGAGCCGAGCCATGCGGGGTGGGCTATCGGGAAAGCTTCTGCCGAGCATGGCTCGGCACTACCGGTTGCGGGCTTCGCCGTAGCCCGGGTAAGCGCAGCGCACCCGGGGCTCCTCGCGCGGAGCCTTTGGTAGAGCTGAGCCATGCCGGGTTGGGCTATCGGGAAAGCTTCTGCCGAGCATGGCTCGGCACTACCGATTGCTGGCTCCGCCGTAGCCCGGGTAAGTGCAGCGTACCCGGGGCTCCTCGCGCGGAGCCTTTGGTAGAGCTGAGCCATGCTGGGTTGGGCTATCGGGAAAGCTTCTGCCGAGCATGGCTCGGCACT
>NZ_DAMBEF010000038.1:23658-33561 GCF_032061965.1 Stenotrophomonas sp. | reverse complement strand
CTATGCCGCTACATTAACCGCGTGACCTGAGCAGAAAGCGGTGGGTCATTACAGCCGAGCAAGGGCTCGGCTTTTTTTTGATCGTTGCAGTCCCGGGTGCGCTGCGCTTACCCGGGCTACGTCACTACGTGGCTATCTCACTATACCGTTGAGCCTTGTGCCTCAAAAAGCTTGACCGAATCAATCAACTTGTCAGAGTGGGCATATATCTCATCCACACCTTGAATCGGGATCCTCGCTTCGGACCGGCATTGATCGAAAATTCCCAAATACTTCTGCGTTCTATTGAAATGAAGCCTGCAAATAGTCTTTCGATTATTGTCATCAAGAAGAATGGCGCAGTAGCTTTGATTGTCACGCATAACAATTCTCTTCACATCGACAACTGAACGGAGAATTGCGCGAACAACCATAAACGCTTCGACCTCCTCTTCAGTCGTGACAACCTTATCGACAATCTCCTCAAGCTGCGCCGGTGCTGATTGAGAAACCTCAATAGCCGATGCAACGGCGTTCCCCGGTCCGACAATTGCAGATTTCAACCGGTCATTGGCCTGCTCGTTCAAAAATTGCACGGCGGCCTTTCTGGTCAGATCGGAGAACAGATCTCTAACCTTCTGGGTAATCGCCCCATCGTAAACACGCGTCGCCACAAATCTCACAAAGTCTTCATCGGGACTACCCAGCAGCCCTGCCAGAAGCTTCTTTATTCTGCTCACGTACTTCAACTCACCGGCGGCGTTTACTATGGATTCAACATCAAATGCAGCCTTTGTAAGCTTCAGTAATTCTGGAATTACATGCTCATCAACATCAAGCAAATCCAGCTCCATAAATGGTTTTTCATCCATTTTGTTTGGAGCATCCAGATCAGTGAAAAAGCTGTAAAAGCGACCATTGGTAAGAATGGCAACTCTGGCGCTGGTCACATGAAAGTACCGGAACAACTGGCTAGCGTGATTGATGTTGAGCGGATCACCAATCTTCTTGCATTCAATAAGGATCTGAACCTCGCCCCCCTTCAAAATGGCGTAGTCAATCTTCTCCCCCTTCTTTGTCCCGATGTCGCAAACGTACTCAGGGATCACCTCGGAAGGATCAAAAACGTCATACCCAAGAACTGAATGTATAAAAGGCATTACAAAAGCATTCTTGGTTGCCTCTTCCGTCTGAATCACAGAGGCCTGTTGAGCAACCTTTGCAGCAAGGCCATTCAAACTGCTGGCAAAATCCATATCACCCCCCATCTGGCTTTGAGTGACCTCGATACTAGCGCAAACTAAATGAAAACAAAAAAGCCCGGCTTTCGCCGGGCTTCCATAACAATAATCGTCAACATCACCCGCACTTGCTATACCCACAATTCAAGCAAGTCTGGCAGCCATCCATGATCACAAGCGCCTTGGTGCTGCACTTGTGGCACATGGTGGCGGCGGCCGGGAAGCTGCCGTTGTCGGCACTTTCGGGGTCGGCTTCGGAGGCAACAGCAACATCAAGAGCTACCCCTCCCCGGCCCTCCCCTTCGCTCTGCAAAAGGGTGGGGGCGAGCGCGGCGCTTTGCGCCGGCGCTGCGTTTACTTCACTGTTTTTTTTTGAGCGTTCTTCGAACTGCTTGCGCTTCTCGGCGATCAGGGCGCGCTGGTGGGCGCTCATTTCCGGGTCCTGCAGCAGGCCGATCGACTTCATGTGGTCTTCGACGATGGAGCCCAACTCGGCCACCAGCGACGGCATGTACACGCCACCGGCCTTGAAGTAACCGCCCTTCGGGTCGAACACGGCCTTCATTTCGTCAACGATGAAAGTGACGTCGCCGCCCTTGCGGAACACGGCCGACATGATGCGGGTCAGCGCCACGATCCACTGGAAATGCTCCATAGACTTGGAGTTGATGAAGATCTCGAACGGACGGCGCAGTTCGTGCTCGGTGCCCTGGTTGAGCACGATGTCGTTGATGGTCACGTAGAAGGCGTGTTCCACCAACGGCGATTTGATCTTGTAGGTGCTGCCGATCAACACTTCCGGGCGCTCGATGCGCTCGTGCATGTGCACGATGTTGTCTGTCACGGACTCGACCGGCGCCACGGCCACCGCGGCCTTGGCCGCCGCAGCTGCGTCGCGGGCCTTGTCGTCGGGGGTGATGACGGAGTAGCCCTTGATTTTCTTGTCGATCTTGACGGCCATGGTGCGAGTCCTGGTTATGCGTTGCTATACGGTTTGGCAGCAACCCCGTCCCGGTGGGACGGGGTGCGCGGTGCGGCTTACTTGCGGGCGGCCTTCTTGGCGGCCTTCTTCACGGCGGTGGCCTTCCTGGCAACCGTCTTCTTCGCCGAAGCGGCCTTCTTGGCGACCGTCTTCTTGGTGGCGGCCACCTTCTTGGCGACTTTCTTTTCAGTGGCCTTCACCGTCTTCTTGACGGCGGCGACCTTCTTGGCGGCCTTCTTCTCGACCTTCTTCACTGCCTTCTTGGCAGCAGCGGTCTTCTTGCCGACGGCCTTGGCAACCTTCTTCTCGGTCGCCTTCACCGACTTCTTGGCAGCAGCAGCCTTCTTGCTGACGGCCTTGGCAACCTTCTTCTCGGTCGCCTTCACGGTCTTCTTGGCCGAAGCGACCTTGCCAGCCGCCTTCTTCTCGGCCTTGGCGACAGCCTTCTTGGCGGCGGCGCGCTTGCCGGCACCCTTCTTCTTCAGGTCAGCAGCCTCGGCCTGGGCGTTGGCCTTGGCGGCCTCCAGCTTCTGGCGCATGGAGCTGACCTTCTTGGTCACTTCCTTCTTGGCGGCTGCGGTCTTCTTGGCCACGGCCTTCTTGGCGGCAGTAGCCTTCTTGACCACGGCCTTCTCGGCCTTCTTCACTGCCTTCTTGACCTTGGCCACCTGCTTCTTGGCACCGGCCTCGACCTTCTTGGCGCTGGTCTTGACGGCGGCCACTGCGTCGCTGGCGGTGACGGCGATGGTCTCGCCGACGTTGGCTGCGGTTTCTTTCACGTTCTCGGCAACCTGGGTTACGGTCGCGGTCACACCATTACCATTGCTCATATAGCCCTCCTCAGGGCATCGGGTCTCTTTACGTTGGCGATGCTATATCGAAGCCGATGCAACGTGGAACAAACGCGCAACAACCCGGTGGCGGTGAGACCACCGTCATGCCCACCCGGCACGCGGCCGGGAGGGCGATGAAGGCACTCAGAACTTGCCGTAGTAGCCTTCTTTCAGGGCGTCGAACAGGTTGGCGGCGGTGTGCATTTCACCGTCGTACTCGATCTGCTCGTTGCCCTTGACCTCCACCACCTGGCCGTCTTCCAGCTCGAAGCGGTAGGTGGTGTTCTCCAGGTCCGCTTCCTTGACCAGCACGCCCTGGAAGGCAGCCGGGTTGAAACGGAAGGTGGTGCAGCCCTTCAGGCCCTGCTCGTGGGCGTAGCGGTAGATGTCCTTGAACTGCTCGTACGGGTAATCGGTCGGTACGTTGGCGGTCTTGGAAATCGAGCTGTCCACCCACTTCTGCGCGGCGGCCTGCACGTCCACGTGTTCCTTGGGCGAGATGTCGTCGGCGCTGATGAAGTACTCCGGCAACTTGGCATCGGCCTCGTCGGAGAACGGCATGGCCTTGTCGTTGACCAGCTGGCGGTAGGCCAGCAGCTCGAAGGAGAACACGTCCACCTTTTCCTTGGACTTCTTGCCTTCGCGGATCACGTTGCGGCTGTAGTGGTGCGCGAACGAGGGCTCGATGCCGTTGGAGGCGTTGTTGGCCAGCGACAGGCTGATGGTGCCGGTCGGGGCGATGGAGCTGTGGTGGGTGAAGCGCGAACCGACCGTGGCCAGCTCTTCCACCAGCTCCGGGGCCACCGTGGCCACGCGCTGCATGTAGCGGCTGTAGCGGGCGTGCAGCACCTTGCCGGCGATCTTCTGGCCGACCTTCCAGCCGTCCTTCTTCATTTCCGGGCGCTGGCGCAGCATCGCGGCGGTGACCGCGAACTGCTCTTCCATGATCGGGGCGGCGCCCTTCTCACGGGCCAGCTCCAGGCCGGTTTCCCAGCCCGCCACGGCCATGTCGCGGGCGATGGCTTCGGTGAACTCACAGGACTCGGCGCTGCCGTACTTCATCTTGAGCATGGTCATGGTGCTGCCCAGGCCCAGGAAACCCATGCCGTGGCGGCGCTTGCGCATGATCTCGTTGCGCTGCTGTTCCAGCGGCAGGCCGTTCACTTCGACCACGTTGTCAAGCATGCGGGTGAACACGCGCACCACTTCCTTGTACTCGTCCCAGTCGAACGAGGCCTTGTCGGTGAACGGGTCACGCACGAACTTGGTCAGGTTGACCGAGCCCAGCAGGCAGGCGCCGTACGGCGGCAGCGGCTGCTCGCCGCAGGGGTTGGTCGCGCGGATGTTCTCGCACCACCAGTTGTTGTTCATCTCGTTGACGCGGTCGATCAGGATGAAACCCGGCTCGGCGTAGTCATAGGTGGACACCATGATCATGTCCCACAGGTGACGGGCACGGATGTGGCCGTACACTTTGCAGGCCACCAGGCCGTCGTCGCGGACGATGTAGTTTTCGTGGGTCGGCCATTCGCGCCACACCACTTCCTCGCCGCTGGACGGGTCCAGCTCGGCCTGTTCCTTGGTGTTGATCGGGAACACCAGCTGCCAGTCGGCGTCATTGTTGACCGCGTCCATGAAGCCGTCGGTGATCAGCAGCGACAGGTTGAACTGGCGCAGGCGGCCGTCCTCACGCTTGGCGCGGATGAAGTCCTTCACGTCCGGGTGCGACACGTCGAAGGTGCCCATCTGCGCGCCACGACGGCCACCGGCCGAGGACACGGTGAAGCACATCTTGTCGTAGATATCCATGAAGGACATCGGCCCGGAGGTGTAGGCACCGGCGCCGGCAACGAAGGCACCGCGCGGACGCAGGGTGCTGAACTCGTAGCCGATGCCGCAACCGGCCTTCAGGGTAAGGCCCGCTTCGTGGACCTTTTCCAGAATGCCGTCCATCGAGTCGGTGATGGTGCCCGACACGGTGCAGTTGATCGTGCTGGTGGCCGGCTTGTGTTCCTGCGCACCGGCATTGGAAGTGATGCGGCCGGCCGGGATGGCACCGCGGCGCAGGGCCCAGGCAAAACGCTCGAACCAGTAGGCGCGCTTGTCATCCGTCGCCTCGGCATCGGCCAGGGCACGGGCCACGCGCAGGTAGGTGCCGTCGATATCGGCATCCAGCGCTTCGCCCGCCTTGGTCGTGAGGCGGTACTTCTTTTCCCAGATGTCCTGCGAGGCAGGCTGCAGCGGGATCATGTCCGACTTGGTTTGATTGCTGACCACTTCCAGACGCACCGTACTCATGATTGTGGAAACTCTCCTGGGGCACCTTGCGGTGCGTTTACTTTGTTCCCGACGGGTCGGGCAGCAGGGACAACGACGCGCAGGCGCGTGCTTACGCGCCTGTCGGCGGGATGAGGGGATTCCGGGAATTACCGGTTGTCTGCATCACTGTCGTGGTCACTGCACGCCTTCCGTTGGGGTGCTTGCACCCCCCGCATTAAACCCTACTGCTTGGGGACGTCGTTCACATCAACCCAACATCTAGTGGGTGATGACCCGGCCAAGCTTACCCACCCCCGGGGTGATGTCAAACAAAAAATCTGCCATCGATGTATTGCAATCCGTGTAGGGCTTGGTGGCCTTGGGATTGCGGCGCTGCAGAAGTTTCATTGCCGATTTAGCTGCCCCCCGCCACACTCGTGTTCAGCAACCCGCCCCACCCCGGCGCCCCGCGCGCCCCGCACGGAATCATCGGCATATGCGACCCGTACCGACCCTGCTGACCCTGGCCCTGGCAGCTGCCTTTGGCGGTTTCACCGCCACCGCCATCAATGCCCACCTGGACAACCGCGCCGATGCCGCGCCACTGGCCGCCACCGCCGTGCCCGCAACCGGCGCACTGCCGGCGTCGGTCGCCGGGCAGGCCCTGCCTTCATTGGCACCGATGCTGGAACAGGCCATGCCGGCGGTGGTCAGCGTCAACACCAAACAGGTGGTGCGGGTGCGCAACCCGTTCTTCGATGACCCGTTCTTCCGCCGCCTGTTCCCGCAGGTGCCGCAGGAGCGCATCAACGAGTCGCTGGGCTCGGGCGTGATCATCGATGCCAGCCGCGGCTATGTGCTGACCAACCACCACGTTGTAGAGAACGCCGACGACGTGCAGGTCACCCTGGCCGATGGCCGCACGGTCAAGGCCGAGTTCCTTGGCTCGGACCGCGACACCGACATCGCGCTGATCCGCATCCCGGCCGACAAGCTCACCGCGCTGCCATTGGGCAACAGCGACCAGCTGCGCGTGGGTGACTTCGTGGTGGCGATCGGCAATCCGTTCGGCTTCAGCCAGACGGTGACCTCGGGCATCGTCTCGGCGGTGGGCCGCAGCGGCATCCGCGGGCTGGGCTACCAGAACTTCATCCAGACCGATGCCTCGATCAACCCAGGCAACTCCGGCGGTGCACTGGTCAGCCTGTCCGGCCAGTTGGTCGGCATCAACACCGCCAGCTACAACCCGCAGGGCAGCATGGCCGGCAACATCGGCCTGGGCCTGGCCATCCCGTCCAACCTGGCGCGCGACGTGGTCGAGCAGCTGATCACCAAGGGCGTGGTGGTGCGTGGCACGCTGGGCGTGGAAACGCAGAACCTCAGCCCGCAGATCGCGCAGGGGCTGGGCCTGGAGGAAGCCCGCGGCGCGCTGGTGACGCGCGTGCTGGCCGGCTCGGGTGCTGCGGCTGCCGGGGTCAAAGCCGGCGACGTGGTCACCGCCATCAACGGCCAGCGCGTGGACAACGCGCAGGCACTGCACAACTTCGAAGGCCTCTCCACGGTCGGCCGCACGGTGGACCTGGAGGTCCGCCGCGACGGCAAGCCCTTGCAGCTGAAGGCCACCTTGAAGGAGCAACCGCGCGCCGTGGCCGGCGATACGCTGGACCCGCGCCTGACCGGTGCAACCTTCGTCGACCTGCCCGAGTCGCTGCGCCAGGCCGGCCTCAACGGCGTGCAGGTCAGCGAAGTGGCGCGTGGTAGCCGCGCAGCGCAATCCGGGCTGGCCAGCGGCGACGTGATCCTGGCTGCCACCACCGCCGAATTCACCGACCTGGCCAGCTGGCGTGCCAGCTTCACGCCGCGTCCGCAGCAGTTGGTGCTGAGCATCCTGCGCGGCAACCAACGCGGCCAGCTGCAGATGCGATGATGGCATCGTGAGTAATGCGTCGCGGGGCCGTAACGTTGTTTACACCTCGCAACTGCTATTTGTTGAGACCTGCTGCACCCGCGCGCCAACCGGCGCACCCGCTGAAACCAGGAGATCACGATGAGCCCCACCAATACCGAGAACATGAAGGAACACCTGGGCGAGGCTGGCGCACACCTGAAGTCCGCCGCTTCCGCCGCCGGCTCGGCCGTCAAGGGCGCCGCTGGCGCTGCCGGTGACGAACTGCGCCTGGGCCGGGCCAACCTGAAGGCCGAACTTTCCGACAGCGCGCTCTCGGGCCTGGCTGCCGCTGAACTGGGCGGTGCCGCCGCCAAGGAACAGGTTGATGCCCTGATGGACAAGGGCAAGGACCTGATGGACAGCGCCGCCGACCTGATCCGTGAGCGTCCGCTGGCCTCGTTCGGCGTGGCCTTCGCCGCTGGCTGGATCATCGCCAAGCTCGCCCGCAGCAACGACTGACCGGCGTGGGCGAAAACGCAACACCGCCAGCCGAAGACACCCCCACCCCGGGCCCCGCGCCCGGGCTGGAGGAAAGCATCCGCCAGGTCGGCGCCGCCGGCCGGCAGACGATGGACTCGGCCGGCCACGCCGCGCGTTCGCTGCGGCGCTTGGCCTCGGCAGATTTCGCACTGGCACGCAGCGCGTTTGGCCGGGCACTGGCCTGGAGCGGCGTCGCCATCGTGTTTGGTGCCTCCGGCTGGCTGCTGCTGGCGGCCACCCTGGTGGCCCTGCTGCAATACCTTGGCCTGTCCCTGTTCGTGTCCTTGTTGATCCCGACCGTGCTCAGCCTGGCCATCACCGGCTACAGCATCTGGCGGGTGTCCTACTTCTTCCATCATACCGGCATGCACGCCACCCGCCGGCAGCTGTCGCGGCTGGGCCTGTTCGACGAGCCCAGTGGTGAGGACCCCGATGCCGACGTGAACGTACCCGGGGAGGACAAGCGATGAATTTTGAAGCCCTGCAACGCCGCGTACGCCGCGCCGAAGCGGTGCTGCAGATCCGCAGCGAGGAAACCACCCAGCACTGGCAGCAGCTCAACACGACCTGGCGCAGTGCCTGGACCCCGGGCCGCATCATCCTGGTGGGCCTGGCCGGTGGTTTCCTGGCCGGCAAGCTGGAACCCGGTGGCGCCTTCAGCGGTGCGCGCTGGCTGCAGATGATCGGCTCGGTGTCGGGGCTTGTGGCCTCGGCGCAGGCGTCGGTGGCCTCGTTTGCGGCTGCGGCGGCAGGCATGGCCGCCAGCCACGCCGCCGGTGCGGCGGACGACGCCGATGAAGCAGCCGCCGCTGCCGAACAGGCCGCAGACGACACCCCGGCGCCCACCGCACGGTCGGCAGACGCCGTTGCCAACCCGATGCCACCCCGCGCCGCCGAAGCGGCCACGGAACTGTCAGAATCCTGATCCGGGCGCGGCACCGCGCCGCGCCCTTTCTGCCGGAGCGTCGCCCGCATGTCCGAGCCGTTGCCTGAAGCTGCCGCATCGTCGGCGGAGCCTGCGCCGCTTCCGCCCCGTCCGCGTGCACCCGCCGCACTGGTGGTGCTGGCAACCCTGGCCGTTGGCTACACGCTGTGGGCGGCACAGGAAGTCATCCTGCCGGTCTTGCTGGCGATGTTCTTCGCGCTGATCGGCAACCCCATCATCCGCCTGCTGCAGAAGCTCTACCTGCCGCGCTTCCTGGGAGCGCTGCTGGTGGTACTGGGCGGGCTGGCCGCCAGTGGTGCGTTGGCGGTGCAACTGGCCGGCCCGGCCAGCGAATGGGTGCAATCGGCGCCACAGCAGATGCGGCAGATCTCGCGCAAGGTGCAGGACTTCGTCAAACCGGTGCAGCAGGCCAACCAGGCCGCCGAGAGTTTTGCCCGCGCTGCCGGCGGCGATGGCAACCGCAAGGTGCAGGTGATCCGCACGCAGCTGGACGACCCCTACAAGGCATTGGTGCGCACGCCGAAGCTGGCCGCATCGGCGCTGGCGGTGGTGCTGCTGACCCTGTTCTTCATGATCTATGGCGAAAACCTGCAGCGGCATGTGATCGCGCTGCTGCCCAACCGCCAGCAGAAGCGCTTCACCGCCGACATCCTGCGCTCGATCGAGCGTGAGATCTCGCGCTACGTGCTGACCATCACCGTCATCAACGTCGCCCTGGGCCTAGTGCTGGCCGGGATACTGATGCTGCTGGGCATCGCCCTGCCCGAGGCATTGCTGTGGGGCACGGTGGCAGCGCTGTTGAACTTCGCGCCCTACGTGGGTCCGCTGATCGGCATCGTGCTGATGCTGCTGATGGGCTTTGTGGAGTTCCGCGATCCGCTCACCGCCACGCTGCCGGCGCTGGCCTATCTGACCCTGCACACGCTGGAAGGCCAGTTGATCACGCCTATCGTGCTGGGCCGGCGCATGGCGATCTCGCCGTTGATGCTGATTCTGGCGCTGATGCTGTTCGGCTGGCTGTGGGGCATGGTCGGGCTGCTGCTGTCGGTGCCGCTGCTGGTCTGCGTGAAACTGGTGCTGACCCGCGTGGATGGCATGCACGGCTGGGCCAAGCTGCTGGAATAAGGCCGACAGCAACCTCGCCCGGGTAAGCGACGCGCACCCGGGGCTGTTTGCGGACGATTCGACACATCAGCAGATGCCCCCCCTCCCGGGTGCGCTGCGCTTACCCGGGC
>NZ_DAMBEF010000038.1:0-23558 GCF_032061965.1 Stenotrophomonas sp. | reverse complement strand
TACGGGACTCTCCATGCTCGATGATCGAGCTTGGCTGCAGCTCGCCGGCTGTTGTAGCCCGGGCAAGCGACGCGCACCCGGAGCTGTTTGCGGACAATTCGACACATCAGCAGATGCCCACCTCCCGGGTGCGCTGCGCTTACCCGGGCTACGGGACTCTCCATGCTCGATGATCGAGCTTGGCTGCAGCTCGCCGGCTGTTGTCGCCCGGGTAAGCGACGCGCACCCGGGGCTGTTTGCGGACAATTCGACACATCAGCAGATGCCACCTCCCGGGTGCGCTGCGCTTACCCGGGCTACGGGACTACGCCGTGGCCACAAGATCATCCAGCCAACGGGCACCGACAGGCCACGCTCATGGGCTTGGCGTAAAATGGCGCAATGAATTTCCCCGTTCTCGCCATCACCCTCGACCTGGACGACACCCTGTGGCCGTTCGCGCCCATCGGTGCGCGCATCGACCAGGTACTGCACGACTGGATGCTGGAGCACAGCCCCGCCACCGCCAGCATGTACCCGGTGGCGGCCATGCGCGAACTGCGCGAGCGCTCGTTCCGCGACAATCCGCACCTGCATTACGACCTCAGCGCGCTGCGCCGGCTCACCCTGGCCGAAGCGCTGGAAAACAGCGGTGCGAGCATGGACCTGCTGGACCCGGCCTATGAGGCGTTCTACGCCGCACGCAACCAGGTCGAGTTCTATCCCGATGCGCTGGCCGCACTGCGCCGCATCGCCGCGCGCGTGCCGGTGGCAGCTGTGAGCAATGGCAATGCCGACCTGCAGCGCATCGGTATCGGCGACCTGTTCGCCTTCCAGCTCGGTTCACGCGAGCACGGCGCAGCCAAGCCCGACCCCAGCATTTTCCATGCCGCCTGCGAGCGCCTTGGCGTTGAACATGCGCAGGTACTGCATGTCGGCGACCATGCCGAAATGGACGTGGCCGGCGCGATGCGCGCAGGCCTGCGCGGTTGCTGGATCAACCGCGAAGAACACACCTGGACCCACTCCGAGCTGCAGCCTGACCTGCAGTTCGACACCCTGACCGGACTGGCCGACTGGCTGGATGCAGGCGCATCCACGCAGCAGCGCTAAGCCCTCGGCCGCCATCAGACGCACCAGAGAACACCATGACCCCGATCAACGCTTACACCACTGATTCCTCCAACGCCCTGCCGCTGTACGTGCTTGATCGCGACGGCTTCAACGCCTGGAAGGCGCAGCAACCTGCAGCCGTGCAGGCCTGGGCCAGCGCACAGCAGTTCAACGCCGCGCCGGGCAGCGTGCTGCTGTTGCCCGGCGACAACGGCATTGCCGGCGCCCTGCTGGGCGTGGGTGACCGCGCCGACGCCTATGCCTATGCGCATGCACCGTTCGCGCTGCCAGCTGGCACCACCTGGCAGCTGGCCAACGAACTTGATGCCAGCAGCACGGCCAACCTGCAGATCGGCTGGGGCCTGGGCAGCTACCGTTTTGATCGCTACCGCAAACTGACGCGGCAGCCCGCGCAGCTGCTGGCCACGCCCGCCGCCGAGGTACTGGACGTGGTGACCGCCTGCCTGCGCGTGCGCGACTGGGTCAATACGCCGACCGAAGACATGGGCCCGCAGCAGCTGGAGGAGGCCGCACGCGAACTGGCCCAGGCCCACGGTGCCGAGCTGGAAGTAATCGCCGGCGATGAACTGCTGGAAATGAACTTCCCCACCATCCACGCCGTTGGCCGCGCCTCGCACCGTGCGCCGCGCCTGATCGTGCTGCGCTGGGGCACCGCCGGTGCGCCGCACCTGGCACTGGTCGGCAAGGGCGTGTGCTTCGACACCGGTGGCCTGGACCTGAAGGCCGCCGATGGCATGCGCAACATGAAGAAGGACATGGGCGGCGCCGCGCATGCCTTGGCATTGGCCGGGCTGGTGATGGCGCAGCAGTTGCCGGTGCAGCTGACCCTGGTGGTGCCGGCGGTGGAGAACGCCGTCGGTCCGGATGCCTTCCGTCCCGGCGAAGTGATCACCACCCGCAAGGGCATCACCGTCGAGATCGACAACACCGATGCCGAAGGCCGCCTGATCCTCTGCGACGCGCTGACCTATGCCAGCGAGCAGAACCCGCACACCATCCTCGATTTCGCCACCCTCACCGGTGCCGCACGCATCGCGCTGGGCCCGGACCTGCCGGCGCTGTTCGCCAACGACGACACCCTGGCCCAGCAGTGGCTGCAGGCCGGCGATGCCACCCGCGACCCGGTCTGGCGCATGCCGTTGTGGCGTCCGTATCTGCGCTACCTCAACAGTGGTATCGCCGACCTGGCCAACGCCGGCTCGCGCATGGCCGGTTCGGTAACCGCGGCGCTGTACCTGGAACGCTTCATCAACGAAGGCCAGGTCTGGGCGCATCTGGACGTCTACGCGTGGAACGACGGCGAACGCCCGGGCCGCCCGGCCGGCGGCGAAGCGCTGGCGCTGCGTTCGGCCTGGGCCATGCTGAAGACGCGCTACGGCGCCTGAGTACAGGCACGCACATGGGCCCGAGAACGCGTACATCGCTGGCTTTCCTGTTTGCGGTGGTGGTCTGCGCCTATCACTGGATGAAGGTGGGCGGTGGATTTTTTGATTCGCTGTGGTGGCCGCTTGGCGGCCTGGCGGTCGTGGTGGTCGCACTGGCCGTCAACGCCAGCGGGATGCGCGCCGCCGGCGTACTGATCGGATTCGGACACGGCCGCAGGTTGCCCATCGCCGGGCTCAATTTTTCCTTCGTCTGCACCTTGCTGTTCGTGACGGTGACAATCGCCAGGGGCCTGCAGCAATAGAGCCTTGCCAGTCTGCGTACGTGGGCTGGCGATACGCGGCCGGTTCTGCCACCTTGTGGCTGCACCACGCTCCCGTCCGCAACGACAGGTACCGCAATGCCCCTGTTCAAATTCACCCGCCATGGCGGGCTTCGCAATGGCAATCGCCCGCATTCGCCGCTGCCCTGGATCGCGCTGATCGCACTGATACTTGGCGGTGTGGCGCTGGCCTTCGCCTGGTTGGCTGGCTGGATTGGCAGGGACCGGCTTACCTCGCAGAACTTCACCGATGCGATCGAAGCGACCGGCCCCGCACATCCGGGGTTCCGGCGTGCGCACAGCAAGGGTGTCTGCGTCAGCGGTTGGTTTGAACCCAGCGCGCAGGCTGCGCAGCTGTCCCATGCGCGGGCGTTCACGCAGCCGTGGGTGCCGGTGTTGGGGCGGCTGTCGATCGGCGGTGGCAACCCGCATGGCGCCGACAACAGCGCCCGCGTGCGCAGCATCGCCCTGCAGCTGACCACGGATGACGGTCAGCAATGGCGCATGGCCATGAACAGCTTCCCGTTCCTTGCGGTACCTACGCCGGAAGCGTTCTACGAACAGACCCGCGCACAGATCCCCGACCCGGCTACCGGCAAGCCGGACCCGGCCAAGCTGGCTGCAATCCAGGACAAATACCCCAGCGCCCGCGCTTTCTCGCAATGGGCCAAGAACGCTCCGTGGACCGACAGCTGGGCCAGTACCGAGTTCAACAGCGTCAACGCGTTCTGGTTTGCCAATGCCCAGGGCCAACGCCGTGCCGTGCGCTGGCGCTGGCAGCCGCAGGCCGAGCCGCGCGTGTTGGATGCGGCTGCGCGCGAGCAGGCCGGCGTGGATTTCCTGAGCAAGGACCTGCAGCAACGCCTGGCCAATGGCCCTGTGCGTTGGAACCTGGTGGTCACGCTGGCCGGCAGCCAGGATGCGATCAACGACCCGTCGGTGCCATGGCCGGCCGAGCGTGAGCAGGTGCTTGCAGGCGTGCTCAACCTCGACGCGATGCAGCCGCAGGACCAGGGCAGCTGCAATGACCTCAACTTCGATCCGCTGATCCTGCCCGACGGTGTGGCAGGCAGCGACGATCCAATCCTGGCCGCGCGCTCGGCGGTGTATTCGCAGTCCTTCAATCGCCGCGAGCGTGAACGCGCCACCGATGATGCCGCGCGCGACAACCAGCAGGTGCAGCCATGAGCCGCGACACTGGCCACTTCAACCTGTTGGCGCGCGTACTGCACTGGGGCATGGCGCTGCTGATCCTGGCGATGCTGTTCGTCGGCGTGACCATGGTGGCTTCGGTGCATCTGCGGCCGGGCCTGATCAACCTGCACCGGCCGCTGGGCATGCTGATCCTGTTGCTGGCGCTGCTGCGCCTGTACAACCGCCTGCGCCATCGGCCGCCGCCGCTGCCTGCCGATCTGCCGGCCTGGCAGGCCTGGGCTGCCACCGCATCGCATTGGCTGCTGTATGGGCTGATGCTGGCGATGCCGTTGATTGGCTGGGCCATGCTCTCGGCCGGTGGCTACCCCATCGTGCTATGGGGCGGTGTGCACCTGCCGCCCATCGTGCCGCATACGCCATCGCTGTATGCCTTGCTGCGCAATGCGCACAGCTTGCTGGCCTATCTGCTGTTCGCCACCGTGCTGCTGCATGTGGGCGCGGCGCTGTTCCATGCCTGGGTGCGCCGCGACGGCGTGTTCCAGGCAATGGCGCGCGGGCCGCGCCGCTGATCACCGCTCAGGGCGCGGGCGGCTTGCCCTCGCCCTTGCCGGTGGCCGCCCAGTAAATGCCGCCGTAGAGGTGCTCAAGGTAGCGGGGATCGTTGTAAGCCTCGGCCTGATGGCCGAGCGCGGTGGCGAAGACGCGACCGCCTTCGAATCGGTGGTACCACGCCACCGGATGCTCCTTGCCCATGCCCTTGGCTACCTGCCCCGGCCAGATCAGGGTGGGGTCGTAGCTGCGCTCATCCACCGTCATCAAGGTAACCAGATCGTCACTGTAGAGCGGGTCGTACTCGTACCACTCGTCACTCCATACCCAACGCTGCGGCAAGCCTGCGGTGGCCGGGAAGTCAGGGTTGACCACGTCCACCATCGCCGTCTGCAGATAGGGATGGGTGCGAAATGAGCGACCGATCATGCGGTCGTACCAGTTCCAATCACCACGCCGTATCGCGAACGCCTTGTGCACGGCAACCACGCCACCGCCGTTGCGCACGTACTGCTGGAATTTCTCGCGCTGCGCCGGCGAGAGTTCCGTGGCAGGCGTATTGAGCAGCACGATGGCGGCGTACTGCGACAGATCCTGATCGAAGGCGCTGGCGTTCCACGCCCAGGTCAGATCGAAGTAGTGCTGGCGTGCCATCGCCTCGAACTGTGGTTTGGCGACGGGGATGTAGTCATGGTGGTATTGGTTGGGGATAGCCGCAACCAGCACCTTGAACTGCTGCGCGCAGACATTGCCGCAGGCAAACAGCAAGGCGATCAACATCCACGATCTGTTCCGCATCGGCCACTTCCTTCCAGGGTTGCCCCGAGCATACGGCGCTGCGCTACCGGCAAGGCCGTGCCTGCGGAAATTTCATAGCTCCTGCAAATACCGGCATACCCGCCCGACCGGCAAGTGCGGCGCAAGCCGCAACTGCCGCCGTAGCGACGAGCAGATGGAGGAACAGAACGCAGCCAACCGCAGCTACAACCATCCCTTCTGCCGCGCCACCCGATAGGCTTCGATGCGATTGGCCACGCCAAGCTTGCCGATGCATTCGGACAGGTAATTGCGCACGGTGCCATGCGACAGACCGAGCTGCTCGGCGATCTCGTTTGCCGAGCGACCATCGCCGGCCAGACGCAGCACCTGGCGTTCACGGTCGTTGAGCGGGTCGGCCTCGGACCAGGCCTCCACCGCCAGTTGCGGATCGATGGCACGGCCACCGCGATGTACCTGGCGCAGCGCCTCGGCCAGCTTTTCCGCCGGGGCATCCTTCAGCAGGTAGCCTTGCACGCCCGCGTCCAGTGCCCGCCGCAGAAAGCCGCTGCGGGCAAAGGTGGTCACGATCACCACCTTGATCGGCAGGCCCTGCCGTTGCACGCGCTGTGCCAGCTCCAATCCGGTCAATCCAGGCATTTCGATATCGGTGACCAGCACATCCGGCTTCAAGCGTTGCAGCTCGCGCCAGGCTGCCTCGCCATCGGCAGCGGTGCCCACCACCTCAAGGTCCGCTTCCAGGCCGAGCAGCGCGGACAGCGCACCGCGCACCATCGCCTGATCCTCGGCCAACAGGATGCGGATCATGCGCCAACCCCATGCAGCACCGGTGGCGGCGCAGCCTCGGAGACGCCGGCTGGCGCCGGCGCGCTGACCGGCACTCGGATCTTCAGCCGCGTGCCCTGTCCTTTGGGCGAATCGATCTGCAGTTCGCCGCCAAGTGCCAACACCCGTTCGCGCATGCCGGCCAGGCCATTGCCATTGGCAGCGACGCCACCACGGCCGTCGTCCACCACTTCCATCACCACCGCGTCCGCACTGCTGTCGATCACGATCAAGGCCTCGTTGGCCTGCGCGTGGCGCGCGATATTGGTAGCGGCTTCGCGCAGCACCATCGACAAGCCAGCCTCGATCCATGCCGGCATCGGCGGCGGAGGTGCATAGCGCAGGTTGACGCGCGAGGACTCCAGCAACAAGTGAGCCGACGCCAGCTCAGCCGCCAGGTCAGCGGCACGGAAACCGGTCACCGCGCTGCGTACCTGCGCCAGCGCGTCGCGAGCAATCTGCTCGGCCTCGGCCAGTTCGCGCTGCGCGCGGGTCGGGTCACGCTCGAACAACTTGCGCGACAGCTCCATCTTCAAGGTGATCAGGGACAGCGTGTGCCCCAACAGGTCATGCAGGTCGCGACCAATGCGCTCGCGCTCGGCGGTGGCTGCCAGACGCCGGACTTCTTCATGCGAGAGCCGCAGGGCCGCGTCCTTCTCGCTGCTGGAACGCTCCACGTTGACGATCAGGCCGATGATCACCGTCAGCGCCGGGATCCAGGCAATCACCTGCCATGGATAGCCAATCCACGTGGCCAACGATACGAAACCGATGTTCAACAACGCGACTTCCAGCAGATAGCGCCGCATGCTGATGCAACGGTTGGTGCGCAGCATCACGCAACCAAACACGAAGTAGTTCATGCCCGAGGGATAACTGCGCAGCAACGCCATCGACAGCACGATCATCGCCAGCGCGAAGATTGGCGCGGAGCGGCGCGAGGTCACCAGCGTAAGCAGATAGAACACGATGAACAGCGGAAACGACCACAAGGTGATGAACAGCCATTGCAGGCTGTAGCCATCGCCAAACATCGGCGTGATGAATACCCACACCGTCCACAGCAGGTGCACGGCGTCGATCCACGGCCATTTGCCGAGCTTGATGTTGTCGGCCACCACCGAATCCGGCGCCGGCTTCAACCATTCAGGGCGTTGCAGTGCCATCGGCCAGGGTCCTGTTCCAATACGGCAATGATGCCATCAGCCATGCCGACGCAGGCGCCAGGCTGCCAAGGCGGTGACCACCAGGGTGAACACCACCAGCCAGGTGACATGCGGCCAGGCAGCGCCTGCCGGAAAATCGAGCGCTGTTTGTGCCAACGCGTTCAGGTGATAGCTGGGCCACGCCACCGCCATGTCACGCAGTACGGGCGGGAGCACCTTCAGCGGGAACCACAGGCCCGACAGCACCGCCATTGGCAGGTAAATCAGGTTGATCACCGCAGGGGCGCCATTGCCCTTGACCAGCGTGCCGAGCAGCAGGCCCAGGGCACAGAACGGCAGCGTCCCGAACGTGGCCACCGCCATCAGCCGCAACGACTGCCAGGCAGACAGATGCACCCCGGCGACACCCACCGCCAGCAGCTGCAGCACGCTCACGATGGCCAGCGCCATCATCATCGCCATCACCATCTTGCCAAGCAGGTAGGCAAGCGGTGGCATGGGCAGCGCGCGCTTGAGGGTGAGCAGGCCGTTGTCGCGTTCAAGTGCCAGTGACATGCCAAACCCGAACAGGCCCGGTGCCATCACCCCGAAAGTCACATAGCTGCCCAGCAGGAAGCGCGCGGCATCAGCGGGCTGGCCCTTGCCCAGCATCACCGCGAACATCAGATAAAACGCGGCCGGAAACAACAGCGTCGGCAACAGGAAGCCCGGGCTGCGCAGGTAGCGCAGGCACTCGGCGCGGATCTCATGCAGGTAAGCGCCCGCCAGACTCCGTGTCGACATCGTCGAAGGCACGGTTGCAGCGGACTGGAGCGTGTATCGGTTCATCAGGCGGCCTCTTGCTGTGGATGTTCCGCTGCGTCATTGGTCAACTCGGTGAAGGCTTCGCCCAGGCCCGCAGGTTGAACCTCCAGGCCCGACAAGGCGGGGTCGGCAGCCAGCAGCCGCCGCACCACGCTTTCCACATGATTGCTGCGCAGTTGCAGAAAGGCGTTGTCGCGCGTGGCCTGCAGAACGCCAGGCCATTGCCCGACCTCGGCCACATCCAACGAGGTGACGCAGCGGACGCTGCGCTGGACCACGCGTGCGCGCAGCGCATCCACGCTGCCATCGCTGACGATGCGTCCACGCAGCAACACGCACACACGATCGGCCAGGCGCTCGGCCTCTTCCAGGTAGTGTGTGGTCAACACCACCGCAGCACCGTCATCCACCAGCGCGCGTACGGTTGCCCAGAGCTGTTGCCGCGCGGGCAGATCGAGGCCAACCGTGGGCTCGTCGAGGAACAGCAGTCGCGGCTTTCCGCAGATGGCCAACGCAAACTGCACGCGGCGCTGCTGGCCACCGGAAAGCCTGCCGTAGCGACGCGGCAACAGGTCCTCCACTGCGGCCAGCGCTGCGGTCTCGGACAGACTGCGGGGCGCGGGGTAATAGCTGGCGGTCAGGCGAATCAACTCGCCCACGCTGAGCGTATCCGGCAGCTCGGCCGACTGCAGCATCACCCCGATGCCCCGCCGTGCTGCCAGATGTTGCGGGTCCAGGCCGAACAGGCTTGCCTGCCCGGCATCGGCCCGCAGCAAGCCAAGCAACAGGCCGATCGCGGTGGACTTGCCCGCGCCGTTCGGCCCCAGCAAGGCCAGCACCTGGCCGGCGTGCAGATCCAGATCCACGCGATCCAGCGCCAGCACTGCGCCATAGCGCTTGGTCACGCCGCGCAGGTTGGCCAATACCTCTCCGTTTGGATCCATTGCCGCAACCTCATGCCGGGAATGGAGCAAGGCTAGGAAGTCGGGACCGACCGCCCCAGTGCGGCCGATCAGGCAAAGCGCATGACAGCCGTCACCTGCATTCCCCTTGCTGCCCTGCCTATCATCCTCACCGCGACATGCTGACCACGGCTTGCCGCCGATTGAGGTAAGTTGCGGTCACATTTCCTTTCTCACGCCGTCCTGCTCCCCATGAATGCATCTGCTGAACTGCTGAAGGAACTGCGCATCGACCGCTCCGCCCCGCCACCGCGCGGCCCGGCGCCCTCACGTCGCTGGCTATGGATCGTGATCGGGCTGGTAGTGGCCCTGTTGGTGGCGCTTGCCGTCGGTGCGCTGCTCAGCCGCAAGCCCGCGGTGACGGTACAGACCGCACCGGTGGTGGCCATGGGCCAGGCCGGGAGCGACAGCAGCTCGGTGCTCGACGCCAGTGGCTATGTGGTAGCGCGGCGCATGGCCACGGTATCGGCCAAGATCACCGGCAAGGTCCGCGAGGTGATGATCGAGGAAGGCATGCGGGTGGAAGAAGGCCAGGTGATGGCCACCCTGGACCCGATCGATGCCAACGCCCAGCGCAGCCTCAATGCCGCCCAGCTCGACGCCGCGCGCAGCCAGACCGAAGGCCTGCAGGCGCAGCTGCGCCAGGCCGAGGCCGAAGCCGGACGCCTGCAGTCACTGGTGTCCCAGCAACTGGTGTCACGCTCACAGTACGACCAGGCCGTGGCCGCCCGTGACAGCCTGCGGGCACAACTGCTGACCGCGCGTCACAACGCACGGGTTGCACAGGATGCCTTGGCCATCGCCGACCTTGGCGTGGACAACAACGTGGTACGGGCGCCGTTCTCTGGCGTGGTCACGGCCAAGGCCGCACAGCCGGGCGAGATCGTGTCGCCGCTGTCGGCCGGCGGTGGCTTCACCCGGACCGGTATCGGCACCATCGTCGACATGGATTCGCTGGAAGTGGAAGTGGAAGTCGGCGAGGCCTTCATCGGCCGCGTGCAACCGCAGATGCCGGTGGAAACGGTGCTCAACGCCTATCCGGATTGGAAGATCCCGGGCCATGTCATCGCCATCATTCCCACCGCCGACCGCGGCAAGGCAACCGTGAAGGTACGCGTGGCGCTGGATTCAAAGGATCCCCGCATCGTCCCTGAAATGGGCGTGCGGGTGAGCTTCCTGGAGAATGCTACCGCCGGCAGCGAAGCACCCAAGGGCGTGCGCGTGCCGGCGACGACAATCGTGCAGCGCGATGGCACGCCGGTGGCATTCGTGCTGCAGGCCGACGACACGGTGAAGCAGCAGACCCTGCAGCTTGGCCAGAGCCTGGCCAAGGACACGCAGGTGCTGGCGGGATTGAGTGCCGGGCAGACCGTGGTGGTAAGCCCGGCTGCTGAATTGAAGGATGGCGACAAGGTGGCCCTGGAAGGCGCGGAGAAATAGGCGCGTTGCGCGCTGGGTTGTGATCTTCGTCGTGCTTGCACGAACCACCTGAGGCGCTGAAGTGCCCAGGTCGATTTCCGCTGGCGCGGTTGCTGTTTGATTTGGCGCTTCCTTGCGTTGCCCAGAGGCGGGGAAACGTTGGGGGCTGTGTCGCTTACTGCTGGGGCAACGGCAGGAGCAGGAGCTGCCCTCACCCCTACCCCGCTCCCGCAGGCGGGAGAGGGGAAAGCAACTTCAAAAGCAACTGCAACAGCAACTGCAATGCCGCAACTGCAACGCCGCAAGTGCAACTGCAATCCCGCAACGGCACGTTCGCAGTGCCGCATCCCTTCACCGCTGAGGATTACCCATGAGCACCCTCGTTTCCCTGCGCAACATCACCAAGACCTACCAGCGTGGCCCGGAAAAGGTGCAGGTGCTGCATGGCATCGACCTGGATATCGCCAGCGGCGACTTCGTTGCGCTGATGGGCCCTTCCGGTTCCGGCAAGACCACGCTGCTGAACCTCATCGGCGGACTGGACACCCCCAGCGGCGGCGAGATCAACATCGAGAACCAACGCATCGACCAACTCAGTGCCGGCCAACTGTCCACCTGGCGTAGCCATCACGTCGGCTTCGTGTTCCAGTTCTACAACCTGATGCCCATGCTCACCGCGCAGAAGAACGTCGAACTGCCGCTGCTGCTGACCAACCTCAACGCCGGCGAACGCAAGCGTCGCGCACAGATCGCGTTGACCCTGGTCGGGCTCGCGGATCGTCGCGACCACCGCCCCAATGAACTTTCCGGCGGCCAGCAACAGCGCGTGGCCATCGCCCGCGCCATCGTCTCCGACCCCACTTTCCTGATCTGCGACGAACCCACCGGCGACCTGGACCGGCAGAGTGCCGAAGAAGTGCTCGGCCTGCTGCAGCTGCTCAACCGCGAACACGGCAAGACCATCATCATGGTCACCCACGATCCCAAGGCCGCCGAGTACGCCACCCATACCGTGCATCTGGACAAGGGCGAGCTGGTCGACGCCCCGGTGCACTGAGGAGCACGGCCATGAAGTACTTCTCGCTGATATGGGCACAGCTGTTCCGCAGCCGCACCCGCACCCTGTTCACCCTGCTTTCCATCGTCACTGCCTTCCTGCTGTTCGGCATGCTGGATTCGGTACGCGTGGCCTTCAGCAATGGCGGCAGCAGCGTGGCCGGCGCCAACCGGCTGATCGTGGCCTCGCGCCTGTCCATCACCCAGTCGCTGCCGATCCGGCTGGAGCCGCAGATCCGCCAGGTTGAAGGCGTCCGTGACCTGACCTACGGCATGTGGTTCGGCGGCATCTACCAGGACCCTAAGAACTTCTTCCCCAACTTCTCGGTAGCGCCCAACTACTTCGACATCTACAGCGAGCTGGAAGTGGCGCCGGAGCAGATCGAAGCCTTCCGCAGCACCCGCACCGGCGCCATCGTCGGCGAGTCGCTGGCCAAGCAGTTCAACTGGAAGATCGGCGACACCATTCCGCTGCAGGCCACCATCTTCCCGCGCAATGGCAGCAATGACTGGCCGTTGCAGCTGGTGGGCACTTTCCGCTCCAAGGACCGTGCGGTGGCCGGCAACGAAGAACGCCAGTTGATGATGAACTGGAAGTACTTCGATGAATCCAACGACTACATCAAGAACCAGGTCAGTTGGTTCACGGTCACCCTGGACAACCCCGACCACGCATCGCGCGTGGCGCAGGCCATCGATGCGATCTCGGCCAACTCCGACCATGAAACCAAGAGCCAGACCGAGTCGGCGTTCCAACAGGCCTTCATCAAGCAGTTCGCCGACATCGGCATGATCGTCACCTCGATCATGGGCGCGGTGTTCTTCACCCTGCTGCTGCTCACCGGCAACACCATGGCGCAGGCGGTGCGCGAGCGCGTCCCCGAACTGGCCACGCTCAAGACCCTGGGTTTCACCGACGGCACCATGCTCATGCTGGTGATGGTCGAGGCCGTGCTGCTGGTCGGTCTGGGCGGTGTCATCGGCCTGGCGCTGGCGGCCCTGGCCTTGCCACTGATGGCACCGCAGACCATGGGCTTGCTGCCACCGCAGGTGCCTTCGCAGACATGGATCGTGGGTGCGCTGTTGATCGTGGTGATCGGCCTGGTGGTGGGCGTACTGCCAGCCCTGCGGGCCAAGCGCCTGAAGATCGTCGACGCACTGGCCGGGCGCTGAGGAGAACGACATGAAGAACATTCTTTCGAATGCGCTGGTGATCCTGCTGCTGGCGATCGGCCTTGGGGTATGGATCGCCCTGCCCTGGATCGGCGTGATCGCCGTGGTGGTGGCAATCGCCCTGTGGTTGCTGCTGACCCGCAGCGGACGCCTGGCCCTGGCTGCGACCCGCATCGGTCTGGCCAGCCTGCCGCAGCGTTGGGGCGCCTCGTCGGTGATCGTGATCGGTATTGCCGGCGTGGTCGGCGTGCTGGTGGCGATGCTGGCGATGGGCCAGGGCTTCCAGGCAACGCTGGAGAGCACCGGCGACGACAGCACCGCCATCGTGCTGCGTGGCGGCTCGCAGGCAGAAACCAACTCCGTGATCACCCGTGAACAGGTTCCCCTGCTGGAAACCCTGCCCGGTGTGATGCGTGGCGACAACGGCCGGCCGCTGGTATCGGCCGAAGTCTCGCAGGTGGTCAACATGGTGTCGCGCAGCGACGGCACCGACGTCAACGCGCAGTTCCGTGGCGTTGGTGAGCAGGCCTGGGCGGTGCACGACAAAGTACGGATGGTGGAAGGCCGCAAGTTTGGCGCAGGCCTGCGCGAAATCGTGGCCGGGCGTGGCGCCCAGAAGCAGTTCCAGGGGCTGGAGGTCGGCAAGACCCTGCGCCTGGGCAACCAGGACTGGACCGTGGTTGGCATCTTCGAGTCGGGCGATGCCCATGACTCGGAGCTGTGGACCGACGCCCAGACCCTGGCCACCACCTATGACCGCGGGGCCTGGCAATCGATCAGCGTGCGCACCGACGGCAAGGCGGGCTATGACACGTTCAAGGCAGCGGTGGCAGCCGATCCCCGCCTGAAGCTGGATGTGGAGACCACCGCCGAGTACTACCGCAAGCAAGGTGGCGGGCTGAACAAACTGCTCAAGGTACTGGGCACGGTGATTGGCGCGATCATGGCGGTGGGCGCGGTGTTTGGTGCGCTCAACACCATGTATGCGGCGGTGGCCACGCGTGCGCGGGAAATCGCCACGCTGCGCGCGATCGGCTTCCGCGGTGTGCCGGTGGTGACGGCAGTGATGCTGGAAACCATGCTGCTGGCATTGCTGGGAGGCCTGGTGGGCGGCGCCATCGCCTGGCTGGCCTTCAACAACTTCACCGTGTCCACGCTGGGCAGCAACTTCAGCGCGGTGGTGTTCCAGTTCAAGGTCTCGCCCCCCCTGCTGTGGAGCGGACTGAAATGGGCGCTGGGTATTGGCCTGGTCGGCGGGCTGTTCCCGGCACTGCGGGCGGCACGGCTGCCGATCACCACCGCCCTGCGCGAGACCTGACAGCGCGCGCAACCCAAACGTATGGCAACGGTCACACCGTTGTCATGCGTACGCGGTAGCAGCGGGCAGGGCCGGCCGCTACGGTGGCCGACCCTGTTCCTGGTATCCGCCATGCTCCGTTCGCTGGCGCTGGCCGGCGTCTGCGTGATGCTGGCTGGCTTTGCCCTTTCACCGCCCGTTCCTTCGCTGTCGCTGAGCGAACGCCTGGCCGCCCCCGGCGGCACATCGCCGATGGTTCCCACCGAGCGTATCAATGCCCTGCTCTCACACCTGCCGCACCGGCAAGGCACGGTGGCCGGCAGCGACGGTGTGGCCCTGCATTGGGTCGGCTTCGACCCGGGCAACTACCAACTCGACTATCGCTATCTGGGCAAGGGCACGCGCTTCCCCGAGTTCTCATTGCACGCCTCCGCGCCGATACAGGAGGCAGCGCCGCGTGGCACGGTGATCCTGCTGCATGGCTGGATGATGGATGGCGGCTCGTTGCTGCCCTGGTCGCTGGAACTGGCCCAACAGGGCTATCGCACCATCGCCCTGGACCTGCGCAACCATGGCCGTTCCGGCCATGCGCTGTCCGGCTACGGCACCCGCGAGGGCGACGATGTGGTGGCGGCGGTGAACGCGTTGCGCCAACAGGGCGTGGTGAGCGGACCGGTGCACCTGCTGGGGGTGTCCTATGGCGCTGCCACGGCGATTTTTGCCGCGCGCGAACTGGACGACCAGGTCAGCAGCGTGGTGGCGATGGAATCCTTCGACAATGCCGGCCAGGCGATCCGCACGATGGTGCCGCACATGCTCGCCAAGCCACCGGAGCGCTGGAGCGACTATGTCGCCCTGCCGATCGCACGCTGGCAGTACGGCGGGCGTGGACTGGACGAGGCCATCGCCACCACCGATCGCAAGCTGGGGCTGAACCTGGACCGGGTGGATGTGGGCCAGGCCCTGGCCCAGGTGCCCAGCTGCGTGTTGCTGGTGCACGGCCGCGATGACGAGCACATCCCGGTGTCACAGGGCCGTGCGCTGGCGGCGGCCGCACCGAATGCGCGCTATCTGGAAGTCGCCAACGAAGATCACCTCAGCCTGCCGATGCGGCTGGACCGGCTCTCACCGGTGGTCAATGACTGGTTCGCCGAAACCGCTGATGGCAAAGGCTGCCCCCGCGCACCGCTGGCAATGCAGTAGGAACAGCGTAAGCCGCGAAGCCCGCAACACCACCGGCCGCCGTCGCGGCTGCACAAGCGTGGCAGACAGGAACAGGCCACCAGCCGTACCCTTGCCGCGCATGGCTCGGCATTACGCGGTTGCGGCTTTCTGCTGCTTTGCCCGGGTTGCAGAACGCACGCCGGCTATCGCGAACACCACCAGCCCTGCCCAGATGAAGCAGAAACCAACCAACTGGTTGGCGTTGAAGGGCTCGCGCAAGATCAGCACCCCGGCCAGGAACTGCAGTGTCGGCCCGATGTACTGCAACAGCCCCACCACCGACAACGGCACCCGCCGCACGCCGTAGGCAAAGGCAATCAGCGGCACCGCGCTGACCACGCCGGCCAGTACCAGCAACACGTCATTGCCCCAGCCCCAGCCGGAGATGAAACCGCCACCGTGGCCGCTCTCGGCCCAGATCACGTAGACCAGGGCAGGCGCAACCATGAACACGCTTTCCACGCCCAGTCCGATCACCGCTTCCACCGCCACCAGCTTGCGCAGCAGGCCGTACAGGCCAAAGGTGATTGAAAGACCAATCGCAATCCACGGCGGGCGCCCGCTCTGCCAGGTCAGCCAGGCCACGCCCAACGCCGCCAGCGCCACGGCCAACCATTGCAGCTTGCCCAGCCGCTCGCCCAGCACCACCACACCCAGCAGCACGCTCAGCAACGGATTGATGAAATAGCCAAGGCTGGTCTCCACCACGTGCCCGGCGTTGACCGCCCAGATATACAGGCTCCAGTTCAAGCCGATCAGCAGGCTGGACAGACCCAGCAACCAGAACCGCCGCGGCGTCGCCCATACGTCCTTGAGCCAGCCCCAGCCACGCACGATGGCCAGCCCACCGATAAGCAGCACGGCGCTCCAGACGATGCGGTGGGCGATGATCAGGAACGACGGCACCTCCTTGAGCAGGTGCCAGTACAGCGGGAACAGGCCCCAGATGACGAAGGCCAGGGTCGTGGCCCACAGGCCATTGCGGGTTTCATTGGTGCTGTTCATGCGCGGCGCAGCCTGGCAAGGGTGATGACCACGACGCCGGCAAGGATCACCGCCATCGCGCCAAGATCGGAAACACTGAAGCGCTCCTGCGCGATCCAGACACCCAACGCCACCGCGATCACCGGATTGACGTAGGCATAGCTGCTGGCCAGCACCGGGCGCACGTTGTGCAACAGCCAGACATAGGCGGTGAACGCGATGATCGAACCGAACACGGTCAGGTAGCCCACCGACAACACGCCCTGCAGGTTGGGCAGGCCATGCAGGCGCTCACCGCGCAGCAGGCCGACCGCTACCAGGATCACGCCCCCGCACAGCATCTGCCCGGCGGCAGTCATGAACGGCGATGGCAGGTCACGCCCGCGCGACCAGATGGAACCGGCCGCCCAGCCCAACGGCGCGATCAACAGCAGCACAAGACCCAGCGGCGTCGCAGTCAGGCTGCTGCCGGCATTGAGCCACAGCACGCCGGCAAAGCCAATGGCGATACCCAGCCATTCGCCACGGGTGACCTTTTCGCCACGGAACGCGGAGAACAGCGCCATCCACAACGGCACCGACGCCACCGCGACAGCCGCCAGCCCGGACGACACATCGCGTTCGGCCAGCACCACCATGCCGTTGCCGAAGAACAGCAGGCACAACCCCATCACCGCCAACGTCGGCCATTGCGCACGCGTGGGCGCGGCCACGCCGCGCCACCGCAGCAGCCCGTACAGCACGCCACCGGCGATGACGAAACGCGTGCCGGAGATCACCGAAAGCGGTGGCAGGCCACTCTCCAGTGCCAGATGAATGCCCAGATAGGTCGAGCCCCAGACCACGTAGACCAGGAATAATGCCAATACGACAAGGCCGCTCCGCGGAGCAGCCGACGTGGTTTCAGGTGAAGACATGGGGTGATACCACCATCAGGGGAAAGTGGATTCTAGGCCACCGGGCTACGCCTTATCAGTACGGAAAACGGCATGCTGTTTTCGCCTGGGCCCCCTACCAAGTCATTACATCCCCTGACGTCGGCTTGCGGTACGGTGGACGGCACCCGTCCGCTGCCGGTTGGCCGCGGGCCCGCGCACCGGCTTCCCCGCGAGGACACAGCACAGATGAGCACAACCACTGCCGCCCCGGCCACTTCCGATCACGCGCTGCGGCGCTCGATCTCCAATACGCTCAAGGGCTCGGCCGGCAACCTGGTCGAGTGGTATGACGTCTATGTCTACTCGGTGTTCGCGGTCTATTTCGAATCACAGTTCTTCTCGGCCGCCGACAAGAACTCCACCATCTACGTGTGGGCGATCTTCGCTGCCACCTTCCTGATGCGGCCGATCGGTGCCTGGTACTTCGGTCGCTTCGCTGATCGCTATGGGCGACGGCTGGCGCTGACGGTGTCGGTGTCGGTGATGGCGGCCTGCTCGTTCCTGATCGCCATTACCCCGACCGCATCACAGATTGGTGGTGCAGCGGCATTGATCCTGCTGTTCGCCCGGTTGGCACAGGGTTTTGCCACCGGTGGCGAATACGGCACCAGCGCCACCTACATGTCCGAAGCCGCCATTCCCGGTCGCCGCGGTTTTCTGTCGTCCTTCCACTACGTCACCCTGGTCGGTGGCCACGTGCTGGCGCAGCTGACGCTGCTGATCATGATCAGCTTCTGGGACAAGCCCGAAATCTCCGCCTGGGGCTGGCGCGTTGCCTTCGCCATTGGTGGCGTGGCGGCGATCGTCGTGTTCTGGCTGCGCCGGAGCATGGATGAGTCACTCAACGAAGACCAGATCGAGGCCGCGAAGGAAGGCCGGGCCAAGGCATCGGGCTCGATGTACGAACTGTTCGTACACCAGTGGCGGCCGCTGCTGCTGTGCTTCCTGATCACCGCTGGTGGCACCGTGGCGTTCTACACCTACTCGGTGAACGGGCCGAAGATGATCCAGAGCGCGTTTGCCGGTGACGATGTGATGACCGGCACCTTGATCAACCTGGGCGTGCTGGCCTTCCTGATGGTGCTGCAGCCGCTGGGCGGCTGGATCTCGGACATCATTGGCCGCAAGAGCCTGCTGGTGTTCTTCGGGGTGGGCGGTGTGCTGTACAGCTGGTACATGATCACCGCGCTGCCGCAGCAGCATGATGCGGTGAAGGCCTTCCTGATCCTGGCGGTGGGCTTTGTCATCCTGACCGGTTACACCTCGATCAATGCCGTGGTGAAGGCCGAGCTATTCCCCACCCATGTGCGCGCGTTGGGCGTGGGCTTTGGTTATGCGATGGCCAATTCACTGTTCGGGGGCACCGCACCGTTGCTGTACCAAGCGGCACTGAAGACCCATCACGTTGATACGTTTGCGATCTATGTCACTGCGGTGATCGCGGTATCGCTGGTGGTCTACATCTTCTTCCTGAAGAACAAGGGACCGAACTGGTTGGATGGTACGCGGCAGTAGGTTGGCGGGTTGGCGGGTTTGGGGCGTTGGTCGAGGCTTTGGGCTTCGCTTTGGGCTTTGGGCTTTGGGCTTCGCCCTGATGCCGTCATTCCCGCGCAGGCGGGAATCGCTCCTGTTTTGGCTTTGGTTTTGGCTTTGGTTTTGGCTTTGGCTTTGGCTTTGGCTTTGGCTTTGGCTTTGGCCTTGGCTTCCGCGCCCTCGTCCAGGCATAACCTCCGCCCCAAACAGCAACCTCAAAAGCAAGAGCGATTCCCGCCTACGCGGGAATGACGGCATCAAGCAACGGCTACAGCCTCATCGATTCCCGCCTGCGCGGGAATGACGGCATTGGGGGCGAAAGCAAAGAGCGAGAAGCGAGAAGCGAGAAGCGAGAAACAGAAACAGAAACAGAAACAACTAGCGAACAACGAGCAAACTCACTCTGCCCGTCTCCGCACCACTCAATGCCTCGCAGCACTACTCAACGCCGTGCCGCATCACTCGCTTCACGTGCAGCCTCAAATTCGGCGCCCTTGTCCCACGTCGGCCACTGGCGGCTATTGGCCAGTTCCAGGCCCAGGTCGTAGACCAGCAGGGTATCGGCGGCCAGCCCGCGGCCATCCCACTGCGGGCTCCAGGCATCGCAGGCCTGGTGGTAGCACTTGGCGAAATACGCATCACGCAGCGCACGGCCAGCGGCCACGCCACCGTCCAGCTTGTCCAAGCCCGCACCAACGGTGATCGCCGGCACGCCCTTGCGCGCAAACGCAAAGTGATCGGCACGATAGAAGAAACCCGCCTCCAGGTTCGGATCCGGCGACCAGCGGCGACCACGGGCCTGGGCTACACGCTCGATGTCGCCTTCCAGCGATACCCGGCCATTGCCCCAGGTGGCGATATCGGCGGTCTCACCATCGGGACTGAACATCTCGATATTCAACACTGCCGCCGTGGTCTCCAACGGCGCCAACGGGTGCGCAGCGTAGTAGCTGGCTCCCAACAGCCCCTTTTCTTCGGCCGTCAGTGCGATGAAATACAGCGAACGCTGCGGGCGCGGGCCAGCGGCGAAGACGCGCCCCAGCTCCAGCACCGACGCCACGCCGGTAGCGTTGTCGATGGCGCCATGCCGTACGGTCTGGCCACTTGCGTCCGGCTGGCCGATACCGAAGGCGTCCCAGTGCGCCGAGAAGATCACCGATTCCTGCGGGTGGCTGCTGCCCTCCAGCTTGGCCACCACGTTGCGGGTGACCACCGGCTCACGCTTGAGTTTGAAGCTGGCCGACAGGCGCGCGTCACCCAACGCGAACGGCTTGAAGTCCGCTTGCATGGCCTTGCGCTTCTCGGCCTCGAAATCCAGGCCGGCCGCAGCAAACAACTGTTCGGCCAGGGCGCGCTGCATCCAGCCGCGCAACGGCGTGTGCGCGGCCAGCGCATCTTCCTGGCTGCGTTCGATATCGAACAGCGCCGAGGTGCCGGATGCCTTCACTGTGGCCCACGGATAGGCCGCCGGGGCGGTTTCGTGCACGATCAGCACGCCCTCGGCGCCGCGGCGTGCTGCTTCCTCGAACTTGTAGGTCCAGCGGCCGTAGTACGTCACCGCCTTGCCGTCGAAGGCACCCGCCTTGTCGGCCTCGAAATCGGCGTCGTTGATCAGCACCACGGCAATCTTGCCGTGCAGGTCCGCGCCCTTGTAGTCGTCCCAATGACGCTCGGGCGCGGTGATGCCATAGCCGATAAATACCAGCGGGGCGTCCTTCACCTCCACCGAGGCCTGCGGGCGCAGGCTCTGCAAGGTGACGTCCTGGCCATTGACCAGGGCCTGGGTCTTGCCGGACTGGGTCAGGCTGGCCTTGGCCTCGCCGTCGAGCTGGGCACGCACCAGCGGTACTTCCTGCACCCAGCTGCCGTCCTTGCCACCGGGCTGAAGGCCGGCCTTGGCGAACTCCTGGACCAGGTAGTCGACCGTGCGCTGCTCACCGTTGCTTGCTGGTGCGCGGCCTTCGAACTCATCGGAGGCGAGAATGCGCACGTGCCGTGACAGCGCCTCCGGATCGATGCCACCGCCCGGCAGGTCGTTGGCCGCCGAGGCGATGCCGCCGACAAACAGGCAGGAAGAAAGCAGCAGGATGCGCATCGGGTTCACGGCAACTACCAACGACAGGATGAATGGCAAATTCTAACCGGCATTGCCGTTGTTGGTGCCTAACGATGCTCGGGGGAGGCTTTATCGGGAAGGCCACTGCCGAGCATGGCTCGGCACTACAGGAAAGGCCTTTGCCGAGCATGGCTCGGCACTACAGGAAAGGCCCTTGCCGAGCATGGCTCGGCACTACATTGAAAGGCATTTGCCGAGCGTGGCTCGGCACTACCGGAAACCCGCCACCCCTCAACGCTTCTCGCGGTCCAGCCAGCAGGCCAGGCCCTGGGCGTTGAGTTCGATATCCATCGCCAGTACGCGCAGCACTTCCGCTGCATCCAGCGGACTGCCCTGCAACCTCAGTCGCGCCACGTACAACGCCCCCAGCGCATCCACCAACAGGCGATGGCGCTCCGGCTCGCCATTGCAACGCAGCGCAATGGCAACCATCGCGTCGATCTGCTCATGCAGTTCCTTGGCCAATCGCGCCGCACCTTCCACGCGGCCGTAGTGGGTCAGGTACATGGCCTCGGGCGCTTCGCGCATCAGCCGCTCGATCGAGGCATGCATCGCTTCGGGATCGAACTGCACCGGCGAGGAGGTGGGAATGATGAAAACCCCACCGGCATGGTCCAACTCGCGGTACGACAGGCCGAAGGTGTCGCCGGTGAACCAGCTTTGGCTCGCCGCATCCCATACGCACAGATGGTGCCGCGCATGCCCGGGCGTATCCACGCAGACCAGCGCACGGCCCGCCAGCAGTACCTGGTGCCCGTCCTCCGCCACCACCACGCGCTCGGCAGGCACGGGCACGATCTGGCCGTAGCTGCGGGCGATTTCGGCTTCGCCATACACCGCGGTGGCGCCGGCGATCAGCCGGGCCGGATCAATCATGTGCTGGGCACCGCGCGGGTGTACCACCAGCCTTGCGTTGGGCAGCTGCTGCATCAAGGCACCCGCGCCACCGGCATGATCCAGATGGACGTGGGTGAGGATCAGCCAATCGATGTCGGCGGGCTGCAGGCCCGCCTGCGCCACACAGGCCAGGAGATTGGGCAGGGAATGGGTGGTGCCGCAATCGACGAATGCGCCGCGACCGTCCTGCACGATCAGGTAGGCCGCATCGAAGTGATCGCGCTGGAATGCGGTGTCGACGGTGTGGATGCCATGGGCGACAGACATGCGATGACTCCGGCAAAGACTGGCCTTGATCCTGCCAGCCACGCCTGTGACGCTCAACCCGGACTTTTGTCGCAGGCCTGTCAGCTCAGGGGCGCAGCACGCGTGGACGCAGCAGCAAGGCCAGCACCAGCACCGCCAGGAAGCCCCCGTAGGCATACAGCACTGCCAGGATCTGCTTCCACAGGCCTTCCGGTACCTCGGCCGCACCTATCCGGTAGCCCCACAACATGAAGCCGATGCTGGCAGCCAGGGCCAACAGCAGCGTCGCTGCGTCGAACACGCTGCGCGTGCGGGTGCGTGGCTGGCGCGGGAACCACCAGTACAGTGCCCCCATCACGCAGAACGAGGGGAGGAACAACAACAACGACAACCAGGCCATCGACGCGCTCCTCCCCTACGGGTTCAATCCTTCGCGGCCGCCTCGCGCAGCTCACGCAGCGCAGCCAGGACCGGCTCCACTTCAACCTCGACCTTGAACAGCTCGCTCTGCAGTGCATCGCCCTGCTCGGCTTGCTTGAGCACGGCGATCAGTTGACCGGCGTCGCGCGGCGAATCAAAGCCCTCGCTCTGGATCAGCAGCAGGCCTTCGCCATCAAGCAACTTGAAGTAGAAGCGGCCGTCCTTCTCACGGTACTGCTTGAACAGCGGCAGCGCTGCCTTGGTGGCCGCGGCCGCCTTGGGTTTGTCACCGGCGGCAGACAGGTCACGCAGGCCCACGGCATGGCGCAGCTCTTTCAACAGCGGCACGGCGAACTGCTCGCGCAGCTGCTGGCCGCGCTTGCGCAGGATGGCTTCGATCTTCTCGGGTTCGGCCATCAAGGCGTTGTAGCGCTCACGCAGCGGCGACAGCTCGGCGTCGATACGCTCGAACAATTGCTGCTTGGCATCGCCCCAGCTGATGCCGTCGGCGAAGGCCTTGGCAAATGCCGCGGTCTGCTCCGGGCTGGCAAAGGCCTGGTACATCTGGAACAGCGCCGAGCCTTCGGTGTCCTTGGGCTCGCCGGGCATGCGCGAGTCGGTGAGGATGGAAAACACCAGCTTCTTCAGCTCTTCGCGCGGGGCGAACAGCGGGATGGTGTTGCTGTAGCTCTTGCTCATCTTGCGGCCGTCCAGGCCGGCCAGGGTGGCCACCTGCTCGTCGATCACCACTTCCGGCAGGACGAAGTAATCCTTGCCGTACACGTGGTTGAAGCGCTGGGCAAAATCACGCGCCATCTCGATATGCTGGATCTGGTCGCGCCCGACCGGCACCTTGTTGGCGTTGAAGATCAGGATGTCGGCGGCCATCAACACCGGGTACATGAACAGACCCGCGCTGATGCCGGCGTCGTCATCCAGCTGCTCTTCGCGGTTCTTGTCGATCGCGGCCTTGTAGGCGTGGGCACGGTTGAGGATGCCCTTGCTGGCCACCACGGTGAGGAACCACATCAGCTCGGTGGTTTCCGGGATGTCGCTCTGCCGGTAGAACCACACCTTTTCCGGGTCCAGTCCGCAGGCCAGCCAGCTGGCCGCGATCTCCAGGGTCGAACGCTGGGTGCGCTCGGGCTCCTGCGCCTTGATCAGGCTGTGCAGGTCGGCCAGGAAGAAGAAGCTCTCGA
>NZ_DAMBEF010000037.1:1771-35798 GCF_032061965.1 Stenotrophomonas sp. | reverse complement strand
TTGCCGGGAATGCCCCTGCCGAGCATGGCTCGGCACTACCGGGTGATGCCCAGCGCACCCGGGATATTGAGTTCGCGCCGCGGGTCAACGCGTCCGTCGCGTTGGCGCTGGCAGATTTCCGGGAGTGCCTCTGCCGAGCATGGCTCGGCACTACCGGGTGATGCCCTTGCGTAGCCCGGGTAAGCGCAGCGCACCCGGGATGTTGAGTTCGCGCGGCGGGTCAAACCATCGCGTTGGCGCTGGCAGATTGCCGGGAATGCCTCTGCCGGGCACGGCTCGGCACTACCGGGTTATGTGCGCGCGCACGTCGAGTAGGCGCAGCGCACCCGTATCTGCTCAGGCGGCGAGCTGGGCCAGGACGCTGGTCACTGCGGCTTCGATCGCATCCAGATCCGGCAACAAGGCGCTCTGCTCGCCCAGCAGTACGCGCATGTGTACGCCGTCAGGCAGGTTTTCTTCCGATGCGTCGGCCAGCAGGCCATCACGCGGCACCGCGATCAGCTGCGGGAAGGTCTGGGTCAGCAGCGCGAAGTACGGCAGCTCGGGGTTGCCACCCAAGGCCTTGAGCACCACCACCTTGTTGTTGCTGCCAAGGGTCTCGCGACCATGGCCACTGAGGCCGGCGTAGGACAGCAGCGGGACACTCCAGCCGTGCCATGCAATCTGGCCGACCAGCCATTCCGGGGCGTTGGCGATAGGCTGCACCGACACGCGCGCCATCATTTCCGCCACCGTCGCATTGGGCAGCAGCACGCGCTCGTTGCCGGACTGGATCAGGACACCGCGTACTTCGTCTTTGTTTGCGTAGCTCATCGTCAGTTCCTAAACCAGTCGTATTCAGTTGACGCAGTGGGTGACCAGTTCGGCCGCCAGATGCTCGGGGTCACCGGCCAACATGCCAGCGACGGCCAGCTGGCTGGCAGCCGTCGGGTCATAGCACCCCTCGCCTACCTGTCCTGCAACCCAGCCCCCGTTGCCGGCGAACGCCAGCACCGCATCAACCATGCCCACATCGGCACCGCTGAGCAGCAGCACCGCGCTGCCTTCCGGCTGCAGGGCATCCAACAAGTCCGTGGTTGCGGGGCTGAACACCACGCCGGCACTGGATGATTCCAGGCCGATCCCGTCGGGCAGGATGTAGATATTACCGCTCTGCAACGCCTGCCCCGGGTCGGCCAAGCTCACCGGCAGGGCCGCGGCGCGTGCCATCTGCTTGACCAGATTGGCATAGCGCCCCCCGTCCAGGCGCAATTGCACCAGCACCGGGCGGCTGAAGTCGTCCGGAAGGCCGGCCAGCACACGGCGAACCGCGTCGGGCCCGCCGATGCCGGCAATCAGCAATACCGCATTGCGGCTGCTGCCATCGACCGACTCCTCGATCTCGACCAGCGACAACGAGCTGTTGAGCAGGCTGGCCAACGCCGGTGGCGGCTCGGCAACAATCTCGGCGGCAGGTGCCACGTCGGTGTAGGCATCGTCTTCCAACAATGACCAATCCGCGAAGTTCCTGGCTGGGCCGGTCTCGGCAGCAACGTGTCCACTGACCGGCAAGGCCGGCGGCGTTGCCGCTTCGCGTGCCGGTTCAATGCTGTCTTCGACGGGGATCGCTGCCGGCGTTGCCGATGCGATCAATTCCTCGAAGGACAGCACTTCGGCCGGTGCCTCGCGCGGTGCAGGTGGAACATACGGCGCGTCACTGGCCGGCAGTTCGACGTCGGCCTGGGCCGGGTCGAATTGCAGCGCGGCAGCGAACTCCGGTTGCGCGGACGCCGGCGCCAAGGACGCTGCCGGCGCGGCGGCGGCCTCGGCATCGTTCTCCTGGCCCGGCGGCAGCACATTGGCATGGCCCTGCAGCTTGGCCGCCAGATGACGAATCCAACGCTGCGCTTCCCAGCCTTCGCGGCGGGCAGCCAGCTCGGCCTCTTCGAACATCAGCATGTACTGGCCGGTTTCCAACACCGGCTCCAGACGTTCCAACGCGTCTTCGACGGCCGGCTCAAGTGCTACCAGTACCACCCGCGGGGCAGCCGCCTGCAGCATGGCCAGGTCCAGCGCATTGGGGTCTTCTTCCAGCACGATGTGGCCGCCCGCGGCGGCCATGCCCTCGCGCAGGCGATCACGGGCCACGCCAGCACGGGCCAGCAAGGCTACCGGGGTGGCAGAGCCATCAGTCGCGTGCACGTGCGATCCCCAGCAGGTCATAGACATTGCGCATCAAATCCAACTCCTGGTACGGCTTGCCGAGATAGCGTTGCACGCCGATCTCGAATGCGCGTTGGCGATGCTTGTCGCCGCTGCGCGAGGTGATCATCACGATCGGAACATCCTTGTAACGCGGGTCGGCACGCATGGCGGTAGCCAGCTCGTAACCGTCCATGCGTGGCATCTCGATGTCCAGCAGCATCAGGTCCGGTACGCGCTCTTCCAGCAGCTCCAGCGCCTCGACGCCGTCGCGCGCGGCGACCACGTCCAGGTTGTGGCGTTCCAGCACGCGACCGGTGACCTTGCGCATGGTCAGCGAGTCGTCGACCACCATCACCAGCGGCACATGGCGCTGGTTGCTGGCGGCGACAACTTCCACCGGCTGCTGCGGCTGGGCCAGGTGGCGACGCACCAGCGGCGCGACGTCCAGGATCACCACCACGTTGCCTTCGCCGGTGATGGTGGCACCGTAGATGCCCGGCACCGAAGCAATCTGCAGACCCACCGGCTTGACCACGATTTCGCGGTTGCCCAGTACCTGGTCGATGGCTACGGCCGCGCGCAGGTCACCCGAACGCACCAGCAGCAGCGGGATCTCGCTCTGGCCTTCGGCCTTGGCCGCAGCCAGGCCCACCAGTGCGCCAAGGTTGTACAGGGTGAAGTCTTCACCGTTGTAGTGGTAACCGCCCTCGCCCGACTCGAAGCGTTCGCGCGAGATGCGGCCAATACCGCTGACCGAGGCCACCGGCACCGCATAGGTGGTTTCGCCAATGCGGACGAACACCGCCTGGGTGACCGCCAGCGTCTGCGGCAGGCGCAGGGTGAAGGTGGCACCGTGGCCGCGCTCGGACAGGATGTCCACCGAGCCGCCCAGCTGCCGCACTTCGTTGCGCACCACGTCCATGCCAACGCCACGACCGGCCAGCTGACTGACCTGCTCGCTGGTGCTGAAGCCGGAAGCGAAGATCATCTGATCCAGCTGGGCGTCACCGATTTCTTCATTGGCGGCCAGCAGGCCACGCTGCTCGGCACGACGGCGGATCGCCGCGCGGTCCAGGCCGGCACCGTCATCGGCCACTTCCAGCACGATTTCCGAACCTTCACGGCGCAGGCGCAGGGCAATCTCACCTTCTTCCGGCTTGCCGGCGGCGGCGCGTGCATCGGGCACTTCCAAGCCGTGTGCGACCGAATTGCGCAGCATGTGCTCCAGCGGCGCGACCATGCGATCGAGCACGTTGCGGTCCAGTTCGCCGTGGGTACCTTCCAGCTTCAGCTGAACGTGCTTGCCGGTTTCCTGCGCTGCCTGGCGCACAACGCGGCGCAAGCGTGGCACCAGGCCATCGAACGGCACCATGCGCGCGCGCATCAGGCCGTCCTGCAACTCGGAGCTGACACGCGACTGCTGTTGCAGCAGCACGTCGTAGTTGCGCGACAGATCGTCCAACACACCCTGCAGACCACCCAAGTCGGCCGCCGATTCGTTCAGTGCACGGCTGAGCTGCTGCAGCGTGGAGAAGCGGTCCAGTTCCAGCGGGTCGAAGGTCTGGTCCGCCTGCTCGTGTTCGCGGCGGTAACGGGCGACGATCTGGGCTTCGGTTTCCAGGTCGAGTCGACGCAACTGATCGCGAAGACGTGCGTTGGTGCGATCCAACTCGGCCATGGCGCCACGGAAGGCACCCAATTGCTGTTCCAGGCGCGAGCGGTAGATGGCAACTTCGCCGGCGTGGTTGACCAGGCTGTCCAGCAGATCGGCGCGTACGCGTACCTGTTCCTGGCCACGCGGGCTGGCTTCGTCTTCGTTGCTGGCCTCGTCGCTGACCGGTGCCGACAGCGGCACACTCTCTGCGAGCGGCTGCGGCTGTACAGCCGCATCTTCGACCACGGCAGGGGTAGCGGCGTCGCTGATGGCGGCCTCCACCGGTGCCGGTGCAGCCTCGGCACGACCATCGGTACGCGCTTCGAACGCCCCGATCAGGTCCAGCGGCATCTGCACGGCGCGATGATCGCCGGTGCGCAGCAGCAACTGATGCAGGCGGTCGAAACCACGTTCAAGCAACTGCAGGTCGCTGCGGGTAATTTCGGTGCGGTTGGCCGCAACGGCTTCCAGCAGGGATTCGATGCCGTGGCCCAGGTCGCCGATGGCATTGATACCGGCCATGCGCGCGCCACCCTTGAGGGTGTGCAGATCGCGCTGCAGGCCAGCAAGCACTTCGCGATCCGCCGGGGCGGCACGCAGCTCGCTGATCAGGCCATCGCAGTGGTCCAGCAGGTCCTTGCCTTCCTCGACGAAGATGTCGACCAGCTCGATATCCAGCTCGGCGAAATCCAGGCTGCCGGCATCGAACGGGTTCGCCGCCGGCTCGATTGCCGGAGCAGCCGTGCTTTCACGCAGCGGTGCGGTGAGCGGTGCCAGTTCCGGCTTGGACGGAATGTCGGCCTGTTCCGCAGACGCCAGGTTCTGGGCTTCTGCCTCGGTGGCTTCTGCCTCGGTGGCTTCTGCTTCGACAGCCTCGATGGCGCCCGTCTCTACGGCTTCCACCCCGACGGTATCGACGGCGGCGGCTTCGACAGCCTCCGCTTCGACGGTCTCGATGGCGTCCGCTTCAACAGTTTCCACCTCGACGGTATCGATGGCGGCTGCTTCGACAGCGTCCGCTTCAACAGCTTCCATCTCGAAGGCATCGACGGCGGCTACTTCGACAGCTTCCGCTTCGACGGCATCGATAGCGGCCGATTCAGCGGCCTCCACCTCGACGGCATCGACGGTGGCCAATTCGATAGCTTCGGCTTCGACAGCCGCCGCTTCGACGGTATCGATAGCAGCCGATTCGACTGCTTCAGCTTCGACAGCCCCGACGACGTCCGCTTCAGCAGCTTCCAGCTCGACGGTATCGATGGCGGCAGCTTCAACGGCTTCCGCCTCGACGGTATCGATGGCTTCCGCTTCAACAGCTTCTACCTCGACGGTATCGATGGCGTCCGCTTCAACAGCTTCCACCTCGACGGCATCGACGGCAGCTACTTCGACAGCTTCCGCTTCGACGGCATCGATAGCGGCCGATTCAGCGGCCTCCACCTCGACGGCATCGACGGTGGCCAATTCGATAGCTTCGGCTTCGACAGCCGCCGCTTCGACGGTATCGATAGCAGCCGATTCGACTGCTTCAGCTTCGACAGCCCCGACGACGTCCGCTTCAGCAGCTTCCAGCTCGACGGTATCGATGGCGGCAGCTTCAACGGCTTCCGCCTCGACGGTATCGATGGCTTCTGCTTCAACAGCTTCTACCTCGACGGTATCGATGGCATCCGCTTCGATAGCTTCTGCTCCGACAGCCTCGACTTCGACCGTCCCTACGGTTCCAGCTTCAGCAGCTGCAACCTCGGCCAGCTCATCTTCAGCGCGGTGTGCCGGAACAGCCTCGGCATCAACACTTGCAACCTCGACCACTTCTGCTGCGACAGCATCACCGTCAGCAGCCGACAGATCGATTTCAGTGGCATCGTCCAATGCTTCGGCATCGGCCGTGAGACCCACCTGCCCTGCATCGATCGGCGCTGCCGATACATCATCAAACGAGGAGACGGCGTTGTCCGGCGTCGCTGCGTCGGCAAGCGAATCCACCACTGCGGCATCGGCAACCTTGTCGGAGCCCCGCGAGGTCAAGCCGACCGCGATGGCCAGTGCGGCCTCGATTGCGTTGGGCTGCGCAGCCGCGTCTTCGCGCTGCGGCGACTCGCCCCAGCTGGCGGCAGGTACCGCGATCACCGGTGCCTGCGGTGCGGCCGGCGCGTCGAATGCCGGCAGATCGCCCAGCGTACCTTCCAACATCGACTTGTCGAAATAGGCGGACAGGTCTTCCGTCCCGGCCAGGTTGGTGACGGCGGGTGCGGCAATATCCGCTTGCGCCACCTCGTCCTGGTCATCGGCCAGCATCATCGGCAGCTCGTCGTCCTGCGACAACGGCGGCCACTTGGCGTCCGGCAGGCCATCAACCAGCGCCTGCAGGCGCTCGGCGACTCCCGGGAACGCCGGAATACGCGGCGACGGCTGGCGCAAGGCATTGATCGTCGTGTCTATCGCCGACGCCATCTGCGCCAGCGCTGTCACGCCGGCGACGTTCGGGGTAAGCCCGGCGGCCAGCGAGCGCTTGACGAAGGATTCTGCAGGCGTGGTGATGCCAGTGATGACCGGGACATCGGTCATTGCGAAGGCACCACTCATGGTGTGCACCGCGCGCAGCAACTCTTCGGACACGTTCTGCGGCTGCACCGCCGACTGCAACAACCAGGCGTTCACCGTCCCCAGGTGCACGCCGATTTCGGCCTCAAGAATTTCGAGCAGCACGCTGTCGACCGAGGCCGGAGTACCCTCCAACACCGGTTCTTCCGCAGTCGCAACTGCGTGTACCGGTGCGGGTTCGTCAGCCACGGCAGGCACCGTGGCAGGCGCGGTGTCGGCTACATAGAATGCTTCTTCACCGGCAGCGACACGATCGGCCACGTCCTGGATTGCCAACAGGTCCGACTGGATGGCGCCGGTGCCGCGCAATGCGGCGTTGAGCTCGGGCAGAACCTCGTACGCCCGGGTAACCAGGGCGATCACCGCCGGGCTGGCCGGGCGGCTGCCGTCGAGCACGCGGTTGAGCATGCTCTCGATCTTCCAACTGAACTCACCCAGGGTGCGCGCGCCAACCAGGCGACCGCTGCCCTTGAGCGTATGGAATACACGGCGCACCGGGCGCAGGCGTTCCATGTTGGCCGGGGCGCTACGCCATGCCGGCAACAGATTGCCCAGGTTCTCCAGCTCCTCGTCGAATTCCTCGATGAAGACTTCGCGGATGTCCTCGTCGATATCCTCACCGTTGTCGATGAAGCCACCTTCCAGCACCACGGCAGCTGCAACAGCTGGCACAGGGTCGGCAACCGGAGCAACAACCGCCGCTTCCACCTGCGGTGCCGGATCCTGTGCAACGGCAGGCTGTGCATAAGGATCGAACGCCGCAGCGGCGGCATCCAACTCGGCCAGGAACGCGGCGGCCTCAGCATCCTCCAACACCGGCTCGGCTGCTTGTGCTGTTTCCAGCGCGCCACTGGCAATGGCGGTCGTGATGACCGGCGATTCCTGCGGCGCCGCGATGTCTTCGGCGGCGGTGTCGGCGACAACGACGTCGTCTGCCGCGACCACGGAAACGGGCTCGTCCAGCGTCCAGGCCGCAGCGGGCGGTGCCGCGTCCGTGCTGTGCTGTTCCAGGGTGATGTCGCCACCGGTCTGCACCGTGGCAATTACGTCGTCCAGCTGCCAATCCGCAGCATGCGAAACCGGTGCTGCGGCGTGCGGGGTCTCCTCCAGCTCTGGCTCGAAGAAACCATCGGCAAGCGACATTTCCACGCGGGCCGGCGGCTGCGTGGCATCGACCGATGCTGCCATCGGCTCGAGTTCCAGCTCCAACAGGCTGCTATCGAAACGATAGGTGTCGCCAGCTGCGGCGCCCGGATCACCTTCGGCGGCAACCGGATCGAAGCTGCTCTGCAACGCGAGGCCAGAGACATCCGACTCGACGATCTCGTGACCTTCCAACGCGATCGGTGCCAGCGTGTAGCTGCTGTCCAGTTCCACGCCGGATTCGGCGGCCACCGGATCAAACGTCGGCGCCGCGGATGCGTCCAGGGACAGTTCCGTCGCCGGCAGTACAGTCTCGACGGCCGGCTGCTCGCCGCTATCGGCAGCAACCACCGCAACGGGCTTGGCGTTGATCGCCGCGCCGAACACCAGCGGATACTCCACGCGCGCAGCGGTCGGAATTTCCGGAATTTCCGGAATTTCCGGCAACGGCGGCGGCACGGTCAGTGCAACTGCCGGGATGTCTGCGGCAATTTCAGGGGACGACTCGAGCGGCGCTTCCTCGGTGGCGGCCAGCGCCCCGGTATCCGTCGCGGCGGGCGCCACGTTCCAGTCGGCAGCGGGCGCGGCTGCGCCAGCGCCGTGGTCGGCGGCAGCCTCCACAACCGTTGCCGTCGGCAACGGCCAGTAACGCAGCGACTCCAGGCTGCTGCGGGTGATGTCGAGGATGTCTTCGCGACCCGGGCGACGGTCGCGCAGTGCTTCCAGGTAGTACTCCAGGCTGGCCATGGCATCGGCCAGGGTGTCCAGCTGGCGGCCGCTGGGCACGCGCTGACGCTCGACCAGTTCGACCTTGATGTATTCGCGCACGGCCTGCAGATAGTCCGCAGGTACCGGCAGGTCCAGCATGCGCAGCGCACCGGATACCTCGCCCAGCAGGCGCGGCACTTCGGTCAGGCGCTGGTGGTCCCAGTTGGTCTCGATGAAGGCAACAAAGGACTCGCGCGCGGCGGTGAAATTGGCAATGGCTTCATGCGCCAGCACCTCGACCGTGCGCCGGGTTTCAACCGAGGCCGGATCATCCTCACCGTCGACACTGGCGCCCAGGTGCGCCACCTGGTCATCCAGCGATGCATCCACGTACAGCAGTGCGCCGGCGATATCCAGCAGCAGGTTGTCATCGATATTGCGGCTGCCCGACACCACCTCGCGCAGCGCATCGCGCTGCTGGGCGACGATGCCACGGGCAACGCCCAGGCCCATCACCCCGAGGGTGTCGGACACGGCGCCGAGTTCGTTCACCTGCACCTGCAGATCGGCGGGGTTGCCACCGGTACGCACATGCAGATCCAGCGCATCCTTGATGCGCATCAGTTCTTCCTTGACCGCGCCGCCGACCGTATCGAGCAGCTCGCGGTTGCGTCCGCTCAGGCTGCCGCGGGCGTGCTCAAGCTCGGCCGGGCTGGCGTCGCCGGCATCCGGATTGAACGCGAACAGCACGCTTTCGTTGATGCCTTCGGCGCCACGCGCAGCGCGGATTTCGTTGAGCAGCGGCAGCAGCACGATCGGAATATCGCGGTGGCCGTTCTGCAGCCGTTCCAGGTAATCGGGCAACAGCACGGTGCCGCGCATCAAGGTGGCGCAGGCCTCCTCGCGGTCGGGCACGGCGTCCTCACGCACGGCGTTGGCCAGCAACTCCATTTCCTCGGCAACCATCGCCGGGGCATACAGTTCGACCATGCGCAGCGTGCCCTGCACCTGGTGCAGGTAACCGGCACAGAAGCGCATGCGGCCGCTGTCGCTGGGTTCCTCGACGTAGGCTTCGACCTCGTTGCGCACCTGGCGCAGGGTCTCGTCCAGCTCGGGCTTCACCCAACCCAGTGCCGCGTGGCTCATGGCATCGCGCAAGCTACTCATTGCACTCCCCCGTGCAGGATCATCTGCATGCCGTCCTGGCGGCCCTGCATTGCGGTATGACGAGACTTCATCTGCTGGTTCCTTTGCATCCCCACCTGCTCAGCACCCCGGCGCTCAGGCCGGCAGCTTGAAGTCAGCCACCGAACGGCGCAGTTCCGCCGCCAATTGGTTCAGCTGGCCCAGCGAATCGGCGGTCTGCCCGGCACCCTGCGACGTCTGGCCGGTAATCTGCCGGATCACGCCCATCGTCTGGGTGATGTCGGTAGCTGCCGAGGCCTGCTGGTGTGCGGCGATGGAGATGTTCTTAATCAGGTTGTTGAGCGCGTTGGACACGCGTTCGATTTCGGTCAGTGCGGTGCCGGCGTCTTCGGCCAGGCGTGCACCGGACACCACTTCGGCAGTGGTCTGTTCCATCGAGGTGACCGCTTCGTTGGTATCGGCCTGAATCGCCTGCACCAGACCTTCGATTCGGCGGGTGGCACCGGAGGTACGTTCTGCCAGTCGTTGCACTTCGTCGGCCACCACGGCGAAACCGCGGCCGGCCTCACCGGCCGACGCTGCCTGCACGGCGGCGTTCAGTGCCAGGATGTTGGTCTGCTCGGAAATGTCGTTGATCAGTTCCACGATCGAGCCGATCTCCTGCGAGGACTCACCCAGGCGCTTGATGCGCTTGGAGGTTTCCTGGATCTGGTCGCGGATCTGGTCCATGCCCTGAATGGTCTGGCGCACCACGCCGGCACCCTCGGTGGCGATGACCACCGAGCGCTGTGCCACTTCAGCCGACTCGCTGGAGTTGCGCGACACCTGCTCAATGGACGATGCGATTTCGCCGATACGGTCCGATGCGCTGGTGATTTCGTCGGCCTGGTGGCCGGCGGCCTCGGCCAGCTGCATGGCCGTTGCCTGGGTTTCCTGTGCCGACACCGCCACCTTGCTGGAGATGTCGTTGATCGTGGTCACCAGGTGGCGCAGTTCGTCCACGGCGTAATTGATAGCGTCGGCGATGGCGCCGGTCATGTCCTCGGTCACCGAGGCCTTTACCGTCAGGTCACCTTCACCGAGCGAGCTGATTTCGTCCAGCAAACGCATAATCGCCTGCTGGTTGCGGCTGTTGAACTCCACCTGCGTCTGGTAGCGCACTTCCTGCTCGCGCGAACGGCTGCGCACCGAGCTCCACACGAAGCCGATGATCGACAGCACCGACAGGCCGCCGAAGATCACGCTCCACCAGAAGTTCGGGAAGATGCGGGTATCGCGGGCCGAACCGAAGGCAGAGAACGCATCAAACAGCTTGCGGCTGCTTTCCAGCATCTTGTCCGAGCCGGTGGCCAGCGCCGCCGCCGAGGACTGCGCGGCGAACAGGTTGCGCGAGCTGGCCAGGATGGCGTCGGCGTCCTTCTTCATCTTGGCCCACTGGTTGGCCGACTGCTCCAGGGCAACCTGGGCATCGGCACTGCGCACGGCGGCGATACCCATTTCCTGGTTGCCGTGGCGCAGGCCTTCAAGCACCTGCGAGAACACCACCATGTCGCGTGCCAGCGCGTCACCGGCACCGCTGGCAGCGGCGCCACCGGCGCGGATTTCCGTCACGCGACGGGCCATGGTGCCGACCACAACGACCTGCTGCAGGCCGTTGTAAACCTGCGAGGACTGCGCGCCACCCGCGGTCATCGCGCGCACCACTTCGTTCAACTGCGCCTGCAGCTGCGGCACAGCGCCGACGAAGTTGTCGGCGTTGCCGGCCAGTGCCAGCACCGCCGGTTCGGAGGCGACGATCTGTTCGGCGTTCTTGGACAGCGGCTTCCAGGTATCCACCAGGTTGCCGAGCGGGCCGGACACGCCGCTTTCGTTGCCGTAGCGGCCCTGCAGCTCGCTGACGGTGCTTTCGACCTTGCCGCGCGTGTCCTTGAAGGCCGCGTAGCTGTCGCGGCTACCGGCGACCGCTTCACGGCCCTGGTTGGCCAGCTGCTGTGACAGCACCTGCAGGTCGGCCGCGCCGGTGCTGGCACCGGCCAGGCGGCTGCCCTGCCATGTCGCGACGCCGGTATTGGCGCCGAACACGACCATCGACAGGACCAACAGGCCCAGCCAGAAGTTGGTACCCAGATTGCCAAGCTTGCCAGTCCTGGCGGCTTCGGGAGCAGTACTCATCGTTCGACCTCGGTATCCAATGCGAAGTGGCAGCGGCGCCGATCAGGCAGCGGCTTGCCGGAATTCAGGAGTGCGGGAAAGCAGCGACAGCGAGAAAACCCCCCAGTCGCGGCCATCGTCATGGAAGCCACGCTCAACGAAGTGCGCATAGCGGCCCTGGGCGATATCGCCTGCGGGCACGCCCATCTGCGCTTCGAAGCTGCGCTGGCCGTAAAGCTCGTCGATGACCAGGGCAACGTCGCCGCCGGCCTGGCGCATGATCAACACGCGCTGGCCTTCCTGCGGTGCGGTGCGCTCGCCCTCGAGGAAATACTTCAGGTCCACCACCGGGAACAGGTTGCCGCGCAGGTTGCCCACGCCCAGCAACCACGGCTGTGCACCGGGCACCGGCGTCACCGGCGGCATCGGCACGATTTCCACCACCTCGCGGAAATCGGAGACCAGGTGGCGGCTGCCGATGCGGTAACCCACGCCACGCCATACATCCTGCGAGAAGCTCCGTTCCGGCAACTGCACCGCATGCGCCAGGCTGCGCCGTTCGTAAGCTTCAAGGATGTCGAATGGAGAACGCATCAGCCCACCAGTTTGTTGATCCGCGCGATCAGTTCATCCTCGCGCGGCGGCTTGACGATGTAATCGGTAGCGCCTTGGCGCATGCCCCATGCCTTGTCGGTTTCCATGCCCTTGGTACTGACGATCAGCACCGGGATGTCCCGGGTGGCCTCGTCACGCGACAGCGCGCGGGTAGCCTGGAAGCCGCTCATCCCCGGCAGCACCACGTCCATCAGCACCAGCTGCGGACCTTGGTCACGGGCCAGTTGCAGTCCCTCTTCGGCGTTGTCTGCCGCAAGCACTTCGTGCCCGGCCTTGACCAGCCATTGCGTAAACACCGCCCTGTCGGTCGGTGAGTCCTCGATCAACAAAATTCGAGCCATTGTGCCTTTCCCCCCTGGTCAGGCGTTGACGTATGTGCGGATGGCACCCAGTAGTTCGTCGCGGGTAAAAGGCTTGGTCAAGTACTGTTCGGAACCGACGATGCGGCCCCGCGCCTTGTCGAACAGACCGTCCTTGGACGACAGCATGATCACCGGCGTGCCCTTGAACAGCTGGTTCCCCTTGATCAACGCGCAGGTCTGATAGCCATCCAGGCGCGGCATCATGATGTCGACGAAGATGATCTGCGGTTGCTGATCTGCGATCTTGGCCAATGCCTCGAAGCCATCGGTCGCGGTCACGACCTCGCAGCCTTCCCGCTTGAGCAGTGTCTCAGCCGTACGTCGGATGGTCTTCGAGTCGTCGATGACCATCACCTTCAGCCCTGCGAGTTCCCCACCCGCAGCCATGTTTTCAACCATTAGTTGTTCCCCGGACGCGCGGCCCACACCGAACGTGATGCCGCCGCGAAAGCGCATCTATATCCCAGTCCAGCCGCGAACTGTCAAGCAAGGCACATTTCGCCCGGCCCTGTTGACAGCCTAATGTGATATTCATCGCATTTCGAGCGCAGCTCCATTCAGCCTCACCGTTCCGTCCAGCCGGCTGTGCGCTCCCGGCCTGAACGGCTACCATGGCCGCTGAACTGCCGGATTCAAGTCATGCCATTAGATGTCATCGTGGTGATGGACCCCATCGCCCACATCAAGATCGCCAAGGACACCACCTTCGCCATGCTGCTGGAAGCCCAGCGCCGCGGCCACCGCCTGCACTACGTGCAACCCGGCGGCCTGTCCCTGCACGGGGGAGTGGCCATGGCCCAGGTCGCGCCGCTGCAGGTGCGCGACGACAAGGCTGACTGGTTCACCTTGGGGGCTTGGACGTCCTTGCCGTTCGGCCCGGGGCAGATCGTGCTGATGCGCAAGGATCCGCCCTTCGACGGTGAGTATCTCTATGACACCCATGTGCTGAGCATTGCCCAGCAAGCCGGCGCACTGGTGGTCAACGACCCGCAGGGCCTGCGGGACTTCAATGAGAAGCTCGCCGCGCTGCTGTTTCCGCAGTGCTGCCCGCCTACCCTGGTCAGCCGCAGCGCCGCCGAGCTCAAGGCGTTCGTACTCGAACACGGCCAGGCGGTGCTCAAGCCGCTGGATGGCATGGGTGGTCGCTCGATCTTCCGCAGCGGCACCGGCGACCCCAACCTCAACGTGATCCTGGAAACCCTGACCGACGGCGGCCGCCACCTGGCCCTGGCGCAGCGTTTCATCCCGGATATCAGCGCGGGCGACAAGCGCATCCTGCTGATCGATGGTGAACCGGTGGACTACTGCCTGGCACGCATCCCGCAGGGCGATGAGTTCCGCGGCAACCTGGCCGCCGGTGGCCGCGGCGAAGGCCGCCCATTGAGCGAGCGCGATCGCTGGATCGCCGCGCAGGTGGGCCCGGAGATGAAGCGCCGCGGCATGCGTTTTGTCGGCCTGGACGTCATCGGCGACTATCTGACCGAGGTCAACGTCACCAGCCCGACCTGCGTGCGCGAGCTGGACGCCCAGTTCGGCCTCAACATTGCAGGCCAGCTGTTTGACGCCATCGAGGCCGGCAACCCGCAATGAGTGTGCAAGCTGGCAGCCTGCCCGTCCCGCCCCGCGTTACCGAACAGCAACGACTGACCGCCACCCTGGTGTTGTCGGTGATCGTGCATGGGCTGTTGATTTTGGGCGTGGGCTTTGCAGTCAGCGGCAATGCGCCGCTGGTGCCGACGCTGGACGTGATCTTCAGCCAGACCAGCACGCCGCTGACACCCAAGCAGGCCGACTTCCTGGCGCAGGCCAACCAGCAGGGCGGTGGTGACCACGACAAGGCGCAGCGCCCGCGTGATGCACAGTCCGGCATCGTGCCGCAGGCACAGGATGGCCTGGCGCCGATCCCGCTGCAGGCGCAACGTGCCGCCGCCCCGCCACCGCCACAGGCACGGGTGATCACCAGCACCAATGGCAAGGACCCGACCGCCGAGGCGCAGTCGCAGCCAACCCCCGACCGCCCGGACATCAATGCACCGATGACCGCGCGCGAGCAGCGCGATGCGGAAATGGCACGCCTGGCCGCCGAGGTCCACCTGCGCTCGGAGCAGTACGCCAAGCGTCCCAACCGCAAGTTCGTCTCTGCCAGCACCCGCGAGTACGCCTACGCCAACTACCTGCGCGCCTGGGTTGATCGCGCCGAACGCGTGGGCAACCTCAATTACCCCGACGAAGCCCGGCAGCGTCGTCTCGGCGGCCAGGTGGTGATCACCGTCGGCGTGCGCCGCGATGGAACCGTGGAGAGCAGCCGCATCCTGCGCAGCAGTGGCGTACCCCTGCTTGATGCCAGCGCATTGCGGGTGATCGAACTTGCGCAGCCCTTCCCGGCCTTGCCCAAGACCGAGGACAACATCGACATCCTGCAGGTCACCCGCACCTGGGTATTCCTGCCGGGCGGACAGCTGCGCGACGACCGCTGAGCAACACCTGCTCCTGGAACAGGCAGCACGACCATCCTGCAGGACACGGGCAGCCGCAACGCCTTTCAGGCGCTGAGTGCGGCCTGCATCAGATCATCGGCCACGGCAAGCAGCATCGAGGCCTCATGCAGCCTGTGCCGCCACTCAAGCGGAATCCCCTCCAGCCCGTAATAGGCACCGGCCAGCTGGCCGCAGATCGCTGCCGTGGTATCGGCGTCATCACCGAGATTGGCGGCCTTGAGTACGGCACTGGCGTAATCGTCGGTGGTGGCGAAGCACCATAGCGCCGCCGACAGCGCGTCCACCACATAGCCGCTGCCGCGGATTGCAAGTGCGTCCACGGCGGCATGATCACGCAGTGCAAGTGCAGCAACCGCCGGCGCATCCAGCTTCGCGCCATGTCCCAACAGGATCGCCTGCTTGTCGTGACCGGCCAACGCCGCGCGCAGCTGCGCGGCAAACAGCACGCAGGCGTCCACCGCTTCGGCTGCAGCATGGGTAGTGCGGGAGCTGTCTGCGGCCATCCTGGCCACCGTCGCCAGCGGGCTGTGTGCGTAATACATCGCCACCGGGGCAAGCCGCATCAACGAGCCATTGCCTGCACTGCTTGCTGCCTGGCTGCCACTGAACGGATCACCGCTGCGCAGATAGGCTTCCAGCGCCTGGCTGACGGTGCCGCCGATATCGAAACATTCACCGGTACTGCTCATGTAGCCATGGCGGTACCAGTTGCAATAACGGTTCATCTGATCGACCGCATCGAAGCCCCGGCAATGCAGCAGGCTGTGCGCAAGGCAGAGCGCCATCGACGTATCGTCGGTCCACTGCCCCGGCTGCAGTTCAAACGGGCCGCCACCCACCATGTCGGTCAGCGGCGCGAAAGTTCCCGGTGCGCGGAACTCCAACGTGGTGCCAAGCGCATCACCGACTGCCAACCCCAACAGGCAACCGCGAAAACGGGACCGTGCGGGCGCGCGCGCAATCACTTCTTGGATGCGCGCAGCGCCTGCTGCTCCACCAGGGTCAACGCGACGTTGTCGCGCAGATAGGCCGGCTGCACCAGCTCCGGTGCGATGCCCTCGCCGCGTGCCATGGCCGGCACGGCGATGCGCAGTACATCCGATGCACGCGGCAATGCCTGCGCATCCACGCTCGACAGGCGTGACTGCCAGCGCCTGGCCAGCACGCCCTCGCCCGCACCAAAGCCGGTGCCCACGCCGGCCCAAACACTGCCGTCGTCCGGCAGTTCATAGGCATCCGGGGCAACCAGCAGCTCGCGATCCTGCAACTGCAAACTGCCATCAGCCCCTCGCAGGTAACGCGCGGCATAGATTTCACCCATGCGCGCATCGATGCTGGCCAGCACCCTCGGCGCATCCTGCGGCGCACGCAATGCCAGGGTCTGCAGGGTCGATACCGGCAGCAGTGGCTTGTCCAGCGCCAGCGCAATGCCCTGGGCAATGGCAATGGCCAGACGCACGCCCGTAAACGCGCCGGGGCCGCGCCCCAGGGCGATGCCATCGAGCTGACTGCGACTGATCCCCGCCTCGGCCAGCAACTGCTCGGCCCACGGCAGGCTCAGCTCGGCATGCCTGCGCGGCGCCAGCTCGAATCGCTCCAGGACCTGCCCATCCACATGGAGGGCAACGGAACAGGCTTCGGTGGCGGTTTCAAAGGCAAGCAGCTTCATGGCAACAATCACGACAGGGAAAAGGGAGGCGCAGCGGTATCCGCATCCGCGGACGGTTCATCTGCCGCTGATGGCGGCCCGTGCTCCGGTGCCCATTGTCGCGCAAAGAAGGCCTGCACATCGGCCAGCTCGCGGGTGCGCCGGAACGGCGGCAATGAATCCATGAAGATCCGCCCATAGCCGCGCGACAGCAGCCGCGGGTCGCACAACACCAGCACCCCGCGGTCGGTCTCGCTGCGGATCAAGCGGCCGACGCCCTGCTTGAGCGCGATCACCGCCTGCGGCAGCTGCTCATCGCGGAACGGGTTGCCGCCCTCGCGACGGATCGCATCCAGCCGCGCTTCGAACACCGGATCGTCCGGCGCGGCGAACGGCAATTTGTCGATTACCACCACGCTCAGTGCATCGCCGGCCACGTCCACGCCTTCGCGGAAACTGGCCGAACCCAGCAGCACGCCATTGCCCGATTCACGGAACCGCTGCAGCAGGCTGGCGCGGGGCGCCTCGCCCTGCACGAACAACGGCCATGGCCCACCGCGCAACGCATCGGCCGCCTCACGCAGGGCGCGATGCGAGGCAAACAACAGGAATGCCCTGCCCTGCGAGGCTTCCAGCACCGGCCGCAGGGCAGTGATCAGGGCCGCGCCAAAGCCACGCGCCGCCGGGTCCGGCAAACCCTTGGGCAGATAGCACAGCGCCTGCTGCTGCCAATCGAAGGGGCTGGGCTGCAGCAGCGTGTCCGGATCATCCAGCCCCAAGCGCGTGGCCAGATGATCGAAATCGCCATCCACGGTCAGCGTTGCCGAGGTGAACACCCACGCCGCCATCGAGCGTTGGCGGTGCTCGCGCAACGGCCCGGACACGTCCATCGGCGTGCGCTGGCAACGGAACCCTCGCGGGGTGAGTTCGTACCAGAGCACATCGTTGCTGCTAGCTGCCGCCGGGAACAGCGTCTGCACGCTGCCGACAGTCGCATCGCCCGCCTCGGCGGTATCGGTGGGCGCATCGAAGTCCCAGTCATCCTCCGCCGCGTTGTTGCCCTCATCCAGCCACCGCGACAAGCGCGAGACGCCCTCCAGCGCGCGGGCATGGCAGGCATCCAAGCCGGGCGACGCTTCGCGCACCAGGGCCAGCGCATCACGCAACTGCGCCAGCGCGGCCGCCACGTCGTCAAAACCGTCGGCTACCGCTGGCACTGCCAGCGCGCGCCACTGGGTGCCGCGTGGCGGCAGCTTCTCCATCGCTTCGCGCAACTCGCGCAATGCCAGTTCGAGGGTGGCCACCGGCTGCTGCAATGTGGCCTGGGCACCGGCGACGCTGCGGCTTTCGGCCAGGCAATCACGGGCCAGTTCCTGCCACGGGCGCATGCCAAAGCCTTCGCCGAAGAAGTTGGCTGCCAGCTCCGGCAACTGGTGCGCTTCATCGATGACGAAGGCTTGGGCGCCGGGCAGGATCTCACCGAAGCCTTCCTGCTTGAGGGCCAGATCGGCCAGCAGCAGGTGATGGTTGACGACCACCAGATCGGCTTCCTGCGCCCGCTGCCGCGCACGCACCACGAAGCAATCGGACCAGAACGGGCAATCGGTGCCCAGGCAGTTGTCCACGGTCGAGGTGACCATGGGCAGCAGCGGCGAATCATCCGCCAGCCCTTCCAGCTCGGCGATATCACCGTACTGGGTGCGGCCGGACCAGGCGATGATGCGCTGGAACTGCGCTACCTGTTCCTGGCTGTTGAAGCGGGGCTCACCGCGCGCCTGATCCAGACGATAGCGGCACAGGTAGTTGGCCCGGCCCTTGAGCAGGGCTGCGCGGTGACCAACGCCCAGGGCAGCCCGCACCCGCGGCAGATCACGATGGTAGAGCTGGTCCTGCAGCGCGCGGGTGCCGGTGGAGACAATGGTTTTCAGTCCCGACAGCAACGCCGGCACCAGATAGGCGTAGGTCTTGCCGGTGCCAGTGCCGGCTTCGGCCAGCAGCACGTCGCGCTGCTGGAAGGTATCGGCGATGGCCGCCGTCAGCCGCAACTGCGCCGGCCGTGGCACGAACGCATCAAGCTGGCGCGCAAGCGCACCACCTTCACTCAGGGCTTCACGGCTGGCGCTGGCTAACGAGGACATGAGCTAAGGGCGGATTCGATAAGGAGCGCGCGGCGCGATGGTCCCGCGATAACGGCGGCAGCCATGGGCCCGGGCTCAGCACCCGGATGCCATCCCGCCATCAATAGCGCTTGATGCCGGGCACCGTGCAGCTCTCGATCTGCGCATGCGCCGAGACGGCATTTTCCTTCTGCGCCCGGGCCAGACGTGACTGCTCGATGGTGGCCCAGTGACGACGGCACAACGGCCCGGTGCGCGAGCCCAGGTCCAGCGCCTTTTTTGAAAGGGTCTCGGCACGCACCCAGTCGCCCTGCAACAGCGCTACCTCGGCGCGTTCCTGCAGGATGCCCGGATCGTCTTCAACCTGCAGCAGCGCCTGGTTCAAGGCTTCTGCAGCGCCGGCAAGGTCACCAGCCTTGCGCTTGCCGATGGCTGATTCACGCAGATCCTCGACCTGCGCGTCACGCAACGGCTGTACGTTCAACTCGGTATCGTCGACACCGGCGATCTGCTCCACCGCCATCATCCGCTGCGCGGGCGTGGTGTTGTCCACGGGCACCGGCGGCGCCGGCGGGGGTGCGCTTACGCAGGCACTGAGCAACAGGGAGGCCGCGGTGGCGGCCAGCGCATGACGGGTCAGGGACTTGGCATTCATGGGCTGCATTATCGCGCGGGGCTGTCTGAAGCGGGCGTTGACGCGGCATCCTCAGGCTTGCGGTCAAGCCCGAACCAGCTGCGCCAACCGCCGCCTTCCTGCTGCGCGCCCTCGCCGTCCACCGGCGCCTGCTCGGCGGGCATGCTGCACGGCACGTGCTGCGGGGCAAAGCCGACCACGAACGGGAAGCGGCGTGCCCCCGGGCAACCTTCATCGGTGGCATTGCTGCCCGCGGCTTCCACGTACTGCCAGTCCAGGCCCTTGTTGTTCACATGCAAGGCCTTGCTGGGCAGGCTGCGGAAGATACCCGACCACACCCGCATCGCACCGGAAGCACCGAACAGACCGGTCTGTTCGTTCTGGTCGTTGCCCATCCAGATCACCGCCAGATGGTCGCCGGTATAGCCGGCGTACCAGCTGTCGCGGCCGTCATTGGAGGTGCCCGTCTTGCCGGCAGCCTGCAGCCGCGACAGGCCATCGGCATTGAGCCCGGCAGCCGTGCCGCTGGAGACCACCTGCTGCAGGCCCACGCTGATCAGGTTGGCAGCGATGGAATCCCCCTCCTGCGCGGGTGCCGGATTCTTGTCGTAGCGCTTGAGCAGCTTGCCCTGCGCATCGACCACACCACGCACGGCGTGCAGCGGCTGGATTTCACCGCCCGAGGCCAGGAACTGATAAAGCTGGGCCATGCCGTACGGACTCTGGTCGGTAGAGCCCAGGATCACCGAAGGATTGGATTCGGCCTTCAGGCCCGCCAGCACGTGGATCAGTTGGGTCAGGCGTTCCGGCCCGACCTGCATGCCCACCCGCACTGTCGCCTGGTTGTAGGAGCGTGCCAACGCATCGATCAGGCGCACGGTGCCATGGCTGCGCCGGTCGGCGTTGTCCGGTGTCCAGTTGCGGCCGCGGCTGAGCTTGACCGTCACCGGGGAGTCGTCCACCCAACTGGCCAGCGAGAAGCGGTCCGGCTGGGCCAGCGCCAGCAGGTAGACGAAGGGCTTGAGCAACGAGCCCACCGGGCGCTGGGCGTCGATGGCGCGATTGAAGCCCGGCTCGGCCACATCCACGCTGCCAACCACGGCCAGCACGTCACCGTTATGCACGTCGGTGACCACCAGGCCGGTCTGCAGTTCCGGGCGGCGCTTGTTCTGCAGTGACTTGATGGTGTGCGCCACCGCGCCCTCGGCATACGCCTGCGCCGACGGCGACATGCCGGTAAAGACATTCAGGCCGGCACCCTGCAGCACATTCTCCGGATAGTCATGACCCAGTTGGCGACGCACCAGGTCGACATACGCCGGGAAGCGGTTGGCCGCCGCCAGGCCAGGCGTGGTCGATACACCCAACGGCGCCTTCAGCGCACGCTGGTATTCGGCATCGTCGATCAGCTGGTTCTCGTGCAGTTTGCCCAGCACGAAGTTGCGCCGGTCCAGCGCGCGCTCGGGGTTGCGCCGCGGGTCGTAATACGACGGCCCCTTGACCATGCCGATCAGCAGGGCGACCTGCTCGCTGGTCAACGAACCCAGGTCACGGCCGAACCAGAACTCGGCACCTGACGACACACCGTGGATCGCCTGCTTGCCGCGCTGACCCAGGTAAACCTGGTTGAGGTAGGCCTCGAGGATGGTGGACTTGTCATAGCGCGCTTCCATGATCAGCGCGTACAGCACTTCGTTGAACTTGCGGGTTACGGTCTGTTCCTTGCCGATGCCGAGCAGGCCGCTGCGGGCCAGCTGCTGGGTCAAGGTACTGGCGCCCTGGCGGGTTTCACCGCCCGAACGCAGGGTCACCCACACCGCGCGGACGATGCCGCTCAGGTCGATGCCGTGATGGCGGGCAAAGTCCTTGTCCTCGACCGCCTGCAAGCCGGTAACCAGCAGCTCGGGGGTCTCGCTGATACGGACCAGCCTGCGCTCTTCCTGCTTCTGCCCATACAACGTCGCGATGCGCGCCGGGTCCAGCCGCGCGGCCTTCAGCGCCTTGCGATCGGCCCCGTCACGCAGCGAGGCCACCTGGCCACCGGACACCACCACCTCCAGTCGGCGCGGTGCCACCCGACCATCGACGTCGACGTAGCCGCGGCTGGAGACCCGGAAGGTCGCGCCCTGCACGCTGTACGTGCCCGGACTGCTGCCCGTGCCATCGTCGCGATAGCCCGATGCCGCCAGCTCGGTCTTGAGCGTTGCGGCGTTCATCGCAACGCCCGGACTGAGCACCAGCGGCCGGGCATAGACACGCGTCGGTATCTGCCAGCGCAGCTCACCAAAACGCTGGGTGACCTGACTGTTCAGGTAAAGCGTATAGGGGATCAGGAAGCCCAACCCCAGTGCGACGGCCGCAATACCCCAGGTGATGAGGCGGTTGCGCCAAGGCGAGGTACTGCCGTCGGTATCGTCGTCGAATTCGTCGGAATCGTAGCGTCGGGGCACGGGAATGCGAGAATGTGAAGTGGGACGAGTCTAACGCAGCCATCGAGCGACGCGCGTTTGCCCTCCCGCCCCTGCTTAAGCTGGAGTTCCATGGGAATGTCGATGTCGTTGGCCGATGCGCGCTACCACCTCAACCGCATCATCGGCCTGGCCCGCCGCGGCCTGGCCAGCCTGCGCACCCGCGGCTGGCGTGCCACCCTGCATCGCGTGGGCGTGCATACCCGGCGCCAACCGCCGACCGAGCGGGAGCCGCTGTACTTTCCGCAGCCTGCCGCCTTCGCGCCGTTCAGCGTGCCCAGCAGTGCGCAACCCACGGCCAGCATCGTCATCCCGGTCTACAACCATGCCGATCACACCCTGGCCTGCCTGCGCGCATTGGCTGCGCATCCCCCGGTGGCCGCCTGCGAAATCCTGGTGATCGACGATGGCAGCAGCGACGCCACCGTCGAATGGATGCCGCAGATCACCGGCCTGCGCTACCACGTGCGCCCGCACAACGGCGGCTTCATCGCGGCCTGCAACGATGGCCTGCGCCTGAGCCGGGGCGAGTACGTGGTCCTGCTGAACAACGACACCATTCCGCAGTCGGGCTGGCTGGACGCATTGTTGGACACCTTCGCGCGTACACCACAGGCCGGCCTGGTCGGCTCGCAGCTGATCTATCCGGACGGGCGCCTGCAGGAGGCCGGCGGGGTGGTGTTCAACGATGGCAGCTGCTGGAGTTACGGCCGCTTCGAGTCGGCCGAGGACCCGCGCTACAGCGCCCTTCGCGATGCCGACTACTGCTCGGGCGCCGCCATCGCCTTGCCGCGCGCCCTGTTCGAACAGTTGGGCGGGTTCGACAGCCGCTACGCCCCGGCGTACTACGAAGATACCGACCTGGCTTTCAAGGTGCGTGCTGCGGGCAAGCGGGTGCTGGTGCAGCCGGCCAGCCGTGTGGTGCACGACGAAGGCACCAGCAATGGCACCGATACCGGCAGCGGGGTCAAGGCCTACCAGGTACGCAATCAGAAAGTGTTCGCCGAGGTCTGGCAGCAGACGCTGCAGGCACAGCATCCGGCTCCCGGCGCCGTCCCCTCGCCCGCGCTGCTGCATGCACGGCAACGGCAGATCCTGATCATCGACGAGAACCTGCCGCAGCCTGACCGCGACTCGGCGTCATTGCGTCAGTTCAACCTGATCCGCATGTTGCTGGCCGAAGGTGCGCACGTTGTGTTCCTGCCAACCCGTGGCGAGCCCGCCAGTGCTGCCAGCGCGGCGTTGCAGGCCCTCGGTGTTGAAGTCTGGCATGCCCCCTTCCTCGATGGCGTCGGCAGCTGGCTGCGTGGCAACGGCTCGCGCTTTGCGGTGGTCATGCTGGTGCGCCACCACGTTGCCCGTGAGTGCCTGCCGCTGTTGCGGCAGTTCGCACCGCAGGCGCGCACCGTGTTCGATACCGTTGACCTGCACTATCTGCGCGAGCGACGCGGCGCCGAGTTGGCCCGCGATCAGCGCCTGCTGCGCAGCGCCGAACGCACCCGCGCCGCGGAACTCGAGGTGATGGCCGCCACCGACGTCACCTTGCTGGTCAGCGCAGCGGAAAAGGAGCAACTGGCGACCGATGCACCGCAGGTGCGGGTTGAACTGATCTCCAACCTGCACGAAGTCGCCGAGGTCGGTCCCGGCTGGGTGCAACGCCATGACCTGGTCTTCGTGGGTGGTTTCCGCCATCCGCCGAACCTGGATGCAATGCAGTGGTTCATCGGCGAGGTGTTCCCTCTTATCCATGCACAGCGGCCTGACATCCGCTTCCATTGCATCGGTGCCGACGTCCCCGACAGCCTGCAGGCGCTGGCGGCCGATCAGCCCGGGGTAACGATCCATGGCTATGTGCCCGATGTGGTGCCGTACATGCGGCAGGCGCGCATTGCGGTGGCACCGTTGCGCTTTGGCGCCGGGGTCAAGGGCAAGGTCAATCTGAGCATGGCCCACGGCCAGCCGGTTGTGGCTACCACCTGCGCGGTGGAAGGCATGCACCTTCGCCACGGTCTGGATGTGCTGGTGGCCGATGGCGCCAGTGCCTTTGCCGGCGCGGTGCTGCGGCTGTATGACGATGCCGGCTTGTGGCAGCGGCTGGCCGACAACGGCCAGGCCAACATCACCGAGCACTTCTCCATGGAGGCGGCACGACAGGCCGTGCAACGGGTGTTCTTCGCTACGCCGGCTGGAACAGTGCCTATCCGCTGAGCACTGCCATCAGCGCAGCGCGTTGCGTACCCGCTCGCTGAAGCCGGTGATCTCCGGCGTCGCCGCATCGATCTCCTGCGCCTGCAGCAACGCCTGCTGCGCGAACGCAATATCTCCACTGCCCAGGCGTTCACTGCCCACGGCGATCCAGCGCTGCGCCAGCCGGCGGCGTGCCGTGGCCAAACTGGAGTCCCCCGGCGCCAACGCTTGCCAGGCATCCAGGCAGGTGCGCGCGGCCCGCAACCGATTCGCGCGCAGGTTGTCCTCCATGCAGGCCCGTGCCGCGGGCTGGATGCGTGCAGCCGCCCGCTTCACCCGCGGATCCTGCGGCGCCAGCGCCTGCGCAGCCTTGAAGCGGTCATAGGCGCTACTGCCCGGCGGCAGCAACCACTGCTCACGCGCCTCGGCATCCTGCAACTGCTTGAGCAGGGTTTTCAGGCGTCGCTCACGCTCGCCTGCCGGCAAGCCGGTATCCATGCTGCGGCGTGCGTTGCGAATGCGTTCAACCGTCTGGGTGGCAGCGGCGACTTCAGCACTGTCCGGAGCCAGGCGCCGCGCCTGCTGCAACGCATGCGCGGCTTGTTCGAACTGGAAATCGCCTGCCAGACGTGTGGCTTCCTGCGCCTGCAGATGGGCTACCCGCTCCAATCCCTGCCGCGCCGCGGGGTCTTCCGCAACCGCCACAACCTGTTCGAAGGCATCGGCGGCAGCGTCCAACCGACCGCGCGCCAAGGCCCGCTCCCCCTGCAGCCGATGTTGTTCCAGCGCGGCATTCAACAAGGCCTTGGCGGCCGGCAACTCGGCATGCCCGGCATCGTAGCGCTCCACCCGTCGCAGGCCTTCTGCAGCGGCCTGCAACTGCCCGTTCTCGACTGCGCGGTTGGCCTGCATCAACAGATCGGCCAGCGCCTCATCGCGCCCTTCGAGCGCCTGCATGCGATCCGGCTGGATCGCCAGCACCTGCTGGTACAAGGGCAGCGCACTGTCATCACCATCATCCAAGCGTCCCTGCGCCTGTGCCGCCTCGGCCTGCAGCAGCAGGTCCTCGACGCTGCCCTGGCCACGCTGCAGCCCATGCAGTTCCTGGTTGATGCGATCGATATCCGCTGACGGTGCCTGCAGCCTGCGCGCCAGCTGCAGCGCCTGCTCACATCCCGCGTAGTCGCCCTTGGCCAAGGCCTGTCGGGCCCGCTGCAAGGCGGCCTGCGCGGTGCGCGCCAAGGCCTGCCGCACGTCACTGCGATCCGGGTCCAGCGCGGCGGCGGCCTCGAACAACTCGCGGGCACCGCTCCCGTCTTCGGCACTCAGCCGTCCTTGCGCCAGCGCCGTGTTTCCCGCATCCAACAGCATCTGGATGCGGCTCTCCGGCCACAGCCAATCCGCCAGCGGCTGCCGGAACAGCGCCAGCACGATGCTAAGCGCCAACACTCCGATGGCGATCGCACGCCACGCGCGCGGGCTGTTCCAGCCACGCGCAACCCACCAGCGCCCGTACAGCCGCAGCTTGTCGCCCAGTGTTTCCAGTCCTTGTTGGCCACGTTGGCGCCAGTTCTCCATGCGCCAAGTTTACCTAGCCTAACCTTCGCGCATCGTCTACGCCGGGCAAGGCATCCAACTTTCCAAGCAAGGTGGACAGCTGCCCGTAGTCATTGACCTTCAAGCGCAGGCGCAGCTGCACCCGTCCGCTTTCGCGCAGGTTGTCGCTGTTGATCTCGATGACGTAAGCGTCTTCCTGCGCAATCAGGTTGGTGATGTCCTTCAGCAACCAGCGCCGGTCCACCGCCCGCACCATCACATCCACCTCATACGCCGAGCCCTTGCGCCCCCACTCCACCGGCAATACGCGGTCAGGATGGGCCGCAGCCAAGCGAGCCAGTGACGCGCAGTCGGCGCGGTGCACAGTCACACCGCGGGTACGGGTGAGATAGCCCTGGATGGGCTCGCCCGCCACCGGTTGGCAGCAACGGGCCAACTGCACCAACAGGTTGCCAACCCCCTGCACGGTGAAATCGGACTTGCCGGTGCCACCGCGGCGCGCGGTTGGCCGTGGCATCGCCGGGGCAGCCGGTGCCTGCGCTGCCTTTTCCGCCTCCAGCAAGGCACGGCTTACCTGGTTGGGCCCGGTATCACCCAACGCCACCTGGATATACAGATCATCCACGGTGTCCGCGTGGAACTTGCGTGCGGCCACCGTCAGGTCAGCCTGCTGCAGGCCCAGTCGCTTGAGCTCGCGCTCCAGCAGCTCGCGGCCGGCCTGCACGTTGCGCGCGCGGTCCAGCTTGTGGAACCAGCTGCGCACCTTCTCGCGCGAACGGGCGCTGGCCAGGAAGCCATTGGACAGCAACAGCCAATCGCGACGTGGATCGGCTTCCTTGCCGGTCATGATCTCGACCCGGTCACCACTACGCAGCTTGTACCCCAGCGGCACGATGCGGCCATTGACCTTGGCACCACGGCAACGGTGCCCGACCATGGTGTGCACGTGATAGGCGAAATCCAGCGGCGTGGCGCCCGCCGGCAGGTCCATCACCTCGCCCTTGGGGCTGAGCGCGTAGACCCGGTCCTCGACCAGTTCGGCATCCAGCGCACCCGCCAGGTCCTCGGGGTTGCCGGGGTCCTGCGCCTGCTCCAGCAATTGCCGCATCCAGGTGATCTTGCGGTCGAAGGCCTTTTCCGCGCCCTTGCCGCCTTCCTTGTATTTCCAATGTGCCGCCACGCCCAACTCGGCCTGGGCATGCATTTCGTGTGTCCGTATCTGCACCTCGATCGTGCGCCCTTCCGGACCGATCACAGCGGTATGCAACGAGCGGTAATCGTTGGCCTTGGGGCGGGCGATATAGTCGTCGAACTCGCTGGGGATGGGGGTCCACAAGGCGTGCACGATGCCCAGCGCCGCATAGCAGGCACCCACGTCGTCGACCATCACCCGCACCGCGCGCAGGTCGTACAGCTGCTCAAACGCCAGCTGCTTTTTCTGCATCTTCCGCCAGATGCTGTAGATGTGCTTCGGCCGGCCGCTGACCTCGCCCCGGATGCCCTGCTCGGCCAGCGCCGCGGACAGCTTTTTCTTCACCGTTTCCACGTAGCGTTCGCGCGCCACGCGGGTTTCGTCCACTTCGCGGGCGATATGCCGGTAGGTCTCCGGATCGAGGAAGCGGAAGGCCAGGTCCTCCAGCTCCCACTTCAGCTGCCAGATGCCCAGGCGGTTGGCCAGCGGCGCATGGATGTCGCGGGTCAGCTGTGCCAGCGCACGGCGCTCCGGCTCGGGCAGCTTGTCGGCCGCACGCATGCAGGCCAGCTGCCGCGACAGCAGGATCGGCACCACCCGCAGGTCGTGGATGATGGACAACAACAGGCGGCGCAGGCCCTCGCTGTTGCGGCCGGCATCGCGCCCGGCATGTAGCGCCCAGACCTGGTCGGCCGCTTCCTGGCCATCCAGCAGCCCGGCCACCGCAGCAGCGGCGGGCCCCAGCGGCAGCTCGGCCTGGTGGGCACGCAGGCCCGGCAGATCAAACAACAGGGCCGCAACGATCACGCCTTCGTCGGCGGACAGCAGGGCAAGCGAATCCAGCGTGTCGGCCAGCACCGGCCAAGGCAGGCGGGGCGAGGTATCGACATCGGCGTGCTGCCAGCACGTCAACAGGGCCTGCCGCAGTGGTTCGGACAGGGCGCGGGTAGAGGCACGCTGCAGCAGCGCTTCCAGGCCGGGGGAGGAGGAACGGTTCACAGCATTCAATTACGGACGGATACCCCTACACTAGCGCCCAACCGTCTCCGGGAACAATCACCCATGAAGCTGCCCCGCCTGGCTGTCCTGCTTGCTGTCACTGCACTGTCTCTGTCCCCGTTCACCCCAGCCCATGCGCAGCGCGTGGTGGAGGGCGACCTGCAGCAGCAGATGTCCGCTGACGAGTTCAAGGCCGCCGGCCTGGACAAGCTCACCCCGCAGGAGCTGACCCGCTTGAACGCCTGGCTGCAGGGCAAGGTCGAACAGGCCACCACGCAAGCGGTGGAACAGGCGCGCGAAGAAGGCCGCCAGGAAGTGATCGTGAAGAACCACGGCTTCTTCAACTTTGGCAGCAACGACCCCATCCAGGCCAAGCTCGCCGGTGAGTTCCGCGGCTTCGGCAAGGGCCGCCAGTACACCCTGGACAACGGCCAGGTTTGGGAGCAGACCGACGATGCCAGCGTTTCCGGTGTGCGCAAGCAGGACCCGGGCGTGCGCATCACCCCGGGGCTGATGAACGTGTGGTACCTGCAGATCGATGGGCTCAACACCCGCGCCAAGGTCCGTCGCACCAAGTAATCCCACCGCCCCCGGCCCGGTGCCGGGGTCTGTCCCTGCCGACGAGCCTTCCTCTCCATGCCCGCAATCCTGTTCATCCTGCTGTTGCTGCTGCCCGCCACCGCTGCAGCAGACGTCTACAAGTGCAAGGGCAAATCCGGCGAAACGATGTATTCGGAACACCCCTGCGATGCACGCGCCGAGCCGATGAAGTTGCGCGACACGACGCCGTCGGCGGCCGTAGCGCCGGCAACCGTGGCCATGGACAACGGCGCGCAAACGCAGCAGGGCGACAGCGAGAGCCCGGCAGCGGCCGAAAGCAGTGGTGAGCTCGAGGCCATCCGCGCCGCCGAGAAAAGCTGCATCGCCGATGCCACCGCGTCGATCTACGGGCCCTCCAACGATCGCGTCGGCACCCTGCAGCAGCAGATGTCCCAGCTCAACGAACAGTTGGCGTCAGCCAATGATGCCGAGCGCAGTCAGGCGCTGCGCACCCGCATGGCCACGTTCCGCCAAGCCATCACGCGTGAGCACAACAACGCGCATACGCAGATGACGAATGCGCGCCGCCGCTGCATCGAGCTGGCCAAAACCAGCAACCGCTGAGGCCAACCGCCATGCACCTGGTCACCGCCGTGGCAACGGCGGTGACCGATGGCGTGCAACTCAGCTGCGCAGCGCGGCTACCCGCTGCGCCAGTTTCTTGGCAGACACGCCGGAGCGGAAACCCAACTCCTGGGCGAACAGGGACACCCGCAGCTCCTCGATGTCCCAGCGCAGCGCGGCCCAATCGGGGCGCTCACTACGGCCCTGCACCCGCGCTTCATCCAGGGCATCGACAAACGGCTTGAGCTCCAGCATGCGCGCCTGGTCGCGCGGCGGATCGCGCTTGGCACGTTCGGCGCGCAGGATCATCGCCTTCAGGTAACGCGGGAACTGCGCCAGCGCATCGGCCGGCGTCTCGCGCAGGAAACCGGCATGCACCAGTCCAGCCAACTGTGCCTCCATGTCATCGAGGTTGCCGCGCGCCCAGCCCATCAACGGCGCCTCCAGCTGCGGTTTCAATTCGCCCACCAGGCCAAGAATGTTCTCGGCCAGCTTGAGGCGCTGCATGGCCTCACCGAACAGCTGCTTGGCAGCTTCCGCTCGACGTTGTTCGAACGCCTCTGCGCTGCGGATGTCACCCAGGCCATCTGCCAGCACCGCGTTGAGTGCGGCATCAACCAGATCGCCTCGAAGCCGTTCCTGTGACTCGATGGCGGCATACAGCAAACCGGTTTTTGGTGACACCGGCAGCTGTTTGCGCGCCTGTTTGAGTTTGTCGGCAACCGCGATCTCCAGCAGGCGCCGCACGCCATGCGGATGCGCCAGGCGTGCCTCGTTGCGGTCGGCGAATATGCGCAACGCCGCCGCCTCGCCGGTATCCACCAAGGCCGGATAGGCCGGCACGCCCGCTTCGCCGGGGACCTGTTCGGGGATGCTGGCGGCCGGGAACTCACGCAGGCCTTCCGCCGCCAGCGCCTTGCCTGCACGCGCGGCAAAGGCATTGCCAGCACGCTCGCCAAAGCGGGCCCGCAACGTATCCAGGTCACGTGACATCGCCAACATTCGACCCGATGCAGGTTCCGCGGCACCCGGCTTGCCACGGCCGGACTGGTCCGCTGCACCGGCTGCAGCAACCTCGAACAGGCGCAGGTTCATGCGCAGGTGCGGTTCAAGCGCTTCGATGTCGAAATCGGTGGCCGCCACCGCCGCGCCGGTAGCCTTGGACAGGAATCGCGCCAGTTCGCCACGGATATCGTCGGCCGATGGCTGCGGCCAGGCCTCGAAGAACGCGCGGCCGAAATCCGGTGCGGGCACGTAGTTGCGACGCATCACCTTGGGCAGGCTGCGGATCAGCGCTGACGCTTTCTCCGCCACAAAACCCGGCGCCAACCAGGACAGCTGTGCGGCATCCAGCGCGTTGAGTAGATGCAGCGGCACGTCCAGGGTGACGCCATCGTCCTCGCTGCCGGGCTCGAAGCGGTAATGCAGGGCCAGGCGTGCATCACCCAACGCCAGGTACTTGGGATAGCGATCCTGCTCGCTGCCCTCGCCCGGCAACAGGTCGATCAACGACCAATGCAGACTCCGACGCTGCTCCGGCGGCAAGGCCTTCCACCAGGCGTCAAGCAGGCTGACCGAATGGATATGGGAGGGCACCCGGTCCAGGTACCAGCGTGCCTGCCAATCCTCGTCGGCGACGATGCCCGCGCGACGCAGCTTGGCTTCTTCCTCACGCGCCTGTTCGAGCACCTTGATGTTGTCGGCGACAAAACTGGCGCGGGTATTGATCTCGCCGGTCACCAGCGCCTGGCGCACGAAGATGTCATGCGCCTCGCCGGGGTTGATCTTGCCGTAGTGCACCGGCTTTTTCGGCGCCAGCACCAGACCGAACAGGCTGATCTGCTCGGACGCCAGTACCTGCCCTTGCGCGCGCGACCAGTGCGGGTCGAAATGCTTGCGAGCCAGCAAGTGCGGGACTTCGGAAATCACCCAGTCCGGCTCGATCGACGCATTGGTCATGCCCCAGACACGCTGGGTATCCAGCAAGGTCGCGCTCAGCACCCACGGCGGCGGCCGCTTTGCCAGCGCCGACCCGGGGAACAGGTGGAAACGGCGTTGCCGCGGCGCCTGGAAGTCGCCCTTCTCGGTGCGATGGCCCACCTGCGTCGGCAAGCCCGCCAGGATGGCCCGATGCAGTGACTGATACGCCGCTATCCGCACCTTGTCCGGGATGGAAGCGAAACCGGGGTCAGCGTCAGATTTCCCAGATCCCTTTCCAGTCCTGGCGGGCCCAGCGGGCAAAGCTGACCCTGACCCCGGTTTTTGCCCCTCGCGCGCCAGACGCGCAGCCTTGTGCAGCTCGCCACGCGTGGCCTTGCGCTTGGCCTCGCTGTCGCCGCCGGCAGGCAGTGCCGGTGCCGCGGACAGCAGCGCGCGGCCGAAACTTTCGTCCTCGCCCAGGGTCCAGCCCAGTTCTTCGCACAGCAGCCGCAGCTGCCGATGCAGCTCGCGCCATTCACGCATGCGCAGGAAGCCGAGGAAATGACGGCCACACCAATCACGCAGCTTGGATTGGGTAAGTTCCTCATGCGCATCGCGGTAGGCGTTCCACAGACGCAGGATGCCGATGAATTCGGAACGGGCATCGGCAAACAGCGCATGCGCGTTGTCGGCAGCTTCGCGTGCCTCCGGCGGGCGTTCGCGCGGGTCCTGGATGCCCAGGAACGAAGCGATCACCACCATCTCGCGCAGGCAGCCCCCCTTGTTGGCCGCCACCAGCATGCGCGCCAGCTTCACGTCCACCGGCAGGCGTGCCATCTGCCGGCCAACGGCGGTGAGTTTGCGCTCTTCGTCGATCGCGCCCAGTTCGGCCAGTTGCTGCCAGCCGTCGGCCACCGCGCGTTCGTCAGGCGCCTCCAGGAACGGGAACTCGTCGATCTGTCCCAGGCCCAGCTGCAGCATGCGCAGGATCACGCCGGCCAGTGACGAGCGGCGGATTTCCGGATCGGTGAACTCAGGGCGGCTCTGGAAATCGGCCTCGGCATACAGCCGATAGCACACGCCTTCGGAAATACGGCCGCAGCGCCCCTTGCGCTGGTTGGCACTGGCCTGCGATACCGGTTCGATATGCAGGCGATCGAGCTTTTGCCGCGGGCTGTAACGCTTGATGCGGGCCAGGCCCGGATCGATCACATAGCGGATGCGCGGCACGGTCAACGAGGTTTCGGCCACGTTGGTGGTCAGCACGACGCGCCGTTTGGCGCCGGGATTGAATACCCGATCCTGGTCTTTGGCCGATAGCCGCGCATACAGCGGCAGCACTTCGGTTTCGCGGTACTTGCGCCGCTCCAGTGCCTGGTGGGCGTCGCGGATCTCGCGTTCGCCGGGCAGGAACACCAGCACGTCACCGCGCGGATCGCTGCGGGTGATTTCGTCCACCGCGGCGACGATCGCCTCGTTGACCGACATCGGATCGCTGTCGTCATCCTCACGCCGTCGGTTGCCGGTTCCCGCCGGCGCCGTTTGCGCGGCAGCATTGCCCCCCTCTTCCAGCGGGCGGTAGCGCACCTCCACCGGATAGGTGCGGCCTTCGACGTTCACCACCGGCGCGTTGTTGAAATGGCGCGAAAAACGCTCGGTATCGATGGTCGCCGAAGTCACGATCAACTTCAGGTCCGGGCGTTTGCGCAACAGCTGCTTGAGATACCCCAGCAGGAAGTCGATGTTGAGGCTGCGCTCGTGGGCTTCGTCGATGATCAGCGTGTCGTAGCGCGACAACCAGCGATCGGAGGCAATCTCGGCCAACAGGATGCCGTCGGTCATGAACTTGATGCGGCTGTCCTCACCGACCTTGTCGGTGAAACGGACCTGATAGCCCACCACCGTGCCCAGTTCGGTCTGCAGCTCCTCGGCCACGCGCGCGGCCACGGCACGGGCGGCGATGCGGCGTGGCTGGGTGCAGCCGATCATGCCGGCACTGCCGCGGCCTGCGGCCAGGCACAGCTTGGGCAGCTGGGTGGTCTTGCCCGAGCCGGTTTCGCCAGCGATCACCACCACCTGGTGGGCACGGATCAGATCGGTGATCTGCTCAGCCTCGCGCGCGATCGGCAGCGCGTCATCCATGGTGATGGCGATCGGCCGCGCGGCGCGCTGCTGGCGCTGCGCACGCGAACGCTCCAGCAACTGCTGGAAGGCCGCTTCCGCAGCCGCATCGGGCTTGCCCTGCCAGCGCGACAGCAGCCCCAGCAGGCGGCCGCGGTCCCGGCTCATGGCGCCATCAATGGCGGTACGGGCCTCGCGCAGGCGCTTGGGCAGGTTGTTTTCGATAGCACTCATCAATGGTTCAACGTGAAAAACTTGAAATGCAGGTATGGTCCCCATAGCGCTATTGTGAAGCCATTCAACCCGCCAAGGAGAAAGCGTCATGGCCAAGGCCAAGAGCAGCAGCAAACCAGAAGCCGGAAAGAAGAAGCTGGCAGCCGCAGCACCGTCCACGCCTGGTGTTGATATCGGGATCAAGGACACTGATCGCAAGAAGGTAGCCGATGGGCTGTCCCACTTCCTCGCCGATGCCTACACCCTGTACCTGAAGACCCACAACTTCCATTGGAATGTCACCGGGTCGATGTTCAACTCGCTGCACACCATGTTCATGGACCAGTACACCGAGCAGTGGAACGCCCTGGACGAGATTGCTGAACGAATCCGCGCCCTGGGCTTCAACGCGCCGGGCTCCTACCGCGAGTTCGCCGCGCTGACCTCGATCCCGGAGGAACCGGGCCTGACCGAAAGCCCGGACTGGCGCGAGATGGTGCGGCAGCTGGTAGTCGGCAACGAAGCTGTATGCCGCACCGCACGCAAGGTGCTGGACCAGGCCGATGACGCCGACGATGCCCCCAGCGAGGACCTGCTGACCCAGCGCCTGCAGATCCACGAAAAGTATGCGTGGATGTTGCGGTCGTTGCTGCAGTAAGGGGAAGTCATCCCCGCAAGCGGGCATGCCCCCCAGGATTTGCACGGCAAATCCTGGGCCCCGGCCCTAGGCGCCAGATCCCCC
>NZ_DAMBEF010000037.1:0-1671 GCF_032061965.1 Stenotrophomonas sp. | reverse complement strand
CTTGATCTTCCTGTCCTTGCCGAATTCCCGCCTTCGGCGCGCCGCCTTGACTCAAAGAGCTTTCCTCGCTCTTCGGTAGTGCCGAGCCATGCTCGGCAGGGCTTGCCCCATGACGTTTCGGCCATGGGCAATCGTCTTCCCGCAAACCTGAAGCCGCGCCGGCTTCGCGGCTTACGCCGCTCCCACGCGTGTACTGATCGCTCCCGGGTGGTTGTCAGCAGGTAAACTACGCCGATGCCCCAGAGTCCCGCGCAAGAACTGCTTTCCAGCGTTTTCGGTTACGACAGTTTCCGCGGCGACCAGCAGGCCATCGTCGAGCACGTTGCCAGCGGTAACGATGCGCTGGTGCTGATGCCCACCGGTGGCGGCAAATCCCTGTGCTACCAGATCCCGGCGCTGATGCGTGATGGCTGCGGCATTGTCATCTCGCCGTTGATCGCCTTGATGCAGGACCAGGTGGAGGCCTTGCGCCAGGTGGGCGTGCGCGCCGAATTCCTCAATTCCACCCTGGATGCGGAAACCGCTGCCCGGGTCGAGCGCGAATTGCTGACCGGCGAGCTGGAAATGCTGTACGTGGCCCCCGAGCGCCTGCTGACAGGCCGCTTCCTGTCGCTGCTGGAACGCGCCCAGGTCGCCTTGTTCGCCATCGACGAAGCTCACTGCGTGTCGCAATGGGGCCACGATTTCCGCCCCGAATACCGGCAACTGACGGTGCTGCACGAGCGCTGGCCGCAGGTGCCGCGCATCGCCCTGACCGCCACCGCCGACCCGCCAACCCAGCGCGAGATCGCCGAGCGCCTGGACCTGTCGCAGGCTCGCCACTTCGTCAGCTCCTTCGACCGCCCCAACATCCGCTACACCGTGGTGCAGAAGGACAACGCCAAGCGCCAGCTGCTGGGGTTCCTGAAGGGCCACCGTGACGAGGCCGGCATCGTCTACTGCATGTCCCGGCGCAAGGTCGAGGAAACCGCGCAGTTCCTCTGCGAAGAAGGCCTGCGCGCCCTGCCCTACCACGCAGGCATGCCGGCCGACGTACGTGCAGCCAACCAACGCCGTTTCCTGCATGAGGACGGCATTGTCATGTGCGCCACCATCGCCTTCGGCATGGGCATCGACAAGCCGGATGTGCGTTTTGTCGCGCACACCGACCTGCCCAAGTCGATGGAAGGCTACTACCAGGAAACCGGCCGCGCCGGTCGCGACGGCGAACCCGCCGAAGCCTGGCTGTGCTACGGCCTCGGCGACGTGGTCCTGCTCAAGCAGATGATCGAGCAGTCCGAAGCCGGTGAAGAACGCAAGCAGCTGGAGCGCTCGAAACTCGATCATCTGCTGGGCTATTGCGAATCCATGCAATGCCGGCGCCAGGTGCTGTTGGCGGGCTTTGGCGAGACCTACCCCACCGCCTGTGGCAACTGCGACAACTGCCTCACCCCGCCTGCTGCCTGGGATGCCACCGTTCCCGCCCAGAAAGCGCTTAGCTGCGTCTACCGCAGCGGCCAGCGCTTCGGCGTTGGCCACCTGATCGACATCCTGCGCGGCAGTGACAGCGAGCGCATGCATCAGTTCAAGCATGACCAGCTCAGTACCTACGGCATCGGCAAGGACCTGGATGCGCGCACCTGGCGCAGCGTGTTCCGCCAGCTGGTGGCCGCCAGCCTGCTGGAAGTGGAC
>NZ_DAMBEF010000036.1:10390-35803 GCF_032061965.1 Stenotrophomonas sp. | reverse complement strand
CGATGGTGTGGCCCTTGCCCTTGAAGAACTCAAGGAAATCGCTGCGGATCTGGGAAGTTGTGAATTTGACGGGAGTATTCATGGGGGACTGGCAGGTAAGCTGGCTAGCGGGTCCCGACCACCCCTACGGGTGCGGGAATTCGGGACTACCGAAACCCTGAAAGGGTATCAGGCCCAGCCCGCTCAGTCCTCAGGATCGTAACGGGTGGCTTGGCGGATGCAGCCGCCGTCAAAGCCACGCCGGGCCAGCAGGTCCGCCGCCTTGCGTCGCTGGACCAGTTCCTGCGGGCCGTTTTCGCCAAATCTGCGGCATACCAGATCCCTGGCGTTGTCCAGCCAGTCGCCCTCAAAGGTTGCCATGGCCGCCTCGATCTGGTCGCTGTCCAGGCCGTGGGTACCCAGCTCTGCGCGGATATGCAGCGGGCCATAGCCGGTATTTGCGCGATTGCGCACCAAGGTTTCAGCAAACCGTTCATCGTCCTGCCAGCCATCGGCTGCCAGACGTGCTATCGCCGCATCCACCTCATCAGCATCCAGGCCGCGGCTCTTGAGCTTGCGCCCGAGCTCCTTGCGGGAGTGCTCCCGTCTTACCAACAGCCCCAATGCGCGCTGCAGAGGCGTCTGTTCCCGGCGGCGCTTGCCCGCCTTGGGTACGGCGTCTTCAAAATCATTCATGGCATCTATCGCCAGCCGAGGTGGCGCCATCCTTGGCGTTCAGCCTCCTGGATAAAATGCCGCGGAGGCGGGCAGCGTCACTGACGATGCGCCGCCCGCCCCCACGGGAAACTCATTCCTCGTCAGCGTCGCTGTCGTCGCCTTCTTCACGCGCCGCCTCGCTGGGCTGGAACTTCTCGCGCAGCTCGGCTTCGAGCTTGGCTGCCAGCTGCGGGTTGTCACGCAGGTAGCCACGGGCGTTGTCCTTGCCCTGGCCAATACGCTCATCACCGTAGCTGTACCAGGCGCCAGCCTTCTCAACCAGCTTGGCTTCCACGCCCATGTCGATCAGCTCACCCTCACGGCTGATGCCCTCGCCGTACAGGATCTCGGTGATTACCTGCTTGAACGGCGGTGCCAGCTTGTTCTTCACCACCTTGATCTTGGTCTGGTTACCAATGATCTCGTCGCCCTTCTTGATCGCGCCGATACGGCGGATATCCAGGCGCACGGAGGCGTAGAACTTCAGTGCGTTGCCGCCAGTGGTCACTTCAGGGCTCTGGCCCGGCATCATCACGCCAATCTTCATGCGCAGCTGGTTGATGAAGACCACCAAGGTATTGGAGCGCTTGATGTTTCCGGTCAGCTTGCGCAGCGCCTGGCTCATCAGGCGGGCTTGCAGACCCGGCAGCTGGTCGCCCATCTCGCCTTCGATTTCGGCCTTGGGGGTCAACGCAGCGACCGAGTCGACCACCAGGATGTCCACCGAGCCCGAACGCACCAGCATGTCGGCGATTTCAAGCGCCTGCTCACCGGTATCCGGCTGCGACAGCAGCAGGTCGTCCACGTTGACGCCCAGCTTGGCAGCGTAGATCGGGTCCAGTGCATGCTCGGCATCGATGAAGGCCGCGGTGCCGCCCATCTTCTGGCACTCGGCAATGGCCTGCAGGGTCAGCGTGGTCTTGCCGGAGGACTCCGGACCGTAGATTTCAACAACGCGCCCCTTCGGCAGACCGCCAATGCCCAGAGCGATATCCAGCATCAACGAACCGGTGGGGATGGCCTCGACGGGCTCGACCACACGGTCGCCCATGCGCATCACCGAACCCTTGCCGAACTGCTTCTCGATCTGGCTCAGTGCAGCGGACAGCGCGCGCTTCTTGTTCTCGTCCATCGGGTTCGTCCTCGTCGTTGATTTCGTAGATTTCGTCATGGGGTCCACTGTAGAGGTGTCGTATCGCAAAGGCTGAGACTGCAAACGAGACGACAAAATTATTTGGCCGGCAAGGATACCGGCAGCAGCACAGGCAACTGCCTAACGTAAGGAAAACAGGCAGTTATGACTGCGACACTTCCCATCAGCGGTTCGGCCTGAGCAGGCCGCAATACAGCCCTTCGATCGAGAAGTCCTGGTCTGGCAGCACTTCGATAGGCGCGTAATCCGGATTGCGCGGCAACAGGCGGATGCGATCCTTGGCGATCTTCAGCAATTTGACGGTGATCTCGTCATCGATACGCGCTACCACGATCTGCCCGGAACGGGCGTCGCGGGTGCGGTGCACACCGATCAGGTCGCCATTGAAGATTCCTTCGTCGATCATCGAGTCGCCCTGCACTTTCAGCAGGTAATCAGGGGCAGGCGAAAAAAAGACCTTGTCCAGCACCACGTAGTCATCCGAGCCGATGTCCGCGCCGATCGGCAGGCCGGCTGCCACCCGCCCAAGGATCGGCAAGCGCAGTACATCGTCATTGGCCGCGGCGTGTACGACGGCGGGGGCTGCCCCCTCCTCGCTCTCCTGACGTACCAGGCGGATGCCACGGGCCCGCCCCGGCACGCGCTCGATGGCGCCCGCGGCTTCCAGTGCATCAAGGTGGTACTGCGCCGAACGCACGCCCTTGAATCCAAATGCCCGGGCGATCTCGGTTTGCGACGGCGGCATGCCCTCGGCCTCGATGCGCTCTGCGATCAAGTCAAGGATGGCTTGCTGGGTATCGGTCAGGTTCATGGTTAGTAGTATTACTACTAACGGACGGCAATACAAGCCCCCGCTTGCGTACGACGCGACAGGCCAAGCGCTATTGCACTATCAGTGGTGGCGGCCACTACGCCAGATGGAGAACACGATCCAGACGCCGCACACGCCAGCCCCCAGGAATCCGCACACACCCAGCGCCAGCAGCCAGCGACTGGAAAACCCGCCTACGCTATGCATGACGATCGACGAGCCGATGATCAGGGCCGCAGTGATCACACCCACCACCAGGCGGTTGGCGGCGCGGTTGACCTGGTCGCCAAAGCCCTGCAACGCAGACGTTTCCACCTTCAACTTCAGTTGCCCACGGCGCGCCGCCTTGACCAGTCCGCGCAGTTCCCGCGGCAATTCGCCAGCGAAGTCCAGCAGTCCAAGCAGGCTGCGCCGGCCCCGCTTGAGCAGGGCACGCGGGGCGTATCGCTGCATTACCACCCGCTCGAGAAACGGGCGCGCCGCAGTGGCCATGTCGAAATCCGGGTCCAACTGCCGGCCCATGCCCTCCAGGGTGAGGAAAGCCTTGATCATCAATGCCAGGTCAGCCGGCAAGGTCAGGCTGTAACTGCGCAGCAACTGGGTGATGTCGCCCAGCATCAAGCCTATGCGCAGGTCCTTGAGCGGTACGCCCCGGTATTGATCGACGAACTGGCTGATGTCCTGGTGCAGGCGCGCTTCGTCGACTTCGACACCACCGGCCCAATCCAGCAACACATCCGCCACGGCCTGTGGCTCCTGCTCAACCAGGCCATGCAGCAGTTGCGCGACCTGGAAGCGACGCGATTCCGATAGCGCGCCGACCATACCGAAATCGATTACGCCAATGCGGCCGTCGCGCAGGTAGAAGATGTTGCCCGGGTGCGGATCTGCGTGGAAACAGCCATCTTCCAACACCATCTTGAGCACGATATCGGCGCCACGCCGTGCCAGTTCGGCGCGGTCCAGGCCTGCCGCATCCACGGCGTTCAGATTGCGCCCCGGGATGCCATCCACCAGGTCCTGCACGTTCAGGCTTTCGCAGGTCCACTGCCAATGCACCCGCGGAATGAGGATGTCATCGCGTCCTTCGAAGTTGCGCGCGATGCGCTCGGCGTTGCGACATTCGGCGGCAAAATCCATTTCGCTGCGCAAGGAGACGGTGAACTGCTGCACCACTTCGGCGGGCCGGTATCGGCGCAGGTCTGGCAGGCGTGCTTCCACGATCTCGGCCAGCCGCGCGAGCAGGCGCAGGTCCGCTTCAACCACATCGCGGATGCCAGGCCGACGGATCTTGAGCACCACCTCGCTGCCGTCATGCAGGCGTGCCCGATGCGCCTGCGCAAGTGACGCCGCCGCCAGCGGTGTCTCGTCAAGGAAGGCAAACACCTCGGCAGGTGCCGCGCCAAGATCCGCCTCCAACTGTTCACGGATCGCCGCGTACGGCAGCGCGGGCACGGCATTCTGCAACTCGGACAGTTCAGCGATCCATTCCGGTGGCAACAGGTCCACGCGGGTCGCCAATACCTGTCCGAATTTGACGAATGTCGGCCCCAGGTCCTGCATGGCGCTACGAACCCGTACCGGCGCGGTCATTCGCAGCATCTGCTGGCTGTCGTTCCAACGCAGCAGGCGACCGGCCCGTTCCAGCACATTGGCAAGTCCGGTGCGACGCACGATATCGCCGAAGCCATAGCGGATCAGTACCGCTGCAATCTCCTGCAGCCGCCCCAGATCACGAACGGTGCCCAGTGTTTCCCACATTGCCGCCTACCCCGGTTGCTGTCCGGTCCAGCATGTCACAGTTGTTCGCCGATACCGCGCAGGGCAGCCGCCACGGTCTGCCGGCGGATCGCATCGCGGTCGCCGTCGAACTGGAACAGTTCCGCGCGCGCATAACCGCCACGACGCTTCCAGCCGACCCAGACGCTGCCGACCGGCTTGTCCGGGCTGCCACCACCTGGGCCGGCGATGCCGGTCACCGCTACGGCAATGCCCGCACCGGAATTGATCAGCGCACCGGCCACCATTTCCAGCACGGTCTCGCGGCTGACCGCGCCGAACTGTTCCAGGGTTTGTGCGCGCACACCAAGCAGGCGCTGCTTGGCCTCGTAGCTGTAAACCACCATGCCGCAATCAAAGAATGCCGATGAGCCGGCGATGTCGGTCATGCATTTGGCGATCCAGCCGCCACTGCAGCTCTCGGCAGTGACCAGTTGCAAGGACGCCTGCTGCAGGCGCTGCCCAAGCGCGGCGGCCTGGGCGTTGAGGTCGGCATCGGTGGGATTGGACATCGGCGGCAACGCGAAGGGAGACCCCTCCCGTTTTACCGCAGATCAGCAGGCGCTGTCAGGGCGGCCAGGCCGCCCTGCACTCCTGGTTCACGCAGCGTAGCGCGCACGCACTTGCCGGCTTACCACTCCGGCAGCTTTTCCGGCAGCAGGGTGCGGATGATCGCTCCGTCCGCGCTGGCGGCCAGTTTTTCGGCCTCGGCGATGGGAATGTCCACCTCGATCAGCCAACCCTCTTCGTCGGCCTGCTCGCTGCGAATGACATCCAGCTGATGCAGGCGCGAACGCAGACGCCCCGCACTGGGCGGCAAGCGGATGCTGCCAGTGACATGCTGCAGGCCCAAGCGCTTGCCTAGGACCGACTGCAGCAACTCCAGGCCGCGCCCGTCGCGTGCGGAGATCCACACCCGCTCGCGGCGCGCCTCATCCGGCACGCCATCCTGGGCGTCGTGGCGCACTTCGGCGCCCTCGATGCGATCGATCTTGTTGAACACCAGCAACTGCGGCAAATCACCCGCACCCACCGCCTGCAAGACCTCATCCACCTGCGCGATGCGCTCCTCGCGCAACGGGTCGGCGGCATCAACCAGATGCAACAGGAAATCGGCTTCGCGCGCTTCGGAAAGGGTCGAGCGGAAAGCGGCAACCAGTTCATGCGGCAAATCGCGGACAAAGCCGACGGTATCGGCCAGCATGGCGTTGCCGCCTGGCAGCGTGATGCGCCGCACGGTCGGGTCCAGGGTCGCGAACAACTGGTCCGCAGCGTAGGCGCCAGCACCGGTCAAGGCGTTGAACAGCGTCGATTTGCCGGCATTGGTATAGCCCACCAGGGCGATACGCGGCATCTCGCTGCGTACCCGTGCGCGGCGCATCTGGGTGCGCTGCACCTGAACCTTTTCCAGACGTTTCTGCAGCTGCTCCACCCGTTTCTGCAACAGGCGACGATCGGTTTCCAGCTGGGTTTCGCCCGGGCCGCGCAGGCCGATGGAACCACCGCGCTGACGTTCAAGGTGGGTCCAGCCGCGCACCAGTCGCGTGGCCAGATGGCGCAACTGCGCCAGCTCGACCTGCAGCTTGCCTTCGTGGCTGTGCGCCCGCTGGGCAAAGATGTCCAGGATCAGTCCGGTACGGTCGATCACCCGGCGCTCCAGGTAGCGCTCGAGGTTGCGCTCCTGCACCGGGCTCAGCTGGTGGTTGACCAGGATCAGGTCGGCGCCGGTGGCGTCGGCTGCGGCCTTCACCTCTTCCAGCTTGCCACTGCCTATCAGCGTGGACGGATTGGGCCGGTCCATGCGCGCGGTGATGGTCGCCGCGATGCTGGCACCGGCCGAGCGTGCCAGATCGGAGAACTCCTCCAGCACATCCTCTTCCAACCGCCCTGCATGCGGCTGGATCAACAGCGCATGTTCGCCCTTTTTCGAGCGGTCAAACATGCGCCGCTACCTTCTTATTCGTTGTCGTTTTCGTTTTCGTCATCGCCTGCCTGGCTTCCATCACCCGATTGCACATAGCCGCCGCCCGGCCCCACACGCACGTTGCGTGCCGGTACCACGGTTGAAATGGCGTGCTTGTAGACCATCTGGCTGACGGTGTTGCGCAGCAGCACCACGAACTGGTCGAACGACTCGATCGTGCCCTGCAACTTGATTCCATTGACTAGGTAGACCGAAACCGGCACGCGCTCACGACGCAGTGCGTTCAGAAACGGATCCTGCAAAGACTGCCCCTTGGACATCATCTACTCCTCTGTTCTTGTTCTTATGGGCCAGTGCTGGCATCCCCCGCCAGCCCGGAACCCCGATGTTACACCGCCACGGGGCTTCCTACCTTTGCAGAAACAGCGATACCGCGTCCCGCAGATGGTCCATTTCGCTGGCAGGGTCGAACCAACGGGCGTCCAGCTCGCCGCGCAGCCAGGTGAGCTGGCGCTTGGCCAACTGGCGGGTGGCGAACACGCCCTTGTCGCGGAACTCGGCATGGCTGCCCTGCCCGTCCAGGAACTGCCATGCCTGGCGATAGCCCACCGCGCGGATCGCTGGCAGGTCCAGCGGTGCGGCTACCTCCGCCATGCGGGGCATGGCACGCAATGCGCGGACCTCGTCCAGGAAGCCGTTCTCCAGCATCAGGTCGAAGCGGCGCTCGATGCGCTGGTGCAGCACCGCGCGCTCGGCCGGGGCCAGCACCACCTTCAGTACACGCAGTGGCAGCGGCGCAGTGCCCGGCTGCGCCTGCCAGTAGCTGATCGGCTTGCCGGTGAGCCGATGGACCTCCAGCGCCCGCTGGATCCGCTGCGGATCGGTCGCATGAATGCGCTTGGCCGCGACCGGGTCGACCTCGGCGAGCTGCGCGTGCAACGCGGCCCAGCCACTGGCCTCAGCCTCGGCACTGATCTGCGCGCGCAAGGCCGGGTCTGCCTCCGGCATCGCCGACAACCCCTGCAGCAAGGCGCGAAAATACAGTCCGGTACCGCCCGCCAGGATCGGCAGACCGCCGCGGGCAACAATGCCTTGCGCCGCGGCCGCCGCATCGGCGGCGAATTCCGCGGCCGAATAGGTCTGCCAGGGATCGCGCAGGTCCAGCAGGTGATGGGGAACCCCGTCCTGTTCGACGCTGTCCGGCTTGGCGGCACCAATATCCAGACCGCGATACACCAGCGCCGAATCGACACTGACGATCTCGCCACCATGGGCCTTGGCCAGGGCAATCGCCGCAGCGGTCTTGCCCGATGCAGTGGGGCCCATCAAGGCAATGGCAAGCGGCCGTTGATCGACTGCCATCAGTCCTCGTCCGGCCAGCGCAACTGCGGCGCGGCATTGCTGCGCGGTACCGGCACGGCATCGAGGGCGGCCAGCACCTTCAGTGCATCAACGCTGGCGGCAACATCGTGCACACGGACGATCTTCGCGCCACGCTGCACAGCCAGCAAATGCGCGGCCAGCGAGCCGGCCGCCCGTTCTGCGGCCACAGTGCGCCCGGTAACCTCACCGATGCAGCGCTTGCGCGAGAAACCGGCCAACAACGGAAGCCCCAGATCGAGCAGGCGCGCCTGCGCTGCCAGCAAGGCGAAATTCTGCCCGGTGTCCTTGTTGAAGCCGTAGCCCGGGTCCAGCACCAGCCGCTTGCGCTCGATGCCCGCCATTTCGCAGGCAAAGATGCGTTCGGCGAGAAACCGCTGCACATCCCCGGCAATATCAACATAGTCCTGTGCGACGCCTGCATCGTAAGGGCCACCCACCGCGTGCATCAGCACCACCGCCGCCCCGGACATGGCGACCGCCTCCAATGCACCGGGCTGCTGCAGCGCCTGCACGTCGTTGACCATGCCGGCACCGGCAGCCAAGGCCGCGCGCATGACCTCGGGCTTGAAGGTGTCCACGCTCAGCGGCACCGCAACACGGCTGGCCAGTGCCTCGATCACCGGCACCACCCGGTCGATCTCCTCCTGCACGGACACCTCGACGGCACCAGGCCGTGTGGACTCTCCACCTATATCAAGCAGATCAGCCCCTTGCTCCACCAACGCCAGTGCGTGGGCGATGGCCGCATCCGTGCTGGCGTGTTGACCACCATCGGAGAACGAATCAGGCGTGACATTGACGATACCCATCACCTGCGCCCGGTCCAGCCGCAGAGGACGGCCCGCGCAATCCAGAACGGGAGCGGTGTCAAACATCATTTGTTCCTCGAACGGATCTTGTTGCCGATCAGGCTCAGCACGATGCCCAACACCACGCCTACGAAAATGCCGGCAAGGAAGTTGTCCGTCTTCAACCCGAAGGACACGCCTGCGACGGTGGCGATAATCATCTCGGGCACGTTCAACGGCGGCGGCTTGGGTTCGTTCATGCAATCACCAACAGAAAATGTCACCGCTATTCTCGCCCAGCGCGGCCACAGGCGCATAACGAAAACGGGCCGGCAAGCCGGCCCGTTTCCTGTTTTTCCACGCTACCGGGTCAGTGTTGGCCGGCCGGATCGGTGATCGGTGTGACCGGACGCTGGTCATCGCCACCCTTGCCATCATTGCTGCCGCTGCTGGGCGGGGTCTTGGCAACCCAACCTGCCGGCGGCGACGGCTCACGACCTTCCATCAAGGCCTTGACCTGCTCGGCGTCGATGGTCTCCCACTCCAGCAGCGCAGCGGTCATGGCCTCGACCACATCGCGCTTCTCTTCCAGGATCTTGTAGGCAACCTGGTACTGCTCGTCGAGGATGCGACGGATCTCCGCGTCCACCTTCTGCTGGGTGGCCTCGGAAATGGTCTTGCTGTGCATGCCATAGCCGGCTTCTTCGTCGGCGTAAACCATGGTGCCCATCACATCGGACATGCCGTACTTGGTGACCATGCCACGGGCCAGCTTGGTGGCACGCTCGAAGTCATTTGAGGCACCGGTCGACATCTCGCCAACGAAGATCTCCTCGGCGATACGGCCACCAAACAGGATCGCCAGCTCTTCCAGCATGCGGTCCTTGTACTTGCTGATGTGGTCGTGCTCCGGCAGCTGCCAGGTCACGCCCAATGCCCAGCCGCGCGGCATGATGGTGACCTTGTGCACCGGGTCGGCCTTGGGCAGCGACATGGCGACAACGGCGTGGCCGGACTCGTGGTAAGCGGTATTGCGACGCTCATCCTCGCGCATGACCATGCTGCGGCGCTCAGGACCCATGTAAATCTTGTCCTTGGCGTCCTCGAAGTCCTTCATGTCGACTTCCTGCTTGTTGCGACGAGCCGCAAACAGGGCGCCTTCATTGATCAGGTTGGCCAGGTCGGCACCGGAGAAACCCGGGGTACCGCGTGCCAGCACTTCCGGGCGCACGTCATCGGCGGCCGGCACCTTGCGCAGGTGCACACGCAGGATCTGCTCGCGGCCCTTGATATCCGGCAGGCCGACCATGACCTGGCGGTCGAAACGGCCCGGACGCAGCAACGCCTTGTCCAGCACGTCGGGGCGGTTGGTGGCGGCGATCACGATCACGCCCTCACCGCCCTCGAAGCCGTCCATCTCGACCAGCATCTGGTTCAGGGTCTGCTCGCGCTCGTCATGGCCACCGCCCATGCCCGAGCCGCGGTGACGGCCCACGGCATCGATTTCGTCGATGAAGATGATGCACGGCGCATGCTTCTTGGCCTGCTCAAACATGTCGCGCACGCGGCTGGCACCAACGCCGACGAACATCTCGACGAAGTCCGAGCCGGAGATGGCGAAGAACGGCACCTTGGCCTCGCCGGCAATGGCCTTGGCCAGCAGCGTCTTGCCGGTACCCGGCGGGCCCACCATCAGCACGCCACGCGGGATCTTGCCGCCGAGCTTGGTGAACTTGGTCGGGTCACGCAGGAACTCAACCAGCTCGCCCACTTCTTCCTTGGCCTCGTCGCAACCGGCAACGTCGGCAAAGGTGACTTTGATCTGGTCCTCGCCCTGCAGCTTGGCGCGCGACTTGCCGAAGGACATCGCGCCCTTGGCACCGCCGCCACCGCCCTGCATCTGGCGCATCATGAATATCCAGAAGCCAATCAGCAGCAATACCGGCAGGAACTGCAGCACCAGGCCCCAGAAGCCTGGACCGGTCGCCGGCTCCTGGCGAGCTACTTCAACGTTCTTGGAATACAACTGGTCCAGCAGCTTGGGGTCGGCCGGAGCAAACAGCTGCCCTTCCGAACCGTCCGAACGCTTGAAGCGCAGGTGGTTGGTGGTCAGCGTGGTCTTGTCGGTGTACTCCACCGATTTGATCCGGCCGGAGTCCACTTCCTGCAGGAACTGGGTGTAGTTGCGTGCGTCACCAGCCGCCACCGCGCCACCACGGGGCGCAAAGCTCTGGAACACCACCATCAGCACGACGGCGACAACCACCCACAACAGGAGGTTCTTGGTCAGGTCGTTCATCCTCATCGGCTCCGATGTCCCTCTATTTACTGACGCAATTCGTATGGTTGAGCTTACTTGATCTGGCTGCGCTTGCCCTGCCCGAGGGCATAAACCTCAGGTGAACGCTTGCGTGAAGCGTCCGGCTTGCGAATGGCGACCTTGTCGTACCGACGGCGCAACTCGCGCACGTAGTCGTCAAAGCCGACGCCCTGGAACAACTTGATCAGGAACGCCCCACCCGGCTTGAGATGGTTGTCGGCAAAATCCATCGCCAACTCCGCCAGGTGCATCATCCGCGGCTGGTCCACCGCATCCATGCCACTCTTATTGGGGGCCATATCCGAGAGAACAAGGTCCACCGGCTGATCGCCAAGCATGGCTTCGAATTCAGATAGGACGGTTTCTTCCCTGAAGTCGCCGTGAAGGAATTCCACGCCGGCCAGCGGCGGCATCTCCAGGATGTCCAGGGCAAGCACGCGGCCGGTATCGCCCATCTGTCTCCGCACCTGCTGAGACCAGCCGCCAGGTGCCGCGCCCAGATCCACCACGACCATGTTCGGTTTCAGCAGCCGGTCACGTTCCAGCAGCTCTTCCAACTTATAGGCCGCGCGCGAGCGCATGCCTTCCTTCTGGGCCTTTTTCACAAAAGGATCGGAAAAGTGTTCTTTCAGCCAACGCTGGCTGCTTTTGCTACGGGAAGGCATCGGCAATGGGGCTCACAGGGGTGGTCATGATACCCTGAACCCCCTTGATAACCCGTATTCCTGAATGTCCATCGTCATTACCCCGGCCCAAAACCGATTCCTGCGCGGCGTAGCGCACGATCTGAAAGCACTGCTGCAGATCGGTGGCAAGGGGGTTACCCCGGCCTTCCTGGCCGAGCTGGACGAGGTGCTGGAACGCCACGAGCTGATCAAGGTCAAGATTGCCGCCGAAGACCGTGAAACCCGCGACGCAATGGTTGCCGAATTGGTGGACGCCAGCGGTGGCGTGCTGGTGCAGCGTATCGGCCATGTCGCCGTGCTGTACCGCCCGGCCAAGGAAAAGCGCCAGATCGTGCTGCCCCGCGGCTGATCGCCGAGGACCCTCGTCATGTTGCTGAGCCGCGAACTGCCCGATTACACCTATTCCCTGCGTTCGGCCGATGGCCACCAGGCGACGGTGAATGCCCAGGTCCTCACGCATAGTTTCGTGCTTGCACCCAACCAACTGGTAGAAAACTGGCCAGTTGCGTCGGCAGCGACAATGAGCCCGGATGATCTGGACGTGGCCCTGGAGCAGGATCCGGAGCTGATCATCCTGGCCACCGGCGAGAAGCAGGTGTTTCCGGCGGCGGCAGTGATGGCCAAATGCCTGACCCGCGGCATCGGCATCGAGGTGATGAACAACGCCTCGGCGGCCCGGACCTACAATGTGCTGGCCGGCGAGAACCGCCGGGTTGTGATGGCCTTCATCCTGGACAGCAGCCACTGAGCTGGCCACTCGCAACAGACATGAGAAAACCCGGCATCGCCGGGTTTTTTTTGGGGCATTCCCCGCATCACAAACGGTCGACCGACCCGCACCAGAAGGGGCGCAAGTCGTCAGCTGTCTGCAGTCCGGGGAAGCGCAGCACAACCGGGCCGATGGCACGCGATTGGCGACACCGACGGGGTTCTGATTCCCGGGTGCGCTGCGCTTACCCGGGCTACGTTGCTGCTGCCTGACGCGCTGATCGACCTGCCAGCGCTTCCGGCAAAAGGCAGAGGAACCTGTCTGCCGTACACACCTAGCGCAATCGCAGAGGCTCGCCCTTCAGCCAGCACACCAGCAAGAGGGCAAGTATCACCGCGCCATTGAAAACAGCTAACGCTATCGGCGTGGTCGACGGCGGGAACAGCACGAATCCAGCCACCAGAAGTACAGCCGCCAATCCATAAACAAACCACCCCTGCCAGACCAATGGCCAGCCCCAGCCAATCCCATGCGTCTTGGCCTGGAACCAATAGCCCCGCTTCTGCATCTGCGCTCTCCCCACTGCCAGGACGGGCAACGATAGCAACGCATCGCAGATCACGTCACTGTCCTGCGCCGCCTTGAGGCATGAACAAACAAGGGGGCTGAAAGCTCCCTTGTCTTGATATCAGCACTGCAGCCGACTTACTTCCTCGGCAGATAGATCAGCGGATCGACGGGCTTGCCGTTGTAGCGGATCTCGAAGTGCAGCATGTCGCGCGAGGTGCCGGTACGGCCCATCTCGGCGATCTGATCACCGGCCTTGACGCTCTGCCCTTCATTGACCAGGCGCTTGCGGTTGTGGCCGTAGGCCGACAGCCACTGGTCGTTGTGCTTGATGATGATCAGCTCGCCATAACCCACCAGGCCCGCACCGGAATACACCACGACACCGGGGCCGGCCGCACGTACCGCCGCACCGCTGCTGCCAGCAATGTCGATACCCTGCTTGGTGGTCTCACCCGCGACAAAGCGGCCGACCAGCGCACCTTCGGCCGGCCAACGCCAGCCGATGCCGCTGTTGACCGGGGTGGCTGTGACCGCCGGCGCGGTTGTCACCGGTGTGCTGGTGCTGCCACCGGCCGGACGGGTAGTGCTGGCCGCGCTTCCACCCGGATACAGCCGCAGGGTTTGACCCGGATAGATCGTGTAGGGCTGCGAAAGGCCATTCCAAGCCGCCAGATCGCCCGGGGTGATGTTGTGGATGCGGGCCAATGCGTACAGGGTATCTCCGCGCCGTACCACCGCCGTCTGGCCCGGCTTGGGCACCGAGGTGCGCGGCGTGGTCGAGGTACCCGCCGACGTGGACCCGCCACCGGACGGCTTCACCACCGTTGCCGTGCCGCACGCGGCCAATACTCCAACCAGCAGCACGCAGGCCGCTCTGCCCAAACCCTTGCCCAGCACGTTTGCATTCATGCGAATTTCGCTCTCCAGACCAGCCAACCCACCAGGCCGACCACCAATACAGTGGCGATCCAGCCCAGCGGTTCTATCCAACGCCGCAGCGCCTGCGCCGCGCGCGCGCCACCAAAGCGGATTACCGCAGCCAGCACGAACACGCGCTTGCCGCGACCTACCAACATGCTCAAAAGATACTGCGGCAGCGGTACGCCAACGATACCCGAGGCCCATGTGAAGACCTTCATCGGAATGGGCATGAAGCCACCCAGTACCAGGAAGGTGAACACCGCCCAGGGCGACTCCACCATTTTTTCCTGCAGCGTGGCGATACCGGCCTCGATCGCCGGCAGCATGCCCATCCACTCGAATACCGGCTTGAGCATCTCGAAGGCGTAGTGACCGAGCGCGTAGCCAACCAGCGCACCGACCATCGAGCCGGCCAGGCTCAAGGTGGCAAACCACCAGCCCTTGCGCGGCTGTGCCACACACATCGGCATCAGCATCACTTCCGGCATCACCGGAAAGATGATGGCCTCGATGAAACTCAATACCGTCAAATAGGTGGGCGCCCGCTCGTGGCTGGCCCAGACCATTGCGCGGTCATACAACGGCCCGAAGATCTTCATTGCGCTGCAGTGTCCTTGTTAATCCAGCATTCCCGACAGCAACGGCACGAAGCTCACCGGCGCCAGCTCTTCCTGGACAATGGTGCCATCGGCCTGGCGGGTAAGTTGCAACAGCACCTGTCCGCCTGCGCCACCCACCGGCGCCACCAGGCGCCCACCGACAGCAAGCTGGTCAATCAATGCATCGACCAGTGCGGGCGCTGCTGCAGTCACCACGATTGCGTCGTAGGGGCCATGCTCTGGCCAACCGATTCGGCCATCATCGTGCTTGGTACGGATGTTCATGCCGAGCTGGCGGAAGCGCTTGCGCGCCTGCCGCAGCAGGTCGCCGATACGTTCGACGGTAAACACTTCCAGGCCCAATGCGCCGAGTATCGCCGCCTGGTAGCCCGAGCCGGTGCCCACTTCCAACACCTTCTTGGGTGACACGGCCAGTACCGCTTCGGTCATGCGCGCCACCACCCAGGGCTGGGAGATGGTCTGGCCATGGCCAATGGGCAGCGCCGTGTCTTCGTAGGCCCGCGAGGCCAGGGCCTCATCGATGAACAGATGGCGGGGCACCACCCGCACCGCGTTGAGCGTGGACTCATCGGCAATGCCGACCTCCCGCAGCCGGTCGACCAGCCGGTCCCGGACGCGCTGGGAGGTCATGCCAATACCGACGGCTTCGGGTTGCAGGCGCAGGCGTGGGGTCATTGCGTCTTCCCCAGCGACTCGGTCAGCCCGCCAACCCACCCGGCCACTTTTTCGAGCGCCTCGTAGCGGGTCAGATCAACCTGGATCGGAGTGATGGAAATATGGCCGGTGCGCACCGCATGGAAGTCGGTGCCAGGGCCAGCGTCCTGCTCGCTGCCAGCCGGTCCGATCCAGTACACGGTATTGCCGCGAGGGTCGGTTGCCGGGATGCAGGCTTCGGCACGATGACGGTTGCCCAGCCGGGTGACTTCAAAGCCGCGGATTTCGTCCCAGGGCAGGTCCGGCACGTTGACGTTGAGGATGGTATCGGCCGGCAGCGGATCGGCCTTCAGCCGGGCCACAATCTCAACCGCCGCCATCGCCGCGGTACGGAAATTCTTGGCCTCGTGCTTGTGCGTGACCAGCGACACCGCCACCGACGGCAGGCCCAGAAAGCGGCCTTCCATCGCCGCCGACACCGTGCCCGAATAGATCACATCATCGCCAAGGTTGGCGGCATTGTTGATCCCGGAGACCACAATATCCGGCTCATACTCGAGCATGCCGGTCAGCGCCAGATGGACGCAGTCGGTAGGAGTGCCCGCCACCGAACAGGTGTAGTGGTCGATGCGCCGCAGCCGCACCGGCTGGTCGAGCGTGAGCGAGTTCGAGGCGCCGGAGCGGTCCCGGTCCGGTGCCACCACGGTGACTTCATGTCCGGCGTTGCGGAGTTCCTCGGCCAACATCTTGATGCCGGGGGCATCCACACCATCGTCGTTTGATACAAGTACGCGCATTAAAGGCCTGGGTTACTGGATCAATCCGCGGCGTCCCCGTTTCCGTCGCCGCAATCGCCAATCCCCGTTCAGCACCGCTGACGGGAACCGACCTGAGCGGCCATGATACCGGAATGCGCAGCTGCACTTCCCCCTTCGCGGGACTTGCCTGCGATCAGGCGCACGTTACGCTGTACACATGTCGTATCCCGAAGATGAAGATGACGCCGCGCTGTTCCGCTCAGCCATCGGCGAAGTGACCCCGATGCGGCCGGTGGAAACAGCGGCCACCGGCAAGCCGCGGCCCAAGCCACGCGCGCGCATGGCTGAACAGGATGAATCCGAAGCATTGGGCGAGTTCGCCCGCCTGTTGCGCTCCAGCGCCCCGCTGGAGGCCGGAGACGTGGCCAGTTACCGTCGCGACAACTTGCCTGCACGCATGTTCCAGCGGCTCAAGCGCGGCCAGTATTCCGTGCAGGACGAACTGGACCTGCATGGCGCCACCGCTGCGCAGGCCGAATCCCTGCTGCGCGCATTCCTGCTCGAAGCGCGGGCGCACGAGCATGGCTGCGTGCGCATCATCCACGGCAAAGGCCTGCAGTCCGATGGCGGCGCGCCGGTATTGAAGAACCTTGTCGATCGCATGCTGCGCCAGCGCAACGATGTGCTGGCCTTCCACTCGGCGCCACCCACGCAGGGCGGAACCGGCGCGGTACTGGTGCTGCTGGCCAACCGCTGAGCGCCCCGCTCCCCAGCCACTACTGTTTCCGTGACGCGCGCAACTTGCCCATCACCGTAGTCCGGGTAAGCGCAAGCACACCCGGGGCCGTTCGCGTCGCGTTCTGAAGCGCCACTGGCTACCCGCTTCCCGGGTGCGCTTGCGCTTACCCGGGCTACGACTGCCTGCTTCCCGGGTGCGCTGTGCTTACCCGGGCTACGACTGCCCGCTCCCCGGGTGCGCTGCGCTTACCCGGGCTACGACTGCCTGCTTCCCGAGTGCGCTGTGCTTACCCGGGCTACGACTGCCTGCTTCCCGGGTGCGCTGCGCTTACCCGGACTGCGTTCTGGCCTAGCATTTAATCGGCGGTGTCTTCTGCACTGGGGGCTTCGGTTGCCGGAGCAGCCGCGATTTCATTGCGGCTCGCATCGGTCACTTCGCCCAATTCATGCAAGACCGCGGTGGCATAGCAACCCGGCGGCAAGGCAAACGAAACCTCCAGCACATCGTCAGCCAGCCATTGGTGCTGCATCAGCGATGGCTTCAGCCGCAGGGATCGCCGCTCTTGCTTGAGCCCGGCCTGCTCCAGCCCGGCGCGCAGCGCCAAGGCTTGCTCGTCGGCCAGCGCCTGTTCTTCCAGCGCACGCGCAGCATCAGCCGAACGCAGTTCGCCAACACCCCACAACGGTGCACTGGGATGGATATCAAAGCGCCCCAGGCGCTCGGCCAGCACCTCGCTCATCGGCTCCGGGCCGAACACCGAACGACTGCCGTCCAGCATCCACACCTCACCTTCGAGTGCCGAATCCCAGTTGCCCTGCTCCACGCGCGCAGCCAGCACGCGGTTGAACAAGGCCGAGCGCGCGGCCGACAACAACATCGAACGTTGGTCCTTGCGCACCCGCCGGCCGGCAAACATCTGCAGCGCAGCCGGCACATTGCCGCCGTCGCGACCAAAACGCTGCTCACCGAACCAGTTCGGCAAGCCGCGCGTCGCAATCAACTGCAGCCGCTGCTCGATCGCCGCCTTGCTGCCTTGCACGCCGCGCAGCACCAGCTTGAAACGGTTCCCTGCCAACGCCCCGCGCTGCAGCTTGCGGTTGTGCCAGGTGGATGCAAGCACGTGCAGCTCATTGGATTCCAGCAGCGCCAGATCCGGCGCCACGCGCTTGGGCAGGTGCACACTGAAACGCTGCGTGGTCACCGCATGACGGTCTTTCTGCCCGGCATAGCTGACGCCCATTTCCTGCACGCCCGCCCACTGCGCCAGCTGCTTGGCAATGGCAACCGTATTGGCATTGCGCTTGCGGATATCCAGCAACAGATGCTCGCCTTCACCGGTGGCATCAAAGGCCGGGATTTCATCTACCTGGAAGTCTTCCGGCACGCCGCGCATCGCCGCACTCAGCACCGGCTCGCCAAAGGCCAAGGGCAGCGCGTTCATGCGGCCACCAACAAGGCCACGGCCTGCGCAGCTATACCTTCTTCGCGACCGGTGAACCCCAACTTCTCGCTGGTGGTGGCCTTGATGCTGACCCGGCCCAGATCGATCTCCAGCAGCTGCGCAACCTTATCGCGCATTGCCAGTGCATGCGGGCCGACCTTGGGCCGCTCGCAGATCACGGTGATATCGACGTTACCGACCTGCCAGCCACGCTCACGCAGCAATTCATTGCAATGGGTGACAAAGCGGCTGCTGTCCGCGCCCTTCCAGCGCACATCGGACGGCGGGAAATGCACGCCGATATCCCCCAGCGCGAGCGCACCCAGCATTGCATCGCACAGCGCATGCAAGGCCACATCACCGTCGCTATGGGCAAGCACCCCGCGGCTGTGCGCTACGCGCACGCCAGCCAGCATGATGTGGTCGCCTTCACCGAAGGCATGCACGTCATAGCCCTGGCCGATACGGATGGGAGGAAAGGAAGCAGAAGAGTTCATGGCAGTACTTCTTGGCAGAGCCGACGCCAACGCGCCGGCAAGGGATCAGCTGCCGCGCCGCGACAGCTCGAATTCGAAACGGGCCAGATCGGCCGGAGTGGTGACCTTGAAATTGCTTTCAGCACCTTCTACAAGCAGCGGGCGGACGCCTTGCCGCTCCATCGCCATTGCCTCATCGGTGACATCAAGCCCAGCGGCGGCCGCATCCAGCAGCGCGCGGGTCAACTGATGGCGACGGAACAACTGCGGGGTCAACGCACGCCACAGCCGTTCACGCGGCTCGGTGCGGTCAATGCCGCCGTCGTCGCCCGCACGTTTGAGTGTGTCGCGCACCGGCGCGGCCAGAATGCAGCCCACCGGGTCCGCGCGCCCTACTTCCAGCAGACGACTCAAGTCGGCAGCGGCAAGATTGGGACGGGCCGCGTCGTGGACCAGCACGAAATCATCGGCGCGCACACTTTCCGGCAAGGCCTGCAAGCCGGCCAACACCGACGCAGCACGGGTCTCTCCTCCCACGCAGGTCAGCACCGGCTTGTCGGCAAACGAGCTCCAGCCCGGCCAGTCCGCATCATTCTCGGCAATGGCCACCATCACCCCTGCCACGCCGGGATGCGACAGCAGCGCCTGCAAGGTGTGGGCGAGCAGCGGCTCACCATCGGCCAGCAGGTATTGCTTGGGCACTGGCCCGCCAAAGCGGGCGCCGCGCCCAGCTGCCGGGACCACGGCCCAGGTCTGCACGATCACGGCACATTCTCCGGGGGTGATTGCAGGTCGCCCTGCCCCGCCGCAGCCGGTGCAGCCGGCGCTACGGGTGCCGCCACCGGCGCGTCTTCAACCACGCGGTAGAACTTTTCACCGGGCTTGATCATGCCCAGCTCGCTGCGCGCACGCTCTTCGATGGCAGCCTCGCCATCCTTGAGATCCTTGACCTCGGCGGCCAGGGCATCATTGCGTTGCTGCAGGCCGTCGTTGTCACGCTTCTGGTTGGCGACCTGGGCTTCGAGCATCATCACCTCACCCGAATTGCCCGGGCCGAACCAGAAGCGGTACTGCAGCCAAGCCAGCAGTACCGCCAGCACCAGCAGCAGCCAGCGCCAATTACGCATGACGATCAGCGCTTGAGCGAGACAAACGCGTCACGACCGGCATAGCGTGCACCGCTGCCGAGGGCTTCCTCGATGCGCAGCAGCTGGTTGTACTTGGCCACGCGATCGCTGCGGCACAGCGAGCCGGTCTTGATCTGGGTCGCGGTGGTAGCCACGGCGATGTCGGCGATGGTGGTGTCTTCGGTCTCACCGGAACGGTGCGAGACGATGGCCGCATACCCGGCCTTGTCGGCCATCGCGATGGCTTCCAGGGTCTCGGTCAAGGTGCCGATCTGGTTGACCTTGATCAGGATGGCATTGGCTGTGCCCGACTCGATGCCTTCGGCAAAGATCTTCGGATTGGTGACAAACAGATCGTCGCCAACCAGCTGCACCTTGTTGCCGATGCGCTGGGTCAGCAGCTTCCAACCGGCCCAGTCATTCTCGGCCAGGCCGTCCTCGATGGTGATGATCGGGTACTGCGCGGTCCAGTCGGCCAGGAAATCGACGAACTGCCCGGACGTCAGGCGCTTGTTCTCGCCGACCAGGTTGTACTTGCCGTTCTCGTAGAACTCGCTGGAGGCCACGTCCAGACCCAGCAGGATGTCTTCGCCAGCGTTGTAGCCGGCCTTGCCGATGGCTTCCAGGATGGTGTCCAGGGCTTCGACGTTGCTGCGGAAGTCCGGGGCGAAACCACCTTCGTCACCCACTGCCGTGCTCAGGCCGTGGCCCTTGAGCACCGACTTGAGCGCGTGGAAGATCTCGGTGCCGGCGCGCAGCGATTCGCTGAACGAGCTGAAGCCGACCGGCAGCACCATGAACTCCTGGAAGTCCACGTTGTTGTCGGCGTGGGCACCGCCGTTGATGATGTTCATCATCGGCACCGGCAGCGACGGCGCGGCGCCGGTCTTGCCGCCCAGGTACTGCCACAGGGCCTGCTTCTTGGAAGCCGCCGCCGCATGGGCGGCCGCCATGGAAACACCGAGCAGCGCGTTGGCGCCCAGGCGGCCCTTGTTTTCGGTGCCATCCAGGTCGATCAGGCGGCGATCCAGGCCCTGCTGGTCCTCGGCATCAAAGCCGACCAGAGCAGTGGAGATGGCGCCGTTGATGTTGGCCACGGCGTTGCGCACGCCCTTGCCCAGGTAGCGGGTCTTGTCGCCATCACGCAGTTCCACGGCCTCCTTGGTACCGGTCGAAGCACCGGACGGGACGGCGGCGCGGCCGAAGGAGCCGTCGGCCAGGGTGACTTCGGCTTCCAGCGTGGGGTTGCCACGGCTGTCGAGGATTTCACGGGCGTGGATCTTGGCGATGTTGGTCATGTCTGGGGGTCAGGCTCGTCTAGGTGCGTCGGGTTGTCGACGGGGAACACAAAAACCGTGCCGCAGTTTAGCCGAAGCGCGGGCCGGCGCGGCGCGTTGCTTTCGCCTGAAAGCGGCCAAGACCGATGAAACGAACAAGGCCCGCACGTGGCGGGCCTTGTTTGGGGTGCCTCCGCACCTGTAGAGCCGAGCCATGCTCGGCTGAGGCGTTACCGATAAAGCCCCTGCCGAGCATGGCTCGGCACTACATGCCCGTGTTTACGCGCGGGCTTCCTGCAGCAGCTTGCCGCCGGCCTTTTTCTCGCGCGCGGCGCGGATGAAGCCGATGAACAGCGGGTGGCCACCACGCGGGGTGGACAGGAACTCCGGGTGCGCCTGGCAGGCGAGGAACCAGGGGTGCTGGTCACGCGGCAGTTCAACCACTTCCACCAGGGTGTCGTCCATCGACTTGCCGGCAATTACCAGGCCCGCATCTTCCAACTGGGTACGGTAGCGGTTGTTGAACTCATAACGGTGACGATGACGCTCGGCCACCACGTCCTTGCCGTACAACTCACGCGCCAGGGTACCCGGCTTCAGGCGCTGCTCCTGCAGGCCCAGGCGCATGGTGCCGCCCAGGTCGGACTTCTCATCACGCTTCTCGACTTCACCGGTGGCGGTACGCCATTCGGTGATCAGGCCGATCACCGGGTTCGGCGACTGGCGGTCGTTCTCGGTGCTATTGGCGCCTTCCAGGCCGGCCACATGGCGGGCGAAATCAACCACCGCGGCCTGCATGCCGTAACAGATGCCGAAGTACGGCACCTTGTGTTCGCGGGCGTACTGCGAGGTCAGCACCTTGCCTTCGAAACCACGGTCACCAAAGCCGCCCGGCACCAGGATGCCGTCCACGCCTTCCAGCGCCGACAGTCCGGCTTCTTCCAGCTCCTGCGCCTCCAGCCACTTCAGGTTGACCTTGGTGCGCTGGCGCAGGCCGCCATGCTTGAGGGCCTCGCCCACCGACTTGTAGGCGTCCTGATGGTCGACATACTTGCCGACCACAGCGATGGTGACTTCGTCCAACGGATGCAGTGCGGCATCGAGCACCGATTCCCACTCGGTCAGGTCGGCCGGGCCGGCCTTGTCACCCAGCTTGAGCTGGTTGACCACGATCTCGTCCAAACCCTGCGCATGCAGGCCCATCGGCACGCGGTACAGCACTTCCACGTCCGGCACGCTGATCACGGCGCGCTCGGAAACATTGGTGAACAGGGAAATCTTGCGGCGCTCCGAATCCGGAATCGCATGCTCGGAGCGGCACAGCAGCACATCCGGCTGGATACCGATCGAGCGCAGTTCCTTGACCGAGTGCTGGGTCGGCTTGGTCTTCAGCTCACCGGCGGCAGCAATGTACGGCACCAGGGTGAGGTGCATGAACAGTGCCTTCTCCGGGCCACGCTCGGTGCGCACCTGGCGAATGGCCTCCAGGAACGGCAGCGACTCGATATCGCCGACGGTCCCGCCGATTTCCACCAGCGCCACGTCGAAACCTTCAGTGGCCTCGTCGATGCAGCGGCGGATTTCGTCGGTGATATGCGGGATGACCTGCACGGTGGCGCCGAGATAATCACCACGGCGCTCCTTGCGGATCACGTTTTCGTAGATGCGCCCGGTGGTCACCGAATTCTTACGGCTCAGGCGGTTATGAATGAAACGCTCGTAATGGCCCAGGTCCAGATCGGTCTCGGCACCGTCGTCGGTGACGTAAACCTCACCATGCTGGAAGGGGCTCATCGTGCCTGGATCGACGTTGATGTACGGATCCAGCTTCATCATGGTGACCTTCAGGCCACGCGCCTCGAGAATCGAGGCCAGGGACGCGGCTGCAATGCCCTTGCCAAGCGAGGACACCACACCACCGGTAACAAAAATAAGGGGGGTCACGGCTCACTGCCTCCCGGAAAGCCCTAGTTTAAAGGTTGTCGCCAAAACACCCAAGCGCTGGATGCGACGAGATCAAAAAAAAGACGCCCCGACCTGCGCCGGGGCGTCCTTGAAACCATGGAAAACCGCGTCAGCGACGGCGACGGGCTTCCTCTTCCTCTTCTTCACGCGGCTCGGCCTGCTGGCCAGCCTGCGCCTTGTCCTGCGCAGCGGCGGCGGCACGACGCTTGGCCTTCTGCTCGGCCTCGCTCTGGGCCTTGTCGACCGGCGCGTTCTGCGGGGTCTGGGGTGCCGGGCCCTTGTCGGCGGACTGCGCCATCACAAAAGGCACTGCCACAACGGTTGCGGCAACAGCAGCCAGGGCAAGCAATTTTGAAGTTTTCATCCGCTTCCTCCTCAGCATGTCCCGGGCCATAAGGCGGGACTTACGATTAACCAAGCATAGGATACCCGCCACCAGCTGCCCCCGCCCTGAATGACGGTACAAGGACCCGGGTGACGACCCGCGTGCAAAAATCCCCGCCAGACCGCACACTCGCACGTCGATTTGCGCCCTACCGAGATACATGAACGCCCGTTACAACGCCGCTGACATCGAAGTCCTTTCTGGCCTGGACCCGGTCAAACGCCGCCCTGGCATGTACACCGACACCGCGCGCCCGAACCATCTGGCGCAGGAAGTCATCGACAACTCGGTCGATGAGGCCCTGGCCGGCCACGCCAAGACCGTGGAAGTCACCCTGTTCAAGGATGGCAGCTGCGAGGTCAGCGATGATGGCCGCGGCATGCCGGTGGACATCCACCCGGAGGAAAAGATCCCGGGCGTCGAACTGATCCTGACCCGCCTGCACGCCGGCGGCAAGTTCAACAACCGCAACTACACGTTCTCCGGCGGCCTGCACGGCGTTGGCGTGTCGGTGGTCAATGCCCTGTCCACGCTGGTGGAGATCCATATCCGCCGCGACGGCAGCGAGCACCGCATCACCTTCCGCGATGGCGACCGCGCCAGCCCGCTGGAAGTGGTCGGCAGCGTTGGCAAGAAGAACACCGGCACCCGCCTGCGCTTCTGGGCCGACCCCAAGTACTTCGACACACCAAAATTCAACGTCCGCGCCCTGCGCCACCTGCTGCGCGCCAAGGCCGTGCTGTGCCCCGGCCTGACCGTCAAGCTGACCGACGAAGCCACCGGCGAAGTCGACACCTGGTATTACGAAGACGGCCTGCGTGACTACCTGAAGGCCGAGCTGGGCGAGCGCGAAATGCTGCCGGCTGACCTGTTCGCCGGTTCGCTGAAGAAAGAAACCGAGATGGTGGACTGGGCCGTGGCGTGGCTGCCGGAAGGCGAACTGGTGCAGGAAAGCTACGTCAACCTGATCCCCACCGCCCAGCACGGCACCCATGCCAACGGCCTGCGTACCGGCCTGACCGAGGCGCTGCGCGAGTTCTGCGACTTCCGCAACCTGCTGCCGCGCGGCGTCAAGCTGGCCCCGGAAGACGTGTGGGACCGCGTCTCCTTCGTGTTGTCGCTGAAGATGACCGACCCGCAGTTCAGCGGCCAGACCAAGGAGCGCCTGTCCTCCCGTCAGGCCGCCGGTTTCGTCGAGAGCGCGGTGCATGACGCCTTCAGCCTGTTGCTGAACCAGAACGTGGAACTGGGCGAGAAAATCGCGCAGATCGCCATCGAGCGCGCCAGCGCGCGCCTGAAGACCGAAAAGCTCGTCACCCGCAAGAAGGTCACCCAAGGCCCGGCCCTGCCTGGCAAGCTGGCGGACTGCATCAGCCAGGATCTGTCGCGCACCGAACTGTTCCTGGTCGAAGGTGACTCGGCAGGCGGCAGCGCCAAGCAGGCCCGCGACAAGGATTTCCAGGCGATCCTGCCGCTGCGCGGCAAGATCCTGAACACGTGGGAAGTTTCCTCCGGCAGCGTGCTGGCCTCGGAGGAAGTCCACAACCTGGCCATCGCCATCGGCTGCGACCCGGGCAAGGACGACCTGTCCGGCCTGCGTTACGGCAAGGTGGTGATCCTGGCCGACGCCGACTCCGACGGCCTGCACATCGCCACCCTGCTGGCGGCGCTGTTCGTGCGTCACTTCCCATCCCTGGTCGATGCCGGCCATGTGTTCGTGGCGATGCCGCCGCTGTTCCGCGTCGACGTGGGCAAGCAGGTGTTCTACGCGCTGGACGAGGAAGAAAAGCGCTCAATGCTGGACAAGATCGAGCGCGAGAAAATCCGCGGCCAGGTCAGCGTCACCCGATTCAAGGGCCTGGGCGAGATGAACCCCTCGCAGCTGCGTGAATCCACCATCCATCCGGACACGCGGCGCCTGGTGCAGCTGACGGTGGACGACGACGAACAGACCCGCTCGCTGATGGACATGTTGCTGGCCAAGAAGCGTGCAGCCGACCGCAAGGGATGGCTGGAGAGCAAGGGTGACCTGGCCTCGCTTGAGGTCTGATCCACACGTTCAGTGCATGCAGAAACCCGCCGGAGACGGCGGGTTTTTTTGTTTGCCTTGTTAGTGCCCCCTCTCCCCAACCCCTCTCCCGCAAGGGGAGAGGGGCTCAGACCACTTCAGGCTGAAGCCTCGCTTGAGGTCTGATCCACACGTTCAGTGCATGCAGAAACCCGCCGGAGAC
>NZ_DAMBEF010000036.1:0-10290 GCF_032061965.1 Stenotrophomonas sp. | reverse complement strand
GGCGGGTTTTTTTATTTCCCTTGCGCGCCCCTCTCCCCAACCCCTCTCCCGCAAGGGAGAGGGGCTCAGACCACTTCAGGTTGAAGCATTGCCTGCAGCTGCAGCTTTGGTGCCCCTGGGACGGCTGAGAGCAACGTGCGAACCAACGGCTCGCTGCTCTCCAAGCACAAGGCCGGGGCGCAGAGCGAAGGTTGGGAAGAGGGAAAGCGCAACAGCCCTCAACTCACCCCTGCCCATCCACCACGCGCCGAATCGGCGGCGCCTCTTCCCAGCCCAACCCCAAGGCCTTCTGCAGGGCCACATAGCGCACCAGCAACTGCAGCTGCGCCTGCGCCAAGCCGTCCTGCGCACTGAGCTGTTGCCGCTGCACATCCAGCAGGTCGATCTGCGATGCCGCCCCCGCCTGCCGACGCTGCGTCATCAACGCGGCCGCACGCCCCGCGGAAGCCTCGGCACTGCCTGCCGACTGCAACTGCTCACGGGCAGAACCAAACCGCGTCAGCGCACTATTGGCGTCCTGCAGCGCAGCCAGTACCGTGCCTTCGTAGGCCGCCAGCCGCGCCTCATTCCCGGCACGCGCCTGCGCCACCCTCGCCTTGTTCACGCCGAAATCAAACACCGACCAGCGCAGGAACGGCATCACGATGCTGGCCGCTGAATCACTGTTCAGATCGGACAACGATGATGCCCCCATGCCGATCGTGCCCAACAGGTTCACCTGCGGGAAATAGGCAGACAACGCCTGTCCGATCTGCGCCGACGAAGCCGCCAGCTCACCCTCCGCCTTGCGGATATCCGGCCGCCGCCGGATCACCGCCGCCGCATCGTCCACCGGCACCTGCGAGGGCAAGGCCGGCAGCGCCCGATCCTCTGCCAGGCTGGCATCCAGCGCACCGGGCTCTCGGCCGGTCATCAAGGCCAGCTGATCCTTGGCCTCCGTCGCCTGCGCACGCAGGCCCGGCAGCTGTGACTGCTGCTGCTCCATCTGCGCGCGGGCGCGCTCCACATGCAGGTCCGAATCGGCGCCGCGTGCGCGTCGCTGCCGCGTCAATGCCAGCGATTCCTTCGCAGCCTGCAGATTGCGCTCGGCCAACACCGTGCGCTCGCGGGTGCCGCGATAGCCCAGGTAGACCTGCGCCACCTCGGCAGCCAACTGCACCTGTGCATCGGCAAGCGCTGCCGCGTCCACATCGGCCTTGGCCGCCGCCTCCTGCGCGGCGCGGCGCTTGCGCCCGAACAGGTCCAACTCCCAACTGGCATCCACGCCAGCGATGTACATCGAGGTATCCAGGTCGATGCGCGACATTTCATCGCGCAGCTGCGCCGCTTCCTGCGGCCGGCCATTGTTCTCCGCCACCCGTGCGGCACCCTCGCCTATCTCCCGCACCTGGTCGACCATCGAATCGGGCGGACTGATCGCGGTATAACCTGCCACCGCACCAATGCTGGGCAACTGTTCGGCCCGTCGCTGCCGTTGCAGCGCGCGCGAAGCCAGCACCTTGGCTTGCGCCGCCCGCAGATTGGGACTGTCCCGCAGGGCCTGATCGATCAACTGATCCAGCAGCGGATCGTTGAGGGCGCGCCACCACTGGCTGGAGGGCGTGGCCGCGACTACGCCAGCATCGGCGGCGCGCGGTAGCGCGGGTTGTGCCGTGGCTACCGGCGCAACCTCGGGGCGGACATGGTCCGGCCCAAGCATGCAGCCGGCCAGGGCCAGGGGTAACGCCAGGCAGGTCACGGTTCGCAACAGCGGTGAGGAATGTCGTCGCATCAGTGCATCGCCAAAGGAACGCCCTTGGGCAAGGGCTTGAGCAGGAAGACCAACGGCAGCGTCACCACCACGATGATGCCGAAGATCCAGAACAAGTCGTTGTAGGCCATCACCAGCGCCTGCTGCTGCACGATCTGCGCCAGCATCGCCGTGCCCTGCATCGGGTCGCTCATCTGCGCACCCAATACATGCAGGTAGTCCTGCGCCATCGGCGAATTGGCCGTGGTGGCGCCACCGATCGCGTCGATATGGAACGTCACCCGGCGCTCCTGGAACGTGGAGATGATGGCCAGGCCGATCGAGCCCCCCAGGTTACGCGCAGCGTTGAACAGGCCCGATGCATCGGATGCCAACTCCTTGGGCACCGAGGTGATCGCCGCCTGGTTCAACGCCATCATTGCCAACGCCAGGCCGCAGCCCTGCAACAACTGGCCGATCACGAAATGCATGCCCACGCTATCAGGGGTCAGGCCAAGATTCACGAAACACGCCAGTGCAAAGCACAGCATGCCGGCGAACACCATCAGCCGCACATCGATGGTTTCCAGCATCTTCGGCATGAAGGGCATCAACAGCACCGTCGGCAAGCCCGCCAGCAACAACACATAGCCGGCCTGCTCGGTGTTATAGCCGGCGATGACCGCCAGAAACTGCGGGATCATGTACATCACCCCGAACAGAATCATGCCGACCGCACCCACCATCACGAACACCGCGCCGAAACTGCGCTGGAACAGGATCTTCAGACGGATCACCGGTTCGCTGCTGGTGAACTGCGACAGCGCCAGCAGGGCAAAGCCCACCAACGAGATCAAGCTGAGGATGATGATGAACTCCGACTCGAACCAGCGTTCGCGCTGGCCGTCCTCCAGCACCACGGTCAAGGCGCCCAGGCCTGCGGTCATGCCGATGATGCCCAGCCAATCGGCACGCAGCAGCCCGCCCCAGTCGGATTTCTCGTGCGGCAGGCCAAGAACCAGCAAGGCGATCAAACCCGCACATATCGGCACATTGATGAAGAAGGCGTAGTGCCAGCTGACGTTCTCGGTCAGCCAGCCACCCAGCAACGGGCCAATGATGGGGCCGAGAATCACGGTCATCCCGAACAGCGCCGTACCCAGCGTCTGCTGCGCCGGTGGCAGCCGGGTGGCAACGATGGTCAGCGCGGTCGGGATCAACGCACCACCTGTGAAACCCTGGCCGATGCGACCCAAGATCATCATGTCCAGGCTGCTGGAAAGCCCGCACATCACCGAGAACGCGGTGAACAAGGACGCACAGATCAGCAGGAAGGTGCGCAACCCCAAGGTGCGCACGAACCAACCGGTCAGCGGGATCATCACGATTTCCGAGACCAGGAACGAGGTCGAAATCCACGTCCCCTCGGTACCACTGGCGCCAACCTCACCCTGGATCGTCGGCAAGGCGGCATTGACGATGGAGATATCCAGCGTCGCCATGAACGAGCCGATGGTGCCAGCAGCCACCGCCAGCCACGCGCTGGCATCAGCCTTCTGCGGCACCGCGCTGGCAGCGGTCGCAGCCATCAGTGGCGATCCGCCCCTGCGGCGTTGCCCGCGCCCTCACGGGTGTCCACCGTCACTTCAACCGACATGCCCGGCACCAAGACCTTGCGGGTGTCCGCATCGGCCTCGATACGGATGCGCACCGGCACGCGCTGCACGACCTTGGTGAAATTGCCGGTGGCGTTCTGCGGCGGCAGCAATGCGAACTGCGAGCCGGTGCCCGGCGAGATGCTCTCCACGGTGCCATGCAGGGTCTTGCCCGGCAGTGCATCCACCTCGATCTCGGCAGGCTGGCCGGCGCGCATGCGGCCAAGCTGGGTTTCCTTGAAGTTGGCAGACAGGTACAGCGATTCCACCGGCACCACCGTCATCAAGCGCGTGCCGGCAGCAACGAACTGTCCAACCTGAACCGTCTTGTTGCCGATGCGGCCATCGATGCGCGCCGTCAGTTGCGTGTCTTCAAACGCCACCGTCGCCTGGGTGGCATCGGCCTGGGCCTGCTTCAAGCCAGCGCGCGCCTGTTCCAACTGCGCTTGGCCTGCTTCGACCTGGCTTTGCGCCCCGCCGATCTGCGAGCGCGCCGCGTCGTATTGCGCCTGGGCACGCTCCAGATCGTGCTTCACACTTTCAAAGTGCTCATGCGTATCGGCGCCTGACGCCGCCAACGGGCCAAACCGCGCGACCTCGGCGCGGGCGAAGCGCAGTGTTGCCTCGGCCGACTTGAGCTGGGTACGCGCCTGCAGCAGCTGCGACTGGTTACCCTGCACGCCAGCCGTAGCGGCGGCGATATCGGCCTCACGCACCGCAATGACCGCCTCGGCCTGATCCAGGGTGGCGCGATAGGTGCGCGGATCGATCTTGACCAAGGCCTGCCCGGCTTTCACCCATTGGTTGTCCTGCACCAGCACCTCGGTGACGTAGCCATTCACCCGCGGCGCCACCGCCACTGCATCGGCCTGCAGGTAGGCATTATTGGTGGATTGCTGGTACTTGCCGACCATCAGGTAATAGGCCAACCACGCCAACAGCGCCACCAGTACCGCCACGCCGATCAGGGTCAGCGTCCAGCGCACCTTGGGATTCTTGAGCGGGGAAGGCTTGTCCGGTGCCTTGTCGGCATCGGCGGGGGGCGTGTTCTGCTGCTGGGCTTGTTCGCTCATGGGCTCGTCGCGGCTGTCATCGGAAGACCGGATCACTGTACCTGTGACCACGTACCCGACAGTACGGGAGCTGCACGGGAGGTCAAGTGAACGCGTGCCGGGTTTGCGTGCTGACCAGGTGAACGCGTCGTCAAAACCAAGGCGGAGCAAAACAAAAGAGCCCGCTTGCGCGGGCTCTTTGTTCAAACCAATGGAGGCTGGGTCGGAATCGAACCGGCGTACGCGGATTTGCAATCCGCACCAAGTCATCACCTCTCTGCCCAGGGTCAGTTTCGCCGAATTTCTCTACTTTTGAATCACCCAAAAAGCTGGAAGGGAGTCAATTCATCTCACGAGCAAGCTTTATGAAGCGTCTTCGTAACTAATGTAAGCGCGCCTATTCTGTGATCGCCCGTCTTCGGTCTCGTTATTACCGATAGGCCTCGCGCTGCCCAAACCCTTCGGCGCAGACAACCGAGACCTCGGTACGCCATGACTGAGCAACCAATCGTGCAAAGCTTGTGCCCTGCGTAGCGACAACTCAGAGCAGGGCAACCCGGAGCATTCCTCTGAGTCCGTAAAACCTAAAATCCTTAAAGGGACCTCCGGCGGCATCCTTTTAAGAAGCGCAAGGTCATTCTCCAGCGCTTCTTGGTCGCGAGGGCCAGCCACTGCTTCCAACAAACCCTTGCCCGAAGCTGGCTGGCCAGGCTTGAAGTTGATGCCCCGGAAGTCGCCAGGATCAGAAAAAAAGCCTTGCTTGCTATCTGTAGCAGTAGATTCGACCGGGGAAGAACTTGCACAGGCCGAGATCGTGGCCACAGCGAGGCAAATAAGGAACGATCGGCTTTTCATCGGCAGTTCCTTCGTTCGATCCTGGGCAAGATGACATCAGCGAGAAGTGGACTCTGGCAGCAACTGCACCTTCGTTTATCGTTGGCTGCCGACTAACGCCCCTCCATCGCCCCGTGACAAGCCCATTCCGGGCAGCGCCTGGAGATTCGGTCAATGACTACAGCACGTCAGCACGTTTAGTCGTCACGACCGTCCCGCAAACTTGCGTCCACGTACTTTACGCATGCTGACGGTAGCTTGCCACGCGAAAACCAGTGGCAATCAGGCCATTTCGCCCTCTCCCCGCAATGTAATCAGCCCAAGAACACGAAAAACAAAAAAGCCCTGATTTCTCAGGGCTTTAGTGCTTATTTAATGGAGGCCTGGGTCGGAATCGAACCGGCGTACGCGGATTTGCAATCCGCTGCATAACCACTCTGCTACCAGGCCTTCAACTTGCTGCATCGAGGCTTACATCACCTCGACATGAAAAGACCCCGCGATGGGGGCCCATTCTACGTTTGGAGCGGGAAACGAGACTCGAACTCGCGACCTCAACCTTGGCAAGGTTGCGCTCTACCAACTGAGCTATTCCCGCGGGGTGTGCCGCGCATGATACAGAGTTCATCCACCCCGCGCCAGCGGTTTTTAACAATTTCGTTCACATCGATGGCCATGTCACGGCCGCGCGCATCCTGCATGGCTTTACGGCATGCGCCCACCCAGCAGACGCCATGGGGAGCCGCGACTATCCAGCCCCGCGCTTGGCGTACCATCTGCCCGCCCTACGCTGCCCTTTCGTTCTGATGACCGTCCAACCGCATCGCGTCCAAGGCCTCAACAACGATGAGGTGGCAGCTGACTGGCCCCCCATCAACCAGGCCGAGCTCGCGTGGTTGAAGTCCCAATACCCGCAGCTCCATGCCGGCAGCCACTTGCTATGGCATAGCCCGCGCCCCCTGTCCGCTGGCGCCATCGTCGGTGACGGCGGCGGTACCGACGTCTTCATCAAGCGCCATCACCACAGCGTGCGCAGCGCCGCATGCCTGGAAGAAGAGCACCATTTCATCGCGCACCTGCGTTCCGGTGGCATACCGGCCACCCAACTGCTGGCGGACCGCCATGGTCATACCGCTATCGCCCATGGCGACTGGACCTATGAGCTGCATGTGGTGGGGGAAGGCCAGGACCTCTACCGCGACGCCCCCTCCTGGACCTTGCTGACCAACCCGACGCAGGCGCGCGCGGCGGGCCGCATGCTGGCAAGGCTGCATCAGGTGGCTGCCGACTATCGCGCCCCCCAGCGCAGCACGCATTTGCTGGTAGCCCGCGACGACCTGATCCGCAGTGATGACCCCATCGCCACCATCAAGGCCAGCCTGGACCAGCGCCCCGCCCTGGCCCGCTATCTGGCGCGCATCCCCTGGCAATCCGAGCTCGAACGCGTCGTCCTGCCCTGGCATGACGGCCTGGCGCAGCGCCTACGCGCCGAACCGCGGCAATGGGCCCACAACGACTGGCATGCCTCCAACCTGTTGTGGGACGAGAACACGGCCGCGCCGCGCATCAGTACCGTGCTCGACTTCGGCCTGGCCTCGCCCACCAGCGCCCTGTTCGATCTGGCCACCGCCATCGAGCGCAATGCCGTTGCCTGGCTTGAGCTGGACCTGGGCGCACAGGCGCTACGCATCGATACCGCCCTGCAGCTGCTTGAGGGGTATCGCGAGGTACTGCCGTTGTCCGCCACACGGGTACACCTGTTGGCCGACCTGCTGCCGATGGTGCACTTCGATTTCGCATTGTCCGAGGTCGAGTATTTCGAAGGCATCACTGGCTCCACCGCCAATGCCGACGTCGCCTGGGGGCCATTCATGCTCGGCCATCCTGCCTGGTTCGCAACTGCGCACGGGCGGAGCCTGCTGCAGGCCCTGCACGCCGCTGCCTGAAGAGCGGATTCGCAAATCGGCGCCATTTGTAGTGAAATGAGCGCTGAAGCGGGGGTGCCTGGATCTGCCAGGCTGAGAGAGTCCCTTGGAACCTGATCCGGTTTGCACCGGCGTAGGGAGCTTTGAGCAGCAACCACACCGCCCTCTGGCGGTCGTGCGTGCGCGCCGTCGCTTCGTCTCCCCTGCTACCCAGAAGACGAACCGAATGAACCGCTGCCTGCGCCCCACCCTGCTTTCCCTCGCCCTGTGCACCGCCCTGCCGCTGTATGCCAGCGACGCAGGCAATGACGTTGCCGAACATTCCCCGACCGACCTGGCCGCGGTCCGCGTGCAGGCCCAGCAACCGGCCGACGGCAGCCGTATCAACAGCTTCGGCGGCGGCGACTGGAAAAGCACGCCGGCATCGATCAACGTCCTGGACCGCGAGCACCTGGATAAGCTGCAGGTGCGCTCCTTGTCGGAACTGGCGCGCAGCGATGCCTCGCTGGGCGACGCCTACGCCCCGGTCGGTTACTACCAGAACATCGCCATCCGCGGCTTCGCCCTGGACCCGGCCACCGGCTACCGCTTCAACGGCCTGTCCATCGCCGGTGAACAACGGCTGGCGCTGGAGAACATCCAGTCGGTTGAAATCCTCAAGGGCGAGGCAGGCCTGGCCGCCGGCGTGATGGCCCCCGGCGGAATCATCAACTACGTGGGCAAGCGCCCGGCGGAGGTGCGCAACCTCACCCTGGGGACCGATTCGGAAGGCTCGCGCTATGCCGCCATCGACGTGGGCCATTGGCTGACGCCGCGTTTCGGCCTGCGCTTCAACGCCGCCTGGGATGCGAGCAAGTCGTATATCGAACATGCCGATGGCCGCCGCAACTTCTATTCGCTGGCCGCAGACTGGCTGATCGGCGAGCGCGGCAAGCTGGAAGTGGATGCCAACTACCAGACCAGCGCGCAGCGCTCGGCCTCGGGCTTCCAGTTGCTGGGCGGCGATACCCTGCCCGGCAATGTCGACCGCGACAGCATGCTGGGTTACCAGCCCTGGCAGCAGCCGGTTGGCATCGCCAGCACCAACATCACGGCGGCGCATACCTACGATTTCAACGCCAACTGGCAGTCGCGCGTAGCGGTTGGCCACAGTCGCACGGTGATCGATGACAACGTCGCGTTCGCCTATGGCTGCTACTACGCCGCGCAATGCGCCGATGGCAGCGTGCCGGGCAATTACTTCGCGCCCAACGGCGACTACGACATCTACGACTACCGCAGCCCGGACGACACCCGCCGCAACCAGGAGCTGCGCGCCGAGTTGCGCGGCAACTTCCACACCGGCAATATCGGCCACCAGCTGACCTTCGGTGCAGACCAGTTCCGCCGCACTGTCGACAAACGGCGCAACGTCAACGAGTACGTGGGCACGGTCAATATCCACGACGCCCAGTTGCCGGTATTCGTCCCGTCGCCACTGCAGCCAGGTCCATCTGCACGACGCTTGGACAGCCGCCAGACGGCGGTGTTCGCACTGGACCGCCTGAGCATCGGTGATGACTGGGAATGGCTGCTCGGCGGTCGTTATGTGCGCCTGGACGAACGCGCCTATGACAAGCGCGGCACCCCGCAGCGCCGCAGCCGCCTGTCACGCGTCCTGCCGCAGACCGCCGTGCTGTGGAAGGCAACTGACAGCCTCAACGCCTACGCCAGTTATGTCGAAGGCATTGCATTGGGCCAGGAGGCGCCGTTCTGGACATCCAATGCCGACACCTTCCTGCCGTCCGTGCAATCACGCCAGCTCGAAGTCGGCCTGAAGTACAGCCCGATCCAGGACCTCAAGCTCGGCGCGGCACTGTTCCGCATCAGCCAGCCGTATCAGTACGCACAGCCGGACAACAGTGACGTCGGCTACACCTTCGTCGAGCAGGGCAAGCAGGTCCACACTGGCCTGGAGTTGAGCGCCAACGGCCATATCAGCGAAGCATTGCAGGTCTTTGCCAGCGCCAGCGTGCTGCGGGCACAGGCACACGACAGTGGTACGCCCGCCTATGAAGGCCACCAGCTGGTCAACGTCCCCAAGTTGCGCGCCAGCGTGCATGTCACCTACGCCCTTCCCTTTGCTCCCGGCCTTAATGTGAGCGGCGGTTGGCGCCACGCCTCGGCCAACGTCGCCCGCGCCGATGGCGGGGTGCGCGCACCAAGCTACGACGTGTTCGATGCAGGGCTTCGCTTCCAGCATCAATTGCAGGGCCACGCAGTGCGCTGGGACCTATCCGTGGACAACGTGTTCAACCGCTTCTACTGGCGTGATACCGGCAGCAGCCTCGGCGACTATTACCTGTTCCCCGGCGCCCCCCGGCAGGCGCGCGTATCGGTGAGCATCGCGTTGTGAGCAGCGGACTGCTGGAATGGTCGGCGGCGTTATGCAGCATCCTCGGTGTATGGCTGATGGCGCAGCGCCGACTGGTTGCCTGGCCGGTAGGCCTGGTGTCGGTCGCGCTATATGCACTGGTGTTCGCCGAAGCCAAGCTGTACTCGGACACCTTGTTGCAACTGGCCTTCGCCGTCTTCCTGACCTACGGCTGGATCAACTGGCGCCGCCACGCCGCTGACGAGGGCGCGATCCACATCGCGCCCTTGTCACGCGGCAAGCTGCTGCGCGACCTGGCTATCGGCCTGTGCGGCGGACTGGCGCTGGGTGCGGGCATGCATCTGTTCACCGATGCATCGCTGCCCTGGCTGGACGCCGTACTGACCGGGCTCAGCCTGGTCGCGCAGTGGTGGCAGGCGCGTCGTCATGTTGCAACGTGGTGGCTGTGGATCGCCGTCGACGTGATTTACGTAGGCACGTATCTGTTCAAGTCATTGCACGTGACCGCTGCCCTGTATGTGCTCTTCCTTGGCCTGGCCGTGCTCGGCCTGCGGGCGTGGCGGGCAGCAGCTCGTCCCTCCGCCCTGCCCACGAGCTGACACGCGGAAACAAAAAAGGCCCCGCAAGGGGCCCTTCGCAAATCAGGCAGTGAAGCCTGACCGTATGAACTGGAGCGGGAAACGAGACTCGAACTCGCGACCTCAACCTTGGCAAGGTTGCG
>NZ_DAMBEF010000035.1:0-35991 GCF_032061965.1 Stenotrophomonas sp. | reverse complement strand
ACTTCTTCCTGAAGATCCGCGCAGCCTTCCCCGGTATTCCGCGATGAACCTTTTTTTATCCGAAGAATTCTTCCTTTCAATGCGCCATTATCTGGATGGGCGCGCAGGCCTCATCGAGTGTGTCAACGGCGCGGCCGCAATCCATGCGCTTCTCCACGGTCTTTCGCAGACCGTTGAATTCAACGCTGCAACCGGCGGTCCCGCCGCCGAGCGGGTAGCACGACGCCATCCTGTTGCGACATTCCATCACCTACACGCAGCAATCGGTGTGACGAACGTTGTGCCACGCAGCATGGGTTTTCGTGCGCCGCGACTTGCAAAAAATTGATTCCCTCCTTTATGGTGCAATCGATTGCATTGCTGCGAATCGTCAGCGTTTGTTACCGGCTGGGAGGCCGGAAGGTGGATGTCCATCCATTCGATCGAACCGGTACCGGCCCCGGTACTCACGCGACGCGATGCGCTGCGCCTTGCTGTCGCCGGGAGCCTCGGCCTTGGCCTGGGTGTGGCGGGTGTGTCGCCTGCGCTTGCTGCCAGCGCGCCGCTCAAGGGCAATCTCAAGCATTCCGTGGCCCGCTGGACGTTCCCGCAGCAGTCGGTTGCCCAGCTCTGCAGGACGGTGAAGGACATCGGTTTTGCCGCCATCGACCTGGTAGGCCCGGAGGATTGGCCCACGCTGAAGGCCAATGGCGTGTACAGCTCGATGTGCAACGGCGCGGAGATGGGCTTGGACAAGGGCTTTGCCGGCAGCCAGTTCCACGACCAACTGGTGCAGCGCTACATGCGGCACATCGATCTGGTGGCTGATGCCGGCTACCGCAACCTGATCTGCTTTTCTGGCAATCGCAACGGCATGGACCCGCAGGAAGGCATGGCCAATGCCGAAGCGGGGCTCAAGCGCATCCTCGCGCATGCGGAGAGGCGCGGCGTGGTGTTGGTGATGGAGTTGTTGAACTCCAAGGTCGATCATCACGACTACCTGTGCGACAACTCCGCATGGGGCGTGGAGCTGTGCAGGCGGATCGGGTCGGATAATTTCGGCCTGCTATACGACATCTATCACATGCAGATAATGGAGGGCGACATCATCGCCACCATCGGCAAGCATCATGCCTGCTTCAAGCATTACCACACCGCGGGCGTGCCGGGCCGGCACGAGATCGGTGACCAGCAGGAACTGCACTATCCCGCCATCTGTCGCGCGATCCGCGACACCGGTTTCGAAGGGTATCTGGCGCAGGAGTTCATGCCTGCCGCGGCAGATCCCGTCAACTCGCTACGCGAGGCCATCCGCCTCTGCGACGTCTGAAACGATATCCACCCAGGTGAAATACCCATGGCAGACAATCATTACGACGCCATCGTCGTTGGCTCGGGAATCAGTGGCGGTTGGGCAGCAAAGGAGCTGACCGAGAAGGGCCTCAAGGTGCTGATGTTGGAACGCGGACGCAACATCGAGCACATCAAGGACTACGTCAACGCGATGAAGGAAGCGTGGGATTTCCCGCATCGCAACCGGCCAACACAGGCGATGAAAGCCGACCATCCGGTGCTGATGCGGGACTACGGTCTGGTTGAGAATCTTGAAGGCATGTGGGCCGATGAAAAGGAATCGCCCTATACCGAGACCAAGCGGTTCGATTGGTACCGTGGCTATCACGTAGGCGGTCGCTCGCTGTTGTGGGGGCGGCAGAGTTATCGCCTGTCTGACCTGGATTTTCAGGCGAACCTCAAGGATGGAATCGCTACCGATTGGCCAATCCGTTACGCCGACATCGCGCCCTGGTACGACCACGTGGAGAAGTTCGCCGGCATCGCCGGCACGCGCGAGGGACTGGATGTATTGCCGGACGGCGAGTTCCTGCCGCCGATCCCGTTGAACATCGTCGAGAAGGACGTGGCCGCGCGGATAAAAAAAGCATTCGGTGGTACGCGCCATATGATCCACTCGCGCACCGCGAATATCACTAAGCCCATGCCGGAGCAGGGCCGCGTCAACTGCCAGTACCGCAACAAGTGCATCCTGGGCTGTCCTTTTGGTGCGTACTTCTCGACCCAGGCGGCGACGCTGCCGGCGGCGATGAAAACCGGCAACCTGACCTTGCGGCCGTTCTCGATCGTCAAGGAGGTGCTTTACGACAAGGACCGCAAGCGTGCGCGGGGCGTGGAGGTCATCGATGCCGAGACCGGGCAGACCTATCAATACACGGCCAAGGTCATCTTCCTCAATGCGTCCTCGTTCAACTCGACCTGGCTGCTGATGAACTCGGCCACCGATGTCTGGGAGGGTGGGCTGGGCTCGTCGTCCGGCGAGCTGGGGCACAACGTGATGGACCATCATTTCGGTGCCGGCGCCTCCGGCCGCGTCGAGGGTTATGAAGACAAGTACTACTTCGGTCGTCGTCCCTGCGGTTTCTATATTCCCCGTTTTCGCAACGTCGCCGCGGACAAGCGTGGCTACCTGCGCGGGTTTGGCTACCAGGGCGGCGCCAGCCGTACCGGCTGGTCGCGCGAAATAGCCGAGCTGAACATCGGTGCCGACCTGAAGGAGGCGTTGACCGTGCCAGGCGACTGGCGGATCGGAATGACCGGGTTCGGTGAAATGTTGCCGCACCACGACAATACGATCCGCCTGGATCCGGACCGCAAGGACAAGTGGGGATTGCCGGTGTTGGCGATGGACGTCGCGATGCGCGCGAACGAGCTGGCCATGCGCAAGGACATGGCCGCCGATGCTGCCGAAATGCTGGAGGCCGCTGGCGTCAAGGACGTGAACATGCACGACAACGACTACGCCCCGGGCAAGGGTATTCACGAAATGGGGACCGCGCGCATGGGGCGTGATCGCAGCAATTCCGTACTGAACCAGCACAACCAGGTCTGGGATGCGCCCAACGTCTACGTGACCGACGGTGCCTGCATGACCTCCAGTGCCTGCGTGAATCCGTCACTGACCTACATGGCGCTGACGGCGCGGGCGGCCGACCACGCCGTGCGCGAACTGAAAACGGGGAACCTGTGATGGAACGCCGCGAACTGCTGAAAATGATTGTCGTCGCCACCGGCGCGGCGATGGTCGGCTTGCCCGCGCTGGTGCAGGCACAGCCGCCGGCCGCGGGGGCGAAATCGCTCTTCTCAGCTGCCGATGCCGGCATGCTGGACGAGATCGCCGAGACCATCCTGCCGCGGACCAAGACGCCGGGGGCGAAGGACGCCGGCGCCGGGCTTTTCATGGTGCAGTTCGTCACCGACTGTTACACCCCCCTGCAACAGGAGACGTTCCGCGCCGGTCTGGTCGATATCGACAAACGTGCCGGTGGCCGCTTCGTATCGCTCACGCCGCAGGCCCGTACCGAACTGCTGCGCGCGCTGGATGCGGAAGCAAAAGCGCACGCGGTCAGGGTGACCGAGACCGGCACCGCCCAGGAAGACGGCGTGATGCCGCATTACTTCACGATGATCAAGCAACTGGCCATTTTCGGGTTCTTCACCTCCAAGGTCGGCGCGACCGAAGTGCTGCAGTACGTCGCCGTGCCGGGCCGCTACGACGGTGAGCTGGCATATATTCCTGGCACGCCAGCTTGGGGGACCAATTGATGGAGCGCAACGATTCGATGATCGGCCCCTTGCTGATGGCCGCTTGCCTGCTAGCTGCGGCACCTGCGTTTGCGCAGGCCGCCGGCGACCCCGCGCGCGATCCCAAGACGACCGAAGTGTGGGCGCCCGTGCCGACGATCGTGGCCACGCCGGTAGGCACCGCCCCATCCGACGCGATCGTGCTGTTCGATGGCAGGGATGTTTCCGCGTGGGAATCCGAGCAGGGCGGGCGCGTGCCTTGGTCCGTCGCCGATGGTGCGCTCACCGTGGTTCCGGGCAGCAAGGGCATCCGCACCCGGCAGTCCTTCTGCGATATCCAGCTGCATGTGGAGTGGCGCACGCCTGTCGAAACCGAGGGCTTCGAGGGGCAAAACCGAGGCAACAGCGGCATCTTCCTGCAGGCGCTGTACGAGCTGCAGGTGCTCGACAGTTACAACAACGCCACCTATGCCAACGGCCAGGCCGGCTCGATCTACAAGCAGGCGATGCCGCTGGTGAATGCCTCGCGCGCACCGGGGCAATGGCAGAGCTACGACATCATCTGGAAGGCACCGCGTTTTTCGCAGGGCGGCGGGCTCACTACGCCAGCCCGCATCACCGTGCTGCACAACGGCGTGCTGGTGCAGGACGATACCGTGCTGGCGGGCAAGACCGAGTACATCGGCGCGCCTTCGTACGCGCCACATGCCTGCGCACCGCTCTACCTGCAGGAGCATGATTCCAAGGTCAGCTACCGCAACATCTGGGTGCGCGAGCTTTAAGCCTTGCTTCTAGTTCGCCAGAAAGCTGGCGATGTCATCGATCTCCTGTTGCGACAGCTGGGCGAAGGGCGGCATCAGTCCGCCGCCCTGCCTGATCTTGTCCTGGATCTGCGCCGGTTGCAGCCGCTTGGCTACGTCCGTAAGCGCGGGAAACGTCGGCGGAATACCTGCCCGGGTTGCGCCATGGCAGGCAATGCAATGCGTTGCATAGAGCTGCGCACCGGCGGCTGCAGGGTCGCCCTTGGGCCACGCAGCCAGCGAGAACATCGCGCCGGATAGAACCACCGCCACGGTGAGGATCGGTTTCAAGCAGGTGTGCAAGCGTATTTGCAAGCGGGAATCCTTGACGCGTCAGCGCCCTGCATTGGCGCCGGCGGAGACAGTGGGGTTGAGGTGCTCACGTAGGTAGTCCGCGCCGGTCCGGATGATCTTGGCCGGGTCGCTTGGCTGGTCGTGCTCGATGATGTACCACTGCACGTCGGCCGCTGCAGCGGCAGGCAGGATCGTGTTCCAGTCCAGCACACCCTGGCCAACCGCGGCGAAACCGCCCTCGTCTTCAGCCTGACCTTTGTCCGCATTGTCCTTGGCATGTACTGCGAATACATGGCCACGAAATTTGCCCAGCATTACCGCCGGGTCCAGGCCTGCACGCGCAACCCAGGCCAAGTCCAGTTCTGTCTGCAGATCAGGGCCGGCCGCTGCGAACAGCAGTTCCAACCCGGTCCTGCCATTGAAGTCGACCAGCTCGAAGTCGTGGTTGTGGTAAGCCAGACGCATGCCCTTGGCCTGCACCTGTTTCGCGATCTGGCCCAGTTCCTGGCCCAGTGCGGACCAGCCCGCGGCATCGGTTGGGCGCTCCTTCTCGGCCAGGTAGGGCACCACCAGTGTCGTGTTTCCGATCGCCCGGTTGAATGCCACCACGCCATCCAGGCCAGAGCGCAACTCGGCCAGTTGCACATGCGATGAAATTGCCTTGATCGAATACCGGTCCAGCAGCTGCTTGAGTTCGGCAGCGCTGACGTCCTGCGTGCCAACGGTTTCCACCGCGCGCACGCCGGCGTCGTGGACGATCTTCAACTGCTGGTCGAGCGAGCCGGCGTTGCGCAGGGTGTACATCTGCACCGCAATCGGCGCTTGCGAGCCGGTGCTGTCGCGTGCAAGGGCGGGCAGGGCGGCGAGCAACAGCAGGGCGAGGGTTGCAGCTCTGCGAGCGGCGATGTTCATCGAGGCATCCTCCGGGAATTCAACCGATGGCGGTCCAGGCGCGTGTCCTGGCCGATGCAATGACGTGATCGACGATGCGTGCCGAACGCACACCGTCCTCGAAGGTCGGCAGGCCTTGTGGCTGCTCGCCGTCGATGGCGCGATAGGTGTCGGCAACAAACGCCTCGAAGCACTGGGCATAGCCCTGCGCGTGACCGGCCGGTAACGCTGACAGCCGCCGCTGTTCGGCACTGCCGGCACCTGGCCCGCGCACGAAGACTTCCGCGCGTTGGTCGGGCAGGCCAATCCACAGCCGCTCGGCGTCCTCCTGATTGAATGCCACGCTGGCCTTGGCCCCGTCGATTTCGAACCACAGGCGGTTGTGGCGCCCTGCCGATACCTGGCTGACCGTCAACGACGCCAGCGTACCGGCGCCGGTACGGAACATCGCCGCCGCCACGTCCTCGCTGGCTACCGCCTGCATCGCGCCGCCCGCCGCCGGTGTGGTGAAGCTCTGGCCGGTGATGGCGCCGCGCTCGGCGATCACCGTGTCGAAGGCCGCGCTGACCTCGGTGAAGCGCTCGCCGCTGACCCATTCCACCAGATCGCACCAGTGCGAACCGATGTCAGCGAACACGCGCGACACGCCGCCCAGCGTTGGGTCCACGCGCCAGTTGTTGCTGGCGGGGTCCAGCAGCCAATCCTGCAGGTAGCTGCCGTGGATCAGGTGCAACGGCCCCAGTTCGCCCTGCGCGATGCGTGCGCGCGCCTCGCGCACCACCGGGTGATAGCGGTAGACAAAGGGTACGGTGGCGACCAGCCCGGTCGACGCGGTCAATGCCGCCAGCGCCTGGGCGTCTTCCAGCGTGGTGGCCAGCGGTTTCTCGCAGACCACGTGCTTGCCTGCTTCAAGCGCGGCCTGCGCGATGGGGCGGTGCAGATGGTTGGGCGTGCAGACGTGCACGACCTGTACCTGTGGATCGGCGAGCATGTCTTCAATGTCGTGGTAGCCGCGCGGGACACCCCACGCCTGCGCCACCTCGCGTGCGCGCTGTGGGGAGGAGGCGGCTACGCCACGCAACTCGGCACCGGCCAGCAACACCGCGCGGCGATGCACGGCAGCGATCATGCCGGTGCCGATGATGGCGACTCCAAGCTTTGGCATCGGTGGGGCTCCTCAGGGCGTGGAAGGCGCGGTCGCAACCGCCGGGCGGTCGCGGAACAGCAACAGGAAGGCGATCAGCACAACCAGCGCCACGCCAGCCGGGAACAACCAGATCTGCTGCCAGTCCGGCCCTGCAGCGGTGGTGAAGTGCTCCACCACCGCGCCGGACAGGAAGGTGCCGATCAACATGCCCACGCCATACGTGGCCAGGGTGATGAAGCCCTGTGCGCTGCTGCGCGCGGTGGGGCCGGCATGCGCATCGGTGTAGATCTGGCCGGTGACGAAGAAGAAGTCGTAGCAGATGCCGTGCAGCACGATACCGATCAACAGCAGCGAGAAGCCACTGCCCGCATCGCCAAAGGCAAACATGATGTAGCGCACCACCCATGCCGCCATGCCCACCGCCAGCATGGTCTTCACCCCAAGGCGCACGAACAGGAACGGCATGGCCAGCATCAACAGGACTTCGGAGACCTGGCCCAGCGACTGCAGGCCCGCTGCGCCCCGCACGCCCAGATCGTTGAGATACGGGTTGGTGAAGTTGTAGTAGAACGCCAGCGGAATGCAGATGGCGATGGAGGCGAGGAAGAACACCAGATAGGAGCGTGACTTCAGCAGTCGCAGCGAATCCAGCCCGAGGATCTGGCCGAGCCCGGCGTCACGCTGTTGCGCCAGCGGCGGGGTGTGCGGCAGGGTGAATGCATACAGGCCCAGTACCAGAGACGCCATCGCGGCCATCCGGAATGTCAGCTCCAGCCGGTGTGCCTGTTCCCAGCCCAGCCAGCCGATCAGTATGCCTGCCACGATCCAGCCGACGCTGCCGGCCACCCGCACCAGCGGGAATTGTTTCTCAGGCGACTGCATGTGCCGCATCGCCACGCTGTTGGCCAGTGCCAGCGTCGGCATGAACAACAGCATGTAGCCCATGACGCAGGCGGAGAACGTGCTGAAGCTGGTTGCCGTGGACGCCAGCCACATGAGGAGCGCGCCGGCCAGGTGCAGTACTCCGAGAATGCGCTGCGCAGCGAAGTAGCGATCCGCGATCAGGCCGACCAGGAAGGGCGCGACGATGGCACCGATCGATTGGCTGAGGAAGGCAGTTGCCACCTGGCTCGCACTGGCCTGAAGCGGGCCCTGCACCAGGTACGTCCCCAGGGTCACAAACCAGGCTCCCCAGATGAAGAACTGCAGAAACATCATCGCGCCCAAGCGCGACATGGCGTGCGTCATGGCTTGCCCTCCCGGGCGGTTGATGGCTCAGATACCCAGCATGCGGTGCAGTGATCCAGGATCGGTGCCGCTGTCGGCAAAGTCGTCGAAGGCGTGCTCGGTTACGTGGATGATGTGATCGCGGATGAAACTGGCGCCCTCGCGTGCGCCGTCCTGCGGGTGTTTCAGGCAGCACTCCCATTCCAGCACTGCCCAGCCTGGGAAGTCGTACTGCGCGAATTTGGAGAAGATCGCCTTGAAGTCGATCTGGCCGTCGCCGAGCGAACGGAACCGCCCCGGCCGATCAATCCAGCCCTGGTAACCGCCATACACGCCACTGCGTGCGTTGGCGTGATACTCCGCGTCCTTGACGTGGAAGATGCCGATGCGTTGGTGATAGCGGTCGATGAAGCCCAGGTAGTCCATCTGCTGCAGCAGCAGGTGGCTGGGGTCGTACAGGATTTTCGCGCGGGGATGCTGGTTCACCACCTCGAGGAAGCGTTCGAAGGTTGCGCCGTCGTGCAGGTCCTCGCCCGGGTGGATCTCGAAACACAGGTCCACGCCGCAGGCATCGAAGGCATCCAGGATGGGGCGCCAGCGGCGGCCGAGTTCGGCGAAGGCTTCTTCCACCAGCCCCGGCGGACGCTGTGGCCAGGGGTAGAAATATGGCCAGGCCAGTGCGCCGGAGAACGTGGCGTGCGCGGTCAGCCCCAGCCGCTGACTGGCCCTGGCAGCCAGCAGCAGTTGTTCTACCGCCCAGGCTTGGCGGGCGGCCGGATCGCCGCGCTTGTCCGGCGGCGCAAAGCCGTCGAACAGGCTGTCATAGGCGGGATGGACGGCGACCAATTGCCCCTGCAGGTGGGTGGACAGTTCGGTGATCTGCAGGCCATGCCCGGCCAGCATGCCGGCGACGTCGTCGCAGTACGCCTGGCTGCGTGCGGCCTCGGCCAGATCAAACAGTTGGGGAGCGCTGGTGGGTACTTGTAGGCCAGAATAGCCCAGGCCCGCCGCCCATCCGGCCAGCGTATCGAGCCGATCAAAGGGAGGTGTGTCGCCGATGAACTGCGCCAGGAACAGTGCTGGACCCTTGAGCGTCTTCACGCTGATTCGCCTCGATGCAATCGATTGCATTACCCTAGCATGGGCCCCTCGCAGACCTGTTGTGCGCTGCACAGCGTCAAGAAGAACGTAACGCCATGGCAACCATCTATGACATCGCAAAGCACGTTGGCGTTTCCGCCGGAACGGTGTCGCGGGCGCTTTCGCGGCCGGACAAAGTCCTGCCGGCCACGCGCACGCGCATCGAGCAGGCCGCCGCTGCGTTGGGCTACATCCCCAACACGGTTGCCAGGACGCTCAAAACCCAGCGCAGCGGCAAGATCCTGGTCACCGTTCCGGACATCGCCAATCCGTTCTTCGCGCAGATCCTGCAGGGTGCGGAGGACGCTGCGCAGGCGGTCGGCTACGCCGTGCTGCTGGGCGATACCCAGCATCAACCCGACCGCGAAGAGCGTTACGCGCAGATGCTCCGGCGTAACGAGGCCGATGGTCTGATCGTGCTGGGGCATCGCCTGCCGCCGACGGCGCGCGACATCGTCCAGCAGCTGGGCGATGCGGCACCGGTGGTCAATGGCTGCGAGTTCGACCCGGCGCTCGGCATTCCCAGCGTCCACATCGACAACGCGGCCGCCGCGCGTGCAGTGATGGAGCACCTGTATGGACTGGGGCACGAGCGGATCGCGGTGGTCGGCGGGCCGCCCGACAACCCCCTGCACCAGCAACGGCTGGAAGGGGTTCGGGCCGCTGGCAAAGCGCGTGGACGGCTGCGTCAGCTGAGCATCGTGCCCGGTGACTTCTCGGTGGAATCCGGGCATGCGGCCGCGCTGGCACTGTTGGTCCTCGCGCCCGCGCCGACCGCGATCTTCTGCTTCAGCGACCAGATGGCTCTGGGCACCCTGGCGGCCTGCCGGGATATGGGCATCCGCGTGCCGGATGACCTGTCCGTTGTTGGCTTCGATGACCTGGCGTCATCCCGTTACCTCACGCCTCCATTGACCACCATCCGGCAACCCATGCGGGAGATCGGTGAGCGCGCGGTCAATCTGCTGCTCGCTATCATCGAACATGTGGATGTGCCGCTCCAGCAGACGCTGGATTTCAGCTTGATGTTGCGAGGCTCCACAGGCGCGCCAAAGAAGAAATGACGGCCAGGGCGGGGCTTGTGCGATCGCCGCTTGACGTGTGTGGTCCCGAAGACCATGCAGTGCATGGCCTTTGTTCTGTGCAATGTCCGAACAAGGTGTCGGTGGTGTAATTGAAGCCTCCCCGTAAGCTTGATCCACACATTCTTGGAGGTCCTCGGGAAGACCAGCCGCAGGGTGACCGACAAGCAGAAATCAAGCCGCCGGATCTTCCTCGCTGCCATCTTCGGCGTATCTGGCAAAGCGACGGAAGCCAGGCCCGTGCATGGGTTCGCGGTGTGGCCAGGGCCAGCCGCCAAACTCGGTCTGCTGGAAGTCGAGTTTGGCTTGGCGCAGCTCGGCAATCGTATTGGTCACATAGACCGTGGAGCGGATCGTCGGCTCCTGCAATGGCACGCCTTGCATCAGTATCAGCGTGTTTTCCTTGGTACCACGGTTCTCCAGCAATAGCGTTTGTTGTGCGACAACCCTGATGCGGTGATTGCCACCTACATCCTGCTCAGCAACAAACATGCCGCGCCCGGCAAGTGTGTAGAGGGTGCGTTGGTTGGCCTGCAACAGCGCCGGGGGCAGGGTGAGGCGGGCACCGGGCTGAAGCGTGATCACCCAGATGGCAAGCTCGGAGTCCGGGTTGGCGGCCCAGGTACTTTGTGTGGGTGGCAGCGGTTCAATAGGCGCCAGCCCCGGTGCTTCCATCGGCTGGTAGGTGCCGGCGATGATCGTGACGTCCGCTCCTTCATGCACATGGTGCGGAATTTTTTCCGCCCACATCATCCGGTATTCCGGTGCGACGTACTTGCTGCGGCCCGGCATGTTCAGCCAGATCTGGAACAGCTCGAATTCGTTGATGCGATCGTCATGCAGCAGCGGGAACATCTCCGCATGCTGGATGCCGCCACCGGCGGTCATCCATTGCACATCACCGGGGCCATAACGACCGCTGTTGCCCAGGGAATCGGCGTGGTCCACATAGCCTTTGCGCAGGATCGATACGGTCTCCATGCCCAGGTGCGGGTGACTGGGAAAGCCCGGTAGTCCGTCCTTGCCGAAGTAAAGGCTGTAGCCGTCGGCGTTGGCGAAATCATTGCCTGCGCGGTGGCCTTGCAGGTGCTCGGGGTCGAGCTTCTGCACGGTGTTGCCGGGCGGGTAGTGATCGATCTGCGGCGCGCACAGCAGGAAGGGATCAATGGTCGCCCAAGGCCAGCTCAGTTCAATGGACTCAAGGATGGGATTGCCTTCGATTGGACGGATGGTTTCCATCGTTGTCTACCGTACGTTGAGAAATGTGATGTTGCAGGGGAATTACGACGCGCCGGTTCACTGGCAACAATAGCCGACCTGCAGCGAATAACGTATTTCTTTGCATGCGGTTACACGGAGTTACCTGCGCCTTTGGGTACTGCGCTTGGCGCCAGGCGGCTTGCGCTGATACCTGGGCACAGTCGGGCCCCGACGCTTGGCAATCGGGTGCCAGAGTGATTAGATTGACGCACAGAGGGATGGATGCCCTTCCGGGAGACAGGTGTGCGGGGATTGCAATTTTTGTTTTCGATGCTGTTGCTTGGCTGCGCTGGCTGCGCCAGCGCGGCTGTGGACTTGGGACAGTTCATCCGCAAGGATGACTTCAACGATATCAAGCTGTCGCCCTCTGGGAAGTACTACGCGGCGACGGTGCCGCTGGAGGACAAGACCGCGCTGGTCATATTCACCCGCGAGGGCAACAAGCAGAGCGGTACGTTCATGCCGGCCCGCAACGCGCATGTGAGTAACTTCCATTGGGTGAATGACGAGCGTGTGCTTATCGGCCTGGCCGAGAAGTTCGGCATGCTCGACCAGCCGCGTCCGACCGGTGAGCTCTACGCCATCAATGCCGACGGCGGCAAGGCTGACCTGCTGGTGGGTTTCCGGGTGCAGGGCAATGGGCCCGGTACGCGCATTCAGCCCAAAAAGGTTGAAAGCGTCGCTGCGTTCCTGGTGGATGATCTGGCCAGTGATGACCGCAATGTAGTGGTGTCGGTGTGGCCTATGAGTTCAGTGGAGCCTTTCACCCGAGCAGAGAAGCTGGACGTGAACAGCGGCCGCCGTACTACCCAGGCCTCCGCGCCGGTGCGCAACGCCGATTTCGTTACCGATAACACGGGCATTGTCCGAATGGCGGTCGGGGCAGATCAGGACAATGCCAGCAAGCTGTACTTTCGTGACGCTGCCGGTGGCGATTGGCGGCTGATCAACGACCAGGCCGTGAGCGGTCATATTGAGCAGCCTCTCGGTTTTTCGGCCGACGATGCGCTTGCCTATCTGCTGGTGAAAGGGGAGGGCGACGGCACTGATGCCATTGTTGCCTGGGATCCGGTCAGCAATGTCCGTACGACGGTGCTCCACGACAAGGCCGCTGATCCCTGGAGCATCATCCATGCCAACGGCACGCGTGTACCGGTTGGCGCCTTGGTGATGGACGGGCGTCACCGCAGTATTTTCTTCGACGAATCAGCGCCGGAAGCCCGGATGTACCGCAGTCTGGAAGCGGCCTTCCCGGGGCAATCGGTGAACGTCACATCGGGCACCAAGGACGGCAAGGTGCTTGTGGTGAAGGTATGGTCGGGCAGCAACCCCGGTGACTTCTATCTGTACGACGTTCAGGCCAAGAAGCTGGAGTATGTGGTTGGTAGCGGCAGTTGGATTGATCCAGAGAAGGCCGCGGCGGTGGAACCTTTCAGCTTTGCTGCACGTGACGGCCTGCAGATACATGGCTATCTCACCCGTGCACGCGGCAGGACAGGAGCTGGCCCGATGGTGGTGATGCCGCATGGCGGGCCGTTCGGCATCTTCGATGAGTGGCAGTACGATCGCGATGCACAGATGCTGGCGGCTGCCGGGTACACGGTAATGCAGGTCAATTACCGTGGCTCTGGAAACCATGGCTGGGCGTTCCGGCGCGCTGGCGCCCGGCAGTGGGGTGGCGCGATGCAGGATGACCTTACCGATGCAACGCGGTGGGCGGTGCGCGAGGGACATGCGGATGCTTCACGCATCTGCATCTACGGAGCAAGTTATGGCGCATACGCCGCACTGATGGGGGCCGCCAAGGAGCCATCGCTCTATCGCTGCGCCGCCGGCTACGTAGGCGTGTATGACCTGCCGATGATGCAGCGGGACACTGGACGGGTGGCACGCAGCCTGGGCAAATGGTCCAAGGATTGGGTGGGTGAAGACCAGGCGGCACTCGAGACGTCGTCGCCCAATCGTCTCGCGGGCCAGATCAAGGTGCCGGTGTTCCTGGCGGCAGGTGGTGAGGATGAGGTCGCCCCGATTGCGCACACGCGCATGATGGAAGCAGCACTCAGGAAATCGGGTGCGCCGGTGGAATCGCTGTACTACCCAACCGAAGGGCACGGCTTTTATACCGAGCCGCATCAACGTGAGTATTTTACGAGGTTGCTCGACTTTCTATCGCAGCATCTGGGCGGCGAACAGGCAAGGTAATTGCGGCGGCTTGGAGTGAGTGGAAATGACGGCGCCGGATGGCGCCGTCATTGTTTGTGCGGCTCGATGACGGCCCGGGTGGCGAGGGCGGTGTATGCAATGCAAAGCCCGGTTCAATGTTTCATTGGCCATCGCCGTGCATCCAGACTGCGCGCGTAGTGCAGTTGGCTCGCTTTGATGAGATCGCTTTGGGCGGAGCGTGCGGTAGTTTCGTCAGTACAGTCCACTATGCGCGTGGCAGTGTGGCTTCCTTAGGTTTGGTTTCCCGTGCGGACTTTGCGCATTGGGCGGGTCTTGATGAACCGCATCGTTTTTTCTTTGAGATGTGCGTGCTGAGGGAAAGACGTTGCCGTGCGTCAAGGGCTGAGGATGTACTTCGCTTCCATCCCTGGACCGCATTGTGCCGAATTGCTTCTTTGATGCGCGGACCAGTTGGCGCCGAATTTGGTCAGAATCTCTGGAAGTTCCTGTTTTCATGCGCTCATTGCGGCGCGAGGTTTGAGCTTGCGGCCCGAACTTCGCAGTTCTAGTGCATGCGCATGATTCGCTCCTCCTTGTTTCATCGCTGATTTACTTGGCGGGGCCGCACCCTGCATCCGACCTGGTTTATGACGAATTCAGAGCCGTCGACTTAACTCTGTGGCCGATGCAATTGCGCTTGGCGTTGCGGCCTCATCTCTGATTCCGGAGCCTGGGTTCGATCGCATCGTGGGATGCGTCACGGTGACTGCCTTGGTGGTGAGCTGCGTCGCGCAGCGTCCACTGCCTTGCCTTAGGTCTGCGCTCAAGGAGTGATGCGATGGAAAGGAAAGTACTCGGTTCAACTGTACTGCCGGCTGGGCTATTGGGTGTCTTGGCATGTTTATCGGCTGCGGGCAGCGCGATGGCCGCCGAGGAACAGGGCAGCGGATCGTCGTGGATGCTCGGCGACTGGGGCGGTGCGCGGACGCGACTGCAGGAGCGCGGTTACGATTTCAATATCGGCTACGTGGGTGAAGTCGCTGGTTTGCTGGATGGTGGATACAGCGACGATCACATTGGTCGCTACAGCCACCAATTTGCAGCGGGGCTGCACGTGGATCTGGAGAAGGTTTTTGGTTGGGGCGGGGCCGAGTTCCAGCTCTCGGTGACTGAGCGCGGCGGTCGCAATCTGTCGAATGTGGGGATCGCCGATCCGCGAGCGGGCCAGCTCAGCTCGGTGCAGGAAGTGTGGGGGCGTGGTCAACGCTGGCGGCTGACCCAGTTGTGGTTCAAGCAGAAATACTTCGGTGATCGGCTTGACCTGAAACTGGGGCGGTTTGGAGAGGGTGAGGATTTCAACAGCTTTCCCTGTGACTTCCAGAACCTGGTGGTGTGTGGCTCGCAGATGGGAAACTGGGCCGGTTCGGTTTGGTACAACTGGCCGGTGAGCCAATGGGCGGTGCGGGCAAAGGTCCAGCTCTCGCGTGAGCTGGCGTTGCAGATAGGTGCCTATGAGCAGAATCCGTTGCTGCTGGATCCCCGGCGCGGCTTTACCTTGAGCACACGAGGCCGTGCCGGCACGCTGATGCCGGTGGAACTGGTTTGGAGTCCGCAGCAATTTCTCGGTGGTCTGCCCGGCGAGTATCGCCTTGGCTATTTTCGTAGTACGGCGCGGGCACAGGATGTGTACCTGGATGCGCAGGGGATGCCGCAGGCAATCAGCGGTAATGCCTTCAGGCAGCGGGCCAGCAAGCATGGTGCGTGGTTCACGGCACAGCAGCAGCTCACGCGCGTGGATGGCGATGCCTCACGCGGGTTGAGCCTGTTCGCCAATCTGACCATCCATGACAAAGCCACCAATACGGTGGATGGATTCCAGCAATTGGGCGCGGTGTACCGCGGGCCGTTCAACGCACGACCACATGACGATATCGGTCTCGGTATCGGGCGCATCCATGTGAATGATCGTGTGGCCCGGCGGCAACGGCTGTTGAATGCGTCCAACGATGTCGAGGCATTCGCCGACCCGCTTTACCAGCCCGTGCAGCGCACCGAATACAACGCCGAACTCTATTACGGCGTGCATGTCAGCGATTGGCTGACAGTGCGGCCGAACCTGCAGTATGTGAAGGACCCCGGTGGGGTGGCCGAAGTGGACTCGGCGCTGGTGCTGGGCATCAAACTGCAGGTGGCGTTGTAAGCAATCGGTAGGTGTGGCGCAGATGGCGAAGCTGACAGCCGCTCAGGACAACGCATGTCGATCTCTGAGCGAATACCGGTTTCGCGACTTGCGCCGCACCTGCCGCTGTCAGCGCACGCCGTGCATCATCCGTTTCAGCAGCGGCGAGGCAATCAACGCTACTGCCGCGCAGCCCAGGCCCATCCACATCAGCAGCCAGAACAGGTGCTCGTAGCGGCCAGCGGCTTCGGCGATGTTCATCACCTGGCCTTCGGGCACGTCAATGGCAGCCAGCTTGCCGAACAATGCCGCAAGGGTTTCGGAGAAAGCAGTAGCCAGGAACCAGGTACCCATCATCAGGCTGACCACGCGTGGTGCGGCCAGCTGGGTAACCGCCGACAGGCCCACCGGCGACAGGCACATCTCGCCGATCTCCAGGATCAGGTAGGCCAGCACCAGCCACCACACGCTGGCCATCGCGCCGGTCGCGCCTACCTGTTGTGCGGCCAAGGCCAAAGGCACGAAGGAGAGTGCGCCGAATACCAGGCCGAATGAAGACTTCAGTGGTTTGGACGGATCGAGCCGGCGTTTGTCGAGCCAGGCCCACAAGGCCGCGAACATCGGGGCCAACAGCACCAGGAACAGCGCGCCCAGATAGGTGAGGGAGCCGGCCGTCTGCGGCAACACCAGGCAGTCGCGGACCAGCACCACCAGCATCGCTACCACGATAGCGGCGAACAACAGGCGCGGTGCCCTGGATGCGGGATCACGGTCGGACAGACGCGCGGCAACCACGAAGCCCAGCGGTGCCAACAGCAGGGAAACGATGGACCACGGCAGCGGCGTACCGTCGCGGATCACCAAGGCGGGCACCAGGTCTTTCGTCAGCAGGCGATCGGTGAACGTGACCCAGGATCCATAGGTCTGCTCATACAGGGTGAAGAAGACCAGCGCCATGAAGATCAATACCATCAGCGCGATCATCTGCTGGCGCTGTACCGGCGTGCAGTGGGTGCCGGTGAACCAGGCGAACCACAGCAGCACGCCGCCGAGCACCACGATCATCAGCATCAGCGCCAGGCTGATCTCGCCACCCAGGGCGAAGGCACCGTTGGCTGCCGCCCACATCAGGGCCGCAACCGGCACCACGCCAATGATGGCCACAAGGTAGATCAACCATTCACGCGGCAGCCCGAGCACGCGCTCACGCAGGCTGGCCGGTTGTGCAGGTTCTGCGTGGCCGTGCAGGTATTTCTGGCCCCACAGGAACATGCCCAGGCCGACCAGCATGCCAATGCCGGCAGCGCCGAATCCGTACTTCCAGCCATAGGCCTCACCGAGGAAGCCGCAGACCAGCGAGGCAAACAGCGCGCCGAGGTTGATGCCGGCGTAGAACAGCGAAAAGCCCGAATCGCGGCGCGGATCGTTTTCCGGATAGAGCTTGCCGACGATGGTGGAGATATTGGGCTTGAGGAAGCCCACGCCCATGATGATCAGCGCCAGCGACAGGTAGGTCACCGACAGCGCGGCTTCGTCGCGTACGACTTCACCGGCTACCCGCTGTGCGGCATGGCCTTCGAACGCCATGCCGGCGTGGCCGAGCACGAGCAGGATGCCGCCGAATACCACCGCCTTGCGCATGCCCAGCCAGCGGTCGGCCAACAGCCCGCCGAAGACCGGGATGCAATAGACCAGGCCGCCGTAGGCGCCAAGCAGGTCCAGCCCAGCCTTGTCGCCGAACAGGTGGTACTTGGTGAGGTAGAGCAGCAGCAGGGCCTTCATGCCATAGAAGGAGAAGCGCTCCCACATCTCGGTGAAGAAGCAGACGTAGACGCCCTTGGGGTGGCCGAGGAAGTCGTCAGTGCCGGTCGCCGGCAGGGAAGATGTGGACATGAGACGGGCGTCTGGATCGAAGCCGGCGAGTATAGGTGGACGCAGGGGAGGGCGTAGCTCGCGCCGCAGCATCGGTGCAAACCCTTGCTGGGCTGTGCCGAATCAGAGCGCTGGCTGTGCCGCATGCGGGCCCGTGCCGCGCCGCGGCTGGACTTGCCGTTAAGCGGGCGTTAGCGTGGCGAAGGTTTTTTTGCCATCCAAGGGCTTTCCATGAACAACGCTGCGCCTGCGCAGCTCACATTCCGCGCGGTGGTTCTTGCCATCGTGCTGGCTGTGGTGCTGTCCGCCGCCAATGCTTACCTGGGCCTGTTCGCAGGCCTGACCATCGCAACCGCCATTCCGGCGGCTGTCGTCTCGATGGGCGTGCTGCGCCTGCTCGGGGGCGGCACCATCCTTGAAAACAACATCGTCCAGACCGGTGCCTCGGCCGGTTCGTCGATTGCTGCCGGCGTGATCTTCACCATCCCGGCGCTGGTCATCATGGGCTATTGGCCGGACTTCAAATACTGGTGGGTGCTGGGTATTGCTGGCCTGGGCGGCTTGCTGGGCGTGCTGTTCTCGGTGCCGTTGCGGCGCTCGATGATCGTCGAAGATCCGCTGCCCTTCCCGGAAGGCAAGGCCGCAGCCGAGGTGCTCAAGGCCGGTGAAAACCCCGGCCCGGGCATGAAGATCCTCGGTATTTCGGCGGCCATTGGTGGCCTGGTCAAGCTGGCCGCGGCCTCGGGCCTGCGCATCTTCCCCGATGCCTGGGCGCAGTCGGCCTATGTCGGCAGCACCAAGATCACCGCCTTCATCGGCACCAACCTGTCGCCAGCGTTGCTGGGCGTGGGTTACATCGTTGGCCTGAACGTGGGCATCGTGGTGCTGTCCGGCTCGATCCTGTCCTGGCACATCGCCATCCCGCTGTATCAGGCGTTTTTCCTGGGCGGCAACCCGGAGCTGGCTGCATCCATCGCCAATGCGCCGGCAGCTGATGCGGCCTTCGCCATCTGGGGCTCGCAGATCCGTTACCTGGGTGTGGGCGCCATGCTGATTGGCGGCGTCTGGACCCTGTTCTCGCTGCGCAAGTCGCTGCTGAACGGCGTCAAGAGTGGCTTCGCCGCAGCCCGCAAGAGCAGTGGCCCGGCCCTGGCCGAGACCGAGCGCGACCTGCCGATGAAGTGGATGCTGATCGCCCTGGTCGCCTTCACCCTGCCGTTGCTGGGGCTGTACCAGGCCATCGTTGGCCAGTGGCACGTGTCGGTGCCGATGACCATCATCATGATCGTCGCCGGCTTCCTGTTCGTATCGGTGTCGGCCTACCTGGCCGGTTTGATCGGTTCGTCCAACAATCCGGTGTCGGGCATTACCATCTCCACCATCCTGTTCGCCTCGGTGGTGCTGGTGGTGCTGCTGGGCAAGGACGGCCTGATTCCGGTTGGCGTGGGCGGCGCACCGCTGGGTGCGGTGGCTGCGATCATGATCGGTGCGGTGGTGTGCTGTGCCGCCGCCGTCGGCGGTGACAACCTGCAGGACCTCAAGGCCGGCTATCTGGTCGGTGCCACCCCATGGAAGCAGCAGCTGATGCTGGGTATCGGTGCGTTCTCCTGCGCCCTGATCATGGCGCCGGTGCTGAACCTGTTGGCCCATGCTTATGGCATCGGTGCACCGACGGCGGAACACCCCAACTCGCTGGCCGCACCGCAGGCCAACCTGATGGCATCGGTGGCCCGTGGCCTGTTCGGCGGCCAACTGCCGTGGACCATGATTGCCCTGGGTGCCGGTGTTGGCGCGGTAATCATCGCCATTGATGAGTGGCTCAAGAAGACCGGCAAGCGCTTCCGCGTACCGGTGCTGGCCGCCGCGATCGGTATTTACCTGCCGCTGGAGCTGATGGTGCCGATCTTCCTGGGCGGCCTGTTGGCCCACCTGGTGGAGCGTTTCCACAAGCTGCGTGCCGACGACGAAGAAGGCCGTGACCGCGTGCACCGCCCGGGCGTGCTGTTTGCTGCTGGCCTGATCACCGGTGAAGCGCTGATGGGTATCGCCATTGCGGTGCCGATCGTGGTCAGCGGCAAGGGCGACGTGCTGGCCCTGCCGTTGGGCGGTTTTGCCGACACCTGGGCAGGCCTGTCGGCCTGGGTAGGCCTGTTCGTGTTGTTCCTGGTTGGCCTGCTGATGTACCGCATCGGCAAGAAGGGCGAGCCCGCAGCGAAGAGCTGATTTTCCCTTCTCTCCTTGTAGGAGAGGTGCCCGAAGAGCCTGCCCCCGCGAAGGCGGGGGGGGCGGAAGAGGGGAGCTTTTGGTTTTTAGTTGGCTTGGGCTTGGAGCCAAAGCCAAAGCCAAAGCCAAAGCCAAAGCCAAAGCACCCCTCCCCAACCCTCCCCTTAGCCTGCGGCCAAAGGGAGGGGGCTCAAAGCAAAGCCCACACAAAGCCGCCTTCGGGCGGCTTTGCTGTTTCCGGCGGTTACCCAGCCATGACTTCAAGCCTTTGCAGCCGGACGGCTTGCCCGCCTACCATCGGGGTTTGTCTTTGCCTGGGAGATGCCCATGAAGCTTCGTCACGCCCTGTTGCCGTTGTGCCTGCTGGCCGCCTTGCCGTCGCTGGCCAGTGCGCGCGGTTTTGAAGTCCGCGACATGGTCAAGCTGGATCGCGCGTCCGCACCGCTGCTCAGCGCCAATGGCGCCCAGGTGGTATTTGCCAAGCGCGTGGTGGATGCCGACCTCAAGGCCAGCAGCAGCCTGTGGATCCGCGATCTGCGCACCCGCGACATGGCGCCGCCCAAGCAGCTCACCCCGGCGGGCTGGAACGTCAACTCGGCCTCGATCCAGGGCCAGGATGTCTACTTCCTCAGCGCCAAGAACGGCAGCCAGCAGCTGTACGTGATGCCGCTGGCAGGCGGCGAACCGCGCCAGCTCACCGATTTCGCGCTGGACGTGGACAGCTACCGCATCTCGCCGCAGGGCGACCGCGTCCTGTTCAGCGCTGGCGTGTTCCAGGACTGCGGCTCGGACCTGGCCTGCACCAGCAAGCGCCTGGATCAGGGCAAGGCCTCCAAGGCCAGCGGGCAGGTGTTCGACAGCATGTTCGTGCGCCATTGGGATACTTGGGCCGATGGCCGCCGCAACACCTTGTTCGTGGCGCCGTTGCCGGCTGCCGGAGCAGCTGCTGCAAAGGGCGCCTCGGCTATCAGCGCAACGCTGGCCGGCGATGCGCCGTCCAAGCCGTTTGGCGGCAATGAAGACTTTGTGTGGTCGCCGGATGGCACCTCGGTGGTGGCCAGCATCCGCGTGCAGGGCAAGCAGGAGCCGTGGTCGACCAATTTCGACCTGTACAAGCTCGATGCCGCAGGCAAGCAGGCGCCGGTCAACCTGACCGCAGCCAACCCCGCCTGGGATGCCGGCCCGGTATTCAGCGCCGACGGCAAGACCTTGTTCTACCGCGCGATGAAGCGCCCGGGCTTCGAGGCTGACCGCTTCGGCCTGATGGCGCTGGATCTTGCTTCGGGCAAGGTCAACGAGATCGCCGCACAGTGGGATCGTTCCGCTGATGGCATCACCTTGTCGGCCGATGGCCAGACCATCTACACCACTGCACAGGACATGGGGGAACACCCGCTGTTCGCGGTCAACATCGCCAATGGCGAGCCGACCAAGCTGGTGGGCGAGGGCAGCATCTCCTCTTTCGATATCGCCGGTGATGCGCTGGCCTTTACCCGCAACTCGCTGAAGAGTGGCGACCAGGTGTTCACCAGCAGCACCGCTGCCGGCGCACCGCAGCGCGCCATCACCCAGAGTGCCGCTGAAATGCTGGACGGCGTGAACTTTGGTGACTTCGAACAGTTCTCGTTCAAGGGCTGGAACGACGAGACCGTGCACGGTTACGTGGTCAAGCCGCACAACTACCAGGAAGGCAAGAAGTACCCGGTGGCGTTCCTGATCCACGGTGGCCCGCAGGGCAGCTTCGGCAATGGCTGGAGTTACCGCTGGAACCCGCAGACCTATGCCGGCCAGGGCTACGCGGTGGTGATGATCGATTTCCATGGCTCCACCGGTTACGGCCAGGCCTTCACCGATGCAATCAGCCAGCACTGGGGCGACCGCCCGCTGGAAGACCTGCAGAAGGGTTGGGCCGCGGCGCAGCAGAAGTACAGCTTCCTCAACGGCGACAAGGCCTGCGCACTGGGTGCCAGCTACGGCGGCTTCATGGTCAACTGGATCGCCGGCAACTGGAACGAGCCGTGGAAGTGCCTGGTGAACCACGACGGTGTGTTCGACCAGCGTGCCATGGGCTATGCCACCGAAGAACTGTGGTTCACCGAGTGGGAGCAAGGCGGTACCCCGTACGACGTGCCGCAGAACTACGAGAAGTTCAACCCGGTCAACCATGTTGGCAACTGGAAGAAGCCGATGCTGGTGGTGCAGGGCCAGCTGGACTACCGCATCCCGGTGGAGCAGGGCTTGGCCACCTTTACCGCGCTGCAGCGCCAGGGCATCGAGTCCAAGTTCCTGTACTTCCCGGATGAAAACCATTGGGTGCTGAAGCCGCACAACAGTGTGCTGTGGCATGACACGGTCAATGGCTGGCTGAAGCAGCACATCGGTCAGTAAGCAGTTGCGTGGGGCGTGCCATGCGGCGCGCCCCGCGTCCAGGGTGATCGGGTCACGGACAGGCCCGTCACGAGCACTCAACAGCAAGGGAGCATGCGCAATGGGCGCTTTGAGCATCTGGCATTTGTTGGTACTGCTGTTTTTGTTCGCTTTGGCGGCGAGCGTGGTCGGCCTGATCGTGTGGCTGGTCAAACTGGGGTCACGCAAGCCCGGCAATCCGGTGGCGGCCGCGCAGCGTCGCCTGCAGCAACTGGATGAGCTCAAGGCCAAAGGCGTGATCACCGATGAGGAATACGCGCGGCAACGTGCAGCGATCGTGACCACGCTCTGAGTGTTGCGGCGGCAAGTGCCGCAACGTATGCGTCGCGGTGATGTACACCCGGACGGGGATGGCCGGATGGGGCGAAGGACTCGCCATTGTGTCTGGTCCTGCGCAGTTGCTGTCTGCCTTCGTGGTGCGGCTGCAGGTTTCATCCATGGGCGGGGCTCGCCCGCAAACGCACCACAAGGGAATAGATGATGTTGGCAGTCGCTACAGGCGCGTACATCAGCAACGATATCATCGTGTTCGGCTTGATCGCCGCCACGCTGGGCGTCATTTTCTGGACATCGGGCAGCAGTAATCCGCTGCTGAAAAAGTTCTACAGCTTCGTCCCTGCGTTGCTGCTGTGCTACTTCATTCCCGGCGTTTACAACACCTTCGGCCTGATCGACGGTGAAACCACCAAGCTCTACAACCCGATCGCACGCGATGTCTTCCTGCCTGCTGCGCTGGTGTTGCTGACCCTGTCGATCGACCTGAAAGGCATCCTCGGCCTGGGCTGGAAGATGCTTGCCATGTACGTGGCCGCTGTCCTGAGCATCATGTTGGGTGCTGTCGTGGCCTTCCAGGTGATGGCTTGGCTGCACCCTGAAACGGTGGCCGGTGCCACCTGGGGCGGCATGGCTGCACTGGCCGGCAGCTGGATCGGCGGCGGTGCCAACATGTTGGCGATGAAAGAGATCTTCGAAGTCGACGCCACCACGTTCGGCCAGTTCGCGGTGGTCGATGTCGGTGTTGGCTATGTGTGGATGGCGGTATTGATCTTCTTCGCCTCGCGCGCGCCGGCGATGGACAAGCGCAGCGGTGCCGATACCACGGCGCTGGACGACCTGCGTGACCGTGTGGCCAGTTACCAGGCGCAGCACGCGCGCATTCCGGCCTTGGGTGACTTGATGGTGATGGCCGGTATCGCCTTTGGTGCCGTTGCACTGTCGCATGCCTTGGCGGGGCCGCTGGCCAACTGGTTTGCCGCCAACGTCAGCTGGTCCAGTTCGGTGAGCATGGACAAGCCCTTCGTGTGGGTAGTGCTGCTGGCCACCTTCATCGGCCTGGGCCTGAGCTTCACCCGCGCACGTGAGCTGGAAGGCGTGGGTGCGTCGAAGTGGGGATCGATGTTCCTGTATTTCCTGATCGCCTGCATCGGCATGCAGATGGATCTGCTGGCACTGCTGGAAAAGCCCTGGCTGTTCGCGCTGGGCGTGTTGTGGATCGGCGTGCATATCGTGTTGCTGTGGCTTGCCGGGAAGCTGCTGAAGGTGCCGTTCTTCTATTTCGCCATTGCTTCGCAGAGCAATATCGGTGGGCCGGCCTCGGCGCCGGTGCTGGCTACCGCGTTCCATCCGGCGCTGGCACCGGTGGGCGTGTTGCTGGGTACCCTGGGTTATGCGGTGGGTACCGGTGCGGCGTATGTGGTGGGGATTACGTTGAGGGCGATGGCTGGGGCAGGGTGAGTTCTGGCGCGCGCTGCGCGCTTCCCCTCTCCCCAACCCCCGCTCCGCGCCCCAGCCCTTGCGCTGACGCAAGGGCGTTCAATGAGCAGCGAACCTGTGGTTCGCAAGCTGCTCCTTTCACCCCGTAAAGGGAGAGGGGCTCAGTTGGCCCGAGTGCCAGCAACATGTGCAACTGCAGCTTCAAAGCCCCTCTCCCCTTGCGGGAGAGGGGTTGGGGAGAGGGGAAGCGCGAAGCGCCGCTTTCCCATGCAAACCCCGCACACAACACCACCATGCTAGGCTCCACCCTCCCACGCCACGTCACCAACGTGGCGTTTTTATTTCCCTTCGATCGACAGGAACAGGCCTTATGCCGACCGAAACCAGCACCGCCCTCATCACCAATGACATCGTCGGCCTCGGCCTGATAGCTGCCACATTGGCCCTGATCTTCTGGTTGGCCAGCGGCCCGACACCCTTCTGGAAGAAGGTCTTCGCCTGGGTGCCGGCCTTGCTGCTGTGCTACTTCATCCCGGCCATCTACAACACCACCGGCCTGATCGACGGCCACAGCACCAAGCTCTACAACCCGATCGCGCGCGATGTCCTGCTGCCCGCCGCATTGGTCCTGCTCACGCTTTCCATCGACCTGAAGGGCATCGCCAAGCTGGGCCCCAAACTGCTGATCATGTTCGTCACCGGTACCGTCGGCATCGTGCTGGGTGCGGCTGTGTCGTTCCAGGTAATGAAGTTCATCCACCCCGAAACCGTGGCCGGCGATACCTGGGCCGGGATGGCTGCCCTGGCCGGCAGCTGGATCGGTGGTGGCGCCAACATGGCCGCCATGCGTGAAACCTTCAACGTCGATGCCACCACGTTTGGCCAGATCGCGGTGGTCGACGTGGCCTGCGCCAGCCTGTGGATGGCGGTGCTGCTGTGGTTGGCCGGGCGTTCGCAGTCGATCGATGTGCGCAGCGGTGCAGATACATCGGCCATCGATGACATGAAGCGCCGCATCGCCGAGTACGAAGCCAAGAGTGCGCGTAATCCTTCACTTACCGATCTGATGATTATTGTTGGCGTTGGCCTGGGCGTCGTTGGCTTGGCGCATGCGTTGGCGACGCCGTTGGCGGGCTGGTTCGGGCAGAACGTTAGCTGGGCCAGTAAGGCATCGCTGGATTCTGCATTTGTGTGGGTGGTGATGCTGTCCACCCTCAGTGGCCTGCTGCTCAGCTTCACCCGCGCGCGCAACCTGGAGGCAGCCGGTGCATCCAAGATCGGCACCTTGTTCCTGTACTTCCTGATCGCCTGCATCGGCATGCAGATGGACTTGCTGTCGCTGGCCGACAGGCCGTGGCTGTTCCTGCTGGGGGTTATCTGGATGGGTGTGCATATCGCCCTGCTCTATATCGTTGGCCGGTTGCTGCGTGCACCGCTGTTCTTCTTTGCCATCGGTTCGCAAGGCAATATCGGTGCTGCCGCATCGGCGCCGGTAGTGGCCGCAGCCTTCCACCCGACTTTGGCACCCGTGGGTGTATTGCTGGGCACCGTTGGCTACGCCACTGGAACGGTCATTGCCTATATGACCGGGCTGATGCTGAAGTGGATGGCGGGCGCGTAATGCGTGGCCGCCCGATGTGCCGGCCGGCGCATCGGGCGGTGGTCGCGTGTTGCCGAAGCGACTAGGTAATGGGGGCCAAGGAAAGTTGCGGCAGCGCTCGATCAACGCATGTCGGGCTGCGGGTAAAGGTCGGCAATCAAGCGCTCGGACATGAAATCGATGAAGGCCCGCACACGCGGTGCCCGGGCCGCGTGCGCAGGCCATACGAACGAGATGCCACCCTTGTCCCATGCATAGTCCTGCAGGATCGGTTCCAACCGGCCTGCCTGCAGGTCTTCCCGCATCGTGTACTCGGGTGCTTGCATGATTCCCCAGCCGGCTACGGCCGTGACCATCATTGCTTCGGCGTCGTTGAAGCTGATCGATGACCGAGGCTTCGGCAGGATGACGTTGTCGCGGAAACGCCAGGGTTCCATCCGCTTGTTGTCCGGCCGCCGAAAGCGAATCCAGCAGTGCTGGGCAAGGTCGATGAGGGATTGCGGCTTGCCATGTTCGGCGAAGTACCGTGGTGCCGCGCAGGTCATCATATGCATGGGCCCCAGCCGTCTTGCCTGCAGGCTGGAGTCCTCAAGTTCGCCGGGCCAAAGCGCAAGGTCGTAGCCTTCGTCGATGATGTCGACGTAGGCGTTTTCAAAGCTCAGGCAGGCCATCACCTCCGGATAGACCTGTTGGAAATCCCGCAACGCGGGTAGCACGAACCGACGCCCCAGCATCGGCGGGACGCTCACTTTCAGGTGGCCGCGGGGCGTACTTTCCTGCAACTGCATTTCGCGCTCGGCGTCTTGCAGATCCTTCAATATCTTGATGGCGTACTGGTACAGGACTTCGCCGGCACCGGTCAGTGCAAGGGCGCGCGTACTGCGGTTCAGCAGGCGCATGCCAAGACGCATCTCCAGCCGATCCACTGCTTTTCCAACGGCCGAGGATGACAGCCCCAGGCGGCGTCCCGCAGCAGAGAAGCCACCGGTCTCCACCGCAGTGGCAAATGCCATCAGGCCGTTGAGTGATTCAAGTGATGAAATATTTGAGGACATTGTTTCCTGAGTGCCCCGAACAGAACGGTGGTTCCGCCGATGTGCTGCTTGACTGACCATCGCTCATGCCGGTCCGGCTCGATGCGCATGGTGTATGCGATGCCGGTGAACAGCGGCGCCGCAGTCATTGCGGATGGAGGTATTGTCCATGGCAAACCAACATTATTCTTCGGGTACAGCATGGCGTCCGCTGCGACACAGCGGTCCTTTTGGTGAGGATGCGGCGCCGGCATATGACGTGGTGGTGGTTGGCGGAGGGTCGGCTGGCGCAGTGTTGGCCAGCCGCCTGAGCGAGGATGCCTTTCGCCGGGTGCTGCTGATCGAGGCGGGCCCTGCGTATGCACCCGATGCGTACCCGGATGCGGTGCGCCTGCAGAGCATCATCGGCGGTGACAGCACACATGACTGGGGCTTTACCGCTGAGCCGGACGGGCTCGGCGCGCGTCTGCCAATACCGCGCGGCAAGGTGCTGGGCGGTTGCTCGGCGGTCAACGCGGGCGTGGCGATGCGGGCCCCCGCCGGTGACTTCGAGCGTTGGACGCGCACCGGGCTGCCACACTGGACGCCAGCGGATGTACTGCCGTTCTTCCGCCGCAGCGAGCGCACCTTGTTTGGTGCAGATGCCGAGCATGGCCGCGAGGGACCGTGGCCCATCCATCAGTTGCAGGAAGACGAAGTCTCGGACATGCAACGCGCGTTCATCGCGTCTGCAATGTTGGCCGGCTTTGCCCGGGTGCAGGATTTCAATGGTACGCAACCCTTCGGGGTCGGTCCGTACCCGATGAACAACCGCATGGGCCAACGCTTGAATACCGGCATGACGTATCTGTCGCTGCAGGTACGGCAACGTCCCAATCTGCATATCCGCAGCCAGACGCTGGTTGATCGGGTTGAAACGCGTCACGGCCAAGCCACCGCGGTGGTGCTGGCCGACGGTGAGCGCATCCCCGCCAACCAGATCGTGCTCAGCGCCGGTGCGTACGGGACACCCGCGATCCTGCTGCGCTCCGGCATAGGCCCGCAGGATGCGCTGCGTGAGATGAATATCGATGTGGTCGCGGACCTGCCGGTAGGGCAGCGCTTGCAGGAGCATCCGTTCTTCTACACCACCTGGGCGGCGCGGCCCGGTGAGCTGGGCCTGCCAGTGCCACCGGTTGGCGCGATCCTGTGGGCGCAGTCCGCGCTTGCCAGCCCTGGCGAAGGAGACCTGCACGTGTCCGCCGTGCATTACGGTGACCCGGAAAGCTCGCCCACCGGTGCGGTGTTTGTGCTCGCGCTTGCGCTGACGCGTCCGCGTTCCCTGGGCCGGGTGACGTTGCGTTCCACGCTGGCCACCGATGCGCCGCGTATTGCGTTGAATCTTCTGGACGATCCTGAAGATCGAAGGCGCATGGTCGAGGGCATTCAAACGATACGGCGTATTGCCGGCGCAGGGCCGCTGGCACGGATGATCTCTGAAGAAATGGTGCCCGGTGCGATGCGTGTCGGGGATGCGGCACTGGACGCCGCCTTGCCGATGGCGTTGGACATCTATCACCACCCGACCTCGGCCGCACCGATGGGCGGCGACGGTGATCCGCATGCCGTCACCGACTACCAGGGGCGTGTACGCGGAGTCGCGGGCTTGCGCGTGGCAGATGCCTCGTCGTTTCCCGACGTGCCATGCGTGGCGACCAATCCGACCGTGATCATGCTGGCCGAGCGGGTCAGCCAATGGCTGCGGGATGGTTGATGTGGCTGTGAACAACTGGCTGGCAACGAAGGTCAGGCGAACCTTGCAGACGTGGCTGGCGGTGTATCCCTGCGTGGTGCTTTTTCTGGCGCTGGTAGGCGACCAGTTCCACCACTTGTCGATGCCGCTGCGCGTATTGGTGTCCACCGCGGTAATCGTGCCGGTGGTGGTGTTCATCGCCGGGCCAATGGTCGAACGCTTGCTGGATGCGGCATCGGCATTTTGGGGCCGGCGCAAGGCCAAACCATCCGCCGACGACAGTGGCGAGGAGGGACAATGAACAAGCTTGGGAGCGGGCAGCTGCTGTTGCGGCGTGCAGCGAACTGGATCAACGGCGTGCCGCGTTTCGACGGACCGCTGCGTGACTCCATCAATCCGGCCACGTATGAGGTGATCGGCAACTATCCGGATGATGGGCTGAATGCTGCTATTTCCTCGGTGGTTGCGGCGAACCGCGCGTTTGTCCATTCGCAGTGGGCGCATGACCACGAACTGCGTGCGCGTGTGCTTGAACAGATGGCGGCAGCGTTCGAGCGGAATTACGAGGCATTGCTGGATGTGCTGTCGCAAGAGAATGGCAAGGTAAAGCGCGAGGCTGCCTTCGAGCTGGACATGGTGCCCAGCAAGTTGCGCTATTACGCTGCCGCGGCGCTGCTGGAGTCGGGCAGGGCATTGCGGCCAAAACCCGGTCGGTTGTCGATGATCCTGCGCCAACCCATGGGCGTCGCGGCGGTCATTGCGCCGTGGAATTCACCGGTAGTCCTCACCATTCGTTCGCTGGCGCCGGCGTTGGCGGCCGGTTGTTCGACCGTGATCAAGCTGCCTGCGCAGGTCGCGCAGACCGCCAGCATGATGGCCAGGATCATGGCTGAGGCGCGCGATCTGCCGGCCGGGGTGATCAACCTGTTCTTCGAGAGTGGCGCCGATGGGTCCAGTTACCTGGTCAATACGCCGCAGGTACCGGTGGTCAGCTTCACCGGTGCAACCCGTACCGGCCGGATCATCGCCGCTGCCGGCGCCAACAATCTCAAACGTTTTGGCATGGAGCTCGGCGGCAAGACGCCGATGATCGTGTTCGACGATGCGGATCTGCAGCAGGCACTGCCGGTGCTTGAGAAGGCGTTGACCGTATTCGCAGGCCAGTTCTGCATGACCGGCTCGCGCCTGTTGGTGCAGGACGGTGTGTACGAGCGCGTGCGCGACACCATTGCCGAGCGCCTGCGCATGGTCAGGGTAGGGCCTGCCAGCGATCCGCTCAGCGACATGGGCCCGCTGATCGACAAGGCCAACGTCGAGCGGATCGAGCTGATGGTGGAGACTGCGCTGCGCGCCGGTGCGCGGGCCATCGTGCGCGGTGGTGCGGTCGGCACGGGTGCGCTGTCCAAGGGCGCTTTCTTCAGGCCGGCGTTGCTGGAGGTGGACGACAACCGCCTGGATATCGTGCAACAGGAAGTGTTCGGGCCGGTGCTGACACTGCAGCGCTTCAACAGCGAGGCAGATGCAGTCGAGCTGGCCAACAGCACGTCGTATGGCCTGGCCGCTGGCATCTGGACCCGCGACCTCGACAAGGCGCTGCGGGTGGCAGAAGCGCTGGCAGCCGGTTCGGTCTGGGTCAATGATTGGGCACGCGTATTCGACGGCACCGAGGAAGGCGGTTTCAAACAATCCGGGTTGGGGCGCTTGAACGGCGTCGCAGCGCTGGAAGATTTCATCGAGTACAAGCACATCGCCTTGCGCCCGGGGGTGGTCAACCCGTGAGCGAACGCCGTACCGCAGCAGGTTGGCGGACGTGGCGTCCGCCTGGAGGTGCAACATGATCACGGGCCAAGCAAATGCCTTGTTGGCGGCCCTGCAGGGCACCCGCAAGCCGCCGCCGGGAACCCGGCTGAACCATGCGCGCGGGCTGCTGGTGGAGGGCCACTTTCGTGCCACGCCGCTGGCCGCGCAGTACAGCATGGCGGCGGTGCTGGGTGGGCTGGAGCAGCCGGTGCTGGTGCGCTTCTCCAGCAGTGGTGCGGATGCGCAGATCGACCAGCGCAGTCCGGCGGCCGAACCACGCGGCATCGCCGTGCGCATTGGTGCGCGCGCTGCGATGGTGCTGGTCGGGCACTCGTTGGAGTCCTACCCGGCACGGACGCCCGAAGAGTTCCTGGCCTTCCTGCGGGTGATGACTGCGGCGCGGCCCCTGCTGCATACCTTGCCGGAGCCGGCCCAGCGCTTTGAGTATCTGCGGCAGGCTGCGCGCAGCGCCAGTTACAGCGCACTGAATTATCACTTCCTGCATCCCTACCGATTGACTGCCAGCGATGGTCACACCCGCATCGGCAGGTTGGTGCTGCGCCCGGCGAAGCCGCATCCGCAGCTGGGTGCGCCCGCCGCTGCCGACTATCTTGACCGCCGCCTGCGCGCCGAGCTGGCAAGGGAGAGCGTCGCTTTCGCGCTGGTCTTCACCGAGGCCCCGGCCAACCTGGACCCGGCCGACATCTCCCAGCCCTGGGATCCGGACCTTCCGGCGGTCGCCCTCGGCCACCTGTGGCTGGATCGCGTCACCCGCCAGCAGGCCGCGCAGCGCAAGCGCGTCTTCGACCCCAGCCTGCTGCCGACCGGTATCGCCTTTGCCGGCGATCCCATGCTGCGCGCCCGGCTGGAGGCATACCGGCTGGCGGCCGCGCAGAGGATTGGTCAGGTGTGGGATTGATGCGGGCGGCAGTGCAGGCCGGCGTGAGTGTGGCCCATGCGGGATCAGGCCCAGTCCAGCGTGGCCCGGTCTGAGCCGACGCGGTGATCTCGGGGGTATGGAGCAGGGCGCGCAGGGGCCCGGTAGCGTCGATTGACCGCCACGCCCGGCTTCAATTACACTTCGCGGCCACGCCGGAATAGCTCAGTTGGTAGAGCGGCGCATTCGTAATGCGTAGGTCGTAGGTTCGATTCCTATTTCCGGCACCAGAAAGCTTTATCTACCAACGGTTGCCGCCCTCCTTGGCGTAATCTTGGCGTAATCTTGGCGTTAACTACCGCGTCGGCGTCCTTTCGGGATCCCGGCGCGGTTTGCGTTTCGCCATTCCAAAACCTCCCCAGCCACCCAAGTGGCCGGCCGCATGGTCAGGCGGACGGGAAAGTCTGGGCGGCACGCAACTGTCTCCAGCACCGTCCGCGCTGCCAGTCCCATCAGAGAGCCGACTCCCTCTGCATCAATCGCACGTAGCTCCCACGGGATGCTCTCAGCTGCGCTCATCTTCCCCTCCTTTCAGTGCTTCTAGTGCCTTGTTACGCATCGCTCGCCTCCTGTTCGCACAGGTCGCAGGGCCCCTCGTCGCCGATGTAAGCCCCGCAGTCCTGGCACAGCTCGGCAGGATCGATCTCGATATCCGCAAGCTGCCGGCGTCGATGCTCGCGATAGATCAGGGCGCGCTCGCCGCAATCGGTATCGCATTCCTTGTCGCCGCAGTGCGGGCATGGCTCAATCTGCATCGCTCACCTCCTGCGGGCTGTCCGCGTCCAGATAGCGCAGCTTCCAGGTCGGATGCAGCTTGATGGAGCGATGCTGATTGTCCAGTTCGACCTTCAAGTGGCCGCTCGTCGTTGCAGACACGATTGTCCCGAGCTTTGGCACTCCATCGCCTGTGTACCCGACGCGACCGCCGCGCTTTGCTGGCACGCCGTAGTTCCTGCGCACCCACTCCATTCCACCAGTCATATCACTTCACCCCCTGCGGGCGGGGACTTGTTTCCAATATCGTCCCGACCGCACATCTTGGATTGTCGTTTTGCCCACGCCATAGATGACCGCAGTGGCCGCGCAACTGCGGTCGCCATTGCGGATATTCTCGATGTCATCTTCCCTCAGCTTTGCCTGACCATTCCTTGATCCGAAGGTGGGCGCTCCCATGACTTCAGGGAACGGGGGTTTCCTTGCGGTGGCACTTTGAGCAGACCCACTCAACCGCCAATGGCTGAGATTAGTCGTGGTGGTGTCCCTGGATTCCGCTTGCGCCATCGAGCCGGCGTTTTGGCACCTTGCGGCAGCGGCTGCACTCGTCGGGCCTTACAAGCACACCCGCTTGAATCGCTGTCCTTCGACGGTGATCCGTCGATCAGTTCGAACAATCCGATGGGCAACACCATGTCGTTTACCGCGGTGAGCGATTTCACACTGGTGGAGGCTGAGTAATGTTCAAGGTCAAAGCGCCGGAAATGTTCGACGCAATCCTGACCATCGTTGGTCAGGGCCGAGAGCAGAAGCTGAAGCTCAAGTATCGCCACCTGCTCAAGGACGCCTACAAGGAGTTGGTAGACAAGCTGGCCGGGGGTGAGCTGACCCCGGCGCAAGTCATCCTCGACATGGTCGCCGAGTGGGACGCCGACATGGATCTGGATATCGAGGGCGTTGAACTGGCCCTGCAGAACCAGATTGGCCTCGATACGGCCATCATCTATGGGTACGTCCAGGCGATCCAGGTAGCCCGAAAGGGAAACTGATAGAGGGGGTGGGGGCGATGTACTGGCGCGCCCCCACTGAGACCGAGCTTACGGGCAGCGGCCTCAAGGCAAAGCACTACCAAGCCTCCCGAGGTCGATCACTGGCCGGAATGCGCCTTGCCTATCGAAATGTTCTCTCGGGTCTCCTCCCAGTGGCGCGGTGGTGCCGGAGGCCCGATAGGGCTGGACTACAACGTCGTCTTCAGCGAGCTGGACCGGGAGGGGCTGGAAGGCGAGGTTTGGGAGGAGGTGATGGCCGGGGTTCGCGTCATTGAGGGGGCGGCGCTGACTTTCCTGGAGGGGGTTAGTAGCGCAGCGGGCTGCCGAGCTTCAAATGGACGATGTGTTGTCCGCGCCCGATGCTGGTGGCACTATTCCGTCACGTCGTGGAGGAGGGGGCGCTACGGATGGTTCAGTTTGGGACGCTGGTAAACGTACTCGGTCAAGCCGACATGGGCGATAGCGCGCCTGTGCGCGGCATGATTCACACGTCCAATGGCCAATTCGAGGCATACGTTAAGCGTGTAATCCATGAAGACCGTCTTGCCGCCGAGTTGTTTGCCTTCCTTATTGCTCGATCGGTTGGCCTTCCCGTGCCTGACGCGGTTGTTGTTTCCATTCCTCCAGCGTTTGGCCCCCATCCGATTGGGTTCGGGTCCATCGCAATTAATCATCCCAATCTATTCCAGGGGATGCGCTCGTATTCCCCCACTGCGCGCTCCCTGCTTAGAGCCTGGCCAAAAGTTATAGACGCAGTGTGCTTTGACGAATGGATCGGCAATTCCGACCGGCATCCAGGCAACGTCCTGTCTGACGGGAACGGCAACTTTTGGCTAATTGATCACGATAAAGCCATCCTTGCCGAGCTGATGCAACCGGACGCTCTTTCTTTCTTCAACGAACTTTTCAACGCAGTTGACAGTGGCAAGTTTGGGCCAGAACGGGATGAATACCGCCGTAAGGTGGAAGAGACCATGTCAATCTATCAATCCATCGGCTTGAATGGCGTTCTCGCAAATGCAGGCGGAATTCAGCAAGCCAATGGCGTGCCGGAGATGGCAGATTGGTTAGGGATGCGGCAATCTCACCTCCTGAAATTAGGCTGTGAGAGAGTTCCGGTTCAGCAGATGGGGATCTTCCCATGAATTTTAATCCCGACGTATTTCCTCAGGCACCTTCGAACGTCTACCGCTGGGCCCCCGTGTTTATGGAGCCTATGAATGGCAGTGGCGAGCGCATAGTCGTTGCAGTTGCGGCTTCCGGGAACGGGAGTTCGCACGTGGAGCAAACGGTGACGAGTCAGGTGATTAAGTGCATGTACGGCGAGCAGTCTGCCGTTTTTGCCGGGCTGGCTGGCTTAGTTGCAGAGGATTTGCAGGAGTACTTCGCTACTGGCGGCATGCTTGAATCATGGATCGCACCCTTTAGCGGCGCGTCTCTGGGCCCGATTAGGCCTGCTTGTGCGGATTCAGTTGAGGAAGCTGCGCGCTCAGGTGCCGCACTGGTCGCAAGCCTATGGCGTAGGCCCCCAGATTCTGCGGTTGCGGAAGTTCCGGAGGAAGACGCGCCTACTGTGGAAGTAGAGCGCTGGCTTAACCAGATTCGCTACGCAGTGCTGCAGAAAAATGCGGATATTCCTGGCCGCTTCAACTATGAGCTGAAGCGTCACGATGGAATTTCTACGAGACTTGGTTATGTTGGCAGTCGGATTGTCGCCAACTTTGATGCATTAGTGCCGGGGGCAAACCTCTCGAGAAAGCGGCAGCACGCCAAGGCGCGTCTCCTCGATCTTCAGATCGTTAGAGACTTCGATTCGCACATGTTTGGGGCCCGCGCCTACGAGCTGATGCTTTGGCTGCCGACGATTGAGTCTGTGGAATATTCTGACAAGATGATCGGTGCCTCCAACTCAGCATTTGCTGAACTAGAGGAATTTGGCGGAAAGCACGATATTAAGGTTCGCGGGTTCAATCGTGCTGACGAAGCAGCTGAAATTATCCTTCATGCGGAAGCGTGAGCTGGTCACGGCAACCATTGCCATATGGCAAGCGAGTTGTACGAGAACGCAGCTCCAAGGGGCCGGGCGCGAAGGCGCCCTAGTCTTCTAGACCAATCAGGCGCTACCATCGGCCCCTCTATTATCTAGGGAAAATACATGGCCATCGGATCGGTGTTTCTGATAATTTTCGCCGCCGCAGTTGGGGGCACGCCAGCGGGCGCCCTGGCTGCAAAAGAGCCGATCATTGAAATCGGACCGCGACAAGGATGGCAGCGCAAGGGGCGCACTGAAGAAAGACCATCGCATGCGATGCCGCGTGCAGAGTGTAGTTGTCACGATGCATGTGAGGCGATGTGGAGTACCGCAGCTTCAGGGCTGCAGCGCTTGAGTGGAATGAGGCTCAGGCTTGTCTCGGAAATGATGCTCGAGACTTATGTTCCTCGAATCGGAATTTCAGGCACCGTCAATAAGCAGCCGCTTGGGGGTGGAAAGTACTTGATTGTCCCCGAATTTAATTCAATTCCCGCCACTGGCTCTGCGGGGAACTTGGCGTATCAGGCCAAAAGGATGCTATCTGAAGAGTTGGTGTCTGTAGGCGAGCGAGTGCAGTGTCCAGCTCAGCCTCCAATTCCAGCCAATCAGTAGACGCAAGACTGGCATTTCTAATCCGAGCCCGCCAAATGGCGGGTTTTTTTGCCATCGCCTCGCGCAGCACTTTGGCGGTCATCTGCGATTCGGCATACATCTTCTTCAGGCGCCGGTTCTCCTCCTGCAGCTCTTTGAGCTGGGACGTCAGCGATGCGTCCATGCCGCCGAACTTGCTGCGCCACTTGTAGAACGTCGCCGAACTGATTCCGTGCTCGCGACACAGTTCCGGCACGGGCGTGCCGCCCTCGGCCTGCTTGAGTACAGCGATGATCTGGCTGTCGGTGAAACGGGATGTCTTCATGGAACCTCCTCGGGAAAGGGTACGACAAAATTCCACTTTTGGCGTCAGCTAATCTGCGGGGGGATTACCGGGCGGGACGATCCCCGTTGGGGTACGTACGAACTGGAGCTTCGACGAATTGTTGGCTCCGACGTCCCCCCAAGATTGAGTAGCACAACGGTTTGGAGTCCAATCCTCAATGAC
>NZ_DAMBEF010000034.1:0-37392 GCF_032061965.1 Stenotrophomonas sp. | reverse complement strand
GAGCCATGCTGGGTTGGGCTATCGGGAAAGCTTCTGCCGAGCATGGCTCGGCACTACATGCTGGTGGCTTCGCCGGACAGCGCCGTAGCCCGGGTAAGCGCAGCGCACCCGGGGCTCTTCGCGCGGAGCCTTTGGTGGAGCCGAGCCATGCGGAGTGGGTTATCGGGAAAGCTTCTGCCGAGCATGGCTCGGCACTACATGTCGTTGGCAAAGAAAAAAATGCCCCGGTTTCCCGGGGCATCTTCCTTTCACGACGTCAAACCAGTTTTACCAGGTGTAGCTGATGCGGCCGTAGACGTAAGCGCCGTTGAAGCCGAACGGCGAGTAGTTGCTGTACGGCATCATGCCGTAGGTGGAATTCAGTTCGTTCTGCACGCGGTCCGGGTATTCGTTCAGCAGATTGTCGGCGCCGACGGTGAGCTTCCAGCTCTCGCTGGGCTTGAAGCTGGCCGATGCATCGACAATCCACTTGGCGTCGTAGGTCTGGTCGCGGGCCGCACTGGCCGAATTGCGCACGGTGAAGCTGCCGTAGCGGGTGGCCGACAGGCCCAGCTCCCAACGGTCCGAACGCCAGGTCCCGCTGAGGATGCCCTTGTCGCTGGGGAAGCTGTCCTCGATGCGGCCGATTTCATCGCGGCCGATCAGCGATTGGGTGATGCCCAGTGCCGAGAACACCGCCGGCGAGGCGCTGAACTTCTTCACTTCGGTTTCGTTGTAGCTGTACGCCGCGGTCAGTTCCAGGCTGCTGGCGCTGAACGGAATGGTGTAGCTGGAAACGAAGTCCACGCCGCGGGTACGGGTGTCCAGGCCGTTGGTGAAGTAGGCGAACTGGGTAACCTGCTGCAGGCCCAGATCGGACAGCAGCGCGGCGGCGGCCGGGGTGGTGTTGATGTTGGAGGACAGCACGATGCGGTCGTCGATGTCGATCTGGTAGGCATCGACGGTGACGTACAGGCGATCCACCGGTTGCAGCACGAGGCCAACGCTGTAGGAGGTAGAAGACTCAGCCTTCAGCGGTGCCGCACCCAGGGCCTGGGCAGCAGCGCTGGTGGTCGGGAAGGTGCCCTTTTCATAGAACACGCCATCAGTGATCGAGCTGGTCACCGCCTGGTAGCTCTGCTGTGCCAGAGACGGCGCACGGAAGCCGCTGGAAGCGGTGGCGCGCAGCGCGACCTTGTCGGTGAAGGCATAACGGGCCGACAGCTTGCCGGAGAACTTGTCACCGAAGTCCGAATAGTCTTCGTAGCGGCCGGTCAGGCCAGCGGAGAACTTGTCGGTGAGGTCGGCTTCAAGGCCGGCATATACCGCGTAGTTGTCACGGTCATTGTGCACTTCGTTGATCGGGGTGAAACCGCCGAAACCCTGCGCGCCGCTGCCGGTGTAGGAGTTCAGTTCGCCTGCGGTCTGCTCCCACTTCTCGCGGCGGTATTCACCACCGAAGGACAGCGTGACCGGATAGGCCAGGCCCCAATCCAGCGCCTTGGTGAAGTCGGCATTGAAGATGTCCTGCTGGTACTTCAACGTGCCGTCGTAGAACGAACTCGGGCTGGTTGCACCCAGGCTGTAGTTGATGCTGTTGCGGGTGTGGAAATCCAGGGTGTTTTCACCGTGGTTGACGCTGACGTCCCAGGTCCAGCCGTTCTCGGTGTTGCCCTTGACGCCGGCAACCACGGAGCGGTCCTTGGAGTACTGGTTGATCTGCGGCACGTAGCCGTTCGGGTAGAGCTGGGCCAGCAAGGCGCTCTGGCCGCTGTGGTTGGGCGAGCGGTAGAACGCGAACGAGGTGATGTCGCGGTTGCTCAGCAGGGCGTTGGCATAGCCGGTGATGTTGTCGCTGAAATTGAAGTTCAGGTTGGCCGAGGCAGCGGTGGCATCCACGCGCGGGTCGCCGACGACAAAGGTTTTCTCGCCGATGTCCGGGAAGTTGCCGGTGTTGGGCGCGGTGCCCTGGTAGGGGCCGGCGCGGTTGCTCTCGTCCTGCTGGCTGATCTGGCCAGCCAGGTGCAGGCTGCCACGGCCGTCGGCGAAGCTGACGCCGGTGTCGCCGGAGAGCTGGTACTTGTTGCCGTCGCCAGCCGAGTACTGGCCGTAGTCCACGGCCAGGCTGCCGCCTTCGCCGCTGCCCTTGAGCACGATGTTGACCACGCCGGCGATGGCGTCGGAGCCGTACTGGGCCGAGGCGCCGTCACGCAGCACTTCCACGCGCTCGATGGCGGCGATCGGAATGGCGTTGATGTCCACGGCCGATGCGCCGCGGCCGATGCTGCCGTTGACGTTGATCATGGCCGAGGTATGGCGGCGCTTGCCGTTGACCAATACCAGCACCTGGTCCGGGGACAGGCCGCGCAGCTGTGCCGGGCGGATGCCGCTGGTGCCGTCGGTGAGGGCCGGGCGCGGGAAGTTCAGCGAGGGCAGGGCGCGCGACAGCGCGGTAGCCAGCTCGGAAGTGCCGGTGGACTGCAGGACTTCCGGGGTGATGATGTCGATTGGCGACTGCGATTCGGCCACGGTACGGTCGGCCACGCGGGTACCGGTAACGATCACGGTATCCAGGGTATTGGCGCTGGACTGGGCCAGGGCGGGGAGGGCCGGGGCGCCAAGTACGAGAGCAATGGCGACGGCGAGAGTGCTGGACTTGCGGTTCATCAGGTTGCAGCTCCGGTATTGAGTGGCGGCATCGGCGGCGCGTGGGGTTCGCGGCTGTTGCGGTGCGCCATTACCAATTAATGGGTTTTTAACCTCGTGTCAAACCGGACGATTCAGCTAAATTGTTGCTTTTGAAAGCTTTTTCAGTTCAGCAAGGGCGATTTGGCTATGCGAGTTTTTATGTCCTGTAGGAAAACGCCGTTACTGCGCGTGCGACTACGGGAGGTGAGTCAAGTATTGGTTAACGTTAGAATTACGTCGCAGGAATGCTGCTCACATGCTCATTCCTTTTCGTTATAACGGACCCATTCATGATTTCCCTTCGTAATTTCGCCCTTCGCCGGGGCGAGCGCCTGCTGTTGTCCAACGTAGACCTCACCCTGCATGCCGGCTATCGCGTAGGCGTGGTGGGCCGTAATGGCGCAGGTAAATCCAGCCTGTTTGCCGCCGTGCGTGGCGAACTGGAAGCCGACAAGGGCGACGTGTCCCTGCCCGGCAAGATCCGCATCGCCGACGTGGCCCAGGAAACGCCTGCATTGCCCGACCGCGCCATCGATTTCGTCCTGGGCGGCGATGACGTGGTGGCCGAGGTATTGAAGGAAGAAGCCGCTGCCGCCGAACGCGAAGACTGGGAGGCCGTTGCCAACGCCCACCAGAAGATGGCCGAGCTGGGCGCCTATGACGCCGAAGCGCGCGCCGGCAAGTTGCTGCACGGCCTGGGCTTCCCGGCCGAGACGCACGACCGCCCGGTGTCCGCGTTCTCCGGTGGTTGGCGTGCGCGCTTGAACCTTGCCCGCGCGCTGATGATGCCCAGCGACCTGCTGCTGCTCGACGAACCGACCAACCACTTGGATCTGGACGCGGTGTACTGGCTGGAACAGTGGCTGCTGAAGTACCCGGGCACCTTGCTGCTGATCTCGCATGACCGCGAGTTCCTCGACAACGTCGCCACCCATACCCTGCACCTGCACGGTGGCTCGGCCAAGCTGTATCCCGGCGGCTATACCGACTTCGAGCGCCAGCGTGCCGAGCACCTGCGCCAGCAGCAGATCGCGCACGAAAAGGAACAGGCCGAGCGCGCACATCTGCAGAGCTTCATCGATCGCTTCAAGGCGCAGGCCAGCAAGGCTACCCAGGCGCAGAGCCGCATGAAGCGCCTGGCCAAGATGGCCGGCACCGAAGCGGTGCGTGCCGAGCGCGAGTTCCGCATCGAGTTCTCGCCGCCGGCCAAGCTGCCGTTCTCGCTGATCCGCCTCAACGACGTAACCGCCGGTTACGGCCCGGATGCGGTGATCCTGGATAACGTCGGTTTCGGCCTGGAAGCCGGCCAGCGCGTGGGCCTGCTCGGCCCGAACGGCGCCGGCAAGACCACGCTGGTGAAATCGCTGGTGGGCGACCTGCCCCTGCTGGGCGGTGACCGCATGGCACACCCGGACCTGCAGATCGGTTACTTCGCCCAGCACACGGTGGAGTCGCTGCATGCCGGCATGACGCCGATGGATCACTTCCGCGAAATTTCACCGGACGGTGTGAATCAGTCGTTCCGCGATTTCCTCGGCAAGTGGAATTTCCCGGGTGACCGTGCGTTCGAGACGGTTGATGGTTTCTCCGGCGGCGAGCGTGCGCGTCTGGCGCTGGCGTTGATCGCCTGGCAGCAGCCGAACGTGCTGCTGCTCGACGAACCGACCAACCACCTTGATCTGGAAATGCGCGAGGCCCTGGCCGAAGCGCTGGCGCTGTTTGAAGGTGCGATCGTGATGGTGTCGCATGATCGCCACCTGATTGGCCTGGTCTGCGATACGTTCTGGCGCGTGGCCGATGGCGTGGTCGAGCCGTTTGCCGGCGACCTGGACGAATACGCGCAATGGTTGCGTACCCGCGCCAGCGCGCAGGGTTCGCGCAACAAGAACGACCGGCAGGAAAAGCCGGCGGCAGCTGCGCCGGTTGCGCAGGTCGCCCCGGCCAAGCCGGCTTCGAACAAGAAGCCGGTCAACCCGCACAAGCTGGAAGCGGCCGAGAAGAAGGTCGAGCAGCTGGGTGCGTCGCTGGCGGAGGTGGATGCGCAGCTGGCCGATTCGGGCAACTACGCGGACGCCGCCAAAATGGCCAAGCTCGGCAGTGAGCGCGAAGTGCTGGCACAGCAGCTGGAGCAGGCCGAGGCAGCGTGGATGGAGATGTTGGAGGACTGAGCCTTGTCGGAGCGGCGTAAGCCGCGAAGCCGACAATGCCGGAATTCTCTCTGTAGAGCCGAGCCATGCTCGGCTGAGGCGTTACCGGTGAAGCCCCTGCCGAGCATGGCTCGGCACTACAGGGCCGCTTCGTTTGTGGAGCGGTGTGAGCCTGCAACGCCGGAATTCTCTCTGTAGAGCCGAGCCATGCTCGGCTGGGGCGTTACCGGTGAAGCCCCTGCCGAGCATGGCTCGGCACTACAGGGTGCTTTTGCCGAGCATGGCTCGGCACTACAAATCCAGGCCACCTTGCGCCTGCAGCCACACCCGGAATCGCTTCAAGGCCTCGCGCTCCTGCCGCGAACGCAGGCGCGTCAACCAGTACCGGCCCAACGACAGGGTCGGCGCGAACGGCTGCAGCAAGCGTCCTTCGGCAAGATCCTGTTCGAACATGCGTAATGGCAGCAGCGCCACGCCCGCCCCGGCGGCGGCCGCACTGGCCAGGGTCAGGGACGAATCAAACACCGTGCCACGTGCTTCGACCCCGCTGATACCGGCCAGCTCCAGCCAGCGCGGCCACTCGTCGTTGCGGTAGGAACGCAGCAACGGCACGTTGCCCAGATCGCGCGGCTGCCGCAGTCGTCGCGCAACGGCCGGCGCGCATAGCGGCGCGAACGGTGTATCCACGATTGGCACGCAGTCCTGCCCTTGCCAGTCACCGTCGCCAAAGCGGATGGCCAGGTCCAGGCCTTCGCCGGCCAGATCGATGCGGTTGTTGTGGGTCTGCACGCGCAGTTCGATATCCGGATGTGCGCTCTCGAACGCCGCCAGGCGCGGCAGCAGCCAGCCGGTGGCAAAGGTGCCGACCACGCCCACGGTGAGCACTTCACGGAAGCGGCCACCGGTGAAGCGATCCAGCGCGATCGCCATGCGGTCAAAACTTTCGGTCAGCACCGGATACAGCGCCGCGCCCTCGTCGGTAAGCGCTACCCCGCGTGGCAATCGATGGAACAGGCTGACCTGCAGGCGGTCTTCCAGGCCGCGGATCTGGTGGCTCAGCGCTGCCTGGCTGACACATAGCTCCAATGCCGCCCGGGTGAAGTTGAGATGGCGGGCGGCGGCCTCGAAGGCGCGCAGGGCGTTGAGTGGGAGCTGGGGGCGGATCATGGACTGGTCATGACGAAAGTTGATGGGCGAGCGCATTATTTCCGCTTTCCATGCCGTATTTTACGTTTATCTGCAAATTTATCTAATGGCTCCCGATGAATCTTCGCGATGGTTGGGCGCCGCCTTGCCCGCCAAGATCGGCTGCATCACGCCAAGGAGAGTTGCCATGCTTGCTCGTCGTCAGTTCCTCACATTCGGCGCTGCTGCCGTCGCCACTGCACTGGTGCCCGCAGCGCTGGCGCGTAGCGCGGCCATGCCGCCGTCCACCGGCACGGGCCCGGCGGAGGCGGGGGACTTCGCCGCGCTGGAGACAGCCAGCGGCGGCCGTCTTGGCGTTTGCCTGTGGAACCCCGGCAGCGGCGCGCGTTACGGCCATCGCATGGATGAGCGCTTCCCGATGTGCAGCACGGTCAAGTTTCCGCTGGCGGCGGCCATCCTGCGCCACGCCCAGGCGGGCCAGTTGTCCCTGGACCAGCGCGTGGCGGTCAGGCGGGCCGACATCATCGACCATTCGCCTTTCAGCGAACGCCATGTCGGCAAGGACATGACCGTGCGTGACCTGTGCCGGGCGACGATGATCGTCAGCGACAACACCGCGGCCAACCTGCTGCTGCCCTTGGTCGGTGGGCCGGAAGGACTCACCCGCTTCCTGCGCGAGCACGGCGACCGCATCACCCTGAGCGCTCGCAATGAGCCCGAGCTCAATCGCTTCGCCGCTGGCGATCCGCGCGACACCACCAGCCCGGCGGCAATGGCAGGCAATTTGCAGCACTTCGTGCTGGGTGACGTACTCGGCACGGCGGCGCGCCAGCAACTCGCCGATTGGCTGATCGACAACCAGACCGGCGACGCGCGCCTGCGCGCGGGCCTGCCGCAAGGCTGGCGGGTAGGTGACAAGACCGGCAGCAATGGCAAGGACACCACCAACGACATCGCCGTGCTGTGGCCGCTGGGTGATGGCACGCCCTGGCTGCTGGTCAGTTACCTGCAGGGTTCTGCACTGGATGATGACGGCCGCAATGACATCCTGCGCCGCGTTGGGGAGCTTGCCGGGGCCCGACTGCGCTGACAGCGGCTTTGCTCGTCAGCCGGCGGACCGGAGGTGCCACATCCCTCCGGTCCACAGGAAACAGACGTATGAGCAAGGAACTGATCTATCTGCTGCTGATCTTCGCGTTGCTGGTAATCCCGCGCGCGCTGCAACGTTTCAGCATTCCCGCACCGTTGACCTGCCTGGTGTTCGGCATCAGCGCAATGCTGTGGCTGGGCGACAGCGCGCATGACCCGGTGGTCAGCCTGTTGGCGACGCTGGGTATCTCCTCGCTGTTCCTGTTCGCCGGCCTGGAGGTGGATCTGGCCGATCTGCGCAAGGGCATGTGGCCCCTGCTGACCCACCTGCTGATCCGCAGTGCCACGCTCACCGGGGTGGCCTGGCTGGCCTGGCACTATGCCGGCCTGCCGTGGCAGGCGGCTGCGCTGCTGGCGCTGGCCCTGCTCACGCCTTCCACCGGCTTCATCATGGATTCGTTGTCGCAGCTTGGGCTGGATGATGCTGAACGTTTCTGGGTCAGCAGCAAGGCCATCGCCGGCGAACTGCTGGCCCTTGCGGCCTTGTTCGTGGTGCTGCAGGCCGGTGACCCCACGCATATGGCGCTGTCCAGCCTGGCGCTGCTGGCGATGATGGTGGGGCTGCCCTTGTTGTTCATCGCGTTGGGACGCTGGGTGGCGCCGCATGCACCGGGATCGGAATTCTCGTTGTTGGTGATGGTCGGCATGCTGGCGGCCTATATCACCTACGTGCTCGGTGTGTATTACCTGGTGGGCGCGTTCATTGCTGGCCTGGTGGCGCGCCTGCTGCAGCAGCGCATGCCGTCGTTGGCCTCGCATGAAAACCTGCACGCACTGCGTCTGTTCGCCTCGTTCTTCGTGCCGTTCTACTTCTTCAACGCCGGCACCAAGGTCCCGGCCGAAGCCTTGAGCTTCGAGGCGCTGGGTCTGGGGTTGGTGATCACATTGGTGGTGTTGCCGCTGCGTATCGCGGTGGTCTGGCTGCAGCGGCGCTTGATGTTTGGCGAGAGCTTCCGTTCCAGCCTGCGGGTGGCCTTGGCGCTGTCGCCGACATTGATCTTCACCCTGGTGCTGGCGGCGATCATGCGCGAGCGCTTTGCCATCTCGCCGGTGCTGTTCGGCGCCCTGTTGCTATACGCAGCGCTGACGACCTTGCTGCCTTCGCTGGTGTTCCGTCGGCCGATGGACGTGGATCCGCTGCAGAATGAGATGGCGCAGGCCGAAGCTGCACATGCCGACCTTGCCGTAAGAGATGAGGCGGCGCCCGTCAGTGCACCGGGTACTGCGTCTGATAAACCGGAAATGTCGGCAACGTAAGAGCATTTTGGCGTCATGCACGCCGTTATCATCCTGACCGCAAACTACAGCAGTGTGTTTTGGGGATAGGGGATGGTGGTGGACCGGGAAGGCTGGCGACAGGTGCGGGAGCTGTTCGATGCGGTGTGCGACACCGATCCGGCGCATTGGCGCAGTGAGCTGGCGCGCCTGAGTGCGGACCCGGCGGTCATTGCTGAAACGCTGGAGCTGCTGCACGCGCAGACCCGCGAACTGGGCAGCGCACAGGCGCCGCTCGAACGGATGCTCGGCGGGGGGCTGGAATCGGAATTGAACGAAGGTGACACGGTTGGACCATGGCGTTTGTGCCAGCGTCTGGCCAGTGGCGGCATGGGCGTGGTTTTCCGTGCCGAACGTGCCGACGGCCTGTATGCGCAGGAGGTGGCCATCAAGTTCCTGCAGGGCCAGCCAGGCGTGCGCGCGGCAGAACGGCTGGCCGAGGAGCGGCGCATCCTGGCCGGGTTGCAGCACCCCAACATCGCGCGCCTGTACGACGGCGGCACCACGCCGGCCGGCAATCCCTACCTGGTGATGGAATACATCCGCGGCCAGCCGTTGGATACCTACTGTGCGCAGCAGGGCCTGGATCTGGTGGAGCGGCTGGCGCTGTTCCTCAAGGTCTGCGGCGCGGTACAGGCTGCGCATGCGCGGCTGGTCCTGCATTGCGACCTGAAGCCGTCCAACATCCTGGTTCGCGCCGATGGTGAGCCGGTGCTGCTGGATTTTGGCGTCTCGCGCCTGCTGGACGACACCTCCGCAGGCGTTCGCGCAGGCTTTTTCACGCCGGCCTATGCGGCGCCCGAGTTGCAGGCCGGGCAGGCCAGCGGTGTGGTCAGCGATGTGTTCAGCCTGGGCGCGCTGCTGGGGGAACTGGTCGCCGGCAAGCGTGGGCGCAGGGACGGCAGCGATGCCGGCCACGCTGTCACCGCGCCAAGCGCGCGGGCGGGGCTGGATTGCGCTTGGCGCAATCGCTTGCGCGGGGATCTGGATGCGATCGTGGTACGTGCCGGGGCGCTTGATCCGGAACAGCGCTATCCCTCGGTCGAGGCGATGGTGGCCGACCTCCAGCGCCATCAGCAACGTCGGCCGGTGCAGGCGCGCAATGGCGGCCGTTTGTACCGCACGGGTCGCTGGTTGCAGCGGAACTGGAAGGGTGTCGGCATGCTGCTCGTAGTGCTGCTGCTGGCGGCCTGGTTCGTGTGGCGTCTGCAGCAGGCCCGTATGCAGGCTGAGCAGGAAGCGCAGGTGGCGCAGGAGGTCAGTGACTTCCTGGTGTCTGCGTTCGACGCGGCCAACCCGCGCAAGGGCCAGCTGCGCGGTAGCAGCGAAGTCACCGCGCGCGAAGTGCTGGAGGCCAGCCGCGAACGCATCGAGCAGCAGCAGTGGACCTCGCCATTGGTCAAGGCGCGCTTGCAGTCGGTGCTGGCGCAGGCGTTCCAGAACATCGGCGAGGGCGGCGCAGCCGAACCGCTGTATCGCGCCGCCATCCCGGTGTTGCGGGCGGCGGGCCCCGGTAGCCGCGATATCGCCGCAGTATCGCTGAACGAGTTGTCGACCTTGCTGGCCAACCAGCAGCGTGGCGAGGAATCCGAAAGCTTTGCCCGCCAGGCGCTGGCATTGCGCGCTCCCGCGCCCTCGCAGCTGCGCGTTGCCCAGGCTTACAACTCGCTGGGGTTGGCATTGAGTGCGCAGCGTCGTTTCGATGACTCGGCCAAGGCATTCGACCAGGCACTGGCGATGCATGCGGGCCTGCACAGCAATGCGTTGCGCCAGTCCACGGTCATCCAGAACAAGGCATTGATGTATATCGAGAAGGGCGACTACGTGTTGGCCGAGCAGATGTTGCGACAGGTCGCGGAACTGCGCCGGCCTTGGGGCACGCGTACATCCGAGTGGTGGGGCGGGCAATACGCGCTGATGCGCGCGATTGCCGCGCAGGGGCGTTATGCCCAGGCGCTTGCTGCCAGTGACGAAGTTCTCGCGCTGGCGCTGCATCTGTTTGGGGCGGTCAATGACAACGTCGCGATGATCCACAACGAACGCGGCGGGCTGCAGCAGGACCTGGGCAACTACACCGAGGCGGTGGACGAGTACCGTAAGGCGCTGCAGCAGTACGAAGGACTTGGCGTCGCACAGACCATGGATGCGGCGATCACGCTCAACAACCTGGCCGGGCTGGAACAGGCCCGCGGCGATGCGGTAACGGCACGCAGCCTGTTTGAGCGGAGCCTGCAGATCAGGCGCAGGACGCTGGGCGCGGATGAACCGCAGGTCTGGGTGGTGGAGGCCAATCTGGCCCGCCTGTTGATCGAGGAGGGTGATCTGCAACAGGCGTTGCCGTTGATCGCGCACGCCCGCGCAGGCTGGGCAGGGCATGTTGCCCCGGAACACCCCAGGCGATTGTTGGCCGAGGCCATCTGGGCGCAGTGGCAGATAGCGCACGGTGATCTGGCGGCGGCAGACAGTGCGTTGGCGTCCATCAAGCAGCATCTGCAAGGCGGTGACATCCGCGTGCAGCGCCGTTATCTGGCGGTGCTGGCCAAACGTCAGGGCAGTGGCGGGGATCTTGCTGCTGCGGCGCGGACGTTGCAGCAGCTGGTCGATGTCTATGTTGCCGAGGTTGGCAAAGACTCGGTGGAGACCGCGCAACAGCGCGCTGCGTATGCAGATGCGCTGGCCGCGGCGGGTCGCTGCGACGACGCCAGGCTCGCGGTGCGCAAGGCGTGGCCGGCGCTGGAGCAACAATTGCTGCCTGTCAGCCGCGTCCGCCAGCGCGCACAGGCGTTGCTGGCAAACAACGCCTGTGCGACGACGGTGGCCAGCTAGCCCGGCATTGGCCTTGCCGGGGAGTCCACCAGCGGCTACGGTCCAAGGATGAATATTTCATTCCGTCACGCCGTTCCGTTGCTGCTGCTCGCAGCACTTCCGCTTTGTCCTGCCGCTGCCCGCGCCGAGGCGCCGGCGGACACGTTCATGGCGGCGCTGTCCCGCTATTGCGGGCAGGCATTTGCCGGCCAGGTGATCCACAACACCCCGGCCTCGGCCACGCCCGATCCCTTCGAGGGCAAGGCCCTGGTCATGCATGTGCGCGGCTGCGACACGCCAGCCCAGGAGCTGCGGGTGCCATTCCACGTGGGTGACGACCATTCACGGACCTGGGTGATCACCCGTACCGCGGAGGGCTTGCGGCTGAAGCATGACCACCGCCATGCCGATGGCAGCCCGGATGCGGTGACACTCTACGGAGGCGACAGCGATGGCGCCGGCACCGCGCAGCGACAGGAGTTTCCGGTGGATGCGGCGTCGGTGGCGATGTTCCAGGCGCAGGGCATGACCGCCTCCTTGCGCAATACCTGGGCATTGCAGCTCGAACCGGGCCAGCGAATGATCTACGAGTTGTCGCGGCCGGACGGACGCCTGTTCCAGGTCGCCTTCGATCTGCGCACGCCAGTGCCTTTGCCGCCGGCGCCTTGGGGCAGCGACTAAAGGAAAGGGCGCCGAAAGGCGCCCTTCGGTTTGGCGTCGCGGGAAGCCTCAGCGCGCGCCAAAGCGTGCTCGGCAGCCGCCGTTCACCCAGATGCTGTTGCCGTTGTAGCCCCAGTTGCGGCCTTCCACGCAGCGGGTATCGGAGACCTGCTGGACGATCACCGGGCGGCCCTGGCGGCGGTCCCAGTTGCAGGTGTTCAGTCGGTTGCTGTTGCTATGGCAATCAACGACGTAGTTGCCACCGCCCCAGCCGCCTTGTCCGTTCCCACCCCAGCCACCTTGGCCCTGGGTGAACTCCGCACGACAGCCGCCGCTGACCCAGACGCTGCCGTTGCTGCTGCCCCAGTTGCGGCCCTCGATGCAGCGGGTGTCCGATATCTGCCGTAGCAGGGTGGCGCGACGCCAGCCGGTGTTGCAGACCTGCTGGCGATTGTTGTTGCTGTCGCAGCGAACCACCCCGTTGTTGTTCCAGCCACCCTGGTTGTTGCCGTTGCCGCCGGCCCAGTTGCCGCGGGCTTCGGCAAACTCGGCGCGGCAGCCGCCGCTGACCCAGACGCTGCCATTGCTGCTGCCCCAGTTGCGGCCTTCGGTGCAACGCGTATCGGAGACCTGGCGCACCAGCACTGCGCGACGCCAACCGGTGTTGCACACCTGCTGCCGGTTCTTGTTGCTGTCGCAGCGAATGGTGCCGTTGTTGCCCCGGCCGCCCTGGCCGTTGTTTCCCCCCCAGCCGCCACGGCCTTCGGCAAACTCGGCGCGGCAGCCGCTGCTCACCCAGACCGCGCCGTTGCTGCTGCCCCAGCTGCGGCCTTCGATGCAGTCGCCACGGGACAGCTGGCGGACCATGACCGCGCTACGCCAGTTGGTCCGGCAGACGCGTTGACGTTGGTCCTGGCTTTCACAGCGGACGGTGGCGTTCTGTGAGCCCCCTTGCGGGTAACCCTGGGCCGCCGCAGGGGCAATGCTCGCAGCCAGCGGCAACAGCGCTCCCAGGCTGGCAATAAGGAAGGATCGGTACATGGCGGCGTCCCTGTTCAGGTTGGGTGGCGGAACTATAGGGGGAATCCCACTTAAGCCCGCGTGACTGAGCGGCGGATTTGCTCCAGCACCCGCTCAGCGCCAAAATACGGGGCTACCCGGCGCCGTTTCGTGCCGGGACCCCTGCGGAGCTTCCCATGCGTACCCATTTCTGCGGCCTGGTCGACGAGACCCTGATCGGCCAAACCGTGACCCTCGCCGGCTGGACCGACGTTGCCCGTAACCTTGGCGGCGTCTGCTTCATCGATCTGCGCGATCACGAAGGCATCGTCCAGGTCACCGTCGAGCCGGACAATGCCGACGTCTTCGCCGTGGCTGCCAGCCTTGGCTACGAGGATGTGCTGCAGGTGGAAGGCGTGGTGCGGGCGCGTCATGCGGTCAACGACAAGATCCGCAGCGGCAAGGTGGAAGTGATCGCCACCCGCATCACCGTGCTCAACAAGGCCGCGCCGCTGCCGTTCCACGCCCACGAGAACCCGGGCGAGGAAACCCGCCTGAAGTACCGTTACCTGGACCTGCGCCGTCCGGAAATGCAGCGCATGCAGCGCACCCGCATCAAGCTGGTGCAGGCGCTGCGCCGCCATCTGGACGAGCGTGGCTTCCAGGACATCGAGACCCCGATCCTGACCAAGGCCACCCCGGAAGGCGCTCGCGACTTCCTGGTGCCGGCACGCATGCACCCGGGCGAGTTCTACGCCCTGCCGCAGAGCCCGCAGCTGTTCAAGCAGATCCTGATGGTGGCCGGCTTCGACCGTTACTACCAGATCGCCCGCTGCTTCCGCGATGAAGCGCTGCGCGCTGACCGCCAGTTGGAGTTCACCCAGCTGGACATGGAGTTCGCCTTCGTCCGCGAGCGCGATATCCAGGATTTCGTCGAAAACATGATCCGCGCCATCTTCAAGGAAGTGGTGGACGTGGAGCTGGCCGCGCAGTTCCCGCGCATGACCTGGGCCGAGGCGATGCGTCGCTATGGCTCGGACAAGCCGGACCTGCGCATCGCGCTGGAGCTGGTGGACGTGGCCGAGCTGGTCAAGGCCAGCGAGTTCCCGGTGTTCACCGCCGCTGCCAATGACGCCGATGGTCGCGTTGCCGCGCTGCGCATCCCGGCCGGCGCCTCGCTCAGCCGCAAGCAGATCGACGAATATGCCGCCCATGCCGCCAAGTACGGCGCCAAGGGTCTGGCCTATATCAAGATCGCCGACAACGGCGATATCAGCTCGCCCATCCAGAAGTTCTTTGCCGAGGACGCATTTGCGGCACTGCTCAAGCAGGTTGGCGCCGGCAACGGCGACATCGTGTTCTTCGGTGCGGGTGCCTACAACAAGGTCTCCGACTTCATGGGCGCGCTGCGCCTGAAGGCCGGCAAGGACTTCGGCCTGGTGAGCGAGGGCTGGGCACCGCTGTGGGTTACCGACTTCCCGATGTTTGAATGGGACGAAGAAGAGCAGCGCTACGTCGCCCTGCATCACCCCTTCACCGCCCCGGCGGTGGACGATGTGGCCGAACTGCGCGCGCATGCCAAGACGGCGGTCTCGCGTGGTTACGACATGGTGCTCAACGGCAACGAGATCGGCGGCGGTTCCATCCGTATCCATCGCCCGGAAATGCAGAGCGCGGTGTTCGAGCTGCTCGGCATCGGTGCCGAAGAAGCCCGCGCCAAGTTCGGCTTCCTGCTGGATGCACTGAACTACGGCGCGCCGCCGCACGGTGGCATCGCCTTCGGTATCGACCGTATTGCCGCGCTGATGGCCGGCACCGAGTCCATCCGTGACGTGATCCCGTTCCCGAAGACCACCGGCGCGCAGTGCCTGATGACCGACGCGCCGTCGCCGATCGCCGACGCGCAGCTGGCTGAAGTGCACGTGCAGGTCAGGCCCAAGAGCCAGTAACCAGGGGGTAGGAACCAGGAACCAGTGAAAGCATGATGCTTGGCTGGTTTCTGGTTTTTCAGTCCAGAAGATTGCCTGGATGCCCAAGCTCGCCTCTACGTTGCTGGTTCCTCATCTCTGGTTCCTTGCCTTATGAACATCCGCCGAGCGACTTCTGCAGACGCCGAACTGCTGTGCACCCTGGCCGAACGCACCTTCGTGGAGACGTTCGGCCATCTGTATCCGCCCGAAGACCTTGCGGATTATCTCGCCAGCGCCTATCCGGTGGCGTTGCAGCGCCAGCAGCTGCAGTCCGGTGACTACGCGGCGTGGTTGCTGGAAGTGGATGGCCAGGCCGTTGGCTTTGCGTTTGCCGGCCCCTGTGGCCTGCCGCATGTGCAGGTGCAGGCGGGCGATGGTGAGTTGAAGCGCTTGTATGTGCTGCGCGCTCATCAAAGTGGCGGCCATGGCGGCCGCTTGTTTGCCGCCGCGCTGGATTGGTTGCAGACGCCAGGACGCACGTTGTGGATCGGTGTCTGGTCGGAAAATTTTGGCGCGCAGCGATTCTATGCCCGTCACGGTTTCGAGCAGGTCGGCGTCTATGAGTTCCCGGTCGGCAATACCCGCGACAAGGAATTCATCCTGCGCCGCCAGCAGGCCTGAGCCGCGCTGCGCCGCTCAGCGGCGCAGCTGGATTTCCTTGCCGTCATTGTTGCTGGACACCTGGTAGGCAGTGTGCAGCGCGTCCAGGAAACCTGGCGCATCGTTGCTGCGGAATACACCACTTACCTTCAGCTGCCGCAGTTCCGGGTCGGTGACGCGGATCGGTGTACCACCGTAGCGGTTGAACTCGGCCACCGCCTCGGCCAGGGTCATGTTCTCGAATACCAGTTGACCGTGCGTCCACGCCGGAGCGTCGGCCACGGCAAAGGTTTCCACCGTCATCGTGGTTTTGCGCAGTTGCGCGCGCTGGCCGGGCGTCAATTCGCCCACAACCGGTGCGTCGTTGCCGGGCTGGCGCAGCTGCACCTTGCCTTCAAACAAGGCCACCGACACCGTGCCGTCGTGCCGGTAAACCTCGAACTGCGTGCCCACCGCGCGCACGCTGCCGCTGTCGGTGTCCACGCTGAGTGGACGCTGCGGGTCCTTGGCCACGCGGAAGAAGGCCCGGCCCTGTTCCAGTGCGATACGGCGTTCCTGCCGGTTGTAGCTGACCTGCATGCGGCTGGCCGCATCCAGCTCCACCACGGTGCCATCGTCCAGGGTGATGCTGCGCTGCTGCCCGGGTTCGGTGGCGTACTGCTGCGGCGACGGCAGGGTCGGGCCGAGCAGCTTCCAGCCGATGGCGACGGTGGCCAGTGCGGCGGCGCTGGCGACCCACCAGCGCACGCGTTGGCCGCGCGGCCGAGAGCGCGGACTGGCCGCTGTCCTGCCGCTGTGCTGGGGGGGCGGCACTGCTGCGGGGGCTGCTGCCGCTGCGACCATTGGCATGCGCGCATCGACTTCCGCGCTGGCGGCAAAATCGCCCAGCATTGCCCATAGCTGCTGCAGCCTTTGGTAGGCGGCGCGATGCTCGGGGGCCGCCGCCAGCCATGCATCGGCCTGCTGCCTGTCATCACTGTTGGCATCGTCTGCGCGCAGCCGTGCGAACCATGCGGCGGCCTGTGCCTGGATGGGGTCCAGGTCGTCGTCCTGGTCGTCGTGCATCGGGTCCAGCATGTCGTCGTCTTTCATGGCAGTTCCAGGCGCGTGTTGAAGTGGAGCAGGGCGCGCATCATCTGTTTCTCCACGGCGCTGACGCTGATGCCCAGTTGCCCGGCAATCGCGCTGTAGGTCAGGCCTTCATAACGGTTCAGCAGGAATACCTGTTGGCAGCGTGGAGGGAGTTCGTCCAGGTGCCTGACAAAGGTACGCAGGCGCTCCCGGTCCTGGTACACCCGCTCGCCACTGACGGTTTCGGTGGGCCAGCCTTCGACATTCTCGTCCAGGGGTACATGCTGGCTGACATGGCGGGTACGGTCGCGGCGAAAACGATCGCGCAGCAGGTTGCCGGCAATCGTCATGAGGTAGGCCTCGATATTGGCTACCCGCCCGGCCTGGGGATCGCGCATCATGCGCACCAGGGTTTCCTGGGCCATGTCCTCGGCATCGTCGGGGGTGTTCAGGTGGTTCTTGAAGTAGCGCACCAAGCGCGGACGATACTGCTGTGCCAGGGTTATCGCGTCCCGGGGTCCTTCAGGTTCCTGGTGATTGGGGGGCGGCACAGTCATTTGTCTGCGAATTCGGGGTATGTGGCAGGGTCAGCTTGAGGCACAGCCCAGGGAAGTGCCAGATGAGGGATTTTCGCGTTCGTGCGTCACGGCAGGCGGCGGAAGGATAACCATGGCGGCAACGGACTTCAGTGTGTGTGCGATGGCGTGGGTACGGCCAGCATCGGCCTGCTTGCCTGTCCGCGTCCGTGTCGCTCGTCCCTTTTTCGCCGCGCTGCTGGCCGTTGCCGTGATCGCGGTGGTGGCTGCCTGGCCGGGTGCGCTGATGGCGCAGGCGCGGGAGCGGGTGCTGGATATTGCGCCGTCCCCCTTGGCCCAGAGTTTGAGCCGGTTGGCGCAGGCGATGGATATCCAGCTTCTCATTCCGCCGGAGCTGGTGCGCGGCAAGACGGCGCCGCGTTTGCAGGGGGAATTCACGACCGGCCAGGCGCTGCAGAAGGTACTTGCCGGTAGCGGCCTCAGTTACCGGCAGACAGCGGGGGGAGTCATTACGATCATTCCGCTGCCGGCCCCCGCGCGCAGGGCAACGGTGGCGCCGGGACAGACGGAAGCCCGGCTGCAGGCACCGCCAACGACGTCACTGGAATCGTTGCAGGTCACCGGCTCGCGCATTCGCCGCAGTGGGTTTGAAAGCGCGGCGCCACTGACGGTCATCAGCGCCGAGCAGATGGAGCGTGACGGCCATTTTTCGCTGGCCGACGCGCTGGCCATCAATGGCATGAGCGACTACGGCGCCGAGTCGCAAGGCGGAGGTGGTCGTTTCTCCGCGAATGCGCAGCCGTTGAACCTGCGCGGATTGGGGGCCGGCCGGGCCTTGATCCTGGTCGACGGCCGACGCGTGCCGGACTATCCCTTCCCGTCCAACGGACGCAGCAACTTCCAGAGCCTGGGCAGTATTCCGTTGGCCGGCGTGGACAGGGTGGAGGTGATGACCGGCGGGGCATCGGCGATCTATGGCGCCGATGCGATCGCGGGCGTGATCAACATCGTGCTCAAAAAGCCGCGTGATGGTCATCATGTGAAGCTGCGGACCGGCACCAGCACGCAAGGCGGCGCGGACCGCACCGACCTGCAATGGGCGTCAGGCTTCGGTGGCGCGGATTGGCGCGTGGAGTATTCCGTGCAGCTTGCGCAGCAACAGCTATTGCGCGGGCGTCAGCGTCAGCTGCAGTTCGCGGACCCCAACGGCGCCGACGCGCAACCGGATCTTGGCTTGGGATTGCAGGGGGAGGCTGGGGCGTTGCTGCCGTTGCCGGCAGGGGTCTGCGATCGCTGGGAGGGCGAGTTCGTCGACTGGAACTACCGCGCGGCGCCGAACGGGTTGCGCGGCACAGGCTGTGGCAGCTGGCGCAACGCGGGGTACGCCTCACTGGCGGATGGCGTGCGGGAGGTATCCGGACGCGTGCATGGCGAACGCGATCTGTCCGGCGGCATCCAGCTGTGGACGACCGTGCAGCTCTGGCATGCGCGCAGTGACATGGCGACGGCAGCTGAAACCATCACCGGCCCGCACAGTCCCCGTACCGGCAGGGTGGACCAGGTGCATGATCCCCGCTTGGGTACGATTTCGCCGCGACGGGTGCTCACCCCGGGGGAGATGGGCGGCTTGGCTGCGATGAATGATCGCTATGCCGAACGGATGGCCGATCTGGCCGGCGGGCTGCGCGGCTATCTTGGTAAAAGCCTGGAATGGGGTTTCACCGCAGGCCATTCCGACTATCAGGTGCAGCGCGACTTCCGGCGCTTGCTTGGGGCGCAGGTCAACGCGTTCTTCTACGAGCCTGCGCAGGGATACACCGATCATGGTGTTGTGATCCAGCCGCTCAATCTGGCGGACTGGTACCGCCCGATGACGGCAGCGGAATACCGCTCCTTGTCCACCACCGTGCATTTCCGTGCACGCAGCCAGGTGGACAGTGCCAGCTACGTGCTGTCCGGGGATGTCGCCGAGTTGGCAGCCGGCAAGCTGGGCGTGGCAATGGTGCTTGAAGCCAGTCGCCAGCGTTATGCGCTCCACAACCGACCCTCGGTCTTGCCGCTTCAATTGGACCTGTATGACCTGACCGGCAGCGTCGGTGCAGGCAGCCGCAAGCGGTATGCACTTGGCGGCGAGGCCCGCATTCCGCTGTTGCGTAACCTCAAGGCCAGCGTCGCCGGTCGCTTGGACAACTATGACGACAGCACCCCGATCAAGCTTGCGCCAACCTGGAACGCAGGTCTGGAATGGCGTCCGACAACGCGGCTGCTGCTGCGCGCCAGCCACGCCACCAGTTTCAAGGTGCCGGACATGCACTGGGTCTACACCGACGGCGGCGGCAGCTTCGGCACCGCAGTGGACGCGCTTGGCTGCATGCGTGCAGGTTCCAATCCGGATTGCAGTGCGTATTCCAGCGAGTTCCTGACCAGAACCTATCGAAACCCCACCCTGGGTGCCGAGTCCGGCGTATCCAGCACGGTGGGTTTGGTCTGGGACGTGGCCGAACCGTTGTCGATGAGCCTGGATTACTGGGACATCCGCAACAATCGCGGCATCGGCCGGATCTCGCCGGCATTGTTGTTGCGGGACGAGGCCGAGTGCACGACGGGCCTGCGCCTGGATGGCACGCCATCAACGGTGGACCCGCGCTCCTGGGCCTGCCGCATCGCCCGTGCGCGCATCGTGCGCAGCGGCGATGACGGTGAGGGTCACATCGTGATGGTGGAGTCCATGGCAGCCAATCAATCCCGCCAGCGCGTGCGAGGCATTGATGCCGTGGTCGACGCCCGCATCGACTCTGCGCTTGGGGAGTTCACGCTGCACGCCGCATGGTCGCGCACGCTGCATGCCCGTCGCTGGGTGCGAGCACCGGGTACCCTGCATGATCAATGGCGGCCGGCGCAGTGGCAGTCCGGCGAAAACCTTGCCTTTCGCAGCAACTTCAGCACCCGTTTGGGCTGGCAGGGCAACGCAGGCTGGTCGACCAACCTGTTCGGCATGCGCTACGGCAGCCTGCCCCGCGCCGATGGCAATGGGCGCTTGCATGCGCTGTTCCTGTGGAATGCATCCATCAGCAAGCGCATCAACGCGCAGGCGGCGGTGACATTGTTCGTCAACAACGTGCTTGATACGCCACCGCCGCATGACAGCAGCAATGCCGAATTTCCGTACTTCTACGACGAGGTGTACGGCGCCGTGGGACGACAGGTCGCGCTGCAGCTGGATTACAGCTTCGACTAAAGGCCGGTACGCCACTGGTTGTGGTCCACTGTCGCAATGGTCAACACTGCCGGCATGCACCCGCACCACGCCTCGCGCCCCCGCGTCCTGATCCTGCATGGCATCTGGAACACCCGCTCCTGGTTGCTGCCGCTGGCCTGGCGGCTGCGCAGCCAGGGCTTTGTGGTGGATACCTTTGGTTATCCCAGTGTATTTGGCGGCCCCGAAGTGGCGGTGCCGCAACTGCTGCAGCGCCTGCAGGGGCGGGGACCGGTGTCGCTGGTCGGGCATAGCCTCGGTGGTCTGGTGGCACTTGAAGCGCTGCGCCAGTCGCCGCAGCTGGAGGTGCCGCGGGTGGTCTGCCTGGGCTCGCCGCTACGCGGCAGTGGCACCGCCCGGGTAATGGCCGAACACGGTTGGGCACTGGCGCTGGGGCGTAGCGGTGGCCTGCTTCAGCACGGTTTGCCGGAGTGGCAGGGGCAGGCCGAGGTGGGGCTGATCGCCGGTTCGGTGGCGCATGGGCTGGGCGCCCTGGTGGGTGCGCTGGAGGGTGATTCCGACGGCACGGTGGGGCTGGCCGAGACCCGTTTGCCGGGCTTGGCCGACCACTGCGTGGTCCCGGTCAGCCATAGCGGGCTGGTGTTGTCGCCGCAGGTGGCCCGTTTGACCGCCGGGTTTCTGCGCCAGGGGCGCTTTCCGGACCTGCAGGCCAGTCCAGCCTCGTGACAGGGACTGGCGGGGGATCAGGTAGAATTACCGCCCTGTTCCTGACAGATGTACGGTATTCCCATGGGTCGAGGTCCTTCCATCGAAGGTCGCAAAAACGCGAATGACGCGAAGCGCGGCAAGATTTTCACCAAGATCATCCGTGAGATCAGCGTTGCTGCTCGCGGTGGTGGAGGCGACCCAAACAACAACCCGCGTCTGCGCGTGGCCATGGACAAGGGCCTGAGCGCCAACATGACCAAGGACGTCATCGAGCGCGCCATCAAGAAGGCCACCGGTGAGCTGGAAGGCGTGGAGTACGAAGAGATCCGTTACGAGGGCTATGCCCCGGGCGGTATCGCGGTGATCGTGGACTGCCTGACCGACAACCGCGTGCGCACCGTGGCCGACGTGCGTCATGCCTTCAGCAAGTGCGGCGGCAACATGGGCACCGAAGGTTCGGTGGCTTTCATGTTCAAGCGCCTGGGCGTGTTGAGTTTCGCCCCCGGTGCGGATGAGGAAACCATCACCGAAGCGGCGATCGAGGCCGGTGCCGACGACATCGTGGTCTATCCGGAAGACGGTGCCATCGACGTGATCACCGCGCCGGATACCTTCCAGTCGGTGAAGGACGCGATGGAGGCTGCCAAGCTGGTCGCCGACCATGCCGAGATCACCTTCCGCGCCGACAACGACGTTGCCGTCGATGCCGATACCGCGGTGCAGGTGAAGAAGCTGCTCGACATGCTCGAGGACCTGGACGACGTGCAGGACGTGTATTCCAACGTCGACCAGGCCAGCCTGGAGCGGGCCTGACGGCCCGCCCGGTCCCACCGGGTGAGACGGCGCGCAGTCATGCTGGGCGCCGTTTTTTACTGGTAGGCCAGACATGACCCGCATCCTTGGCATCGACCCCGGCTCGCAACGCACCGGGGTGGGCATCATCGACATCGACGCCAACGGCCGAGCCCGCCACGTCCATCATTGCCCGTTGGTATTGCTGGGCGCTGCCGATTTCCCGCAGCGGCTGAAGGTGTTGGCGCAGGGGCTACACGCGCTGATCGAAGAGTTCCAGCCACACGAAGTGGCGATCGAGAAGGTGTTCATGGCCAAGAACGCCGATTCGGCGTTGAAGCTTGGCCAAGCCCGCGGCGCCGCGCTGTGTGCGGTGGTACTGCGTGATCTGCCGGTCAGCGAGTATGCCGCGACCGAGATCAAGCTGGCGGTCGTTGGCCGCGGTGGTGCGGAAAAGCAGCAGGTACAGCATATGGTTGGGCTGATGCTCAACCTGCAGGGCAAATTGCAGGCCGACGCCGCCGATGCGCTGGCGGTGGCCATCACCCACGCGCATGTGCGCGCCACCGCCAACCGGCTGGGCGTGGACGTGCGTCAGGCTTGGAGCCGGAAATGATTATTGAAGCGGGGATTGGGGATTCGGGATTGGGGATGAGTTCCTGCAGTCCGGGCTTGGCCCTGCGCGGGGCGGCATCTGCGCAAGCGAGGCTGCTCCACGAATCCCAAATCCCGAATCCCGGATTCCCCGCCCAGGGGGCAAACCCATGATCGGTCGACTGCGCGGCATTCTTGCCTACAAGGCCCCGCCGTGGCTGGTGATCGACGTCAATGGCGTCGGTTACGAGCTGGAGGCGCCGATGAGCACCTTCTATGACCTGCCCGACGTGGGCCGCGAGGTGATCCTGTTCACCCACTACGCGCAGAAGGAAGACAGCGTGTCGCTGTATGGCTTCCTGCGCGAGGGCGAGCGGCGCCTGTTCCGCGACGTGCAGAAGGTGTCTGGCATTGGCGCCAAGATCGCGCTGGCGGTGCTGTCCGGGGTCAGCGTGGACGAGTTCGCACGGATGATCCAGGCCGGCGATGTCACCGCGCTGACCCGTATCCCGGGTATAGGCAAGAAGACCGCCGAACGCATGGTGGTGGAACTGCGCGACCGCGCAGCCAATTTCACCGGTGGCGGTGCGCCCATTGCCGGCCAGCTGGGCACCGATGCGGTGTCCGAGGCGACAGTGGCGTTGCAGCAACTGGGTTATAAGCCGGCAGAGGCTGCCAAGATGGCGCGTGATGCCGGTGCCGAGGGCGACGATGTCGCCACGGTGATCCGCAAAGCACTGCAATCGGCGCTGCGTTGACACTCCCTTACGGCCACATGACGGCAACCTGAGAACGCCATGTCCCACGCTTCCCCTACGTCTGAATCCCACGGGCACAACCACGGCCAAGGTGCCGCCGGTGGCCTTGCCCTTGTTGTCGGTGCCATCGGCGTCGTTTTCGGCGACATCGGCACCAGCCCGCTGTACACCCTGAAGGAGGCGTTTTCGCCGCACTACGGGCTCAACAGCGACCATGACACGGTGCTGGGCGTGTTGTCGCTGGCGTTCTGGGCCTTGAACATGGTGGTCACGCTCAAGTACGTGACCATGATCATGCGCGCCGACAATGACGGCGAGGGCGGCATCATGGCCTTGATGGCGCTGGCCCAGCGCACCCTGCGCAATGGGTCGCGCTCGGCCTATGTGGTGGGCATCCTGGGCATCTTCGGCGCCTCGCTGTTTTTCGGCGATGGCGTGATTACCCCGGCCATCTCGGTATTGGGTGCGGTCGAGGGCCTGGAGGTGGCAGCGCCTGGCCTGGGCCATTTCGTGGTGCCGATCACCCTGGTGGTGCTGGCGGCGGTGTTCGCCGCGCAGCGTTTCGGTACCGAGAAGGTCGGCAAGGTGTTCGGGCCAGTGATGAGCATCTGGTTCCTGTCGCTGGCGGCGATCGGTATCTGGAACGTGATTGCCGCGCCGGAAGTGCTCAAGGCCTTCAATCCGTGGTGGGCCGCGCGCTTTTTCATGGAGCACGGCTGGCATGGGGTGTTCATCCTGGGCGCGGTAGTGCTGGCCGTCACCGGTGGCGAAGCGCTGTATGCGGACATGGGCCATTTCGGTGCGCCGCCGATCCGCCATGCCTGGTATTTCTTCGTGCTGCCGTGCCTGGTGCTGAACTACCTGGGGCAGGGCGCATTGGTGCTGCAGCGTCCTGACGCGGTGGCCAACCCGTTCTTCGAGGCGGTGCCGGGCTGGGCGCTGATCCCGATGATCATCCTGGCAACCATGGCAGCGGTGATCGCCAGCCAGTCGGTGATCACCGGTGCGTTCTCCGTGTCGCGCCAGGCCATGCAGCTGGGCTACATCCCGCGCATGCGCATCCTGCATACCTCCCACGACACCATCGGCCAGATCTACATCCCGGGCATCAACTGGGGCCTGGCGGTGATGGTGTTCGGGCTGGTGCTGGCCTTCCGCAGCTCCAGCAACCTGGCTGTGGCCTACGGTATCTCCGTGTCGGGCACGATGCTGATCGACACCTTGCTGCTGGCACTGGTGGCCCGGGTGCTGTGGCCGCGTGCCCGGCACTGGATCATCGCGTTGTGCGTGGTGTTCCTGGTGATCGACCTGGGCTTCGTGATTGCCAATGGCGCCAAGCTGCTGCAGGGCGCATGGTTCCCGCTGGCGCTGGGCCTGATCCTGTTCACCATGATGCGTACCTGGCGTCGTGGTCGTGAGCTCCTGCGCGACGAAATCCGCAAGGACGGCATCCGCCTGGACAGCTTCCTGCCCGGCCTGATGCTGGCGCCGCCGGTGCGGGTGCCGGGCACGGCGGTGTTCCTGACCGCCGACCCCACGGTCGTGCCGCACGCCTTGATGCACAACCTCAAGCACAACAAGGTGCTGCACGAACGCAACGTGTTCCTGCACGTGGAAACCCTGCCGATCCCGTACGCGGCCGATGGCGAGCGCCTGCGCATCGACTCGGTAGGCGATGAGTTCTATCGGGTCTACGTGCGCTATGGCTTCATGGAGACGCCGGATATTCCGCTGGCCTTGATGCGGTCCTGCGACCGTGGCGGCATCTATTTCGATCCGATGGACACCACGTTCTTCGCCAGCCGCGAGACCATCGTGGCCAGCGCCAACCGCGGCATGCCCATCTGGCGCGACAAGCTGTTCGCCTTCATGCATCGAAACGCGGCGCCGGCGACCGGCTTCTTCAGGATTCCGGGCAACCGGCTGGTCGAGCTCGGGGCGCAGGTTGAAATTTGAAGGCCAGGAACGTAGTGATCAGCAACCAGCAACGTAGTGGCTGCTCGTTGTTGCTGTTTCTGGTTTCTCGTTCCTATTCACTCGTTTCTGGACGTACCATAGTCCGATGACTGACGACCGCATCATCGGCGCTGGCGCCACCCGCGAGGACGACGCCGCCGACGCCAGCATCCGCCCCCGCAGCTTGGCCGATTATCTCGGCCAAGCGCCGGTGCGCGAGCAGATGGACATCTATATCCAGGCCGCCAAGTCACGCCGCGAGGCGCTGGACCACGTACTGATCTTCGGCCCGCCCGGCCTGGGCAAGACCACGCTCAGCCACGTCATCGCCAATGAGTTGGGGGTGGCGCTGCGCGTTACCTCGGGCCCGGTGATCGAGAAGGCCGGTGACCTGGCCGCGCTGCTGACCAATCTGCAGCCGCATGACGTGTTGTTTATCGACGAAATCCATCGCCTCTCGCCCGTGGTCGAGGAAGTGTTGTACCCGGCGATGGAAGATTTCCAGATCGACATCATGATCGGCGACGGCCCGGCTGCACGTTCGATCAAACTCGACCTGCCACCGTTCACCCTGATTGGCGCCACCACCCGCGCCGGCCTGCTGACCGCGCCGCTGCGCGACCGTTTCGGCATCGTGCAGCGTCTGGAGTTCTACTCGGCCGAGGAACTGACGCGGATCGTGCGGCGTTCGGCCGGGATCCTCGGCATCGATTGCAGTGCCGAAGGCGCAGGCGAGATCGCGCGGCGTTCGCGCGGCACCCCGCGTATCGCCAACCGGTTGCTGCGGCGCGTGCGCGATTACGCGCAGGTCAAGGCGGCCGGACATATCGACCAGGCCGTGGCGCAGGCCGCGATGCAGATGCTCAAGGTCGACCCGGAAGGCTTCGATGAGCTGGATCGGCGCATGCTGCGCACCCTGGTGGAGTATTTCGATGGCGGCCCGGTCGGCGTCGAGTCGATGGCCGCGGCCCTGTCCGAGGAACGCGGCACGCTGGAGGACGTGGTTGAGCCCTTCCTGATCCAGCAGGGCTTCCTGGTACGCACGGCCCGCGGGCGCATGGCCACCAGCAAGGCATATCGCCACCTGGGTCTCAAGCCCAAGGCCGCGCCAGCACCGGTGGACCTGTTTGCGGAGCAGCGCGATGACGATTGAGGGCCGGTTCAGTTGGCCGACACGCATTTACTGGGAAGATACCGACGCTGGCGGGGTGGTCTACCACGCACGCTATGTGGCTTTCATGGAAAGGGCGCGTACCGAATGGATGCGAGCCCTTGGCTATGGGCAGGAATCCATGCGCTGTGGCGACGGGCAGGTGTTCGTGGTCCGTGCAATGAACCTGGATTTCCTGAAGCCGGCCAAGCTGGACGATGCGCTGTCCACGACGGTGGAACTGCTGCAATGTCGGCGGGCCAGCCTGCTGATGGCGCAGACGGTCGAGCGCGATGGCGAGGTGTTGGCCGCGGCGCAAGTGCGCCTGGCCGCCGTAGGTGCCCGCGATTTCCGTCCGCAAGCGATAGATGACACGCTGTACGCAACGCTAAAACCCCTTCAAACACAAACCGCTTAAGCAATACTGAGGAAGATCGGATGATCGCTTTGCTTCTGGCCCTGCAGGCCACCGTCACCGAGGCCCTGCCGGCCGATGTCAGCGCCGCAGCTGCGCAGACCGTGGCCCAGGCCAGCCACGGCGGTGGCATCAATTATCTTGACCTGATGATCAAGGCCAGTATCCCGGTCAAGCTGATCGTGCTGCTGTTGCTGGCCGGTTCCTTCATCAGCTGGGTGATCATTTTCCGCAAGGCGCGCGTGTTCAAGGCTGCCGACCGCGAAGCCAGCGATTTCGAGAACCGCTTCTGGTCCGGTGCCGACCTGGGCAAGTTGTATGCCTCGGCCACCGATCGCAACCGCCAGGTTGACGGTCTTGAAGCCATCTTCGAATCCGGCTTCCGCGAGTACACCCGCCTGCAGGGGCGCCGCGCCTTCGACGGTCGCACCCAGCTGGAAGGCGCCCAGCGCGCCATGCGCACCACCTACGCCCGCGAGGTCGACGGCCTGGAGCGCAACCTGGAACTGCTGGCCAACATTGGCTCCACCGCCCCGTACGTGGGCCTGGTGGGTACCGTGTTCGGCATCATGGTGACCATGCACGACATGATCAGCAGCGGTGAGCAGGCCGGTATCGCCTCGGTGGCCCCGGGTATTTCCGAAGCATTGTTCGCCACCGCCATCGGCCTGTTCGTGGCGATCCCGGCGGTGTGGGCCTACAACCGCTTCACCACCCGCGTCGAGCGGCTGTCGGTGCGCTATGAAACCTTCGCCGAAGAGTTCAGCTCCATCCTGCAGCGCCAGAGCGGCGGCGAAGAGTAAGTGCGCCAGCGCCTTCCTCTGACCGCAGGAGCCCAACCATGACTGCCGCAATTCCCCGTCGCAAGCGTCGCAAGCTCAAGTCCGAGATCAACGTCGTGCCGTACATCGACGTGATGCTGGTGCTGCTGATCATCTTCATGGTGACTGCGCCGCTGCTGACCCTCAGTTTTGAAGTCGACCTGCCCAGCTCCACCGCCAAGGCGCTGGAAAGCAAGCAGGACCCCATCATTGTCTCGGTGCGGGCGGATGGCCAGATGAGCCTGAAGCTGCCCGAAGCCAAGGAGCCGCAGGCCATGGACGCCGGCACGCTGCAGGCGCAGTTGGGCGCGTTGGCGTCGCAGAACAAGGAGCTGCGCGTGATCGTGGCTGCCGACAAGAGCGTGGCCTATGAAAAGGTCATGGATGCGATGGACGTGATCAAGGCTGCGAAGATCGAAAAGGTGGGTCTGGCGACCGATGCACGCTGACGCACTGCCACCGCCGCACGACAACCGCAACGAGTGGGGCCAGCCGGTCGTACTGGCCCTGCTGGTGCACCTGCTGGTAGCGGCGATCTTCATTCTTGCCTGGTTGTGGTCGCCCTCGCGTAATACCGAGGCCGCCGCCGGCGATCCTGCGCTCGAGGCCAACATGCAGTTGTCCGCCGCCGAAGCATCGGCGGCGCGGCAGGCCCTGCGCGAATCGGAAAAGCTGGCCGACCTGCCCGAGCCGGTGCCGGAAGTCGAGGAGCAGCCGCCCGAGCCTGTGCCTGAGGACACCGTGCCGCCGCCGCAGCCCATCCCCGAGCCCAAGCCGCAGGATGCGCCCACGCCGCAGCAGCACAACGCCCAGGAACGGATTGCCCAGCCCGATACCGTCGACCAGGAGCGGGTCAGCGCCTTGGCCATTTCCCAGGAAAAGGCCAAGCAGGAACAGGAGGCGAAGCGCCGCCAGGAGCAAATCGACCTGACCGAGCGCAAGCGCGTGGAAGAGGCCGAGCAGAAGCTGCGCCTGGCCAAGCAACAGGAAGAAGCCGACCGGCAGAAGAGGATCGCCGACCAGCAGCGCCAGGCTACCGAAACCCGGGCAGAGCAGGAGCGCCAGCAGAAGATTGCCGAGATCCGCCGCAAGCGTGAGCAGGCCGAGCGCGAAGCCAAGCTGGCCGAGCAGCGCCTGCGCCAGGTGGCTGATGCCCGCGCCCGCGCGCAGGCAGCTTCGTCCAGCAGCGCAAGTTCCGGCCCGGCGACGCCGTCGCCGGGGCAGGGCGGTACCAGCAATGACCTGACTGCCAAGTACGCCGCGGCCATCCAGCAGGCCGTGGCTGCCCAGTGGAACCGGCCGGACAATATTCCCAATGGCACGCGCTGCCGGATCCTGATCAAGCAGCTACCGGGCGGCGAGGTGATGAGTGCGGAGGTGCAATCTGGTTGCGCCATGGACGCGGCAGCGCGCGATTCGATCGAGCGTGCTGTGCTGAAGGCGCAGCCACTGCCCTTCCGTGGCTACGAAACGGTGTTTCGGCGCGAGCTGATGTTTACATTCACCGCCCAGAACTGAGCAATAGTTGTTCCGGGCATCCGGTTGGTTTCATTGGAAATTTATTATTTGGTGTGGTGGCTGGCAGATTTCACATGACTTTCGTTCACGATTGCGAAAATGTTCATCTGCGTGCTGCTATCCCTCTTTTATATTCACTCGTACTGCTGAGCGCCTCATGAAGAATCTGTCACGCTGGCTGGTCGCCCTTACCGTTTTGCTGCTGCCCTTCGCGGCTGCGGCACAGCAGGGGGCTTTGGAAATCGAAATCACCCGTGGCAACGCATCGGCCACTCCGATCACCGTTGTGCCCATGCCTTATCAAGGTGCTTCGGCGCCGAATACCGACGTGGCCGCCGTGGTCCGTGCCGATCTGGACCGTTCCGGCCAGTTCCGCAGCCTGCCCGAAGCGCAGATCGTCGAGCGCCCGACCCGTGGCAGTGAGGTGCAGTACCCCACCTGGCGTGCCTTGAAGCAGGACTACCTGGTGGTTGGCCGTGTGCTGGACGCCGGTGCCGGCGCCTACCGCGTGGAGTACGAGCTGATGGACGTGGCCAAGGGCGAGCGCATGCTCGGCCTGGCGATGACCGCCCGTGCCAACGCCATGCGCGACGTGGCCCACCAGATGGCCGATGCCATCTACGAGAAGATCACCGGTGTGCGGGGTGCCTTCTGGACCCGCATTGCCTACATCACCGCCAGCGGCAGCGGCGCCAACATGCGCTATGCGCTGATGGTGGCCGATTCCGATGGCTACAACCCGCAGACCATCGTGCGTTCGGCCGAGCCGCTGTTGTCGCCGAGCTGGAGCCCGGACGGTCGCAAGCTGGCCTACGTCAGCTTCGAGCGTGGCAACTCCTCGATCTATGTGCAGGACATCGCCACCGGCGGCCGCGAACTGCTGACCAGCTTCCGTGGCATCAACAGCGCGCCGGCGTTCTCGCCGGACGGCCGTCGCCTGGCGCTGGCGCTGTCGCGCAGCGGTAACCCGGAAATCTACGTGATGGACCTGGGCAGCAAGCAGTTGACCCAGCTGACCAACCACTTCGGCATCGACACCGAACCGACCTGGGCAGCCGATGGCAGCTCGGTCTACTTCACCTCAGACCGTGGCGGTCGCCCGCAGATCTACCAGGTCTCGGCCAGCGGTGGCAGTGCCAGCCGCGTGACCTTCCAGGGCAACTACAACGCCAAGGCCAGTGTGTCCTATGATGGCAAGAAGGTTGCCGTCGCCCAGGGCGCCGGCAGCAGCTACAAGATCGCAATGATGGACAGCAGCCTGGGCGCCCCGCGCTGGAGCACGCTGTCGCCGGGCTCGCTGGACGAATCGCCCAGTTTTGCCCCGAATGCGAGCATGGTGCTGTACGCCGCCCGCGAAGGCGGGCGTGGTGTGCTGTACGAAGTGTCTGCTGATGGCCGCGTGCGCCAGCGTCTGGTGCTTGCTGATGGTGATGTCCGGGAACCCGCGTGGGGCCCATACCGCACCGCGCGTTGATAAAATGTTAATATCCCACTCGCATTAAAACCCAACATTGGCCCAGGAGCCTTTAGGTATAGCCATGAACAAGTCCACTCGTGTTTTGCTCGTTTCGCTGCTGTCCGTAGCCGCGCTGGCTGGCTGCTCGAAGAAGGTCAAGGAACAGCCGGCCCAGCCGCCGGTTGATACCGGTTCGACCACTCAGCCGACCGGTCCGTCCACCTCTGGCCTGTACGGCCCGGGCGATCTGGACACCGACGCTTGCCTGCGCCAGCGCGTTGTCTACTTCGATCTGGATCAGGACAGCGTCAAGCCGGAGTTCCAGGCCATCATGGCTTGCCACGCCAAGTACCTGCGTGACCGTCCGTCCTCGCGCATCACCCTGCAGGGCAACACCGACGAACGCGGCAGCCGCGCTTACAACCAGGCCCTGGGCGAGCGTCGTGGCAATGGCGTGAACTCGGCGCTGCAGGCCAACGGTGGCTCGGCTTCGCAGCTTACCGTCGTTTCCTACGGTGAAGAGCGTCCGGTGTGCACCGATTCGAACGAGTCCTGCTGGTCGCAGAACCGTCGCGTCGAAATCGTCTACACCGCGCAGTAATCGATGCGTATCAGCATCAAATTGATGCTCGCGGTCGCGGCAGCCCTTGGGGCTGCCGCACCCGCGTATGCACAGCGGCAAAGCCTGGCGGACCGTGTCGGCGCGCTTGAAGCGCAGGCCAACAATTCGCAGGCCAATACCGACATGCTCAACCAGCTGCAGGCCCTGCGTAATGAAATGCAGTCCCTGCAAGGCACGATCGAACAGCTCCAGCACGAAAACGAGCAGCTCAAGCAGCGCAATCGTGATCAGTACCTGGATCTGGATGGTCGTCTGAACCGCCTTGAAGGTGGCGCAGGTGCCCCCGCTGGTGACAGCGCTCCTGTCCTGCCGACAGCCGCTGCGACGCCTCCGCCCGCAGCGGCAACCAGCAACGAGCGTGCGCCCACCGTGCGTGGCGATGCCGGCAGCCTGGCATCTGCAGGTGACGAGCGTGCGGCCTACAACGTGGCGTTCGACGCGTTGAAGGCGGGCAACTATGCCGATTCGGCACAGCTGTTCCAGAGTTTCCTCGAGCTTTACCCGAATGCGGCGTACACCCCCAATGCCCTGTATTGGCTGGGCGAGAGCTTTTACGCCACGCGCAATTTCAAGATGGCCGAGGCGCAGTTCAGCGACCTTGTGGCCCGTTACCCCACCCATGACAAGGCAGCCGGCGGTTTGTTGAAGCTCGGCCTGTCGCAGTTTGGCGAAGGCAATGCCGCGCAGGCGCAGCAGACCCTGGAGCAGGTGGTTTCCCGTTTCCCCGGCAGTGATGCGGCCCGTACCGCCCAGGATCGTTTGCAGTCGATCCGGCTCGGCCAGCAGCTGCGTTGATATAGCACCGCACGCGCCAGGCGCGGAGCGGTGGAATGCCCATGAACGCTCCCAGCGCCGCTGTCCCCAGCGAGATCGTACAGTCGCCCTTGCCGCGATTGAAGATCACTGAAATTTTCCTGTCCCTGCAAGGCGAAGCGGATACCGCCGGCTGGCCGACCGTGTTCGTGCGCCTGACCGGTTGCCCGCTGCGCTGCCAGTATTGCGATACCGAGTACGCCTTCCATGGCGGCACGTGGTGGGACATCGACGCAATCGTCGACGAAGTGCTGAAGCAGGGCGTGCGCCATGTCTGCGTGACCGGCGGTGAACCGCTGGCGCAGAAGCGCTGCCTGGTCCTGCTGCAGAAGCTGTGCGATGCCGGCCTGGACGTGTCACTGGAAACCTCCGGCGCTTTGGATATCGCGGCGGTCGACCCGCGCGTATCGCGCGTGGTGGACCTGAAGACCCCCGACTCCCGCGAAATGCCACGCAACCGGTTGGAGAACATCCCGTTGCTGACCGCGCGCGACCAGCTCAAGTTCGTTATCTGCAGCCGCGGTGACTACGACTGGGCCAAGCAGATGCTGGCCGAGCATGACCTGGCGGCGCGCTGCATGGTGTTGTTCTCGCCCAGCAAGTCGCAGGTCAGCCCGCGCGAGCTGGCCGACTGGATCGTCGCTGACCGCTTGCCGGTGCGCTTCCAGATGCAGCTGCACAAATTGCTGTGGGATGACGCGCCGGGCTATTGAAGCCCGCGCTGCCCCACACAGTCAGCCCGGCGCGGGACAGCGTGCTGGCATTGTTTCCCCTACCGGATCTCCCAATGAAGAAGAAAGCAGTTGTGCTTCTGTCCGGCGGCATGGACTCTGCCGCCGTCGTCGCCATGGCCCAGGAACAGGGTTTCGACGTGTACGCCATGAGCGTGCGTTATGGCCAACGCCACACCTCCGAGCTGGAGGCGGCCAAGCGGGTCGCCAGCGCTCTGGCCGTGGCCGGGCACAAAGTTGTGGATGTGGACCTGCGCAGCATCGGCGGCTCGGCGTTGACCGATGACATCGACGTGCCAGAGGCGGGCGGCGCCGGCATCCCGGTTACCTACGTGCCGGCGCGCAACACCATCATGCTGTCGCTGGCCTTGGGTTGGGCCGAGGTGCTGGGCGCCAATGACATCTTCTGTGGCGTCAACGCAGTGGACTATTCCGGCTACCCGGATTGCCGTCCCGAATTCATCGCTGCCTTCCAGGCGCTGGCCAACCTGGCCACCAAGGCGGGTGTAGAAGGAGCCGGCATCCGCGTGCATGCACCGCTGCAGTACCTGAGCAAGGCGCAGATTGCTGCCGAGGGACAGCGCCTGGGTGTGGATTTCGGCTTGACCGTGTCCTGCTACCAGGCCGACCTGGACGGCAACGCATGCGGCCATTGCGATGCCTGCCGGCTGCGTGTCGACGGCTTTGCCGCCGCCGGCATGGCCGACCCCACGCATTACGCCTGAATTCCGATTTTGCGATTGTTGGGGTAGAATACGCGCCCCGGCTGCGGCCGGGTCTTTGTTTGGGCCGTTAGCTCAGTCGGTAGAGCAGAAGACTTTTAATCTTTTGGTCGAAGGTTCGAATCCTTCACGGCCCACCAATACTGCAAAGGCTCCGGAGCGATCCGGGGCCTTTTTTATTGGCTGCACCCGCATGGGGAAGGGCGCGTAGTGTCGATGCCCCGCGCTGGGCGAGCAGCGGGTACAGTTGGCAGCAGCTGGCTGGGGTCCTACCATTGCGCCGGAGGGTTCTGGCGCGGTTGGCTGGACGAACACAGGCGGCTGCGCCGGGGGGCAGGATTGAGCAGGCAACAGATCACCCAACTCCTGCATCGCTGGCAAGATGGCGATCTGCAGGCGCGTGAGCACCTGTTCGAAGCCATGTATTCGGATCTGATGCAGATCGCCCGCAACCGCCTGTCGCAGCAGACCAACGGTACGTTGCAGCCGGCTGCATTGGTCAACGAATCCTTGATGCGGTTGCTCGGCAGTGACGCCGAATACCGGGACCGCACCCATTTTGTCGCCATCGCCGCATTGAAGATGCGTTCGGTGCTTGTCGATCACCTGCGCGCGCGCAGTGCCGACAAGCGGGGGGGCGGTGCCGAGCAGTTGACCTTGTCACATGCCGAGGCCATGCAGGACGGCGCCGACATTGGCTACGACGTGCTGGCGCTGCATCAAGCGCTCAATCAACTGGCGGAAATGGAGCCGCGTGCGGCGAGCACCATCGAATTGACCTATTTCGGTGGCATGAACCGCGACGAGATCGCGTTGGTGCTGGGGATTTCAGCCCCGACTGTCGACCGTGACCTGCGCTTCGCGCGGGCATGGTTGAATCGTCAGCTGCGCTGACGCGGACACGCCTGATGGGCAGCGACGATTGGCGGCAACTGCGCGACCTGTTCGATGCCGTCTGCGAGCTGCCGCGCGAGCAATGGCAACAGGCGCTGGACGAGCGCTGCGATGACCCGGCGATACGCGAGGAAGTGCTGCAGCTGTTGCGTTCGCAGACGGCGGGATTGAGCCGCGTCAGCAATCGCCTGGATACCGCGCTGGCGCGGGCGCTGGCGCCCGAGTTCGGCTTGGGTGACCGGTTGGGGCCGTGGCGGCTGACCGAGCGCATCGCGCAGGGCGGCATGGGCACGGTGTTCAAGGCCGAGCGCGCTGATGGTGTGTACCAGCGCACGGTTGCGATCAAGTTGCTGCATGGCATGCCCGGCGCCAGTGAAGTGGAGCGCCTTGGCGTGGAGCGTCAGGTGCTCGCCGGCCTGCAACTACCCAACGTGGCCCGCCTGTACGACGGTGGTACCACGCCCGATGGGCATCCCTATCTGGTGATGGAATACATCGACGGCGTGCCGTTGGACAGCTGGTGCGCAGACCACGAGATGGGGCTGGACCGTCGACTGCAGTTGTTCCTGGATATCTGCGCGATCGTGCAGTCGGCCCACGAACAGTTGGTGTTGCATTGCGACCTCAAGCCGCGCAACGTGCTGGTGCTGCCGAACGGACAACCTGTCCTGCTGGATTTCGGATTGGCACGCCTGCTCAACGAAAGCCGCGAAAAGCAGGATGCAGGCTATTGCACGCCGGCCTATGCCAGTCCGGAGCTGATCCATGGCCAGCCGGTGGTGGCCGCCAGCGATGTCTACAGCTTGGGCGTGATGCTGGTTGAGCTGTTGACCACGCGAGGCTGCGTGCGTGAGACCCAGGACGTGACAACGCCGGTGCAGGTGCCTAGTGTGCAGGCGCCAGCCGCCTTGCCATGGCGTCGACGGCTGCACGGTGATCTGGATGCCATTGCGCAACGCGCCTGCGCGCTGGATGTGAGCGAGCGCTATCGTTCGGTAGAGGCGTTGATTGCCGAGCTGAAACGTTACCTGCACCACCAGCCGGTGCTGGCGCGCGAAGGCGGTCGTCTCTACTACCTCGGCAAGGGACTGCAACGTCATTGGCAGGGCGTCGCCGCCGTGAGTGGGGTGATGTTGCTGCTGCTGGTGTTCGTCACTGGCCTGCTGCAGAACCGGCGCCAAGCCCAGGAAGAGGCGGCGATCGCGCGCCAGATCAGCAACTTCATGGTGGGTATGTTCGAGACGGCTGACCCCTTCCTGCGGACCGAACGGGGCCAGGAAGACCTGAGTTCGCGCCAGTTGCTCGACAAGGCCGCCCTGCAGGTGGAGCGCGACTTGCGCGACGCGCCGGTGGAGCTGGCAAGAATGCAGATGGTGCTGGGCACGGCGTACCAGAATTCCGGCGTAGCGCTGCAGGCCGAACAGTTGCTGCAACGTGCCTACGAAGGCTTCATGCAACCGGGCGTTGATCGGCCTGCGGACGCGGCGGCAGCGTTGGCCAGCCTGTCGCGCTTGAAGACCAACGAAGGCAATGGTGCCTTGGGCGAAGCCTTGGCCGAGCGTGGCCTCGGCCTGTTGGGGCGCCGGCCTGCGGCTGACGTGGAGGTGGGCCTGCTCACCGCAAAAGCCTTGGCGTTGACCAATCAGCAGCACTTCGACGCGGCCGAGGCGGCGTATTTGTCGGCGCAGGCGAAGCTGGCCGAACTGCCGGTTACCGATGGCGGTGCCGTGTCGCATGAGCTCGGCTACAACCAAGGGCTGATGTATCTGCGGTGGGGCCGTCATGCCGCGGCCGAGCAGGCGTTCCGCAAGGTGCTGGAGGGCCTGCATGGGCGCAGGACGAGCATGGCGCTGGCGGCGGAAATGCGCCTGGCGCAAGTGTTCCGCGAGCAAGGCAACTATGCGCAGGCGTTGCCGTTGCTGTTGACGGGGATGAAGCATGTGCAGGAGTTGTATGGCAGTGACAACAGCTTCGTCCTGGTCCAGCACGATGCCCTGGCCGATCTTTACGTGGACATGGGCAACTACCCGGCAGCCGAAGCCGAGTTCGTTGCACGCATGGCGCTCAGCGAAGCAATCGAAGGCGAGGATTCGGTTGGTTATTCGATGGGCTTGTTCAACTACGCGGCCCTGCATGAACTGCGCGGCGATCAGGACAATGCCGCGCGCATGTACCAGCAGGCACTGGATATACGCCGCCGCAAGCTGGGTGCCGAAGCGCCGGCGACGCTGCGTGCGGAGGCGGGAATGGGGCGGATGCTCATGCGCGCTGGGCGCATGGAAGAAGCCGGTACGTTGCTGTTGCACGCCGAGCGCGGGCTGAGTGCGACCTTGCCTGATGATGCCCCGGGGCTGCAGGAAGCGCGGCTGTATCGCAGCAGCTGGCATACCCGGCAGAACGAGCTGAGCCAGGCGCAGTCGTTGCTGGACCGACTGCATGACCAGGTGGGCCCGATGATGCAGGCGGCGTGGCTGGCTGCAAGCGCCGATCTGGAAGAGCGGCGCGGGTTCCCGAACAAGGCCCTGCCGCTGCGACAGCAAGTGGTGGGGCGGGCGTTTGCCCTGCATGGCGACGACCATCTGGAAACCGCCAATGCGCGTGTGGCCCTGGCTGAAACGCTGTTGCAACTTGCCCAGCCACAGGCGGCGCTGGCTGAGCTCGCCAAGGCAGCGCCGGTGATACAGCGCGTACAGGTGGCAGGAGCACCGGATGTGCGCAGGGTGGAGGGCCTGGAGCTGTTGGCGCGCACGTCGCGGGCGCACTGACAGGGAGGGCGGCTTCAGCCCTGTTCGCGGACGATCTCTACCAGGCGCTCGCCGTAGCGGCCTAGCTTGCTGCCGCCGATGCCGCCGACGCGACCCAGTGCATCGATGCTGGTCGGGCGCTGCTCGGCGATGTTGCGCAGGGTGCTGTCATGGAAGATGACGAAAGCCGGCACGTTCTGCTCACGGGCCAGCTCTGCGCGCAGCCCGCGCAGGGCATTGAACAGAGCCAGATCCTCCGCCTGCACCGGAAGCCCGGTGCGTGGCCCGCCGCGTTCGCGCTCACGGCTGGCCGGGCTTTCCCGGCGCATCATCATCTGCCGGCGACCTTTGAGCACGTCGCGGCTGGCATCGGTCAGGCGCAGCCCGCCGTGGGACTCGGGGTCCACTTCCAGCAGGCTGGCGGCCACCAGCTGGCGGAACACGCTGCGCCAGGTG
>NZ_DAMBEF010000033.1:232-37614 GCF_032061965.1 Stenotrophomonas sp. | reverse complement strand
CGACTCTGACCCCGGTTTCCGCTCACCCCGGTTTCCCGACTCTGACCCCGGTTTCCAGCCTCGGCTATGCTTGCGCCCCCTTGCAAGACCGGAGCCCGGACCGTGACCGACGACAGCCAGACCCCTGATTTCCCCCTCCTCGATGCCGACCAGGCACGCGTACTGGGCTGCCTGATCGAGAAGGAAGCCACCACGCCGGACGCCTATCCGCTTACGGTCAACGCCACCCAGGTCGCCGCCAACCAGAAGACTGCACGCGAGCCGGTAATGAACCTGGAGGCCGGCAAGGTCCAGTACGCACTGCGCCAGTTGGAGACCCTTGGCCTGGCCCGCCAGCATTTTTCCTCGCGTGCCGAGCGCTATGAGCACCTGGCCGGGATCAAGCTGGACCTGCCGCGCCAGCAGGTCGCCCTGCTCGGCCTGTTGCTGCTGCGCGGCCCGCAGACCGCCGGTGAACTGAGCATCCGCAGCGAGCGCATGGCAAAGTTCGCCGACCCGGCCGACCTGCGCCACCAGTTGGAACGCATGCAGCAGCGCGGCCTGGTGGTGCAACTGCCGCGCGCTTCCGGGCAGCGCGAAGACCGCTTCATGCACCTGCTCTGCGGGCCGGTGGATGTGGAAGCCCTGGCGGCACAGTACCGTGCCCCGTCGGCGGCTGCCGCCACGGTCGACAACAGCGCATTGGAAGAGCGCGTGCAGCAGCTGGAAGCGACCGTCGCAGCACTGCAGGAACAGCTGGCAGCGTTGCAGGAGCAACTGGGCGGCTGAGCCGGTTCAGAAGGCGTTCTGACCGTAGCCCGGGTAAGCACAGCGCCCCCCGGGCCTTTGGCGGAAAATCAGAGATCCCTGGGATCCTTGCCCCCAGGTGCGCTGCGCTTACCCGGGCTACGCGGCTGGGCGCCAGGTGCGCGGCTGATCCGACTCAGCCCGGCGTGTTGACGAACAGCAGCAGTTGTTCGTCCTTGCCTGGCAACACCACGGTGCCGTCAGCGCGGAAGCCGATTTTTTCCAGTAGCGCCGTCGAACGCGTATTCCCGGGTGACACCACCGCACGTAGCTCAGCAAGGCCGAGCGTATCGCGCGCGTAATCGAGCACGCCCTGCACCGCCTCCCGTGCGTAGCCATGCCCGGTGTAAGCACCCAGCAGGGCGTAACCCACGTCGGCACACGGCAGCCCATCGCGACGCACCAGGCCCGCATTCCCCAGCCAGGCGCCATCGCTGCGACGTTCAACCGCATACATGCCGAAGCCATGGGCGGCATAGCTGGCGAACGTGTGATTGCGCACATAGTCGCGGGCCTGCGCCAGCGTGCGCACGCCACGGTCACCAATGTACTGGTGGAAGCCGGGTTCATTGAGCAGCTGCAGCATCGCGGCGGCGTCACCGTCGTCATCACGCAGCAGGCGTAGTTGTAGCCGTTCGGTCTGGATCAGGGACATAAGGGGCTCGGTTTTGCTCCTGCCCCCTCCTTTTGCGTGGCAAAGGGGAGGGCTGGGGAAGGGTGCTATTTGATGTTGGCCGGTAAAGCCCCTGCCGAGCATGGCTCGGCACTACAGCCGTTCCTCTGGCCGGAGGCCGGGAGCCGGCTGGGGCGCTTTTCGTGCTGGGTTCCAATCAAAACGCAAAACCTGGAGCCAAAGCTACCCCTTCCCCAGCCTCCCCCTTGGCTGCGCCAAAGGGGAGGGCGCAAAACCTCAATCAAACAGCGCTTGAATCGCCGCCAACCCCGCCTTCGCCCGCTCCTGCTTGTGCGCGGCATCGGCTACCGGATCGGCCCCATCGCGCTGGATCTCACCCGCCGGGATCTCATCAAAGAACCGGCTCGGCTTGAGCCGGATGTGCTCGCCGAACTTGCGGGTCAAACGGCTGAAACTCATCCACAGCTGGATCTTGGCGCGGGTGATGCCCACGTACAGCAGGCGTCGCTCTTCCTGCAGATTGCCTTCGTCCAGGCTGACCTGGTGCGGCAGCACGCCATCCTCGCAGCCGACGATGAACACATACGGAAACTCCAGGCCCTTGGACGCGTGCAGCGTCATCATCCGCACCTGGTTACCGCCATCATCCTTGTCGTTGCGGGAAATAAGCGCCAGCTGCGCGGCCATGTCAGCGGCGCTGGCGCCACGCGGGCCGCTCTCAAACCACGACGCCAGTTCTTCCAGATTGTTGGCACGGCGCTCGTAGCCGGCCGTGTCCTTGGCCGCGTGACGCAGCTCGGCCAACATGCCCGAATCCTTGGCCACGCGCCGTACCAGATCGCCCGAGCTCATCTGCCGCATGTCCAGCCGCAGCGCGCGCAGGATGTCGGTGAACTTGCTCAGGCTATTGGCCGCACGCGGCGTGAGCTGGGCCAACGCGCCCATGCTCTCGGCGGCGTGCGCCATCGGAATATCTTTCTCGGACGCCAGCTCGGCCAGCTTGGCCAGGGTGCTGGCGCCGACATCACGCTTGGGCGATTGCACCGCGCGCATGAAGGCAGTGTCGTCGTCCGGATTCACGATCAAGCGCAGCCACGCCAAGGTGTCCTTCACTTCCTGTCGTTCCAGGAACACCGTGCCGCCATTGAGGTGATACGGCACACCCACCAGCTGCATCGCCTTTTCCAGCGGACGCGACTGGAAGTTGCCGCGGAACAGGATGCAGAAATCACTCCACGGGATCCTGCGGCTGGTGGCGAGGAAGTGGATTTCCGCTGCCACCTTCTCTGCTTCGTGTTCGCTGTTGCGGCATTCCCATACGCGGATGCGCTCGCCGTCGGCCTGGTCGGACCACAGGGTCTTCAGATGTTCGTGCGGGTTGTGCGCGATCAGCGCATTGGCCGCGCGCAGCACGCGATTGGAACAGCGGTAGTTCTGCTCCAGCTTGATGATCTGCAGGTTCGGGTATTCCTCGCCCATCCGCTGCAGGTTTTCCGGGTTGGCGCCACGCCAGGCGTAGATCGACTGGTCGTCATCACCCACGCAGGTGAAATTGCCGCGCGGGCCGGCCAATTGCTTGAGCAGGCGGTACTGTGCGTCGTTGGTGTCCTGGCACTCGTCGACCAACAGGTAACCGATGCGTTCGCGCCACGCCAGGGCGATGTCAGGGTGCTCTTCCAGCACCTGCACCGGCAGGCGGATCAGGTCATCGAAATCCACCGCGTTGAACGAGGTCAAACGCGCCTGGTATAGCTCGTAGACCATGGCCGCGTTCTTCTCGCGGCTGCTGCGCGCCGCGGCCATCGCCTGCTCCGGCGACAGGCCTGAGTTCTTGGCCCGCGAGATGAGGTTCTTCATGTCCTCGATGTCGTCGGGCTTGGCATTGCTGCCACCAAGCAGGTCCTTGATCTGCGCACCGGCGTCATCGGCGTCGAAGATGGAGAAATTCCGCCTCAGTCCCACCTGTTCATGTTCGATCTGCAGGAACTTCAGGCCCAAGGCGTGGAAGGTACAGATGGTGACCTCGGCCGCATCCTCGGCGCGCAGACGCTTGGCCACGCGCTCGCGCATTTCCTTGGCCGACTTGTTGGTGAAGGTGATCGCGGCAATGCGACGGGCGCTATAGCGACCCGTCGAGATCAGGTGGGCGATTTTTTCAACAATCACGCGGGTCTTGCCGCTGCCGGCACCTGCCAGTACCAGCAAGGGGCCTTCGGCATGCATGGCTGCAGCGCGTTGGGGGGGATTGAGGGAATCGAGCATTCAGGAACCGGGGGATAGGAACCAGTAACGGCAGGGCTTCAGGGCGGCATGTATTCTGTCACCCCTCGGGATCCGATGTTGCTTTCACTGGTTCCTGGTTCCCATTCCCCAGTTCCTGATTCAATGGCCAAGCTCTACTTCTACTATTCGGCGATGAACGCCGGCAAGACCACCACGCTGCTGCAATCCGCGCACAACTATCGCGAGCGCGGCATGCGGGTGGCGTTGTTGACCCCGCACCTGGACCACCGTGCCGGCACCGGCGTGGTCGCCTCGCGGATCGGCCTGCAGGCCGAGGCCACCACGTTCGAGCGCGATACCGACCTGGAAGCCCTGATAAAGCAGGATATCGCCGCGAGCGGAAAGCTCGGTTGCGTACTCGTGGACGAAGCCCAGTTCCTGAGCAAGGCACAGGTGTGGCAGTTGTCCGAAGTCGTGGACCAGATGCGCATCCCGGTGCTGTGCTACGGCCTGCGTACCGACTTCCGTGGCGAGCTGTTCGAAGGCAGCCAGTACCTGCTGGCCTGGGCCGATGAAATGCAGGAGATCAAGACCATCTGCCACAGTGGCAAGAAGGCGACGATGACCGTGCGCGTAGACGAGAACGGTTTTGCGGTGCAGGACGGCCCGCAGGTGGAGATTGGCGGCAACGACCGCTATGTGTCGGTGAGCCGCGCGGAGTTCAAGAAAATCACCCGCGGTGAGGGGCGGATTGATCCCATGCAGGCGCCGTTGCCGTTGTAGACAGATTTACATTGGCCCCGATGCCCGCTTAGGCTGCGTCGGTCTCCAAGGAAGAATGCTGCCCACCATGCCCCGGTATCTATTCATCATGTTGCTGTTGCCACTCTCTCTGCCCGCCGTCGCGGCCGAAACACCGCCTCAGGAAAGCGGCCCCTTGCTCAATGCCGGATTCCTCGACGGCCATCCGGACATGATGTACCGACAGTGGGGAGTGAACGCACTGCATCGCGGTGAAGTCGACACCGCGATGGAGAACTTCCGGCTGGCCGCACGCTATGCGGACAAGCCCGCACAGGGTTATTTGGCCGAAATGTACTGGTTTGGCGTGGAACGTCCCGCAGATCGGGTCATGGCATTTGCCTGGATGGATGTCGCAGCCGAACGCGGATACCCCTTGTTCGTTGAGCTGAGGGACCAGTATTGGGCAGCCCTGCCACTGGAACAGCAGCAGGCCGCCCGTGCCAAGGCCCAGCAGTTGGCGGCCGAGTACGGTGATGCGGTGTCCAAACCACGTATCGCTGCAGTACTTGAACGTGGATTGCGTGCGATGACAGGCAGCCGTACAGGCTCGATGTCGAATAACGTCGACATCGTCTACAACGACGGCGGGATGCAGCGAACAATCAAGGCCGACCGTTTGTATGACAAAAAGTACTGGGATCCGGATCTCTACCAGAAGTGGCAGGATGAAACTTGGATGAAGATCCGCCGCGGCACCGTGGAAGTAGGCAAGCCTGCGATGAGTATTCCTGAAGCCACTGACAAGCCCTGACCATATCTACAGCAGTGGTACGGATGCTTGGACTTGCCAAGTGAGTACTGAACAGCGCCGGTGCTCATCGAGCACCGGCTTTGAAGCCCATGGCACCTACGCTCAGTACAAGGTCCGCTCCGGCGCACCAGCAGGCGGCACGCTGTACTGGTACAACCAGGTTTCGGTCAGGGTCTTGCCGCCGCTGCGCAGGTACAGACGCACGTCGATCTGCTCGGTGCTGCCTTCCGGTGGCACCAGGTCGAACATCGCGCGGTAGCCCTTGATCTCGCGCAACGGGCGTGCGGAGACAACTTCCACGCGGCCGCGGCTGGTTTCCACCACCGCTTCCACGTCGCCCTTGTCGATCAGGCCGGCGAGTTCGCCGCCTTCGAAATCCACCGCAAAGCGCCAAGAGAAATATTCGCGCTTCTTGCCGATGATGCCGCCCAGGCCGGTGCGGCTGGCCACGCAATGTGCCAGCGGCGGACGGGCCGGCGGCTCGGCACCCCAGTACAGGCGATAGCCGACCAGCAATTCCTCACCCGGCTGCGGCTTGGCCTTGGGGTTCCAGAAGGCAACGATGTTGTCGAAGGTTTCATCGACGGTGGGGATCTCCACCAACTGCACCGAGCCCTCGCCCCACTGCCCCTTCGGTTCAATCCACAGGCAGGGGCGCTTCTCGTAGAACACGCCGTCGTCCTGGTAATGGTCGAAGTTGCGGTCACGCTGCAACAAGCCGAAGCCACGCGGATTGTTGTCAACGAACATGTTGAAACGCAGGTTGGCCGGGTTGCACAGCGGTCGCCAGATCCATTCGCCGGCACCGTTCCACATCGACAGGCCATCAGTGTCGTGGATCTCCGGGCGCCAATCCCAATCCATGCGGCGGTCGTTCTCGCCAACCTGGTACATGCTGGTGCAGGGCGCGATGCCCAACCGCTCGATTTCCTTGCGCGGGTACAGCGCACTGTCGATATCCATCAGCAGCACGTCGCCATTGGTGATGGCGAAACGATAGGCACCGGCAACACTGGGCGAATCCAGCAGGCCGTAGACCACCAGGGTGTCCGAGTCGGCGGACGGCTGTTCCAAGTAATAGGCGATGAAGTCCGGGAATTCCTCGGGTCGGCCCATGCCGGTGTCGATAGCCAGGCCGCGAGCCGATTGCCCGTACTGGCCTTCCTTGCCGACCGCGCGGAAATAGCTGGCGCCAAGGAAGGCGGCGAAGTCGCGATCGGTATCGGTGCGGGTATTGAGGCGGAAGCCGGCAAAGCCAAGATCGTCCGGCAGTTCACCCTCGTGGATACCGCTCTTGCCGTAGTTGAAGGCGGCACCGTCATAGGCCAGCTCCTGCGCCTTGCCATCGACCACGTCGAACATGCGCACCGGCGAATGGAAGTACAGGCCCAAGTGGAAGAACTTGGCCTGGAACTTGCCCGGCTGGTCGGCCCACAAGGCGTGATCCTGGCGGTAGCTGATGGACTGGTACTGATCCCAGTCCAGCTTTTCCAGCGCGCCCGGCAAAGTGCGCTTGTGACTCTGGTACGGCGCCTGCGCCAAGGCGTGAGCCTGGCCCTTGAGCGTGGCGAAATCGAAGGCTTGCGGCTGGCCCAGGCGGCGCAGCCCCAGCTGGGCCGGCTTGCTGGCCGCGCAGGCGGTGAAAGCGGGAAGCCCGAAGGCCGCCAGGGCGGCTGCGGCGTTACGCAGGAAGTCGCGTCGTTGCATGGAAAGGCAGGCCGAGAGGGGACCGCAGCATGGTAGGCGGATTTAGGTGAATCGACAGCCTCAACCAGTCACTGAATGAACATCCGCTTCAGCTGTCACGTGGTGTCGAGCCATGCTCGGCAGGGACCTCCCCGGTAAAGCCCCAGCGCAGCATGGCTGCGCTCTACAAATGCCCGTAGTGTCGAGACACGCTCGGCAGGGGCGTCACCCGCAATCCATGACATTGCAGGAGCGGCGTAAGCCGCGAGCTACCGCTACATCAGAAGCCGTAAAGCTCACCCCTCCCCAACCCTCCCCTTCGCTTCGCGAAAGGGAGGGAGCGTAGTTCCCAGCCATGCTCGGCAGGGGCCTTCCCAACAATGCAACCACCGCCCCCTGCCAGCAGCCCCGGGTGCGCTGCGCTTACCCGGGCTACGCGCTACTGGCAGGCTTCCTGCAACTGCTGGGCGCACAGGAATGCGCGCTGCGCCTTGGCATCATCGCCGCCCTCCCAGGCCAGCAGCGTCCACTGCTCGGCCGCCTGCATCTGTTGTCCGGGCTGCAGGGTCTTGTACGGTGCATGCACTTCCATCTCCAGCAAGCCCTCGGCGATACCGCCAGCATCCAGGTACAACTCCACCTGGCCCTGCTGCGGATGGATGGCGCTGCGGGGCTGATGCGCAAAACGGATCACCAGCACCTGGCGACCATTGAAGCCGGCCATCCAGCCAGCCGACGGCTGCACGAACCATTTGCCGCGCGGGCCGCTGCTGGCATCGCCGGCACGCAACGTCAGCATGCCCTCCTGCCACTGGTGGTCGGGCAACGACGCATCTGGCGCACCGTCCACACGGATGTCGTCGGCGCTGCTGACCGGCACGAACACGCGGGTGTTGGGATGGACGCGGGTGTTGAACCACAGGTCCCAGGCGACGGGCGTGTCGCGGATGTTCCTGCCATTGACCTGCACATGCACGGTGTCCGGATGCGCGGCATCGAGGCGGAAGCGCTTTTCCAACTGCATGCCAGTAACCGGACTGGCTGCGCCCTGCAACCGCAGCTGGTTGGCATCGCGCTGCAGCCACTGTGCCGAGGCAAGCGACAACCAGGGATCAGGCGGCCAATTGGCATTGGCTGCCAAACGCTCGGGATTGATCTGCTGGTGCGACCACCACTGCGATTGCGGCCCGACCCAGACATCATGACCGAGGTAGGCGATGTCGCCGCTTTCGGCCTTCACTTCCGGATCCGGTTGCGACTTCACTGCCGCACCGACACGCAGGAAGTTGGGCTCACCCTTGCGCTGCAGCGACAGCGCGCGACCGCCGAAGGCAGAGGTCACCTGCAGTTGCAGTTGGTCGGTCTGCAACTCGCCGACTTGCTCCTGCTTCGGCGGATTGCCGGCGGCGGCGAGCGTGGGCAGCAACAACAGGCAAAGCCAGGGAGATCGCATGCGTATCGCCTGTCAGGGAGTGGATGCTGATCATCGCAATGTCTGGGCGGTGCAGGCAAAAGCGCTTACCCCTCCCCAGCCCGCCCCTTGGCTGCGCCAAAGGGAGGGGGCAAAAGCGGAACCCCCGCGATCTGAACGGGCGCGTGAGCTGCCCCCCTCCCTTTGGCGCAGCCAAGGGGCGGGCTGGGGAGGGGGGCACTTGGCCTCAGCCTGCAGCTCCCGCGCTCAGCGCTGGCAATACCCGCACCACACCGTCGCTCGTTGCCCGATGCTGGCATAGCGCAGCGCGCGCCCGCATTGCTTGCAGGTCTCACCCTCGCGGCCATATACCAGCAACTCCTGTTCGAAGTAGCCGGGCGCACCATCGGGGCTGATGAAATCACGCAGGGTTGTGCCGCCACGCTGGATCGCATGACCCAGGATTTCCTTCACCGCATCGGCCAGTCGCTGGTAGCGCGCCCGTGACACCTTGCCGGCCTCGCGCAGCGGATTGATGCCGGCCATGAACAGGCTTTCCGCCGCGTAGATATTGCCCACGCCGACAACGATGCCCTGGTCCATCAGGAAGGTTTTGATCGGCGCCTTGCGACCGCGACTGCGCTGGAACAGGTAATCGCCGTCAAACTCCGCGTCCAATGGCTCAGGGCCCAGGTCGCGCAACAGCGCATGGGTTTCACCGGCCGGTTGCCACAACAGGCTGCCAAAACGACGCGGGTCGTTGAAGCGCAGTAGCCGACCATCTTCCAGGCTGATATCCACATGATCATGCGCGCGCACCGGGGTATCGCCGGGCAGTACGCGCAGGCTGCCGGACATGCCCAGGTGCAGCACCGCGCTGCCCAGTGCGGTGTCCAGCAACAGGTACTTGGCACGGCGACGGATGGCTTCGATGCGTTGGCCCGGCAGCAGTTGCTCGATCTCGGCCGGTATCGGCCAACGTAGGTCCGGCCGGCGCAGGATAACGCCGTGGATGCGCTGCCCCTGCAGGTGTGGCTGCAGGCCGCGGCGGGTGGTTTCTACTTCGGGAAGTTCTGGCATGCGTGCCTCACGGCGCTGGTCTTTGTTTTCGTTTGTGGGAACGGCGTGAGCCGTGAAGCAGATCGTGGCCAATAGCGGGCCTGTATCGGTTGCAATGCGCTATTGGCTGCGATTGGACTTGCGGCTTCGGGGCTTACGCGGCTCCTACACGCGCTGTCGGTGCAGGTCAGCGCGGCGGGGCCATCAGCTCGCGGGCGCTGAGGTAGCCATCGCTGTTGGCATCCTGGCGGGCGAAGCGGGCCAATATCACCTGCCGCTGCTCGTCACGACTGATCGGCTTGCCGCGTCCACCGGGTTGCTCGGCGGCTTCCAGTACGCCATCGCCATTGCGGTCCATCTTGTCGAAGGCGTACAGCATCCACTGCAGGTATTCGTCCGGGCTGACACGGCCATCGCCATCGCTGTCCATGCGCTGCAGATACTCGCTGGTGTCCTGCACCTGTGCGACCACCGGCAAGGCTGCACCCAACAGACAGAACAAGAGAATCGTCTTCATGCGGCGCTGAGCGAATAGCCCTTCAAACGGGCGGCATACGCCTGCAACGCGGCACTGCCACTGGCCTCGGCGTCATGGCACCACTGCTGCAGCTGACGCAGACGCTCGGCGGCGTCATGGCTGCGCGCTTCCAGCAATGCAGACAAACGTGCACGGTGTTCGACCAGCAGCTGGATGCGCGGGCGTTGCTGCACCCAGGCATCGAGCTGCGCGCGGCAATCCGGCTTGAGCCAACGACCATCGTTGACCAGGCCCTTGCGCATGCGCCGTGGCAGCAGCTTGCGCAGCTTGGCGCCGGCAGCCGCCGCCTCTTCCTTCAAGGCCGGAGTGAACACGTTGCGCTGATAATCGGTCATCGCCTGGAACCGATGCGATAGCAGCGCCTTCAGGGTATCGGCATCGGGCACGGCGATGTTCGGGCGGATGTCCATGCTCGGTGCTACCCGCATCACCTTGGCCAGGCGCAGGAACTGCAACACGCGGATCATCTGCCAGCCGATATCGAACTCCCAGCGTCGCATCGAGAAACGCGCCGAGCTGGGGAAGGCATGATGGTTGTTGTGCAGTTCTTCGCCGCCGATCCAGAACGCCCACGGCGTGAGGTTGGTGGAGGTGTCGGCCGACTCGAAGTTGCGATAGCCCCACCAATGGCCCAGGCCGTTGACCACGCCGGCTGCCCAGAATGGAATCCACGCCATCTGGATCGCCCACAGGGCAATACCTGGCAGGCCGAACAGCACGGCGTTGATCGCGAACAGGCTGATCGGCCCCAGATTGGCGTGCGGGGTGTAGAGCTTGCGCTCGATCCAGTCTTCCGGCGCGCCACGGCCGTACTGCTCGATATCGCCGCGCAGCGTGCGCGCTTCGCGGTACAGCTCCACGCCGCGCCAGAACACGTTGCCGATGCCCTTGGTCACCGGGCTGTGCGGGTCCTCTTCGCTCTCTACCTTGGCGTGGTGCTTGCGGTGGATGGCCACCCACTCGCGGGTGATCATCGAAGTCGTCAGCCACACCCAGAAGCGGAAGAAGTGCGACACCAGCGGGTGGAAGTCGACACCGCGGTGGGCCTGGCTGCGGTGCAGGTACAAGGTGACCGCGAAGATGGTGAGCTGGGTGAACACCAACAGCACCACCAGCATGCCCCACCAGCCAAGGCCGGCAACGCCACCGGTAAGGAAATCGAGCAGTGCGTCAGACATTGCGGGAACTCCAGGCAGTCGGTGCCAGATGAAACAAGTGCTACACATGATGGGGGCTGTCGGCGCAAACTTCACCCACCTGCGGAAGGTCCGTTGGTCGAATCCTCAGCTGCCGTCTCCACCTGAATGTCCATTGCCCCTGCCGCCGCTGCGGCCCCCCTGATCGAACTGGACCATGCCTGCGTCATCCGCGGCCAGGTGCGCGTGCTGCACGAACTGGACCTGCGCATCGAACAGGGCCAGCACACCGCCATCCTCGGCCCCAATGGCTGCGGCAAATCCTCATTCATCAAGCTGATCACGCGCGAGCTTTACCCCTTGGCGCGGGCCGATGGCCATGTGCCGGTCAAGGTGATGGGCCAGACCCGCTGGCAAGTGGACCGGCTGCGGGCGCAGCTGGGCATCGTCACCGGCGATCTGTCCAGCAACCTGTCGGACATGCCCGGGCTGAGCGTGGAAGAGGCAGTGATATCCGGCTTCTTCGCCAGCTACGTGGTGCCCGCGCACCGCGACGTCACCGATGCCATGCGCCAGCGCGCGCGGCATGCGCTGGAACTGGCCCGCGCCCTGCCCCTGCTCGGCCGCAGCTATGCCGAGCTGTCTGCCGGCGAAACCCGCCGCGTGCTGATCGCCCGCGCTCTGGTCAACCAGCCCAAGGCGTTGTTGCTGGACGAACCCTCCACCGGCCTGGACCTGATCTCGCGCCACCACCTGATCGACAGCATGCGCCACCTGGCCCAGCAGGGCATCACCCTGGTGCTGGTCACCCACCACATCGAGGAAGTGATCCCGGAGATCAACCGCGTGGTGTTGATGAAGGGCGGGCGCATCTTCGCCGATGGCACCCGCGCCGACCTGCTGCAGTCCGCGCCGCTGTCGGAGGTATTTGGCGGCAGCATCGATGTCACCGAGCACGGCGGCCACCTGCAGGCCCACGTGCTGTCGGCCTGAGCAGACGGGGCCGGCACCTGCCGACCCCGCTGCCTTCACTCAGAAGCGCACTGCGCGGGCACGCCGTTCGATCGGCGCCATGCGGGTCTGGTCGTGCAGTTCGACCTCACGCAGTTCATACGGCGCGGCATAGCCGGCCGGCAGCTTGACGTCGGCAAAGCTCAAGCCCAGCTCACCGCGCCCGGGCTTGGCGAACCAGGCCGCGCTATGCCCCTGCGCCACCGCGCGGAGCTTGCCGTCGGTGCCGGTGGCGAACAGCGTGGTGCGCACTTCGTAGCGCCCCGGCGCCCCGACCTGCAAGGGAAAGCGCAGGTTGGACAGGCTGGTGGCCCGCACGGCGCTGGCCAGGCGTGCCGTCGGTTTGGCCACCGCAAATGCCAGCCGGGTATCGCGGGCGATCCCCCCCTGGTCAGCGAACACCTGCAACTCCCACAGGCCCTGCACGTCGCTGCCAGCGGCCGGAACCGTCACGTCGGCGACCAGGCCACCGGCATTGTCGCTGCGCATGGGCACCGTCCAGGTGCGCCCATCCGGTGCCACCAACAGGCCTTCGGCAGTGAAGCTGGAGCCGGCCAGACGCGCTGCCACTTCGGCACGGGTGGACTGCACGCCATCCATGTTCACCTGCGCACGCAGTTGGCCTCCGGCCAGGGTGACGCTGCGATCGGTGCGTGCGCGCAGCACCATCGGGCTATCCGGTTCCAGCACCTGCATCACGTAGCTGCCGCGCGCTTCGGCCGCCTGCACCCGGTAACGGCCAGGCTTGGCGTCCTGCAACTTGAGCATGGCGGTGCCCGGCGCCACCGCCATGCCGGCGTCCTTCAACGCCGCACGTTCAAAGCGCCGCGCCGCCACTGGCACGCTGCCTTCGCGCACCTGCAGCGATTGCACATCCAGCGCCTTGGCGCCACGCGCGGGGCTGAGCTGGATCACCGCCCCCGGTGCTGACACCGGCACGTCCACGCCGCTTTGCAGCTCGGCGGCCTCGACCATGCGCCAGGAGCTGCGGCTTTCCATCACCTCCGGCTCCGCTGCGCTGACCACATCGGCCGGGTTCAAGGCCCAGGCGAACTGCACCGGCGCGTGCTCGAACTCGCCGGCAGGTACCGGTGCCGACACCACCGCCGGCGCCACGCGGTCTACGGCGGCGGCCTTGGCTGCGAGTACCGGTGCGCCACTGCAGGCCAGCGCCAGCGCAACCATCAACGTTGTTTGCTTGTTCATTGCATGGCTCCTCACAGGTTCACGTCGGCGCGCAGGATGGTGTCCAGGCTGAAGCAGTTGCGTCGGCTCTGCGCATGGCTGAGCGGCTCTGCATCGCGGGTGCGGCTGACGTCGCGGAACCAGACGCTGCCCGCCGCCGACTGGCTGCTGCAGTTGAGGAAGCCATCCGAACAGCTGGCCAACCAGTTCTGCGTGGCCTCCAGGCCCACGTTCTGCGTATAGCCGCCGCAGTAGCTGTCCGAATCGAACGGCGAGGATTCCACCTCGGTGCCCACCACCGCACGGAATGGCTTGGGCAGGGCGGGCCGCCCGGCGGTGCCGTACAGATTGTTGGCGTTATAGGTGGCCATCCAGCTGACCTGCTGCATGCGCACCGCATCGTTCTCGTAGCCCAGCAACCAACCCAGTGCCTGTTCGAACATGTTGCCGTTCATCACTGCATCGGCCAGCGGCGTGCCAGCCGAAGACGGTGCCAGCGCGTTCACCTTGTGCAGGCGCGTGATGATGGCCGGGTAACGGCTGTCCCAGGTCGGGTTGGACATGATCCAGCGCATCACGTTGCCGCCGTTGGAATGGGTGATCACCACCAACTTGGTGATGCCACGGCTGTTGATGAAGCTGGTCAATTGGCCGGCCAGGCAGCCTGCCGCGTCCGGCTTCCACATGTACTGGGTGAAATCACAATTGATCACCGTGTAGTTGGCGCTGTTGGGCAGGCCTGAACGCACGGTGTTGACGATCTCCGGTTGCCAATAGTCGGCCAGCGCATTGGTCTGCTTGCCGGTGCCATGCACGAAGGCCACCCCCACCACGTCAGCTGCGTTGGCTGCCGTGGTGGTCGCTGCCAGTGCCAGTCCTGCCCAAAGCCACTTCCCCTTCATGGTCATGCGACATCTCCTCTCTTGGTGTTCCCCCTGAAGAGATTGCCGCGGCGCTGCTGGATGCCCCCCACATCCGTGCCGCTGCGGCGCGGGATGCACGCACCATCGCCAATGCTGAATGGTGCCGCTGCCCGCAATGGCTGAACAATGCGAAGCGCGCATGACGGTGCCGTCACAGTCTTCCACATCCGATGGAAGTCAATCTGGCGACGCAACATGACCTCTGCCCCCGGCACGCCACGCGTAACGGTGACATGATGCCGGTCCGTTCCATCGACCCCGTCACACACGCATGTCCCGATTCGCCCGTCTTCCACGCCAGGCTCTGGCCCTGGCAATGGCCGCCCTGCTGGGCGCCTGCAGCACCACTGGCACCCACATCACGGATGGAAAAGCCGCGGCACCTGAACGCGCTGTTGGCTACCTGCAAGGTGATGCCATCCCTGACAGCCTTGCACTGAGCCCGGCACCGCCCGCACCCGGCTCACTGGCCGCACAGCTGGATGACGCGGTCGCCGCGCAGGCGATGGCCTTGCGTGGCAGCGCGCGTTTCACCCAGGCACATACCGATGCCGACCTGAGCTTCCCGGCTGGCGCCAACCAGTTCAGCTGCGCGCTCGGCGTTGCGGTCAGCGCGCAGACCACGCCCGTGCTGTACCAGCTGCTGGAGCGCAGCCGCATCGATGCCAGCGCCGCGACCAAGGCCGCAAAGACGCACTACCAGCGCCCGCGCCCGTTCATGGTCAACAATGCGCCGACCTGCACCCCGGACGACGAGGAAGGCCTGCGCAAGAGTGGTTCCTACCCGTCCGGCCACACGTCCATCGGCTGGGCCTGGGCCTTGATCCTGACGGAAATCGATCCTGAGCACGCCACCGCGCTTATCGAACGCGGCCGCAACTACGGCCACAGCCGCCTCGTCTGCAACGTGCATTGGTATAGCGATGTGCAGCAGGGCCAGTTCATGGGCGCGGCAACCGTGGCACGGCTGCATGACAACCCGGAATTTGCCGCCGACCTGGCCAAGGCGCGCAAGGAGCTTGCCCACGTGCGCACGCTCAATCAGCCGCTGCCACGCGATTGCGCCGCGGAAACCGCTGCGCTGACCACCGATATCCCGGAAGCGCGCTGAGCAAGCTTGCGTAGTGCCGAGCCATGCTCGGCAGCGAGACCCAAGCGACCCGATTCTGTGGGAGCGGCGGCAGCCGCGAAACTGGCGATGCTTGAAGCCCCAAAGCCACCCCCTCCCCTGCCCTCCCCTTGCCTGCGGTAAAGGGAGGGGACGGTAGTGCCGAGCCATGCTCGGCAGAGGCTTTCCCGGTAATGCCCTTCGGCGAGCATGGCTCGGCACTACAGGAATTACTTTCCTACCGCTGCGTAGCCTTCAAACAGGAAGGGCGCGGAACATCCGCGCCCTTCCTGTTCACGCCTGACGCCGCGATCAGAACTTCGCGGTGAACTCCACCCCAAAGGTACGCGGCTCGTTGAGGAAGCCGGTGAGGTTGTTGAAGTCGATCGCACCAACCACACGGGTCTGGTTGGTCAGGTTGCGACCAAACACGGCCACGTCGTACTGACCATAAGACCAGTTGTAGCCAACGCGCAGGCCACCCTCCAGCGACGAACGGCTGCGGAACTCCGGCGATTCGTACAGGAAGAAATTCACCGGGCTGCGGTAAGCCCAATCGGTGTACACGTACAGCTCGCTGGCATCGCTGAGCGGGAAGCTCGCGCGCAGCGTCAGGTTGTGGATCCACTTCGGCGCCTGCGGCAACGAGTTGCCGTTCACCAGCGCATAGGTCGTGCCATCGATGATGGTCGTCGGGTCGGTAATGGTGCAACCGCCACCACAGATTGCCACCGCCAGGTCCCTGTCCTTGATCTCGGTGTCGTTGTAGCTGCTACCCAGGGTCAGCAACAGGTTGTCGGACAGATAGGCTTCAAAGTCGAGCTCCGCGCCTTGGCCGATGGTCTTGTCCGCGTTAAGCAGGGTGGCAGTGTTGTTGCTGCCGCCCACGGCGATCAACTGCTGGCCATCAACGTTGTAACGGAACACGTTGAAGCCCAGGCGTGCACGACGATCGAACAGATCGGCCTTGATGCCGGCCTCATAGGAAATCACTTTCTCCGAGTCCGCCTGCGACACACCACCAAAGGCCAGACGGCCCTGGATCGACGGCGCGCGGAAACCCTTGGCTACACGGGCATAGACGTTGACGTTGTCAGTGACCTGGTAAACGCCACTCAGGTCCCAGCTGACGTCGTCCACGTCGGTGCTGGCAATGTACGGGCCGCTGACCGGGGTGCCGAACGGCACGGCCTGCAACACGCTGGCGGTGAAGTCCTTCTTGTCCTGCGTATAACGCACGCCGCCACGCAGCTTGAACTTGTCGGTGACATCGAAATCACCGGAGGCAAACACTGCCCAGGCCTTGTTGCGCTGGCTCTGCACGGCGTGGCCGGTCTGCGGGTTGCCCGGGGTCAAGGAGTCGTAGTTGAAGCTGTCGATGGTGACGTCTTCATCGAAATAGAACACACCGGCCTGCCAGTCAAAACGGCCCCACTCGTTGGATTCGACGCGGAACTCCTGGGTGATCTGGCGATGATCCGGCAGACCGTCCATCGACTCGGAAGCGAACGGAATCAGGCCCGGGCCCGAAGACGGCAGGAACGCCGCACCATAGCCACCATCGATATCGCCACGGTTCTGCGACTTGGCCGTTTCATAACCGCTGATCGAATACAGCGTGACCTTGCCCAGATCCCACTTCAGGCGTGCACTGCCGCCCCAGGTCTCCAGCTCGGAGAAGTTCACGCCATCAACGGATACGTCATCGCGGTCAAAGCCATCCACCAGCTTGTTGCTGCCCGGCTGCAGGATGTTGGCGCGGAACAGACGCGCGGTGCCGTTGAGCTTGCGCTTGTGCAGATTGAACAAGCCTTCGAAAGCATCGCCTTCGTACAGGAACTGCACGCGCGCGGCAGCTTCGTCATAGCCTTCAAAGCCATCATTCGGCGCATTGGCAAGGGTGTTGTCGACGTAATCGTCGCGGCGCTGGTAGAGCGCGGACACGCGTGCGGACCAACGGTCGGTCAGCGGACCGCCATAGGCACCCTGGGTATTCCAGGTGTTGTAGCTGCCGTAACCCACCTTGAGGTAGCCATCGGCATCCTGCGACGGACGCGCAGAGTCGAACTTGACCACACCGGCCGGAGTATTACGTCCGAACAGCGTGCCCTGCGGGCCACGCAGCACTTCCACGCCGGCCAGATCGAACAGCGGGAAACCCTTCAGCAGCGGGCTTTCCTGGACCACGTCGTCATATACAAGCGACACCGGCTGCGACGCATTGAGATCGAAATCGGTGTTGCCCAAGCCGCGGATATAGAAGCGCGGGAAGGCACGACCGTAGGACGACTCGATGTTGAGGCTGGGTACGCGTGCAGACAGGAAGCGAATGTCATCGCCAGCCGAACCGATCACGTCCAGCTTCTCGCCCTGGATGGCGGTGATCGAAACCGGCACGTCCTTGGCGTTTTCCACACGGCGCTGCGCGGTGACCTGCAGCGTATCGAGGGCGACGGCTTCCTTGGAGGCCGGCGCTGCGTCCTGGGCGGCTGCCGAAAGCGGCAATACGGCAAGAACGGCGACAAACAGCGGATGCGCTGCCGGCAAGCGGCAGCGGGCGGTACGGGTCGGGGACATGGCGGAGAAGGGCCTGTTGAGGAGGAATGGGGAACTGCGCCTAGCACGGAATTGTTGCAGTACAACATTCGTATCGCAATCGTTCAGGTATTCAGCGGCATGACGCCTGTCAGGGGTGTGAAGCCGTTCTCCCCGCATAGACTGGGCCTTCCTTCACGCCCAGGCCTACCGCCATGACCCAATGGTATTTCCATATCCCCGGCCAGTCCGACCGCGTCGGCCCCCTGGATGACGAGGCCGCGCGCCGCTTTGCGCAGGGCAGCCGCCAGGCACTGGCCTGGCGCGAAGGCATGCAGGGCTGGCAGGCCGTGACCGAGATCGCAGATTTCGGTGGCCAGGCTGCCCCGCCGCCAATGCCCCCGCCGGTGGGTGGCAGCCGCAACCGTGCCGACGATATCGATTTCCGCATCGTCGGGCATGAGATGCAGTTCGTGGAAATCGAACTGGATCCTGGCGAAAGCGCCATTGCCGAAGCCGGTGCCTTGATGTTCAAGGATTCCTCGGTGCAGATGGACACCGTCTTCGGTGACGGCCGTCATGAGGGCCAGGGTGGCGGCTTCATGGACAAACTGCTCAGCGCCGGCAAGCGCGTCATCACCGGTGAAAGCCTGTTCGCCACGGTCTACACCCAAACCGGCCATGGCAAGGCAAAGGTAGCCTTTGCCGCCCCCTACCCTGGCACGGTGCTGCCAATGAAGCTGGACCAGCACGGCGGCAAGCTGATCTGCCAGAAGGACAGCTTCCTGGCCGGCGCGCGCGGCGTGCAGGTGGGTGTGCACTTCCAGCGCAAGGTGATGACCGGCCTGTTTGGTGGCGAAGGTTTCATCATGCAAAAGCTCGAAGGCGACGGTTGGGTCTTCGTCCATGCTGGCGGCTGTGTGGTGGAGCGCGACCTGGCACCGGGCGAGCGCATCGACGTGGATACCGGCTGCGTGGTCGCCTACCACGCCGGCGTAGACATGGACGTGCGTCGCGTGGCTGGGCTCAAGAGCATGTTCTTCGGCGGCGAAGGCGTGTTCCTGGCAACGCTTACCGGGCCGGGCAAGGTATGGCTGCAATCGTTGCCGTTCTCACGCTTGGCTGGCCGCATGTATGCCGCCGCCCCGCAGGGTGGCGGCCAGAGCCGTGGCGAAGGCTCGGTGCTGGGCGGGCTGGGCCGGATCCTGGATGGCGACAATAATTTCTGAGTGATGCAGGCGCAGCCCACGCGTGGGCTGCGTCCTTTGGTTTGACGTTTGACGTTTGACGTTTGGCTTCTGGCCTTTGACTCAAGGCTCGTCATTCCCGCGCAGGCGGGAATCGCTCCAGTCTTTCGCCTTTGCTTCCGCCTTTCTTTGCCTCTGCCTCTGCTTCCCCCACACGGAATTCCCAAAGCACGTCCCGCCCCGCTGGACAATTGCCCGCAACCTGCGCCCACCCCATACTGCGGCATCTGTTTCCAGGGAAGGAACCATGTCGGTCAACGGATCAGAGCTTTCGGAAGGCAACGTCTACGCGCCACCACAGGCTGAACTCACGCCTGCCATCCCGGTGCAACAGCTGCCACCGTTCTACGTGGTCTCCATCACCAAGGTCGTGCTGCTGTCCATCGCCACGCTGGGCATGTACTCGCTGTACTGGTTCTGGAATCACTGGAAGCGGCACAAGATCGACAAGAAGCTCAGCCTGTGGCCGGTGCCCCGCGCGATCTTCGCCATCTTCTTCGCACATAGCCTCAACCGTGAGATCGACTACCGGCTGCAGCGCAACCGCAGCAACTATCGCTGGTCGCCAGGCGCCTGGGCCACGCTCTACGTGGTGTCGGTCATCCTGATGCGCGTGATCAGCCGCATCCCCGAAACCATGCTGTCCGCCAACCTGTCCTTCGTCCTGATCCTGCTGCCGTTGGCCGGCCAGATCATGGCCTTGGTCCGCGCACAGCGCGCGGCCAACCTGGCTTGCGGCGATCCGCAGGCCCTGCAGAACCGCCGCCTCACCGTGGCCAACTGGTTCTGGCTGGTACTCGGCGGCCTGTTCTGGTTGCTGATCGTGGTGGGCAATCTGCTGATCGCCCTGGGGCCCACGGTGACCGTAGACCTGCCCGCAAACTGAGCCATGCGGCATAACGCAGCCGCGGCTAAACCGACTTTGGCCGTTGCCGCCCCCACCCTGCGCAAAGCGCTATGCTGGCGCCCTTTCCAACGCCCCCTGTTCATCATGAAAGCGCGCCACACCCGCCTGCTGCTGTCCCTGTCCCTGTTCGGCCTGCTGGCAGCCTGTGGCGGCGAGAACACCAAACCCACGCCGCCGGCTGCGGTGCAGCCGACCACCCCGGTAAAGCCGGTCAAGATCGGCGTGGCGCTGGGCGGTGGCGCGGCCAAGGGATTCGCTCATATCGGCGTGATCAAGATGCTGGAAGCCAACGGTTTCGAGCCGGTGGTGGTCTCCGGTACCAGCGCTGGCAGTGTGGTTGGTGCGCTCTATGCCAGTGGCATGAATGCCTTCCAGATGCAGCAGAAGGCAGTGGCGCTGGATGAAGCCAGCATCCGCGACATCCGGCTGTTCTCCGGCGGTCTGATCCAGGGCCAGAAGCTGCAGGACTACGTGAACACCCAGGTCGGCAACAAGCCGGCCGAGCAATTGAAGAAGCCATTCGCCGCCGTGGCCACGCAGTTGGAAACCGGTGATCGCGCCGTGTTCGTGCGCGGCAATGTCGGCCAGGCGGTGCGCGCTTCCAGCTCCATTCCCGGCGTGTTCGAGCCGGTGATCATCGGTGGCAAGAGTTTTGTCGACGGCGGCGTGGTCAGCCCGGTGCCGGTGGACGCGGCCAAGCAGTTGGGCGCCGAATTCGTGATCGCAGTGGATATCTCCAGCCGCGCCAACGGCCAGCGCCCGACCGGGCTGCTGGGCGCGGTGAATCAGTCCATCACCATCATGGGCCAGCGCTTGGGCCAGCAGGAACTGGCACGCGCCGACGTGGTGATCCGCCCGGCAGTGCTGGATATCGGCGCGGCCGATTTCGAGCAGCGTGGTCGCGCGATCCTGGAAGGTGAGAAGGCGGCGATGGCAGCCATGCCGCAGATCCGCGCGGGCGTGGCACGCCTGCAACAGGCGCATGCCGCCAGCGCGCGCAACGCCGATGCACGTGCCGCCGCTACCCAGGCCGACGCCTACCAGCGCTGCCAGGACAGCCGCAGCCGCATCGAGAAGCTGCGCGGTGTCGAGAAGAACTGCAACGCGCCAGCGCGTTGAGCTTGCAGCCCCTCTCCTGACGGGGTGAGAGAGGCAGCTTGCGAACCATTGGTTCGCTGCCTCACGAGCGCCCTCGCGCCAGCGCGAGGGCCGGGGCGCGGAGCGGGGGTTGGAGTGAGGGTACGGGTAAAGCGGATTACTTCGGATTCCATTGGGCTTCGCCGCTTACCCTCTTCCGCCCCTGCGGCGCACCTTCTCCCGCAGGGAGAAGGAAGAGCCCTTACCGCCCCAGCTGCGACAGCGGCAGCGCGCGGAACTCCTTGACCGTGCGCAGCACGAAGCTGGAATTGACGTCGGCCACGCCGGCCGCATTGAGCAGCTTGTCCAACAGGAACTCGGAGAAGTGGTCCAAATCGCGCACATAGACCTGCAGCAGGTAATCCATGTCGCCGGTGAGCGCATGGCAGGCCACCACTTCATCCCATAGCTGCACCGCCTGCACGAAATGATCGATCGCCGCCTGCCCGTGCTTGGACAGCTGCACGCGTACAAACGCCTGCAAACCCAGCCCGATCGCGCGCGGCTCCAGGCGTGCGCCATAACCGGCAATCACGCCCTCCGCTTCCAGCCGCTGCACGCGCCGCAGGCAGGCCGATGCCGACAGGTTGACCCGCGCGGCCAGTTCCGCATTGGTGGCGCGGCCATGCTGCTGTATTTCGACAAGAAGCCGCAGATCCGTGCGGTCAAGGTTCACCGAAGCCATCTTTGTTGCTCCGCAGCATTGAATGGACGCAACAATATTGCGTCATAACGCATCCGGCAGGCAATTACGCAAGCCTGTTGCGCGGCAGGCTTCCTACCATGCGGTTACCTATTCCCTTCAGGAGCTGCCGTCATGGAAGTCAACCCGCGCCGCGTCGAACACCAACAGACCGACAAGGGTTACGTGCCGGTCTATACCACCGCCGTGGTGGAGCAGCCGTGGGACAACTACAGCGCCGACGACCACGCCACCTGGAGCACGCTGTACCAGCGCCAGCGCGAACTGCTGGTCGGCCGCGCCTGCCAGGAATTCCTCGATGCGCAGGACGAGATGGGCATGAGCGAACACATGATTCCGCGCTTCGACCAGCTCAATGAAGTACTGGGCGCAGCCACCGGTTGGACGCTGGTGGGCGTGGAAGGCCTGTTGCCCGAGCTCGATTTCTTCGATCACCTGGCCAACCGCCGCTTCCCGGTGACCTGGTGGATCCGTCGCCCCGATCAGATCGACTACATCGCCGAACCTGACCTGTTCCACGACCTGTTCGGCCACGTGCCGCTGCTGATGAACCCAGTATTTGCCGACTACATGGCCGCCTATGGCCGTGGCGGGGTCAAGGCGCATGCCATCGGCCCGGAAGCACTGCAGAACCTGACCCGCCTGTACTGGTACACGGTGGAATTCGGCCTGATCAACACCGCCGAGGGCCTGCGCATCTACGGTGCCGGCATCGTCTCGTCCAAGGGCGAATCGCTGTACTCGCTGGAATCGGCGGCACCCAACCGCATTGGCTTCGACCTGGAGCGGATCATGCGTACCCGCTACCGCATCGACACCTTCCAGAAGAGCTACTTCGTCATCGACGGCTTCGAGCAGCTGATGGCGGCGACCGAACCGGACTTCACCCCGATCTACGCACGCCTGGCCGCAAGCGAGCACCTGCCGGCGGGCGAGGTGCAGGGCACCGATACCGTGTTCCAACGCGGCACCGGCGAAGGCTGGGCAGACGGCGGCGACGTCTAAGCCAGCCCGCATCCCCGCAGTAAGAAGAAGCCGCCCAAGGGCGGCTTCTTCATGCAGGCACCAGGTAGCCGCCGGTCCCCGTAGCCCGGCTAAGCGAAGCGCACCCGGGGGCTCTCAAACACCACGCCTGCAACTCACTGGGCCTTGGCCGGAGCCACCTTGGCCACCCGTCGGCCACCGTATTTGCGGTTCAACCAGGCCGCGGCAATCAGCGCCACCACCAGCGGCGCCGCCCACGGGAACAGCTCGATCAGCAGCGCCGGCACCGTGGTGTGGCTGAGCAGCCACTGCCACACCGGGCGCATGCCGATACCCAGGAAAGCCACATGGGTGGCAATACCGGCACCCAGCATCGACTGGTAGTGCTGGCGGAAGGCCCAGTCCGGCCGCGCCGGGCCACGCCGTGCAAACTTCAGCATGCGCCAGCCGGCCCACAACCCGATCGCCGAGAAGCCGAAGAACAACACCTGCCGGTGCTGTACGCCAGTGGCCACCACCGCCAGCGCGAGCACCACCATCGGCCACAACGCCAGATGCCACCCCGGGCGCGTCACCAGGTTCTTCCAGTCACGCTTGTCGGTGACCGCGCGCCAGGCCAACCAGGTGGCGTTACCGGTGATCGCCATCAGGTAGGCCAGGAACAAGGCCGTCAACGGCTGCTGGCGGAAGAAGGCGAACTGGATCGTGATCGGCACCGAGCTGACCACGATGCTGGCCATCGCCACCAGGTAGACCTTGCCCACCGCACGATGCCGCGGCGACCCCTTCTTCATCAGCGCCGCCGACCAGAAGCTGATCAGCGACACCACGCCGGCCAGCACATGCAAGGCAACAATCAGGGAGTATCCGGGCATGACGCTGTTCTCTGCGGTGGCCGCCGGCGGGATGCCGTGGCCTGTGCATAGCCTGCGGCGCCTGGCTTGGTGGCGGCAGTTGCGCCGGTCATTGATCGACCCTGCCGGAAGTCACTTTCTGCATTGGCCCTCTTGTCCTGGCCCGCCGCCCCCACCAGCATGCGTGCATGCAAGCACTCAGCTCACCGCGTTGGCGCGGCCTCCTGCACCCCCTGAACTTCGCCGGCCTGCTCACCTGGTTGGCGGTGGCCGCTACCCTGCGCTTCGGGTCCGACGCGTTGGCAATCTGGCGTTGGGGCTGCGCGGCGGCTTTTCTGCTGGCGTTCCTGGCCGCCACGCTCGACGACCGTCCGTCATGGCACCGCAGCGCCTTGCTGTTGATCGAAACTGTCGCTGCATTGAGCCTGATACGGCTGGCGCCCATCAGCGGCGTGGCGCCCGCCCTGCTGGTGATGCTGGCAGCCCAGGTGGCCACCAGCTGGCCACCCCGCTTGGCGTTGCCGATCATGCTGGCGGTCAACCTGGCCATGTATCTGGTACTGCGCGGGGTGCATGAGCATCCCGCCCTGGTGGTGCTGATCTTCGCCGGCTTCCAGGCCTTCGCCATGCTCACCACGCACTATGCGCGTAGCGCCGAGCAGGCACGCGACCGCCTGGCGCTGGTCAATGCTGATCTACTGGCAACCCGTGCCCTGCTGGCCGAAAGCTCGCGCGACATGGAACGGCTGCGGTTGTCGCGCGACCTGCACGATGTGGCCGGTCACAAACTCACTGCATTGCGCCTGCAACTGCGGGCACTGGCCGGGCGTGCCGATGCGCCGGCCGAACTTGCACTGTGCGAACAGTTGTCGGCCGAGTTGCTGGGCGATATCCGTGCGGTGGTGCAGAGCCTGCGCGATAGCGGCCAGCTCGACATGGATACCGCGTTGCACGCACTGGCGGCGCCGTTGCCACGCCCAAGGCTGCAGCTGCAGCGTGCGAATGAGGTGCATATCAGCGATACCGGCAAAGCCGAGATCGTGCTGCGTTGCGTGCAGGAAGCACTGACCAACAGCGCGCGTCACAGCGACGCCAAAGTGCTTAGCGTCCAGCTGCAAAGCCGTGGTGGCAAGCTGCTACTGACCATGGAAGATGACGGCCAGCTGCGCGGCGAACCCCGTGCCGGCAATGGCCTGACCGGCATGCGCGAGCGTGTGGCCGAACAGGGCGGCAGCCTGCAACTGCAACGCGCTGCTTCCGGTGCCCTGCAGATTCGTGTGGAATTGCCGGCATGACAGCCTCCCCCCGTATCGCCCTGGTCGATGACCAAGCCCTGATCCGCGCCGGCCTGCGCGCCCTGTTGCAGCAGCTTGGCGTAACCATCGTGTTCGAGGCGGACAGCGGCGAGAGCCTGCTCAGCCGGTTGCCCCAGCAGCCGGTGCAACTGATCCTGTCGGATATCCGCATGCCGGGCATGGATGGCATCCAGGCCTTGAAGACGCTGCGCGCCAACGGCGACCAGACACCCTGCGTGTTCCTGACCACCTTTGACGAAAGCGACCTGTTGCTGCGTGCCACCGAGGCCGGCGCACAGGGCTTCCTGCTGAAAGATGCCGCACCGGAAGACCTGCACGACGCCATCGTGCGCACCATCGCCGGGCAGACCCTGCTGCAACCGGTCAGTACCGATGCGGTGCGCCAGCGCTATCGCTACCACGCCGACGATGCGCCCAAGGAATTGTTCAGCCAGAAGGAGATTGCGGTGCTGCGCCTGATGGCCGGCGGCTACAGCAACCGCGAGATTGCCGGCAGCCTGTTCCTGGCCGAAGGCACGGTGAAGAACTATGTCTCGGCAATCCTGGACAAACTGGACACCCGTGATCGCACCCGCGCGGTGTTGAAGGCGATCACCCTGCGGGTGATCTAGCAATCCGCGTGCGTGCACCTGTAGTGTCGAGCCATGCTCGGCAGGGGCTTTACCGGTGCACCGGTTGTAGGAGCGGCGTCAGCCGCAAAGCTGGCAATGCTGAACCAACCGATATGTTCGCGATCTGATGGCCGGGCGGCTCCGCGCTGACGCCGCTCCTACAATCGCTGATAGGTTGTGGGTGGAGCCCCTGCCGAGCATCGCTCGGCACTACAGCGATGCTGCGCTGCGCACTTCCACCGTCACGTGCACGATCTCTTCGTGGATGGCCAACGCGCGGTGGAACAGCTCCGGATCGACAGGCGATTCGGTCACCACTTCCATCGCACAGGCATAGCGGCCACGTCCGACCTGCCAGACGTGCAGGTCACTGATCCGCGCCGGCGCCTCGCCCTGCTCTACCGCGTCGCGGATCTCGGCCACGACCGGCGCGTCCATCTGCGCATCCAGCAACACGCCACTGGTCTGCCGGATCAAGCCCCAGGCCCATAGCGAAACCAGCACTGCGCCGACGATGCCCATCACCGGGTCCAGCCATGAAGCACCGAAGTACAGACCGCCGAGCAGGGCGATGATCGCCAATACCGAGGTCGCCGCATCAGCCAGCACATGCAGGTAGGCCGAACGCTGGTTCAGATCATGGTGATGGTGGTGGTCGTCGTGGGCATGGTCATGGTGCCCGTGGTGATGGCCATGATCATGTCCGTGATGGTGGTGATCATGTTGATCGCGCAACCACCAAGCGCACAGCAGGTTCACCGCCAGCCCGACGACGGCAATCGCGATTGCCTGTTCATAGTGGATCGGGCTGGGCTTGAATACGCGCACGATCGATTCGAACGCCATGATCGCCGCCACGCCCAGCAACAGGATCGCGCTGGTGAAACCAGCCAGTATCTCGATCTTCCAGGTGCCGAAGGCAAAGCGCGCATCGTCGCGATAGCGTCGTGCACAGGCGTAGGCGAACGCTGCCAAGCCCAGTGCCAAGGCATGCGAACTCATATGCCAGCCATCGGCAAGCACCGCCATCGAGTTGAACCACCAGCCGCCGGCGATCTCCACCACCATCATCACAACGGTCAGCGCCATCGCGCGTCGGGTGTTCTTTTCTGCCATCGGGTTACCTTCGCTGAAGGCATGGCCATGACGGCGGGACTGGGCAAGTGCGTCTAGTTGCATGCGGGGCTACGCGTTGATGATCGGGATGGGCGGGGTGATTCTATACCCCCACGGGGTATATGATGCCGACCATGGCACATATCCAACGCGACAAGAAAAAGCTGCTGATCCGGGTGCGACGCATCGCCGGGCAGGTAGCCGCCCTGGAACAGGCGCTGGAAAGCGGCGACGACTGCGACGCCGTGCTGGTGCAGATCGCCGCCGCCAAGGGCGCGATGCACGGGCTGATGATGGAAGTGATGGCCGGGCACCTGAGCGATCACGTAGTCGCGGAGAAAGACCCGGCCAAGCGTGCGCAGGAAGCCGAGCTGCTGCTCGAACTGATGAAGCGCCACGCAAAGTAGGCAGGTAGTGCCGCGCCATGCGCGGCAGGGGCGTTACCCGTGAACCATCCGCCACGGTAGCAGCGGTTTCAACAGCGAAGCCGTTGGACGATCAGATCGCGAACATATCGCTTGTTCCAGCATTGACGGCTTCGCGGCTGACGCCGCTACAACCGCCATCACACCGCCAGGATTTGTGCCGAGCATGGCTCGGCACTACCGGGAAGCTGGCTCACGCGGGCTGCTGGCCGGACTGCGCCCACACACTGTCCTTATGTCCCTGGCGCAGGCGTAACTGGCTGCGATGGGCGACGTAGAGCATCACCGGCACCGCCAACAATGCGGTCAGGTCCACAGGCCAGCTGCCTGTGTGGCTCCAGGCGCCGGCAATGCCGAACGCCCCCGCCAGACTGGACAGCGGAATGGCCACGGTCACCAAGGCAGCCAGCCACAGTAGCTCCACTGCACTTCGCGCCGCACCACGCGCAAAAGCCCAACCAATCGAGGCGAAAAACACCGCGTAGTAAATGGCCTGGTGCCACAGCTCAAGATCCTCCACGCGTGCGGGCAACCACTTGGCCGCGGCGATGGTGGCCGAGATGCCAGCAACGCTGCCCAGGCTGATGCCCGTGGTCAGGCAACCCAATACCCACGCCGAGCGCTTCTGCTGCACGCTTTCAGCACCACGTTGCTTCTTCCGCCGCGACTCGATCCACAGCAGGTTGCCGGTATAGAACAACGCCGCGCCGGCCAAGCCCATCAACACGTACAGCCAGCGCACCGGATTGCCACCGAAACTGCCGAAGTGCAGTGCGAAGAAGGCGTTGACCGCCTCGCCCCATCCATCCATGCGCCCCGGCAGATCGTGGGTATCCACGGTGCCGCTATAGGGGTCCAGATGGGTCTGCATCACCGTGCGCCCGCGTGCACCGTGGCGCACGTCCAGGCCGGTCACGCTGGCCTCCATCTGGCCTTCACGATTCTGCTGGAAGCCGAAGCTGTAAACCTCGAAGCCCGGCAGCTGCGCCTGGGTGCGTTCCAGCAGCACGTGCGCGGGAAGCGGCGTGGTGCCGGTGGGCGGCGCCTCGTGTTCGCCCCAGTTGATCTGGCCGCCGTAAAGCAGTTTGGCCTGGCTGGCATAGAACGGTGTATGCAGTGCAAAGCCCACGCTGGTGAGCGCGATCACCAGATGGAACGGCAGGCTGAACAAACCCAGCGCGTTGTGTGCATCCAGCCACATGCGCTTGATGTTCTTGCCGATGCGCAGCGCGAACATGTCCTTGGTGAGTGTTGGCAGCAGTACGATCAGCCCCGACAACAGCGCCACCGAATACGCCAGCGCCACCGCGCCCATGATGTAGCGCGCAACGCCATCGGGCAGCGGCAGGCCAACAAACTGGTGCATGCGATCCACCAGCTGCGCGGCCTTGGCCTTGCGCAACTTCTCGGTCTGCAGGCTGCCATCGGCGCCAAAGCTGGCACCGTACTCGGTGAACTGACGTGGGCCCTTGCCGCGCTCGGCCCAGATCACCCGCGCCGGCTGGTCAGGCGTAGGCGTGACGACGATGGCGTAGCGCTTGGCAGCCTGCGGATGCTCGGCCAATACCGCCGCCAGCAAGGTCTGCGCATCTTCCAATGGCGGCGGCGGGGCCAAGGCCGAAGGCGGCGTCGCCCAACGTTCCAGCGGCTTCTCGAACATGGTGATCGCGCCGGCATAGAACGCGATGAACAACATCAACCCGCAGATGATGCCCACCCAGATATGCACGTCCTTGTAGACCTTGATGATGTCGCTGGAGATCTTCATGCCGGTTCAGCCCTTCCACGCCTTCAACAACCCCAACACGGCAAAGGCCAGCACCGTCGCCAGACTTAGCCACAACCACGCACGGCGGCTGTCGCGGAACAGATACACGAAGCCCAGCACGCCCGCCCACAACGGGGCGATCATCCACATGTTGAACTGGATCTTGCCTTCACCGGCAAAGCCCCCTGGTGTCAGCAAGGCCAGCACGCCGCTCAATGCCACCGACAAGGCATAGCCGAGCACTACCCCGGCCATGGTCTTGCCAAACCAGTGGCGGCTTTCCAGCCGCTGCCGCTGCGTACTCATCGGCCTTGCTCCGCTGCCGAGCGGGACACACGTGAGCGTGCGCGCCAGGCGCCGAGAAACGGCGCCACCGTCCATACCATCATCAACAGGATGCTCCAGGCGAACACCGCCTCCAGCGGCGCCAGCAATTGCCACATCGCCAACAGCGACAGCGCCGCCAGTGCCGCTCCCGGCAGCAGCCGATGGCGCGTAGGCCATGCGCCCGCCACGCGCCATTGCTGCTGGGGCGAAGCGATATAGAACAGCCAGGCGCTGGCACAGCCGCAAAGCGTAGCCAGCAGGGCAAACAAGTACGTCATGGGCAAATCATCCCTCTCGTGAACCGCCGCCCCGCGCAGGCATCACGCGGGGCGGCGCGCTGCCATCACCAGGTCCAGCGCGCGTTGGCGGTGACCGTGCGACCGCTGCCGTACCAGCACGACGAGATGCCGGTGCAGGTGGTGACAAAGCGCTTGTCGGCGATGTTGCTGAGGTTCAACGACAACAGCACATTGGCCTGCGTGACCCGCGAGAGATCGAAGCGGATTGCCGCATCCCACTGCGTATAGGAGGGGATCAGGATCGGCAAGGTCGCACCACCGCGCGCAGTACCCACGCCATGGGTTTCACCGTTGTAGCGCAGGCCGGTGGCGATGCTGAAGCCCTCGAACGCGCCCGACTGGAAGGTGTAATCCCCCCACAACGAGCCCATCCAGTCCGGCACCATCTCCACATCCTTGCCTTCGTAGCTGTTGTTGCTGCGCACGTACTCCGAGTCCATGCGCGAGGCCGCGCCGATGACGCTGAAGCCTTCCACCGGCGTCACCCGCGCTTCCAGCTCGATGCCGCGCACGCGTGTTTCGCCATCGCCGATACGGCATGCAGTGGTGCCGGTCGGCCCGCAGACAGAGCCGTTATCCGTGTCCGGTACTGCCACGTCCTTCTGCCGAAGGTCGTAGGCGGCCAGCGTGAACAGACCATCGAAACTGGCGGGCTGGTACTTCACCCCAGCCTCCCATTGCTTGCCGCGCACTGGGTCGAATGCCTGGCCGGTGTAGCTGTAGGTGCTGTCGTAGGACGAGGGCTGGAACGATTCGGAGTAGCTCAGGTAGGGCGAGAAGCCGTTGTCGAACACATACAGCACGCCAGCATTGAGGCTCACGGCATCGTCCTTCACCCGCGACGGCGTCCTGGCGCCGTATTTGCCGGTGACGGCGTTGTAGGCCTGGCTCCAGGTGTTGTCATCGGTGCGGTCATAGCGCCCGCCCAGGGTAAGACGCCAGTTGCCCAGGCTCATCTGGTCCTGCAGGTAGACACCACTTTGGCGCGCCTTGCCGCCGGTATAGGTGACGGTGTTGAGGGTGTTGGTCGGGCCGGTATGCACCGGCTCGAAGATGTCGATGCTGGCCGGCGGCGCGTAGATCAGCCGCGCATTGTCATAGTCACCTTGCTGCCAGTCGAAACCGAACAGCAATGTGTGCTCGGCGGCGCCGGTGCTGAACTTGCCGGTCAGGCGGGTATCAAGCGTGGTGCCATCGGCGTCGCCGGTACCGGCCACCTGGCGACGGGCCTGGGTGCGGCCATCGGCATCCAGGCCACCGTTGGTGACGATGCCGCGGTAAAGCGAATCCACATGCATGCGGCGCGCACTCTGGCTCAGCGTCCAGCTGTCGTTGAAGGCATGCTCGAACAGCCAGCCGGCCGTCCACACCGTGCGGTCAAACGTGTCCCAGCCCGGCTCGCCAATGAAGGTGGTGTTGTCCATGTGGCCGTGCGCGGTGGGCAGCAGGGTGCCGTCCATCGGCAGGAACTGGTAGGTCGAACCGCCGTCATCCTCCTGGTACATGCCCAGCAGGGTCAGCCGGGTCTTGTCGGCAATCTGAAAGGTGTAGCTGGGTGCGATGAACCAGTGCTGCTGCTCGACGGTATCGATCTGGGTGCCACCATCGCTGTAGCGACCCACCAGACGAAACAGGTGCTGGTCATCGCTCGAGCCGGCGCCCACATCGAAGGCGGCGCTATAGGTGCCATGCCCGTCCACGCCCAACTGCAGCACCTGCTGCTGGTCCGGCGTAGGGGTCTTGCTGACCTGGTTGACCATGCCGCCCGGAGCCACCTGCCCGTACATCACGGCGGAGGGGCCTTTCAGCACCTCGACGCGGTCCAGGTTCCAGCTGTCGATCTTGGTCCGGTTCCATGCCGTGCCGATCGGCGGCGCACGCAGGCCGTCGATGGTGACGTTGTCACTCTCGCTGCCGGCGCTGAAACCGCGGATGCGGAAGTCGTCGTAACGATTGTCGTTGCCGGTGCTTTCCAGCACCACGCCAGCCACGTAGCGCATGGCCTCATTGAGATTGGTGACCCCGCGTGCATCCATCTCCTCACGCGCGATGACCGACACCGACTTGGCGGTTTCGGCGATGGCGGTATCGGTCTTGGTCGCGCCGGACGCATGCGTGGTGGTGCGGTAAGCGTTGACCTGCACGGCATCCAGCGTCTGCGCCACGTCGGCGCCGGTTTCGGCTGCCAATGCTGCGGGGGTGGACAGGGCCAGGGCAATGGCCACGGAAATCAGCGCCGGACGGCGCCCTGCAACGCGGGGGGAAGTGGACACGGAGTAAGCCTATGAACAATTTGGGGGTTGGCTGACTGCGTGTCGCAGCGGCTAATATCCCAATTATAGTAAATAGCAACCATTCTCATCAATTGTACTGACGTCACAGCAGCCCGCCCGCCGCTTGTTGCCCGCGCGGGGGCTGAACACCGTCGGCACGGCGGCGCTTGCCCCACCATGTAAAATGACCAATTTTTAGTCAGGACACATGGCGAAAGCTTCCCAACGGGCGCCCGTCCTGGGCCCGGCGTTCATTCGCCTGCTGGCCCGGTTCAACGATGAAGCAGGTTCTCCTGCTGCCCCGGCCGTGTCCGAACGCCTGGCGCAGTGGTTTGACTGGAACCGCGCCATCACCTTGTCCAAAGCGCTGGATAACCCGCCCCCCGAGCCGGAACCCGGCGCGGCGTTCGATGCCGCCCAGGACGCCGAGTGCGCGCGTGTCCGCGGCGGGCTGATGGAAGTGATCCAGGGCGATATCGACCTGAGCCCGCCGCGCAATGCCCCGCCCGCAGAAAACGAGGTGCAGGCCGCCTTTGCCCCGTACCGCCAGCACTACCTGAACCAGCAGCGCGCCATGCAGGCCGCCAGCGGGCGCCTGCGCGGCCGCCTGCGTGACATGCTGGCCCGGCAATCCCCGGCCAAGGCCCGCCTGGCCGAGGTTGATGCGGTGATGGAAGCCACCCTCAGCCCGCGCGAGTACAACCTGCTTTCCCATGTGCCGGTCCTGCTCGGCCTGCACTTCCAACGGCTGCACGATGCAGCCGCGCACGACCCCGCCGATGCCCCCGCATCGGACACCCCTGCGGCACCCACCGGCCCTTGGCTGGCCACGTTCCGGCAAGACCTGCGCACCGCGCTGCTGGCCGAACTGGATGTCCGCTTCCACCCCATCGATGGCCTGCTTGCAGCGCTACGCACCCGGTAATCCGTACCTCATGTCCAGAAACCTCGTTGCTGTCGTTGTCTTCCTTGTTGGCCTGCTGGCCGTGTGCTGGATCGGCGTTGGCTATGCCGGCACCCATCCGCTGGCGGCCGTGGTCGCCGCCGTCATCGCCGCCTGCTACCTGGCCGGCGCGGTCGAGCTGTTCCGCTATCGCCAGGCCACCACCACCCTGCAGCAGGCCCTGCCGGCGATTGGCGAAGCGGCCGACAACCTGGACGGCTGGCTCAGCCGCCTGCAGCCGGGCCTGCGCAACGCCGTGCGCCTGCGTGTGCAGGGTGAACGCGTTGGCCTGCCGGCGCCGGCACTGACCCCTTATCTGGTCGGGCTGCTGGTGCTGCTGGGCATGCTCGGCACCCTGCTGGGCATGATGGCGACCCTGCGCGGAACCGGCCTGGCGCTGGAAAGCGCTACCGACCTGGACGCCATCCGCAGCTCGCTGGCGGCACCGGTGAAGGGCCTGGGCTTCGCCTTTGGCACCTCCATCGCCGGCGTCGCCAGCTCGGCCGCGCTGGGCCTGTTGTCGGCCCTGCTGCGCCGCGAACGTGCGCAGGCGGTGCAGGAACTGGATGTGGGCATCGCCGGCCAGCTACGCACGCATTCGCAGAGTTTCCAGCGCGGTGAAACCTTCCGCCTGCTGCAGGAACAGAACGCGTTGATGCCCGCCCTGGTCGATCGCCTGCAGGCAATGATGGGCAGCCTTGAGCAGCAGCACCAGACCAACAACGAGCGCCTGCAGGCCAGCCAGCAGGCGTTCCACCAGCGCACCGAAGCGGCCTACACGCAGCTCGCCGCATCGCTGCAGCAATCGATGCAGGCCGCCATCAGCCAGCAAGCCAATGCAGTGGGCGCTGCCTTGCAACCCGTCGTCGATGCCACCATGGCCGGCTTGGCCGGCAAATCCGATGCACTGCATGCCAGCATCGACAGCGCCGTGCACAAGCAGCTCGATGGCATCAACGCTGCCGTGCAGAGTGCAGCTGCTGCCGCCGGCAGCAGCTGGAGCACTGCCTTGAACGAGCAGCAGCGCAGCAACAGCGCACTCACCGAACAACTGCAGCAGGCCTTGGCACAGTTCACCAGCACCTTCGAACAGCGCTCCGGCACCTTGCTGGACAGTGTTGCCGCACGCCTGGAAGACAATGTCACCCGTACTGCCGACAGCTGGCGTGATGCCCTCGCCCAGCAGCACAACGCACATGGCGAACTGGCACAGCGCAACGAGCAGGCATTGCTGAGCGCATCAAGCGCATTTGAACAGCACGCACAGTCGCTGCTCGACACGCTGCAGCAATCGCATGCACAGCTGCAGAATTCCTTCGCCGAACGCGACGAACAGCGCCTTGGCCAGTGGTCGCAGACCTTGTCATCGATGGTCGGCGCATTGGACGCCAGCTGGCAGCGCAATGGCGAGCAGGTCGCGCAGCGTCAGCAGCAGATCTGCGACACCCTGGCGCAGACCACGCAGGCCATGAGCGAACAACAGCAATCACAGGCCCGCGACACCATCAGCGAGATCTCGCGCCTGGTTCAAAGCGCATCCGAAGCACCGCGCGCCGCTGCCGAAGTCGTGGCCGAGCTGCGCCAGAAGCTGTCAGACAGCATGGTGCGCGACACCGCCATGCTGGAAGAACGCAGCCACCTGCTGTCCACGCTGGAAACCTTGCTCGGCGCGGTCAACCACGCCTCTACTGAACAGCGCACTGCCGTCGATGCCCTGGTCAGCACCTCGGCCGACTTGTTGGAACGCGTCGGCAGCCGCTTCAGCAACCAGCTCGAAACTGAAGCCGGCAAGCTCGACCATGCCGCTGCCAACGTCACCGCCAGCGCGGTGGAAATGGCCAGCCTGGGCGACGCTTTCGGCGCAGCGGTGCAGCAGTTCGGGCAGTCCACCGAGGCCTTGAACGCACGCCTGCAATCGATTGAAAGCGCGCTGGACAAGTCGCTTGCCCGCAGCGACGAACAGCTGGCCTACTACGTCGCGCAGGCGCGCGAAGTCGTGGACCTGAGCATGCTCTCGCAGAAGCAGATCATCGGCGAACTGCAGCAACTGGCCGAAGCCCGCAGCAGCGCTGCCGGAGCCTGAGCGCGATGAGCGACGAAATCGAATTCGATGCCGAATCCACCGCCACCACCTGGGCGGCATTCGGTGACCTGATGTCGGTGCTGCTCGGCGCCTTCGTTCTTATCCTGGCCAGCGTGATCGGTATCCAGCTGCTGCTGCACAACCGCCTGGACCAGGAGGTCAAGCAGCGCCAGGAGCAGACCGCCAAACTCAAGACGCTGGAACAGGCCTTGGCCGCGCCCTTGGCCGCCGGCCGCGTGACGGTGATCAATGGCCGCATCGGCATCAGTGGCAGCGTCTTGTTCGCACTCAACTCTGATCAGCTGCAGCCGGAGGGCCGCGAGCTGCTGCAAAGCCTGGCCGCGCCACTGCGCGACTACCTGGGCACGCGCGAAGAGATCCTGATGGTCAGTGGCTTCACCGACAATCAGCCGGTGCGCGTGGTCAATGGCCGCTTCGCCGACAACTGGGAGCTGTCCGCCGCGCGCGCGCTCACCGTGACGCGCACGCTGATTGCCGATGGCGTCCCGGCGCAGTCCGTGTTCGCCGCCGCCTTCGGTGCCGAGCAACCGGTCAGCAGCAATGATGACGAAGCCGGCCGCGCCAAGAACCGCCGCGTCGAGATCGCGCCCATTCCGCGCCCCAAGCAGGACGGCAAGGCCGATGCCAGATAGTTCGGCAGCGCTGACGCAACTGCAGGCCTGGCGTGAGCAGGGCGCTGATCGCCGTGATCCGGCGCGCTTCCAGCTGATCGCTGCATTGGCCGATCGCGCGCAGGCCTATGCCGGCACGGCACGCCTGCAGCTGGATGCGCGCCTGCAGCGGTTGACCGAGGCTTATCGGGAGCTTGTCTCCACGCCAATTGCCAGCGCGTCCACGGCACCTGCCGAACCCGGACCGCTGCAGGCGTTGCTGCTGCAACTCAATTCCGAGCCACTGCAGTACCAGCTGCCCTTGGCGGCGTCGGCGAGCGCATCGTCAGAGGCAGAGAATGACGCCATGGAGGCGCCGTTGATGCCGGCACTGGATGAGTTCCAGCAGCTATGGAGCCGCATCCGCATCGACAGCCTGTTGCGGCAGTGCCTGGACGCATTGCCCGAAGATGCCGGCCCACTGCATTCCAGCGTGCTGACCTATCGGGCGATGGCGCTGATGCAGGACATCTCCCCGGAGTATCTGCAGCACTTCATCGGCTACGTCGACGTGCTCACGTGGATGGATCAATTGGCCCCCGCCAGCGCCACCGGCGCCGCCGAGGGCAAGCGCAAAGCGCCACGCAAGAAACGCAGCCCCAAGCCCGCAGCGTGACCATGCAGCGCCGCCCCGTGCTCGGCAGACCCATCACCTGCTACACGCCCTCATCCTTGGGTAACCGCGAAAACACCGCCCGATCTCCGTAGCCCGGGTAAGCCCAGCGCATCCGGGGCTTGTCGCCAACAGCCCCGATGCGCTGCGCTTGCCTGGCCCACCTGCACCACGCATTTGATGGCGCGCCAACCCAGCAGTATCGAAGCGTCGACAAGGATGGGATGCAGCCTGCAATCAAGCTGTCCTACACTCCAGGGACCCCCAAGGAGAACAGCACGCAATGCGTATCGGACTGGCCGCCAACCGCCTTCATCACGAAAGCGCCGATGCTGCGCTGTTCCGTTGGCTCGACGCCTGCGAAAACGGCCTGCGCGAACTGGGCGTGGAGCTGCACGCCGTCGGCCGCACCTATGACGCCATCGCCAACACCCGCGCATTGCAGGACTACCCTGCGCTCAAGCGCTATCCGAACGGACGCGAGGGTGGACTGATGAAGCTGGTCGCCGAGGTCGTCGGCATGGGCACGCCGGAGCGCACCTTGGATGGCGCGATCTACCTGATCGATCCGGTTGATCCTTCGTCGATTTTTCCGGAAGCCATCGCACTCAAGCGCCAGTGCGTCATCCACGGCAAACCCTTCATCTCCACCGTTGCCACCGCGCGCGACTGGGTTGAGATGGAGCGCATCCATGCCGGTCTGGCCAATGATCCCGGCGCGGATGATCTCAATGCGTTTGCTCAGCAAGCGCTGGCCCTGATCGCGCACGATGCCCGCAAGCCGCAGATGCTGGCCTTCGCAGCCGAGCATTTCGATCTACTCTCACAGTTCAAGCAACGCATCGGCACTGGCACCACTGGCCAGCGTCTGAACGAGATGGCCTGGAGCAAGGGCTGGCCCCGCGAGCAGGAGTGGATCCATCGTTTCCAGAGCGGCCCCATGGGCGGTGACGCACAGATTGCTGATCGCGTCCTGGAGCATCAGTGCCAGCGCGCCATCTTCTTTGAAGACCCGCATGTAGCGCGGCAGCACGAAGCCGACATCCAGCTCCTCGAGCGCGCCGTGACCACCGTCACCGACGAAGCGGTCTGCATTACAGCCCCCACCATCGCCGAGCGCTGGGCAAGCGCAGCCGCACTGCGGCAAAAGCGCTGAGACTTAGTGCCGAGCCATGCTCGGCAGAGGCTCTACCCACGCAAAGCGCCCTCACCCCAACCCCTCTCCCGTAAACGGGAGAGGGGCTCAACACGCAGCACCTGTAGTGCCGAGCCATGCTCGGCAGAGGCTCTACCCACGCAAAGCGCCCTCACCCCA
>NZ_DAMBEF010000033.1:0-132 GCF_032061965.1 Stenotrophomonas sp. | reverse complement strand
AAACGGGAGAGGGGCTCAACACGCAGCACCTGTAGTGCCGAGCCATGCTCGGCAGGGGCTTTACCGGCGAAACGGCACCCTCACCCCAACCCTCTCCCGTAAACGGGAGCGGGGCTCAACACGGGGTTCTTC
>NZ_DAMBEF010000032.1:0-40803 GCF_032061965.1 Stenotrophomonas sp. | reverse complement strand
GAAGGTCACCGGCTCGGTCCACACCTTGTCAAAGCCCAGCGCCTTGAACTTGGCCTTGGCCCATTCCACCGCACGCGCATCGGCCTCGCTGCCAGCCATGCGCGGCCCCACTTCGGTGGTCAGGGATTCGACAACCTGCCAGCCGGTGTTGTCCGCCAACGCCTGCTCACGCAATTGCGCAGCTTGGGCCAGCGCCTGGTCCGGGATGTGGGTGGGAGCGGCGGCAGCTGCGGCGGAGGTGCAGAGCAGCACGATGGCGAGAGCAAGGGCACGGCGGCGCATGTTCGGTTCCACAGTGGATTGGGCTGTCAGGGTAACAGTGAGAACTCGGCAGGGAATGTGCCAGTTGGTATGGGCAAAAGCTTGATGGAATCTGGATCAATACCTCTGGCGTTGCAGGCACAGATCGCCTAGTCAAATAGCCCGACGGGTTCGACTACACAGGGAATGGGAGTTTTCCGGTGGCCGCGATGCTGTGCTGCGGGAGAGCCTGAGTCTCCACCGATGGGGTGGAGACTCAGGACGTAGTAATGACATTGCGAAACAGGGCGGCATGGACGTTGTTGGTAGCAACGCTTTCGCCTACGGCGGTTTGGGCGCAGGCGCACTCACTGGAGGATGTGCGTTTCACCGGGCCCTTGGTGACGCCGTCGCCCTCGACACTGCCGCAGGGGCAGTTCTTCATCCAGCCCTATCTGGTGCAGACCCACACCTCCGGTCGCTACGACGACAAAGGTGACCGACATGCCTTGGAGCATGCCAACGACACCTCCTTGCTGTCGGTGTTGCTCAGCGCGGGGCTTACCGACCGCCTCACCGGTGAGCTGATAGTGGAAAGCGCCCGCAGCTCGCAGGACGGGCGGCATAGCAATGGCTACCGGATGGCCGACAGTGCGCTGCGCTTGCGCTATCTGCTGCGCGAAGGTGATCCGCTCAACAGCAGATCAGCGCTTGCGGTGATGTGGGGCTTGGGGCTGCCCACCGGGCGCTACGACAAACTCGGCGACAACCTGCTCAATGGTCAAGGCAGTGGTGTCTATCGCAATAATTTTTCGCTGCTGGGGCAGAACTATCATTGGCTGCCGAACGGGCGACCTTTGCGCTGGCGTTGGCAACTGCGCTGGAGCCCTGCGCCAAGGGACGTATCGATCACAGGCAGAAGCGTCTATGCGACCGAGCGCAGCTTCCGTGGGCACGTCAGCCCGGGCCCTGCGTTGGGTGCTGCATTGGGATTGGAATACAGCATCGACCAGCACTGGGTGCTGGCGTTGGACCTGATCGCTGCACGTCAATCGGGCAATCTGCTGGATGGCACCGAGCTTGACGCAGATGGCGAACGTCAGCGTGTGCATCGCCATGATGGGGCGAGCCGAAGCTTCAGCATTGCCCCGGCAGTGGAGTACAACGTCAGCGACAAACTGGGCTTTCTGGTCGGCGTGCAGGCCTCCCTGCCGGGCGGACGAAATAGTGCCTCCTATCTCAGCCCGCAAGTATCGATGACCCTGCAGTTCTAACCGCCTGTAAAAAAGAACGGCCGGGCAAAGCCCGGCCGTTTTCATACGATTGCAGCGGATTGCTTACTGCTTGTTGAGGCTGTCACGGATTTCGCGCAGCAGCAGCACCTCTTCGGTCGGCTCCGGCGGAGCGGCCGGGGCTTCTTCCTTCTTGCGCGACAGGCGGTTGACCACCTTGATCAGCATGAAGATGGCGAAGGCGACGATGATGAATTGGATGAGGGTGTTGATGAAATCGCCGTAGCCGATCACCACCGCGGGGATTTCCTTGCCATCGGCACCGATCTTGGCCGGGGCCAGGGTCCAGGCCAGCGCAGAGAAATCGACGTTGCCGATCAGCCAGCCGATCGGCGGCATGATGACCTTGTCCACCAGTGAAGTGACGATCTTGCCAAAGGCGCCGCCGATGACGACACCGACCGCCAGGTCGATGACGTTGCCGCGCATCGCAAATTCCTTGAATTCGCTGATCATTCCCATGTGTTACTCCTGAATATGCATAAGGGGAGGGCTGGCGAAGCCTACTCCAGTGGATGTCATCAGGCGATCACGCCGTCACGTTGTGCGATCTGCCCGAGTCTGGCGCTGAAGTGGTCGCCGCGCTGCAGGGCGGCGACGCCGGCCGGGGTTCCCATGAAGATCAGGTCGCCGGCGCGCAGGGCATACAGCTTGGACAGCTCGTGCAGGATCTCGGGCACGTCCCAGATCATCTGGTCCAGGGTGGACTTCTGTCGCAGCTGGCCATTGATTTCCAGCGACAACTCCAGTGTCGCCAGATCGGAGACTTCCGCGACCGGCACCAGCGTGCTGACCGGGGCAGAGTGGTCGAAACCCTTGGCGATATCCCAGGGGCCACCCTTGGCCTTGGCCGCTGCCTGCAGGTCGCGCCGGGTCAGGTCCAGCCCCACGCCATAGGCCAGCACCAAGGCCATTGCTTCATCGGCGGCGAGTACGCCGGCAGGTGCGTCCTTGCCCAGCGCTACGACCAGCTCGACCTCATGGTGCAGGTCGGTGGTGGCCGACGGATACGGCACTGGAGCATCGCCGACCACGATGGCGTCGGCCGGCTTCATGAAGAACATCGGCTGGCCACGCTCGGCCGCAGCTGGCACGGCGGCGCCCATTTCGCGGGCATGGTCGGCGAAATTGCGGCCTACGCAATAAATGCGGTGCACCGGGAACGTGCCGCCCCCGGAAACCGGGATACGGGGCTGGGGCAGGGCGGGGATCAGATCGGTCATGTTTGCGTCCAGGTGAAACGACGCAAAAGTCTAGCGGACGGGGGCGTGTTGTGTGCAGGCAGCGTTGTGCGCAGGCTTTGGGCGGTAACGCCCATACCGAGCATGGCTCGGCACTACATGAGCCCTTGTCCCGTTTACGGAGAGGGGCTTGGGTGAGGGGAGGCTTTTGGCGCCAAGGCCCATGCCGAGCATGGCTCGGCACTACATGGGTTGCGGAACAATCCTCAGCGAGGCTGTGGCAGCGCCGCTTTTCGCACAACGCGGTACTCAGCGTCGACGACGGTAGGGTCGGCCTTGTTGTTGAGGTTGCGTGCCTTGCGTGCGGCCAGCAGCTTCCAGGCGATGCCACCCAGGATCATGGCTGCGCCGATGAAAACGCCGCCCACCACCAGCACCGCCAGGATCACCAAGCCAAGAAGGCCCAGCGCGATCCGTACCAGCGGATTGCGTGGCTTGCGCGGCTCGACCAGGTTGCGGAGCTTTGCGAATTGGAAGTACCGGATCTGCATGAAAGTAAGGTGACGGCAGGTGTGCGGGGGAGTATCGGGGCGGCAGCCCGGCAATGCGTGAAGTTGTCGTTAATTTTTTCCTGAACAGGCAGCAGAAGAGTGACGGCGGTCAGATTCGTTCATGAAAATGCCGGCGTGCGACAATGAGCACCTCATGAGCGCCGGTGTTGTGATGTCCAGTACGACCGTTCCCGAAATTGAACTTGCCCTCGTCGAATCCGTTCCCGACCAAGGTTTTCATGCGGTACCTGCCGTTGTTGATGGCGACGCAGAAACGCTTGTCCTGTACCGCGATGGCGACAAGGTGCGGGCATGGTTGAACGTATGTCCGCATGCGGGTCGCGCATTGGACTGGGCGCCAGGGCAGTTCCTGAAGAGTCGCGAGGGGCACCTGGTATGTGCAGTGCACGGTGCTTCGTTCGAGCTGGAGGGCGGCCTCTGCGTGGCAGGGCCTTGCAAGGGGGATGCGCTGCGGGCGGTGCCGGTGCGGGTGCACGACGGCAAGGTGCTGCTGGGCTGAGAGCGATCTGGCCGATCTTGCAGGAGCGGCGCAAGCCGCAACGCCAAAGATGCCTGGTAGAGCAGACACTGGCACTGGCTGGATCACGGACGGCGCTTGCTCACCAGCGCCGGAAGTGCCGCCGGTTTCGCGGCTTGCGTCGCGCTTGCAGAAACCGGGGCTGCTACTTAAAACATGATGTTGATCATGATCACCACGATCGCGGTGTAGAGCAGCGATAGCGGGCCACCAACGCGCCACATTTCGCGCGGGGTGTATTTGGCCGGGCCCATCGCCATCGAAATGACCGGGTTGGATGCGGTCATCAGATTGTTCGAGGCCGACAACGCCACGATCAGTGCGAACGCGGTGGGATTACCGCCCGCCGCCAGCGCCAGGTTCACCGCGATGGGCACCATCACGATGGTCGCGCCGACATGGCTGATCACCAGCGAGAACGCCGTGGTCAGCAGCGCCAATGCAATTTCAAGGGCCCAAACCGGGATGCCGCTGGGCAGCTTGTCGATGGTATGGCCAGCGATCCAGGCCGCTGCGCCGCTGCTGTCCATCGCCCAGCCCAACGGGATCAGGCCGGCCATCATGAAGATGGTCTTCCAGTTGATCGCGGCGTAGGCTTCGTCCATGCGCAGCACGCCGGTCAACAGCATGCCGGCCACACCGGTCAGCAGGGTCAGCGCCACCGGCAGGTGCGAGGTCAGCGCGATGATGATGGTGATGGCGAAGATCGCCATCGCAATCTTGAATTTGTGCGGGCGCTGCTCGCCCTTGGGATAGTCGGTGACCACCACGAAATCGCGGGTTTCCGCTGCCGCGGCCAGGTCCTGCCAGATGCTGTGGAAAACCAGCATGTCGCCGGCACGCAGCGGCGTGTTCCGCACGTCCTCGCGGATCACCTGCTTGTCGCGGTTGATCGCCAGCAGGCTGATGCCGCGTTCCTTGCGCAGGCGCAACTCGCCGGCGGTCTTGCCGATCACCTTCGAGGTGGGCGGAATCACCGCTTCGGAAATACCGGCGCGGGCGGGATTGAACAGGTCGCCCAGCTGTTTCAGCCGCGAGGACATGCGCAGGAACTGGTTCTGCGCAAAATCCGACACCTGCTGGCGCGGGCCCATGGCACCGATCACGCTGCCGACCCAGATGCGCATGTCCGCCGGCGGCGACAAGCGGGTGTCATCGCCGGTTTTCAGCGCCAGCAGCAGCGGTGCATCGAACAGGTTCTCGGCTTCGCCGACGGTCATGCCCACCAGCGGACTTTCGGCAGTGACCAGCAGTTCGAAAACATCGCCTTCGATGCCGTAGGCCTTGGCGAAATAGCTCTCGGTGCGGGCCGGAGCCTGGCCATCCTCGCTCTCGATCTCTTCTTCCTGCAGTTTGCGGCTGCCATAGAAGCGGAAGTAGGCCAGCGATGCGATCAGCAGTGCGACACCGATCGGCAGCGGCGCGAACATGCGCAGCGGCTCGATGGTGGCGGTGCCCGATGGCAGGTTGTTGTTGGCCGAGACCAGCAAGTCGTTGAGCAGGATCAGCGGTGAGTTGCCGACCATGGTCAGCGCGCCGCCCATCACGATTGCTGCCGAGATCGGCAGCAACTGGCGCTTCAGGGTCAGTGCGGTGCGTGAGGCCAGGCGTGAGGCGACCGGCAGGTACAAGGCCATGACCGACGGGTTCTGCATGAACGAGGAGTTCAAGCCGGCGGTGGCCGTGGTCAACAGCAGCAGCCGTTGTTCCAGCCCGTGCGAGCGCCGCAGCAACCAACCCGCGAGCCGGTTCAAGGCACCGGTGCGGTCCAGGCCGGCGCCGAGGATGGTGGTGGCGATGATGCTCATCACCGCGTTACCGGAGAAGCCGCCGAAGATTTCCTCCGGGGCGATCAGGCCGGTGACGCCCAGCACCACCATCACCACCAAGGCGACCACGTCGGCGCGGATGCGCTCGAACAGGAACATCGCCATCGTGAAGCCCACCAGCCCGAGCACGAGCTTCATATCGGTGGTGAGCGTCAGCGCGGTATCCATCAGGGCTGGGATCTGGCAGTGGGGATTGGGGATGGGGTGGAGCGATATTGCTTGAACGGCAAAGCGAACCGACGGGTGATCGGAAATCGGAGCGCAAAGCCAAGCTCACACTGCGCTATTGGCGTAGTCCGCGGGGTGTTTCTGCTGGAAAGTGAAGTTGTCATTGCACCTTACGCGTTTGCGAATCCCTAATCCCGAATCCCGAATCCCGAATCCCGAATCCCGAATCCCGAATCCCGAATCCCGAATCACCAATCCCTAATCCTTGTCATACAACAAATCCCACACGCCATGGCCGAGCTTCTGGCCGCGGGTCTCGAAGTGGGTCTGCGGACGCCAGTCCGGACGCGGTACCGCGCCACGCGGGCCGGCACGGTTGACCAGCCCGGCCGTCGCATCCAGCACTTCCCACATCTGTTCGGCGTAATCCTCCCAGTCGGTGGCGCAGTGCAGGCGACCGCCCGGGCGCAGCTTGCGCACCAGCAGTTCGGCAAACGCCGGCTGCACCAGGCGGCGCTTGTTGTGGCGCTTCTTGTGCCAGGGATCGGGGAAGTAGATGCGGATTTCATCCAGCGCGCCGTCGGCGATTTCCTTCTCCAGCACCTCGACCGCATCGTGGTGGTAGAGCTTGACGTTGTCGGCGTTGTCATCGGCCAGCGCATTGAGCAGGCGGCCAACACCCGGTGCATGCACCTCGATGCCGATGTAGTCCTTGCTGGTGTCGAACTGCGCGGCGTAGCGCAGCGCGGCGCCGTTGCCGAAGCCAATCTCCAGCACCTTGGGCGCGTTGCGGCCAAAGGTGGCATCCAGGTCGCGTGGCTCGCCGTTGAAGTCGATGCCGAAGCGCGGCCAGCGTTCGTCGAACGCGCGCTGCTGGGCCGGGGTGAAGCGACCCTGGCGCAATACGAAGCTGCGGATCTCGCGGCGGCCTTCGGTCACGGTGAAAGGCTTGGGCGGCGCCTTGGCGCCTGCACTGTCAAAAGGATTGGTCATCAGCCGATCAGCCCATCTACCGGGGAGGAGGCGCTGGCGTAGCGCTTGCGCGGGATGCGCCCGGCCAGGAAGGCCTCACGGCCAGCTTCCACTGCCTTGCGCATGGCGCTGGCCATCAATACCGGATTGCGAGCACCGGCAATGGCAGTGTTCATCAGCACGCCGTCGCAGCCCAGCTCCATCGCGATGGCTGCGTCGGACGCGGTGCCGACGCCGGCATCGACAATGATCGGCACCTTGGCGTTCTCGATGATCTCGATCAGGTTGTACTTGTTCTGGATGCCCAGGCCCGAACCAATCGGCGCAGCCAGCGGCATCACCGCAGCGCAGCCGATTTCTTCCAGGCGCTTGGCCAGGATCGGGTCATCGGAGGTGTAGACCATGACGTCGAAGCCATCCTTGACCAACTGTTCGGCAGCCTTGAGCGTGGCCATCACGTCCGGGTACAGGGTTTTCTGGTCGCCCAGTACTTCGAGTTTGGTCAGGTTATGGCCGTCGAGCAGCTCGCGGGCTAGGCGGCAGGTACGTACGGCATCCTCGGCGGTGTAGCAGCCGGCGGTATTGGGCAGGATGGCGTAGCGGTCCGGCGGCAGCACGTCGAGCAGATTGGGCTCGCCGGGGTTCTGGCCGATATTGGTGCGGCGGATGGCCACGGTGACGATCTGGGCGCCGGCGGCCTCGGTGGCCAGGCGGGTTTCTTCCAGATCCTTGAACTTGCCGGTGCCGGTCAGCAGCCGGGAGGAATAGGTCTTGCCGGCGATGACCAGCGAGTCGGTGGGGACATGTGCATTCATGGGCGAATTATCACCCATCCCGCCAACCTGTAGTGCCGAGCCATGCTCGGCGGGGGCTTCGCCGGTAATGCCCCAGCGCCGCCAGCCCAGTAGTGCCGCGCCATGCTCGGCAGAGGTTTCATCGGTAACGCCCCACGCGCAGCACCGCTGCGCCCTATTGATCAAGCGAGCAGTCATGCAGCCGCGCTCCTGCAGCAAAGGGAGGGGCTTTCATGGTCGCCAGCTTCGCGGCTGGCGCCGGTCCCACGAGCATCGTTGGGAAGGCGCCTGCCGAGTATGGCTCGGCACTACCGGCCGCGGCCTGCGTCGCTGATTGCTTCAGCCACCGCCCAATGCATGCACGATTTCCACGACGTCACCGTCCTGCAGCTGATGGGTCGCATGCTGGCTGCGCGGCACGATCTCGGCATTGACCTCTACTGCCACGCGCCGTTGGCCCAACCCTTCGTTGGACAGCAATTCGGTCAGGGTGAACGGGGTGGGGAGCTGGCGTGGTTCGCCATTGAGCTGGATGTTCATCGTCTCATTCTGGCCAGTGCAAGCCCAAAAGCCCAGCCGGGAGCCCGTCGATGCCGCAGCGCAGCGTGTGCGTCTTACGTGGTAATGAAAACATAACAACGTGCGGCGGCGTATGCCGTCTGTGTTTTACCCCACTTCAGGAGTTTCCCCATGTCGCTTTCCTTCCGTCCGCTGCGTACTGCCGTGGCTGTTGCCATCGCGTTGGCTGCTGCCCCCGCCATGGCCCAATCACCGTTCTCCAAGACGGTGTTTTTTGGCGACAGCCTGACCGATACCGGTCACTTCCGCCCGGTGCTGATGCAGCTGGACCCGAACGCGGCGTTGGTCGGGCGGTTCACCACCAATCCGGGCTGGGTCTGGTCCGACTACCTGGCCGACCATTACGGCACCAATGCCGTACCCAACGGTAACGGCCAGGGCGGAGACAACTACGCCATCGGTGGTGCACGCGTCGGCGTGGACAGCTCGGTGACGCTCGCCCCCGGTACCCCGGCGCAGCCGGTGGCCTCGTTGAAGACGCAGATGGCCAGCTATCTCGCAGCCAATGGCGGCAAGGCCGATGCCAATGCCCTGTATACCGTCTGGGGTGGCGCCAATGACCTGTTTGCCGTGGCTGCTGGCGCGCCGGCAGCGGCAACCATTGGTGCGGCGGTTGCCGACCAGGTGGGCATCGTCGGTGCGCTGAAGGGGGCAGGTGCCCAGTACGTCATGGTGCCCAATCTGCCGGATATCGGCCTGACCCCGTCTTCGCGTGCTGGCGGCGCTGTCGCCATGGCACAGGGCACCGCCCTGGCCAAGTCCTACAACGACGCGCTGTTCGGAGGCCTGAAGCAGGCTGGCCTGCAGGTGATTCCGGTGGATACCTTCACCATCCTGCAGGAAATCGTTGCTTCGCCGGGTGCCTACGGTTTCACCAACGTCAGCGACATAGCCTGCACCTCGGCTTCGTCGCTGGTGTGCTCGCCGCTGACCGTGGCGGCACCGAATGCAGCCAATACCTATGTGTTTGCCGATGGCGTGCACCCGAGCACCGCCGCCCACCAGATACTGGGCGAATACGCGATCTCGGTGCTTGAAGCGCCGCGCCTGCAGCAGATCCTGAGCCACTCGGCGCAGACCATTGGCCGCGCCCGTGCCGATCAAGTGGGCTCCCACGTCGGTGGCCGGCCGGCTGACGGCCTGAGCTGGTGGGGCAACCTGCGAGGGGACATGCAGCGCTATGCGCACGCCGACCTGTATGACGGCATGGCGCCGGCCGGACTGTTCGGCATCGACTGGGCGCGCGATGGCATGGTGCTCGGCGGCTTCGCCGGCTATGGCCGGATGGATGCGGACTTCGGCAACAGCCAGGGTGATTTCACCCAGGATGACACCACCTTGGGCCTGTTTGCCGGCTGGTATGGCGACAACGCCTGGGTCAATGGCCAGGTCAGCTACAGCTGGCTGGGCTACGACGTCACCCGCAAGGTGCAACTGGGCCCGGCCACCCGCGAGCACAAGGGTTCGCCGGATGGCAGCAACCTCACTGCGGCGGTCACCGGTGGTTACGAGTTCGGTCAGGAGGGTGGCTTCCGCCACGGGCCGGTGGCAGGCGTGATCTGGCAGAAGGTCAAGCTGGATGGCTATACCGAATCAAACCTCAGTGCCACCGCAATGGGCTACGGCGACCAGGATGTGGACTCGACCGTGGGCCGGATCGGCTGGCAGGCGCGTTTTGATGGTGGTTCGGTGCAGCCTTACGTGCAGGTGACCTACGACCATGAGTTCGAAGACGGCAAGCAGGCCAGCGCCTGGTTGCAGACCATGGCGGACGTGGGCAGCTACAAGGTGCCGGGCCTGGAGTTCGACCGTGATTACGCCACGGCCGTTCTGGGCGCACGCATCAAGCTGTGGGGCCTGGACAGCAACATCGGCCTGAGCACCACCACGCTGCAGAAGTCGGCACGCGATGCCACCTTGTTCGCCAGCTTTGGCGGCAGCTTCTAAAGCGATACGCCATACGGTTGCTGTCCCTGGAGGCAGCAACCATTGGCAGGGCCTACCCTGTTGCCGCCTTCATGGGGTGACAGGGGTTGCCTGAGGCGTTCGATTGCCGGGCTGGGCACAAGGCCCGCACGGTGCCCAGCCATTGCGCTGCGGTACCCGCGGCGCATAGACTTGCCGCTCGCCAAGCGGGCGTAGCTCAATGGTAGAGCTGTAGCTTCCCAAGCTACTGACGAGGGTTCGATTCCCTTCGCCCGCTCCAGTAACTTCAATAAGTTGCTGATTCTAAAGCGAAATTTCCAGCGAAAAAGCGCCGAAACAGACCCTCCCGAGGTACTGTTTGAGGTACTGTTTTCGTGCCAAAGCCCTACATTCTTCGCAGACGTTCGGGTCTGTATGTCCGTTTTTTGGTTCCCATCGACCTGCGTCAAACGTTGGGGTCAACTTACGTTGTTCGGCCACTTTGGGCGGTCAAAGACGATGCCCGATTGATAGCGGCCAGAATGGCTGTGACACTGTCCAGAGCGTTTGACAGTGTGAGATTGGGGACAATGGCAAGTGACGAATTGAAGGCTCTCAAAAGCGGTTTGAGAGCGTTGCAGACGGGTAAGTCCAAAGACTGGCAAACCGATGAAATCGTGCTTGCCAACGGCACCCGTTTGAAGGGTGTCAAAGTTGAGAGCGATGAAGATGCTCAACGATTTTCAAAGTTCTTGTCTGACATTGGCGCATCCGCTGTTGCACAGTCCGAACCGAAAAAAAGCAGTCTGACACTTGCTCGGGCCATTGCCGACCACATCGCAGATTTGCAACGTGAGAAGTTGGACGGTCGTACAATTCTCGACAGTCAACACACGTTGAAGTTGTTCGCAGGCATCATCAATGACGAGAAAAAACTGGTTGCAGACATCAAGCAAAACGACATTCGTGCGTTTTTGGATGGCGTTCGCTGGTGGCCGAAAAATGCTTCGAAAATGAGCCAGTACAAAAATTTGTCGGTGCTTGAAGTCATTGCGCTGGCACAGAAGAACGACGAACCAGAACCTGCCGCGCGAACAGTGCAGAAGCACACGCAACGGTTGAGTGTGTTGTTTAATTCGTTGGTTGCATCGAAAGATATGGACGTGAATCCAGTGCATGGAATTCGCGGAATTCCGCAACCCAGCGATGAAGATGGCGGACGACCATTTTCAGCAGGTGAACTGGCAATTATCTTTGAACCCAACAGGTTCTCAGCGTGGGCCAAGAAATGGCCGCACAGATGGTTTGGCGCGATGTTGGGGTTGTACTCCGGTGCGCGAGTCAACGAGGTTGGACAACTTCGCGTTGATGACATTGAGAACAAGTTGGGCGTTTGGGGTTTCGTTGTCCGACGCAAAAAAGACCTTGGGCAAAAGGTCAAGAACGATAACTCATTGCGGTTCGTTCCCATCGCCAAACCCGTTTTGAATGCTGGGTTCTTGAAGTACGTGGACGACGTTCGGAACTCTGGACACAAACGATTGTTCCCGAACTTGCCGAACTCAACAGGGTTGGGTTTCGGTCGTCAGTTGTCACGACAGTTCAGCGCGTACCTAAAAAAGGAATGTGGCATTGAGGATGCTGGTCTAGGTTTCCACGCATTTCGCCACACCATCGCCACTGAAATGGAGCGTTGTGATGTTTCCGTTCCAACGATTGCATCTATCACGGGCCACGCTGTGAAGGGTGTAGCCCCAACGTTGAGTGAGGTGTACATCGAGAAAGCAATCCCCGACCAAGTTGCTGGATTGGAAAAGTTCAGGCCGTTGGTTGAATTGTCAGCGTACAAAAAAGGTATGTTCAAACGACAGTTGCGGGAAGCGCCCATTGAATTGGTGAAGGTAAAAAAGAGCGCCGTTGGCTAACATGGAGGTCAAGATGCAAAGTGAGTTTGTTCTTTCGAAGATTGTGGGTAAGTCCGTGTTGAACCTTTCAGTGCTATTTCGCGGGCTGGTATTGTCTGTTCTTACTGCCATGTCTATTTGTGCAGTGCCCGCAAATGCTGACGAAGGATTTGGAGCCCTCAGTGATACCGCGCTCTTAGAGCAATGGTGGGTTGTTCAAGATGCGTGTAGAGGTGGGTACGACGACTATTCTGCGTGCGAGAAGCGCGACCAACTCACTGCTACGCTCACAGCACGAGGTTATGAACAGCATAATCATGACGTTTGGACGTCGCTCTCAGATGTGCAAAATTTCAATGGGGTAGTTGCCAGTACCAATGAGTGGGCTGTTAACCAAGGTTCTTTTGTGCGGGCTATGGCGGCTACTGATGTTCTAAAGTCTCTAAGAAAATATCTACCGGATGATAAGATAATTGCTTTATGGAATGACTCGCATGAAATCATTCGAGATGTGTACCCGCTAGCGTGGGGTATATTGAGACTTTCGATGCGGATGGTTGTTATGGATCACTCCAAGGGTAATGATCCGCGCTACAATCTGGCGTATTGAATTATTTTATTATTAAAGCGCCACTTGCATGTGGCGTTTTTTTTGCGCGTCTCGATTTGCTTTGCTATGTGCTTTTAAGGGCATGTGGTTTTACTTGTAACCCGAAGGGGTGAACCCCTTCCCACCCCCATATGTATGGAGTGGATTCTCTAGAGAATCTATAGCTTTGCTTATGTATAGCTTAGCTTTTCTATGTTCTAGATGGCTTTTACAAGTGGATACTTCCACTCAGGGGTGTTTACAGATGTTGTTCGTTTTTCCACAGGAAAAACTCCCTACGGGCAACGAACTTGTCTGTAACCACCCCGGTAGAATTTGATTTCAAACCCGCCCGACCGTAGCCCACAAGTGATAAACGGTGTGTCGTTATCACCACTCCGATGCGCGAAACATACTTCGCCTTGAACCCAGTTCGGAGCAACATGTCAGGGGGAAATCGTCCAAGCCTTTCATGTCTAGTTGTGTGGTGCATCGTGTTCAATTGTTCCCCGCCTGATGCAGTTGTCACGAATACTTACGGCGTGGTTATCCCGCTTCTTCCATATCCGACGACCAGAAATTTTTCGGACGTTGTAGCGAGTTGGGGCTTGATTTTTTTCAGTTGCTTGCTAACTTTAAATCAGGAGCAATCACTGCTTGGGTATCGCAAAATCTTTCTTTGCCTTACTCGCCACAGGTTCGTTACACCTCGTGGCCATATCTTCAAGGTAATAAAACTCGCTCTTAAGTCAAGAGCGAGTTTTATTTTTTGTGCGTGTTGGTTCTTCAGTGTGGTGCGTCATCGCAATGATGATGTGTTGGTGTTCTCGCGTAGAGGGGTTGTTCTTCTGTGTGATGGATGAAGCACAAGGCAGAATAATTCCTCATACACCAATCGCACCTTCGTTGTAACCGCCATCCTTCGGAAAGATGGCCGAAACCATTGCGGTGTAAGGCTTTCAGTGCGCACCGCTACTCGCACCGCTTTAGAGTGAAATGATTGCTCAAACGCCGTCGTAGCAACGGTTTCGTGCGCACCGCAGTGATGAAAACCATCATTGAGTGGTTCCGTGTTTTGGGTTGCCGTTGCACCAAAGTGACAACGACAACAACAAGAGACGAAAGCAACGACAGAGATAGTGAAAGAGCAACAGAACAACAACGACAGAAGAAACGACGACAACAACGGAAGAAGCAACAGCAACAGAAAAAGTTGAGTGTTTAGAACTGTGGAAAGCGGTTGAGTTGAGGTTGATGAAGAAGAACGACGGCGACAAAAAAAGCGTCAGTGAGAAAAGTTGGAGGGTGGGGTAGTGGTGTGAAGTAACAGCAAAAAGAAGAAGCAAGCACGAACAAAAACGCAGAAAGAGCAACAGCAACAGCCCAGTGGATGGGGTTGAGTGGTTGTCGGGAAATGTGGAGGAGAAGATATGCACATGTCGCATCTACGATGTTTGTGCACGTATATACGTTTGAGTGCTTTTCTGACGGAAAGGCTTACAGCACAAGGCTTTTGCCTGAATACGCTTTGGCATACGACTTTTAGCGAGAAATGCTCTCAAACCGTTCTAGCGCAACGCTTTCCAGCGTATTCGCTGTGGGCGCGCAATCGCGTGTTGAACCACTTTCACGACCTCGCAAAAATTTGTACGGAAAATTTTTCAGTGTGAGCAGTGCAACTCAAGCAATGGACGCTCAAGACGAAATCGTTTCGCTGAAAATTTGTACAAAAATTCATCACATCGATTCAGTGCAGTGCAATGACTTGCGCGTTTTCGCGAATCTGTTTAGCTGTAGTGATGAAACAAAAATGTCCACACACCGACAACAGCACTCACCATTCTCGGGCGGTTATACCGTCCGAGAATGGGGGGAGTGGACACAGGTCGAAACGAGAGTGTAGACCGATAGGTGGCCACGGGGGCACAGCCCCCACTGCGGTTTGTGACATACAAACCGCAGTTGTTGCGCACGATGTTCGACCACTACCCCTGTGTAGTGGGTGGACGAGTAAGCACGAAAAAAAACTAGAACGCGATAAAAGGTTTTACGAGAGACAGGCTATTGCCAACAATCGGCCGTGGACATTGTTGGCTGACAAATACACGCGGAAGGTTCTTGATGACTGTCCACAGCGCGAACTCAACGCATCAACTGCAAACGAATATAGAAAGGTCTACCACCGGCTGACCGTTGAGGGTGTCACAGCGTGGGAGAAATCCAACAGTGTCCAACACTGGAACAAGTTGCGAACCGCGTGCCGGTGGTCAATGGCTGATGACATTCGCGCATTTCGCAAACTGTCAGAAGCGGCCCGAAAGTCTGGGGACATTGCAACCGCACAACAGTACACAACCCAAGCGTGGAAATTGGCCGTTGCCCTCGATGACCAGTTTTTAGGCGTTGGTCATCCAACGTGGAAAGACAAATTGCGTTGGATGAAGTCCAACGGATTGCAACCAGTGAACAAATCCAAACGCAACACAACCGCACCTGCGATTGATGTTGCACCTGCCATTTTGCTGGACAAGAGACACCGGGGAACCCAACTCTTGGAACGGCACACAGAACGGTTGGCCGTTTTGGCGCTCACGGGTTGCAGACCATCCGAACTGATGAAAGGTGTTGAAGTTCGGTTGTTGCGAGACAAGAACGGACAACCCAAAGGTGTTGGTATCGAAGTCAGTGGGGCAAAGGTTGACCACAACCGAGGACACGAAAAGCGCAGGCTTGCATTCTTGTTGGATGGCGTGGTAGCGCGTGGATTGTCTGAATTGTGTCTTGAACGTGGTGGTCGGTTCACATTGGGAACCACCAGCGCAGACTACCGAAGCCTCAATCGTTTACTTTGCGTTCATAAAATAAGTTGCTACACGTTTCGTCATGCTCTCGGTAGTGACCTGAAAGCGTCCATTGCGGACGGTCAGACGACCCCAGAACAGGCCGCCATGGTGATGGGACACAGGTCAACCCAGAGTCTTTTGTCGTATGGAGCCACCAACCGGGGGCGAAGTCGGAGACGACCAAAAATTAAGGTCTCGGCGTCCAGTGTGGTGAAAAAATCACCAGTCAGGAGGGGCGAAAAGGCACAAAAAAGAGTGCGAAAAACACCCCAAAAAGCCACCCCAAAAGCACCATCAAAAACGGCTTTGGTGGAGGCTTCGCCTCTCTTCATTCCATACCCGAAATTGTTGCCGTCATGCGCAAAAAAAGGTACTGTTTGAGGTACTGTTTTGATGCTTTTTTGGCCACTTCGGTCTGTTGGAAATCGTTTTAAATCAGTGGGTAATGGGGATTTTGGATTAGTTTCCCTTCGCCCGCTCCATTCAGGCACCACTGTGGGTTGCAACACCGGTGGTCGCCCAGCAGTCCCCTCTGCGGACTGGATTCCCCAAACGAGCGAATACCTGCCCTGCATGAACGGCGGGCAGATGCCTTCTTTTCGTCTCATCGTGCACAACGTCCTCGCGTTATGCTGCGCGCCTTCTGACCGAACTGGCTGCAATGAAGCTCGCCATCCTCTCCCGCAACAGCAAGTTGTACTCGACCCGCCGGTTGGTGGAGGCGGCGCGGGCGCGCGGCCACACCGTGCGTATCCTTGATCCGCTGCGCTGCTACATGCGCATCACCGCCGGCGATTTCGGCATGCATTACAAGGGCAAGGCCTTGACCGGCTTCGATGCGGTGATTCCACGCATCGGTGCCTCCATCACCCGCTATGGCACGGCGGTGCTGCGGCAGTTCGAGATGATGGGTGCACGCACCCCCAATCCTTCCGACGCGATCCTGCGTGCGCGCGACAAGCTGCGCGCACATCAGGTGCTGGCGGCCAAGGGTATCGACATGCCAGTGACGGTGTTTGGCGACAACCCTGACGACACCAATGACCTGCTGTCGATGCTGGGTCCGCCGCCGCATGTGGTGAAGCTCAATGAGGGGACCCAGGGCCGGGGCGTGATCCTCACCGAGAAGCTCAGTGCCTCCAAGGGCACGGTTGAAGCGTTGCGGGGTCTGTACGCCAATTTCCTGATGCAGGAGTTCATTGCCGAGGCGCAAGGGGCCGACCTGCGCTGCCTGGTGGTGGGGGACCAGGTGGTGGCGACCATGCGCCGCCAGGCCCAGGAGGGAGATTTTCGTTCGAATCTGCATGCGGGCGGTACGGCTGAACCTGTGCAGTGCAGCAAGACCGAGCAGCAGGTGGCAGTGCGGTCGGCAAAGGCGCTGGGCCTGGGGATCGCGGGTGTGGACCTGATCCGCTCCAAACGGGGGCCGCTTGTGCTGGAGGTGAACTCGACCCCCGGCCTGGAGGGCATCGAAGCGGTATCAGGAGGGGACGTGGCAGGGCGGATGATCGATTACGTGACCAGCCTCAAGCGTTGATTGCGGCTTGTGCAAATTGTTTGCACGCTTTTAACAAGCCTTTAATCCGGCTGCACCTAGGCTGTCCCCACTGTGCCCAGCCCTCCTCAGTGGGTCCGGTGATCGGGAATCTTCAGGCCCTGGCGTTTCGCGCCAGGGCCTTGTTTTTTCGCATGTGTGTTGTTGTGGGCGGTTGTCAGCACGAGTTAAAGTGGGACATATGACTAAGGAGTGGTCCGATGTTCAAATGCTTGCTGCTGTTGTCGCTGACGCTGTCTCCGCTCGCCGCCGTTGCCGCGCCGCCTGCGCTTCCTTTGCAGGCAAACAGTCCTTTCCCAGCGCAGCAGGCACAGGTCCGCTCGGACCTCATGGGGGGAGAGGTCTATAGTGAAATCGCCGATCAGGATCGCGTGCTGGTGATCTCTGCCCTGGATCGCATGACGGCATTGATCGGCGATGGGAGCGCAGATGCACTTTCTCCTGCGGCGAAGGTAGCGTTCTTTAATGACCAGGAAGTGGTCAACACGATTCTCACCAAAGCGCGCCGCGATAGCCGCCTGATCTGCAGGCGCGAAAAGACGGTCGGGTCGAACATGCCGACCACCCAGTGCCTCACCGCTGCTCAGCGGGACCGCCTGCGTGAAAGCGGGGCAGAGAGCCTGCGTTCGTTCCGCTCCAGTAGCGCGAACGAGGGAGCCAAGTAACGCCACTGCGCAGCGTGGTCGTGAGAAGTTAACGGTGCCTGTGATGTAATCCTCGGCCCAGGCGGACTTTCCCGCCTGTCATGTCCAAAGAAGAAGGTGATCGCCCCCGTGCGTATTCTGGTAATTGAAGACAACAGCGACATCGCCGCCAACCTTGGGGACTATTTGGAGGATCGCGGGCACACGGTTGATTTCGCCGCCGACGGCGTGACCGGTCTGCATCTGGCGGTGGTACATGATTTCGACGCCATCGTGCTCGATCTCAATCTGCCGGGCATGGACGGTATCGAGGTGTGCCGCAAGCTGCGCAACGATGCGCGCAAGCAGACACCGGTGCTGATGCTGACCGCCCGCGACTCGCTGGACAACAAGTTGGCCGGCTTCGACTCCGGTGCCGACGACTACCTGATCAAGCCGTTTGCGCTGCAGGAAGTTGAAGTACGCCTCAACGCGCTGTCGCGCCGAGGCAAGGGCGCGCATACCCGCGTGTTGGAGGTGGGTGATCTGGAGTACAACCTGGATACCCTGGAAGTGCGTCGCCAGGCAAAGCTGCTCCAGCTCAATCCGACTGCGTTGAAGATCCTGCAGGCGCTGATGGAGGCCTCGCCGGCGGTGGTGACCCGGCAAGAGCTGGAAACCCGCGTGTGGGGCGAGGAGTTGCCGGATTCGGACTCGTTGCGCGTGCATATCCATGGTCTGCGCGCGGTAGTCGACAAGCCGTTCGACGCACCGATGATCCAGACCCGTCATGGCATCGGTTACCGGATCGCCGCGCCAGATGCCTGAAACAGCGTCACCCGAGCCTGTCCGCAGTCGGGGGCGGTATCGCCGCCGGCTGCGTAGCCGCATCATCGTTTCATTCGTGCTGCTGGGTTTCTGCCTGACGACGTTGTTCGCCTTTGCGACGAACTGGGCGCGGATGCGTGTGGAAAACCAGTTGGTGGAGGATGTGATGAATCGCAACCTCGACGCTTCCTGGCAGAGTTATATGCGCAGTGGCGGCACTGACGTGGTTGCTCCGGTGCAGCAGATGCGCGCTTTCCTGTTCCGGCCCGACAAGCTGGATGGTCTGCGTCGTGACTATCCCGAATGGGAAGGGCTGCAAGACGGCATCCATACCATCAATGGCGAGGATGCCGAAGGCAAGCCGTTCTCCTATAAGGTCGGCGTACGTAAAACCCCGGATGCCTGGTTCTTCATTGCCTACGACATGGGGCAGGCGCTTCGAGGTGAGCAGCAGCTCAACCGCGCGTTGTTTCTGTCGGTCATCATTTTCAGCTTGCTGTCGTGGGTGTTGGGCTGGTGGTCCGCTTCCCGCGTGATGCGGCCCGTATCCGACCTGGCTTCCCGATTGCGCGCCTACCGGGGCGGCGCCAAGCACCCGGAGCCGTTGGCGCCGCGCTTTCCCGACGACGAAGTTGGTCAGTTGGCCGAGGCCTTGGATGATTATTCGGAGCGTCTGACCGAAGTTGTTCAGCGCGATCGCGAGTTCAACGCCGACGTCAGCCATGAGCTGCGCACGCCACTGGCTGTGATCCGTGGTGCAACTGAATTGTTGTTGGCGCGCCCCAATCTGGACGAGAAGGTGCTGCAGCGCCTGCAGCGCATCCAACGCGCCGAGCAGCAATGTAGCGACTTGATCGGCTCGTTGTTGTTGCTCTCCCGCAATGAGCGAGCGCAGGGCAGCAGCAATGTTGCCCGCGTGGCCGAGCAGTTGCTGGAGTCACACCGTGCACAGCTAGGCGGCAAGCCCCTGGAACTGGAGCTTGAAGGATCGCGCGAGCTGGTGATCGATGCGCCCGAGTCGGCGCTGTCTGTTGCGTTGGGTAATCTGATCGGCAACGCGGTGAAGTACTCACAGGAAGGCCGCGTGCTGGTGCAGGTCGGCGCAAACGCAGTTCAAGTGATCGACAATGGCCCCGGGCTAAGCGAGAAGGATGCGGCCAGCCTGTTCCAGCGTGGCTACAGGGGCACCCACGCCGGCCAATCGCAGGGCGGTGGCATTGGCCTGTCCATCGTCAGTCGTCTTTGTGCGCTTTATGGCTGGCAGGTGGATATCCGTCCTGGAGAAGTGCGCGGCGTAGTGGCGACGTTGACGTTCGCACCGGGATAAGTGACGAGCAAGCGATTTCGAGCAGCGTGCTCATGCTCACTGCATGCAACAGCCTCAGCACGTCTGTTCCACCCGACATCGGCGGGGATGCAGGTGGGGGCTTTTTCTCAGGTCTTTGGCGCGGCAAGCGCGCGATAGCGCGCATCCAGCGCTTCAATCTGTGCCTGCAGGGCATCGGGGTGGCCATCGTTGACGATGACGTCATCGGCGATAGCTAAGCGCTGCGTGCGGCTGGCTTGGGCCTGGATCATCTGATCAGCCAGCTCCGCCGTGATGTTGTCGCGGCTCAGCAGTCGTGCGTGTTGCACGGCCTCGGGTGCATCGACCACCAGCACGCGTTGCAGCCAGGGGTAGCTGGCTTTGCCGCCCGCCTCGGTAAGCAGGGGGATGGCGGCAACCGCGTAAGGGCTGTTCGCGTTCTCGCAAATGCTACGTACCCGTGCGCGTATCGCCGGGTGGGTAATGGCTTCCAGGGCGCGCCGTTCATCGTTGCTGGCGAACACGCGCTGCCGCAAGCGTGCGCGGTCGAGCGTGCCATCGGCGAGCAGGATGCCATCGCCGAACAGGGCGGCAATCTGGGCCAGCGCCGGGCTGCCTGCAGCAACCACCTCGCGTGCGGCGATGTCGGCATCGGCGACGGTGATGCCCAAGGCCTCAAAGCGGCGGCTGACCTCGCTTTTACCCGAGGCAATGCCACCGGTCAGGCCGATGATGAAGGTGCTCATTGCTGTCTCCCCGCCATCACGAAACCGCCCTTTGCCAGGGCGGGCTGCGATGCTGGATGCGTGCTTACAGGCCCGCCCACTGCCTGTAGCTGGCGATCATCGGGTCGCCCCACATGAAAACCAGCCAGCCCGCGATGGCCAGATAGGGGCCGAACGGAATCTGCGTGTTGCGGTCCTTGCTGCCGAAGTACAGCCAGAGTGAGCCGACGATGGCCCCCACCAGCGACGACAGCAGGATGATCGGCAGGATGCCCTTGATCCCGCACCACGCACCCAGGGCGGCCAGCAGCTTGAAATCGCCGTGGCCCATGCCTTCCTTGCCGGTGAGCTGCTTGAACAGCCACCACACCGTCCATAGGGACAGGTAGCCAACCGCCGCACCAATCAGCGCGGGTTTGGCGGGCATGTACAGGTTGTCCATGCTGCCGATCAGTCCCAGCCACATCAGTGGCAGGGTCAGCTGGTCAGGCAGCAGCTTGGTGCGCAGGTCGATGCCTGAAAGTGCGACCAGGAAACAGCTGAGCACGATCGCACCGAAGCCCTGCCAACCGAAGCCGAACTGCCAGACGCTGGCCAGCACCATCAGTGCGGTCACCAGCTCCACCAAGGGGTACTGGATGGAGATGGGGGTATGGCAATGCCGGCACTTGCCGCGCTGGATCAACCAGCTGAACAGGGGGATGTTCTCGTACCAGCTCAGCTTGTGCTTGCAGTTCGGGCAGTGCGAGGGTTCCACCACGATGCCTGGCGGTGGTGGCTCGTAGATGTCCGGCTGCTCAAGGATCTCGCGGGCATCACGCCGCCACTGCCACTCCAGCCGCTTGGGCAGGCGCAGGATCACCACATTGAGGAAGCTGCCGATCAGCAGTCCCAGTCCGACCGCGGCGGGATAGCCGAGGCCGGGATGCTGGTCGAGAAATGCCATGCGCTAATTATCCAACAATCGAAGCCAGCTTGAAGATCGGCAGGTACATGCCGATTACCATGCCGCCAACGACCACGCCGATGAACACCATGATCATGGGCTCGATCAGGCTGCTAAGCGCATCAACCGCATTGTTCACTTCCTGCTCGAAGTACTCGGCGACCTTGAACAGCATCGAATCCAGGGCGCCAGCTTCTTCGCCGATGGCGGTCATCTGCACCACCATGTGCGGGAACAGGCCGACTTGCTTCATGGCCATGTTTACCGGGTAGCCCACTGCCACGTCGTCACGCATGCGCAGCACGGCGTCTTCGTAGACACTGCTGCCGGTGGCGCCGGCCACGATGCTAAGGGCCTCCACCAGTGGCACACCGGCCTTGAACGTCACTGCCGTGGTTCGTGCAAAGCGGGCGATGGCGCTGTTGTGCAGGATCTGGCCGATGACAGGTACTTTGAGTATCAGTTTGTCCATGTTGTGCTGCATTGCAGGCGACCGTTTGTACGCAAACATGAAGCCGGTGATAGAGCCTGCGATGATCAGAAGGATCAGCCACCACCAGCCCACAAGAAACTTCGAGGCAGCAACGATCATCTGCGTGAAGAACGGCAGGTCGGCACCGAAGCCCTTGAACACCTCCTCGAATTGCGGCACCACCCAGATGAGCAGGATGGAGCTGACGATCAGCGCCACGGCAATTGTCATTGCCGGATAGAACAGGGCCTTCTTGATCTTGCCTTTCAGCGATTCCAGGTTTTCCTGGTAGTTGGCAATGGTCTCGAGCACGGTTTCGAGTACACCGGCGCCTTCGCCTGCACGGACCAGGTTGCGGTACAGCTCATCAAACTGCACGGGGTGCTTGCTGATAGCCTCGAAAAGCGATGAGCCGCCTTCCAGGTCAGCACGGATTTGACCTACCATCTTGGCCATGCGCGGGTTCTTGTGACCGCTGCCGATGATCTCCAGTGCCGTCACAATCGGGACACCCGAGCGCATCATCGTCGCCATCTGGCGACTGAAGAAGGCGATGTCCTTCGGCTTGATCGGTTTGCCGGTCGCGCCGAACAATGGCTTGGGCTTGGGCTTGACGACGGTCGGGGTAATGCCCAGGCGGCGCAGCTCGGCCTTCAACAGGTTGGCGTTCTTGGCGTCCTGCTCGCCCTTCATCTTGACGCCGCGCTTGTCGGTCCCCTCCCAGACAAACGGCAACATCTGGCTGGTGCTGCGCCCAGCCGGTTCGTTCTTGATTGCGCTACGGGTAACGGCCACTTTTTTCTCCCCGTCCAAGCTTCCCCAGCCCGGACACCAGCACCCATGGTAGCGGTTCATTTGCCCCGCAGCACACCCCCTGCGACAAGTTTGGTGGCCTTCGTCACGTCCGCGGCGGTGTGGATGGTGAAAATCTGGGTCACATTGTGACGTATCGGGTCAGGTTGGGGTGTGGATCAGGATTCTGTCGCTGGGGGGCTTCCCTTATTCGCTGATGCTGCCATCATTGCGCCCGGGGAGTAGGGGGTGTTTGTTCAGTTGGCACGCAACCTGCTTTGTAACCCCATGCGGGGCAGGCGCTGTGCCTGCAACCATGTTCACACTTCACACCTCTAGGGGATGTACTCATGAAGAAGCAGCAAGGCTTTACCCTGATCGAACTGATGATCGTGGTTGCGATCATCGCCATCCTGGCCGCCATCGCGCTGCCGCAGTACCGTAACTACACCCAGCGCTCCTCGAATGGTGCCTGCATGGCTGAAGCCAAGGCGTTCATGAATGGCGCCGTTGCAGATGCCGCTGACGGGCGTGATTCGACCAACTTTGCGGGCAGCGCCTGTGAAACCGCTTCGCAGAACGTTGTGGCTGTTGCTGACTACAACGGCGAAGCCAGCATCACCTTTACCCCGTTCGTCAAGGGTAACCAGGATTTGCAGACCGACACCATCTGCAACGCAGGTAGCGGCTCCTGCCGTCTGGACAAGTAATCACCCGCGTATAGCGGTGGTTACAGTGGATCCGAACCCCGGCTTACGCCGGGGTTCGTATTTTCGGGGTTGGTAACTGGCCTGGTCCGGGGAGCGGCAAGGGCATGCAAGTAGCATCGTTTGACGTGCGATCACGTTGGTTCCTAGTGGTTGGTATCGTGTGTGCGCTCGTTGCCAGCGCTTGCTTTTATCCAGGCCTGGGAGGTCAGTTCATTTTTGATGATGTCGCGAACATCGTAAAAAACGATGCGCTGCACATTCAGAAGCTGACGCTGGAAAATCTCCTCTACGCGGCTTACAGCTTCCGGCCAGGTCATGGTTCTAGGGCGCTGTCGATGCTTAGTTTTGCGCTGGACTACTGGCGCGGCGGCTTGGACCCGAGGGTGTTCAAGGCTACCAATCTTCTGATTCATGCGTTCACTACGGTGGCGCTGGTCGCCTTTTTTCGGCGGCTATTGATTTTCGCCCGTTGGACGCCTCGTCAGGCTGCCTGGGCTGCGTTGGTTCTGGCTTTGCTATGGGCTGTGCATCCGCTGCAGGTGTCGTCGGTGCTGTACGTGGTGCAGCGCATGCAGGCGCTGGTTACCCTGTTTCTGGTGCTTGCATTGTGGGCGTACATGGGAATGCGCCAGGCCCAGATGGAGGGGGCGCGCAGCTCCCGCTACGCTTGTCTGGTCGTGCTGTTCTGGGTCCTTGGATTTGCCGGTAAGGAGGATGCGGTGTTGTTGCCCGCGTACACCTTGGCGTTGGAATTGACCGTCTTGGGTTTCCGGGCGGCCCGGCCTGGGACGGAAAAGCTGCTGCGTCGAGGCTATCTGTTCATGACGCTGGCCGGTGGTCTTGCCTATCTACTGGTAGTTGTACCGCACTTCTGGAGTTGGGGTTCCTATCCTGGGCGCGACTTCTCCAGTTACGAGCGATTGCTGACCCAGGGCAGGGTGCTGGTGACGTATCTGGGGCAGATATTGCTACCGCTGCCGCGATTGATGCCGTTCTATTACGACAACCTTGCTGTTTCGCGGGGGCTGATGTCGCCGCTCACTACCTTGCCCGCCTGGGGGCTGATAATTGGTTTGCTGGTGTTGGCTTGGCGCTGGCGCGCACGTCATCCGCTTTTTGCACTGGGAGTGATGCTGTTCTTTTTCGGGCATTTCATGACCAGCAACGTAATCAATCTGGAGCTGGCATTCGAGCACCGGAATCACTTCCCGCTGATCGGGGTGGTCCTGGCACTTGCGGATTTGGCTGTTACAGGCTGGCGTCGCTTTGCGCTGCCAAGGTTGCCGGCTGGCATCTTGCTTGGGGGGCTTGTTTTGATGCTGGGAGGGCTCACGGTGTGGCGAGCTCACTCTTGGGGGGACCCTCTGCGTTTTGCATCTTCGGTATTGCGGGCTGCTCCGGATTCGGAGCGTGCCTGGATAGTCATGTCGTCGGTCTTCGTGGACAGGAGTGCATTCAAGCCAGGTGCTGACCTTGATCGGGCGATTGTCATCACGTCCGAAGGTGCCAGGGTCCTCCCCAATTCGGCGTTGTTGCCGTCCAATGCCCTTATTTACAAGAGTATCAATGGCACCGTTGCTTCGCAGGACTGGGATCTGTTCCTGTCGCGCATGCGCCACGCAACGATGAATGCTCAGAACAAAGGGATCGTGTGGACTTTCATCCGCAATGCGAACCGAGGTATTCCAATGGACGAGCGTGGCGTGTTGCAGACCATCGAGATTGCCTCAGGTCGAACGGCGTTCACTGCAGATCAAAATCTGCAGGCAGGTGCATTCATCTACAACAAGACTCGGGAGCCTGGTAAGGCGCTTTCATATTTCCACGCGGCTGTGAGGGCGTCGCCGCCGGACGATCCAGGCGTGATCAAGTTGATAGCCCAGTTGCACGAATTGGGCCCTCAGGATTGGGCGCAGCAGTTGGAGCGGGCCCGCCAGGATCAGGCTCGGATCGTGTCCGCTAATGCGCGAGCGATCACGAATTAGTGCTGTATCTGGCAGGATGCATCGACAAGCGGGGTAAGTTGGCACGCTTCCTGCTGCCTTTTCGGCGCTCACAGGGGAATTGGAAACGAAGATGTCTAGAGACGCCGCTGGCTTTACGTTGATCGAGCTGATGATCGTTGTCGCCATCATCGCGATTCTTGCGGCTATTGCATTGCCGCAGTATCGCAACTACACGCAGCGATCGGCCAACGGTGCCTGCCTGGCAGAGGCGCGGGCGTACATGAGTACCGCCGTGGCTGAGTTGGCTGATTACACGCTGCCGCCGGTTTACGAGCCCAAGGCTTGTGATGCAAGCACAAGTCTTGGGCTGACCGCCTCGGACTTCGCGACCCCCAGAACGGTGACCTTCGAATCGCCAACTCGGGGCAATGTGGATCTGAAAAGAAAAGTCGAATGCAACACCGGTAGTGCTCAGTGCGGCATGCAGGACTGAAGCGGAAGAGTGAAGTTGCCCACAAGTTGGGCTTCATATGATCCGCCTGGGCCAAGGAATTTAGGAAACCATGGCCAGCCGTTCCGGGTGGCCATTGGTGTATCTTGTCGTGGTGAGATGGCTGGGGGGCGGAACTGCTTCGCACTGGCCGTATCGATGGCCCCTTGCCCGGCAATTGCAGGGTGGGTATCCGAGTTTTCTGCGTCAGGACAACTGTGACAGGCCCGATTACCCGAGGCACCATACGTACCAGTGTCGTTCTGGGTCTGCGCCTGCTGGTTCAGGCTGGTACTCTCTTATTGGTAGCTCGACTGTTGGGGCCGGATCAGTTCGGTGCGTTCACCGGGCTCGCCGCGTTGGCGGTGCTTCTGGGAACCCTCTCTACATTCGGCACCCATGTGGTGCTGTTGGGCGAGGTTTCCAAAGACCCTGGACAGGGCCGCAAGGTATTGCGGTACGCCATACCTTGCACCCTGTTGTGTGGTGCCCTCCTTTTATTATTGTATCTTTGGGTAGGTACCTGCCTGTTGGGTGATGTGCATATCCCTGTACTCATCCTGTTGGCAATTGGTGTCTCCGAGATGGTGCTGCAGCCCCTATTCGCGTTGATGACGTCTGAGCAGCACGCTTTGGGGCGGGTTGCTTACGCCCAACTGCTGCAGTTGCTACCCATGGGGTTGCGGCTATTTTTTGCCGGACTGGTTCTGCTTGCCGCTTCGCCCGCAGGCCTGTTCTTTTATGCCCTCGGTTACGTTCTCGCGTCGGTTCTTGCGCTTGCCTATGGCTGGATGGCATTGCCCAGTTGTTGGCCGTCGTGGCGTTCGTGGTGCCTTCCGAATCGCGCGCAGTGGAGGCATGCGCTCGGCTATGCCGCCACCAATATCACCAGAACCGCACCAGCTGAGCTGGATAAGGCGCTGGCGCTGAAGCTGTTGCCTGTTGCAACGGTTGGGCTGTATTCGGCCGCAGCCCGGGTGATAGGTGCCGCGACCTTGCCCATCGCGGCCATGGCGCTTGCTGCATTGCCGCGGCTGTTTCGGGAGGGGCAACAATCGCAGAGCGGACGGCGACTGCTTGTTTGGATGTACGTGGCTGCGCTGATCTACAGCACTCTGCTGGCGGGGGTATTGTGGCTGGCTGCGCCATTGTTTGATGCCGTTTTCGGTATCGAATACATTGGCGTCAGTGAGCTGATTCGCTTGATGTGCGCTGCGGTTCCGGGGATGGCACTGCGGCAGGTTGCGGGTAACGTACTTATGGCGGCTGGCAAGCCGTGGATGCGTGTCGGGTTCGAGGGCAGTGGGTTGCTGATTCTCGTGATCTGTAGTCTTGGGCTTACCGGTGAGCTTGGAGTATCGGGATTGCCGGTGGCTGTGATCTGCGCGGAATGGGGGATGGCGGCATTGGGTTTGGCCATGATCGTGTATGTCCGCTATGCGGAAGGGACGAAATAATGAAGAAGTGTCAGAGGAAATGAGTAGGTCCTATTCTGATATCGGCGATAAGCAGCTCCCGGGCATAGATCGCAATGCAGTCGACCGCTTTTTTGCTGAACGTGCAGAGAAGATTCATGCCATAGGGCCTCTCCATGCCGTGATCTACCAGGACAAGAATGCAGAGCTCGCCCGCTGCCGGGACCTCGCGGAGAAGGCCAAATTGTTGCCACTGTTGCAGCTGAATGGTTCGCAGCGGGTGCTTGACGTTGGTTGTGGAACGGGGCGCTGGGCCCAAGAGTTGGTTCCCCGGAGTGCCTGGTATCACGGCATCGATGCTTGCGAGGGGCTGATTGAGTATGCGAGGGGGCAGTTTTCTGCGATGGAAAATTGCGCGCTCAGCGTAGCGTCGGCTGATGATTTTTCGCTGGCATCGATCCATGAAAGTGCTGCGTTTGATCGCGTGTTATGTGCGGGCGTATTGATCTATCTCAACGAGGTTGAGGTTCGTCGAGCGATCAGGAACATTGCCGAGGTACTTGCCCCCGGTGGCTTTGCACTTTTTCGTGAACCAGCAGGACTGGGGCGGCGCCTCACTATTTCCGAGCATTTCTCCGAGGAAATGGGGCAGGACTACAACGCCATCTATAGAACCCGTGAAGAACTTGGGACATTGATCGATGATGAGATGCCTGGCCCGCATTTCAGGCTGGTTGGCCATGGCGAGGTATATGACGAGGCGGAACTGAATAATCGCAGTGACACTCGGCAGCTATGGTTGCTTGTGGAGCGCACTGCATGAGTACTGCTTTCTGTTTCGATCTTGATGGAACGGTAACTACGACTGAGCTATTACCCTGCATCGCATCCGAACTGGATATTGCGGACGAAATAGCGACCCTCACGCGGTTGACGATGGATGGGCATATTCCGTTCGCCGATTCCATGCGTTTGCGTTGTCTGATTTTGGGGCAGGTATCGTTGTCGCGAGTTCATGAAATCGTTGATTCAATTACTTTGGAACCGCTCATCGTTGAGTTCATCAATGAGCGTTTCGCTGATTGCGCGATTGTCACAGGCAACTTGGATATATGGCTTCGCCCCCTTATGAGTCGGTTGAAGTGTCGTTGGGTGTGCTCTGCTGCAAGTATCGACAACGGGCGGTTACGGCTGAACCACATTCTTGATAAAGGCGTTGCCTTGCGGGCAATGCGAGCGGAGGGGGGCTACGGGCGTTATGTGGCAATCGGTGATGGCGCAAACGATGTGCCGATGTTCACCGAAGCTGATATTGGAATTGGCTACGGTGCGGTGCATTCCCCTGTGCCTGCAACAGTTGCGGCTTCGACTCTTCTCGTCAATTCACCGGAGGCGCTATGCAAGCTGTTGAGGGTGCTGTAATCGCATGCGCTGGGCTCGGCTCTCGCTTGGGGATGGGTCTGCCCAAGTGCCTCATAGAGGTGGAAGGAAAGACAATTCTTTCACGATTGATAGAATCGCTGGAGCCGCATGTGCCGCGCATCCATGTCGTCATCGGCTATCGCGAGGAACTGGTTGCCGAGTATTGTGCGCGCCATCATCGCGAGGTTGTGCTGGTGCGCAATCCGCGGTTCCGCGATACCAATACGGCTTACAGTATTTCGCTTGGAAGTATCGGTTTTCATTCCAAGGTTCTGTACCTGGACGGTGATCTGATCATCGAGAAGGAATCGCTGGCTGAGTTTTTGCGTGCCGCTGCGGGTGTTCGTGCGTTGATTGGGGTGACTCCGGCAAAAAGTGAGAATGCGGTATTGGCTTCAATCAGTGGCCAATCGCCGGAAGATATTGCAATCAATGCCTTTGGTAGAGAGCTCCAAAGTCGGTACGAATGGGCCAATGTTTTCTCGGGGCCGCCAGTGCGTCTGGAAGACGCCGGCGGTTTCGTTTATCAGGCGTTGGAGCCGCTGTTGCCGTTGCCGGCGCGTCTGCTGGAACTTCATGAGGTAGATACGCCCGGAGACCTGTCGGCGGCAGAGGCATTCATGAAGGGGCTTGCCAGGTCCGACGCCTGAGATGGTTTCGCCAAGATGATGCAGCTGGGTTGAGGTGTGGCGGAAGAATGTGTGTTGCTGCCGCCTCTTCCTGCACAGTGACCGCGTGAGTAATCGAACCGAATCCTCTCCCTGATGAAATATGACTCCCCTCTACGCGTGCTGTTGTTGCTGCAAAGACCGGAAGCGTGGGTGAACTTGGCCTCGCTGTGGTCAGCGTTGGCTGATCCTGAGATGTTTCGTCCGGAAATATGGATACTTCCTTACCAGATCGACAACCCGATCCTATCTAATGAAAAGGCGGGGTTGATGCGCGCGTTGCTGGGTCAGGCGGGGATTCCATTTCACGAGTGGTCGGCGGGCCAGGTTTTGAGCAAGGGGCAGTTCGATGTCGTGGTTCTGAATCATCCTTATGACCGTGATCGCCCCAGGGACTTCTGGTTTGATCAACTGCAGCGGCTTGTTCCGGTAACGGTATACATACCTTATGGCTTGGTGATGGCCGGGGGTATAAAAAATCTCAAGCTGCAGTTTTCACAGCCGACGCAGATCAACGCGACTGCCGTGGTGGCTCGGTCGGAGTTGGAGAGGGGTTTGTACCGCAGCAACTGTCCTAGTGGGGATGGCCACGTGCATGTCGTGGGTCTGCCACGCTTCGATTACATGTTGCAAGCGTTGGCCAGGCCGATACCAGAGTGGATGTCCAGCGCGATTGGTGGGCGCACTGCGGTATTGTGGAACTCGCACTTCAGTTTCGGTATGTCCTGCTCGCACGGGGCAAATTTTTCTACATTCGACCTGATTGGGCCGGAGTTATTGGAGCTGATGCTCGAGCGAAGGGAGAGGCTTTGTTTGATCTGGCGGCCGCATCCGGGGCTGTTTCCGGCAATATTGCGCGAGAACCTGCTTGATAGTGCGGATTTGTTGGAGCTGCGGCAGGAGTTGCAGCGGTTGGGCATTGTGCTTGACGAGACCGCGGATCATGCGGCGGCTTTCAGTGCATCGGCCGCATTGCTTACCGATGTTGGCTCATTCCTGCTCGAATATCTGATAACGGGTAAGCCGGTGCTGGCACTTATTAATAGGGACGGCGAACCATTCAATGAAGAATCCGCGAAGTTGGTGAAGCACTACGCATCGGCGAGCACCCCTGCGGAGGTCGAGCGATTCATTGATCAATTGGAGGATGGCTCTGTTGATGTGGCGGCGGTCAGTCGTGCGCAAGCAGAGCACCTTCCTATGCTCGATGGGCAAGCCGGCAGGCGAGTGGCTGGGCTGATCCAGAAACTATGCGGCCGCAGCGTGAAGGCATCAGCTCCGCAAGAGAGCCAGTGTCATGTGAACGTGCCTTCTTCGCGAGTAGAAAACATGCGAGCGGTGGGCGTGGAGGAACGCGGTGCCCCTGTTTTGACCAAACTGCTGGCGGGATTGCGAGCGGTCAGAGCAGAGAAGGCAAAGCAATCCGTGTTTGCGAAAAGGCTGCGTCGGCGAGTCAACGCGTCGCGTACGGTCATCTCAGAGTTGGTAAAGGGCTTTCCGCTGCTTATGGATTTGGCTGGACGACTGCGCGGGTTGAAGTGACGCTCGGACTCATCTCTGGGCAGTTGAATCCAGTGACCCCAGGTAGTTGAGTGTATCGGCCGCGATGCTCTCCCAGTTCGCTTTTGCAGGCATATCGACCAGTGTTGGGAATTCCAGCTGACGCACAATAGTCCGAGCAATACTTTCGGGGTCGCCTGGTATGGCGATTGCTTCGCCCAACTGCGTGGTTTGCTCTGGGAAATTGCTTGCGAGGTTGGGCGTGAGGGTTGCCACGATGGGCTTGCCGATGGCGATATATTCGGTGATTTTGCACGACGATGCCATGTCCAAATATGGCGATGTGCGATAAGGCAGGGCAAGTAGATCGCAAGCTGACATCGCTAACGGCACACGGTCCGCCGGAATGTTTCCAAGGTAGGTGATGCTTTCTGACGTGGTTTCAATTTCGAATTCTTTCTTGCCGGCGAGTACAAGGTGAATTGGGCTATTTGAGCTTCGCAGAATGTTTTGGGCGAGGATGAGATCCTCCACGCCACGGTCACTTGTGATGCTTCCGAAGTACCCCACAAGGATCTTATCGATGGGTAGGCCTAGCGCCCTCCTCGCTGCATGAATGTCGCTTGCGACAAACTTGGATATATCAATGCCATTGGCGGCGAGATGATCGTTGGTGGAGCGTCGCAGTTGCTCCTTGAGGGCGCGGCTGGCGAAAATTCGCCCATCAGCTCGGTCGAGTAGATAATTAAAAAGATCGAATCGCGGTGGGCTCCAGTACCCCCCGAACTCATCGTACTTGTCATACACATCGAACACGAAACGAGCCCCTATGCTGCGGGCCAACGTAAAGGCCATAAGGGCGATATAGCAGTCCCCGCTGGCCACCACCACGTCGAAGTTGTGTTTTCGCCGTGCCAGGAGGATTTTCAGGAACTTGGCGATCGACGAAAGTCCTAATACCGGGGTGGAATGAACTGGTGGATTGTCATCCGTCTGGTTGATTGGAGTTCGGGAGTGATAGTCCAGCAGCCACAGAGATGTCTGCACCCCGGCGATAGCCCAATGGCAAGGTAGCTGATAGATGCGGCCATACCTTTCCAGCGCCGCATCGCGGTTGGTATAGAAGCGCTTTCCAATGAATAGAATTTTCATTCTTGATTAAGGGGTGACGAGTGACGCCAGGACGAGGAACGTGAGCAGGGCGGCGCTTTTTGCCAGCCGCGCGCCGGTAGGCAGGCAACGTCCCGGTTGCCTAATCATCTGATCTTCGTGACGTGGCTATGGAAAGCAGGGAGTTGATGCGTTGCCCAAACGCGTTCCAGCTGAAGCACTGTGCAAAGGCAATGCAGTTTTCACGTTTGATCCTCGATGCTCGGATGCTTTGAATGACCGTGTCGGCGAAGGCACGGTAATCTCCTGGCGGGATCAGGTGGCCAGATACTCCTTCGGAAACCGCATCTATGATGCCGCCTGTTGCGAAGGCAATGGTTGGTAAGCCATGGGCGGCAGCTTCCACCGCGACCATGCCGAATCCCTCTGGGTCGGCGGGGAGGCTGCGGACAGGAAATACGTGCAGATTGGCACATTCGTAGGCGCACGCCAGTTGCGCTTCCTCTGTGATCACCCCGAGGAAGCGGACGTGTTGCCCGATGCCGGCAGTGTCGGCAGCGGCCTGGATGCTGGCGCGAGTTTGTATGTCGGCATGTAGCGAATGTGAGGGGGTATCTCCGACGACGACCAGGGTTACATCTGGGCAGTTTCTGACGATACTGGGAAGTGCATGTTGCACGAATTCACGAATGCCCTTGCGACTGGTGAGTCGGCCGATGGAGAGTAATAGCGGGCCTTCTCCGAGGTCGTGGTTCTGGCGGAAGCACTTCAGTGCTTTCATTGTCTGTGGACCGGCCGGTACCTTTACGCCAGGATGCAAAATGTGCATTCGAGACGCTGTCACACCCAGCGCAGTTGCGAGCTCATAAGTTGCTCTGCTATTGACCAGGATTGTGCCCATTTGGCGAATTGCTGGATTCCAGATTGCACGGTAAATGGGGTGCTGGACAGCTACATCCAAACCATGAAGGTACGCAATGGGTTTTGCATGGGCCGCACGCGCCGCTAACCATACGGCTGGAGTGGTCAATCCACTTCCAGCTAGCACAATGTCGGGGCGCCAACTCCGGGCATTAACTAGCGCCTTCCACGCCGATACCAGTAGAAATCGCCATAGAGGATTTAAAGGTACTTCAGTCACGTTCACTTGCGCAGGACGACGCAAGGCAGCCCCTTTGGGACCAATTATCCAGACGTCGGCATGACGCGAGAGCTCGTCAGCCATATGCCAGTTCAATCGCTCCATGCCACCCACAAGCGGCGGCAGGTTGCGGGTGATAAGTAAAATGCGAGGGCGCGCGATCTCAGGAGTCACGTCGATACGTCAAGCTGGTGACCTGTTCCGAGATTAGGCCAATCAAGAACACAATAACGGCAGCGCTAAATAGCAGGGTGCTCATATTGGTAAGACGATGCATCGTGATAAATGTGTAGCTGTAATAAGCAAGGCCAATAAAGAAAAACGCCCCGGAAATTGGCGCAAATAACTTCATCGGCGAATACAACGTCGCGATCTTGAAAATTATCAGCAGAAACCGTATGCCGTCCTTGATCGGCCGGATGTGGCTTCCATTCCCCACGCGCTTTGCAACCGGTATCGGTACATAAGCCACCGGGTAGGCGCTCCGGAAGAATGCCATCGTGCTGGTAGTCGGGTAGCTGAAGCCGTTTGGCAGCAGGTGCAGGAACTCGCGGAATTTGTCGGCGCGAACCGCGCGAAACCCGGATGTCAGGTCGTCGATCCTGTGGCCGGTCATATGACTGGCCAGGCGGTTGTAGAAGGCATTGGCCAAGCCGCGATGGAAATTGGCCTGGCCGCTTCCGTCGCGCGCGCCCACCGCCATGTCGAAGCCTTCATCGAGTTTTGCCAGTAGCTGACCGATGTGCTCCGCGCTGTGTTGACCGTCCGCATCCATGAAGACCAGCAAGGCCCCATTGGCGGCACGGCTGCCGCGTTTGATGGCAGCGCCGTTACCCATCGAGTAAGGACTGCTCAGCACAATCGCCCCAAGTTCGCGAGCGATCTGTGCGGTGCTGTCCGTGGAGCCATCATCGACCACGATGATCTCGGCATCAGGATAGGCATGGCGAAGCGTCGGCAAGGTTTTGGCCAGCCCCTCGGCCTCATTTTTTGCGGGCAGGATGATGCTCAGTTCACACACATTGAATACCGATAGTTCTCCCCGCGGGCATAGTAGCCGGGTTCGTGGGCGGGGAGGGTGTTCCGCGTCGGATATTGTCTTTCGCCGGTCCCGCGTGCGAGGTCAGGCGGGCGGGGGCTTAGAATACGGACTTGATCGCTGCCGTCGCTTCCCGAAGGGCCGGGGGGCCGCGAGCCGGGCTTGGAGTAATAATGCGGTTTCTGGTTTGTGGTGGGGCGGGATACATCGGCAGTCATATGGCGCGCTTGCTGGCTGAGCATGGGCATGCCGTTGTCGTGCTTGATGATCTGTCCAACGGGCATCATCAAGCGGTGAAGTGGGGGCCACTGCTGCAGGTGGATCTCCTGCACCAGGATGCGCTGTGCAAGGTGTTCGACGAGAACGCATTCGACGGGGTGTTCCATTTCGCCGCGCGATCAGTCGTAAGCGAGTCGGTGGTTCGTCCTTTCGAGTACTACCGCTGCAACACGATGGGCACCCTGAACCTTCTGGATGCCATGCGTCGATATGGCGTGGAGCGCTTCATTTTCTCCTCCACCGCCTCCGTGTTCGGGTTGCCGCTGAGCGCCGGGATCGACGAGCAGCACCCTCGTCAGCCGATCAGTCCGTACGGCGCAAGTAAATTGATGGTGGAACAGATGCTTGTCGACGCAGCCAGTGCCTATGGACTCCGGTCGGTGTCACTGCGCTATTTCAACGCTGCGGGGGCTGCCCGCGATGCAAGCATCGGGGAGGCTCACATTTGTGAGACCCACCTCATTCCCAATGTGCTGCGCTCCGTGTTGGGACTAGTGCCGCCGCTGAATGTGTACGGATGCGACTACCCGACGCCGGACGGCACGTGTATCCGAGACTACGTGCATGTGGAGGATTTGGCCGACGCACACTTGCGGGCCATGAATTTTCTTGAGAGTTCCCCGGGCGCCCACGCGTTCAACCTCGGTAATGGGCAGGGGTTCTCGGTGCGTGAGGTGATCGACGCTGCGTCCCGTGTGGTGGGTAGCCAGATCCCGTTCGTGGTGGCGCCACGCCGGGCGGGTGACCCGGACACCTTGGTGGCCTCCAGCCGCAAGGCGCGCGAAATGCTGGGCTGGCGGGCGCGCTGGACCGATCTGGACGAAATCATCGAATCGGCTTGGCGCTGGCATCAAGCGCAGCCCTGGTAAGTGATCGAACGCTGAAGCTATCCCTGTCATGCCCAGCCTGCATAAGCAAGTGCCGTAGTTGCCGATCCGTGTCGCAGACACGCGCATCCGACGGGAGCATGGGTACAATTGGGCTGGTTAACCGTCCGACCAGGGGAAATCCATGAATACCGCCGTCACCGCCAATCTGGTGGGCATCACCGGCATTGCGCGTCGGCTTGTCCAGGACGGGGCGCTGGACGAGGCTGCGGCCCGTACCGCCATGGCCCAGGCCGCCGATGCCAAGGTGCCGTTGTCGCAATGGTTGACCGACAAGAAGCTGGTCACGGCGGCGCACATGGCGGCGGCCAACGCCATGGAATTCGGCATGCCGCTGATGGATGTGTCGGTATTCGACGGCAACCAGAGCGCCATCAAGCTGGTCAGCGAGGAGTTGTTGCGCCGGCACCAGGTGCTGCCCTTGTTCAAACGCGGCGGCAAGTTGTTCGTCGGTACCAGCAATCCCACCCAGCAACTGGATGAAATCAAGTTCCAGACCAACCTGGTGGTTGAGCCGATCCTGGTCGACGACGAACAGATCCGCCGGACCCTGGATCTGTGGCTGGCCAGCAATGATTCCCTGGGTGACAGCCTTGGGGGTGACGACGAGGGCATGGGCGACCTGGACGTGGCCGCTGGCGACGAGGACATGGGCGCCGGTGGTGGCGATTCCGGCATTGATGCCAAGGGCGACGACACCCCCGTGGTCAAGTTCGTCAACAAGGTGCTGGTGGATGCGATCCGCAAGGGCGCATCGGATATCCACTTCGAGCCCTACGAAGATGACTACCGGGTGCGATTCCGTATTGATGGTCTGCTCAAGACCGTAGCGAAGGCGCCGGTCAAGTTGAACCAACGTATCGCCGCGCGACTGAAGGTGATGTCGCAGTTGGATATCGCCGAGAAGCGCGTGCCGCAGGACGGGCGCATCAAGCTCAATCTGTCCAAGTCCAAGCAGATCGATTTTCGCGTCAGCACCTTGCCCACCTTGTTTGGTGAAAAGATCGTGCTGCGTATTCTTGATGGCAGTGCCGCCAAGCTGGGCATCGACAAGCTCGGCTATGAGCCTGAGCAGCAGAAGCTGTTCCTTGAGGCCATCCACAAGCCCTACGGCATGGTGCTGGTCACCGGCCCGACCGGTTCGGGCAAGACGGTGTCGTTGTATACCGCGCTGGGTATCCTCAACGATGACACGCGCAATATTTCCACCGCCGAAGACCCGGTGGAAATCCGTCTGCCCGGCGTCAATCAGGTGCAGCAGAACAACAAGCGCGGCATGACGTTCGCCGCGGCGTTGCGCTCGTTCCTGCGACAGGATCCGGACATCATCATGGTCGGCGAAATCCGCGATCTGGAAACGGCGGAAATTGCCATCAAGGCGGCGCAGACCGGCCACATGGTGCTGTCGACGTTGCACACCAACGACGCGCCGCAGACCATTGCGCGTCTGATGAACATGGGTATCGCGCCCTTCAACATCACCTCGTCCGTGACGTTGGTGATCGCCCAGCGCTTGGCACGCCGCTTGTGTTCCAGCTGCAAGCGCCCGGTGCAGCTGCCTGAAAACGCTTTGCTGGCCGAAGGCTTCACGGCTTCGCAGATCGATGCGGGTGTCGATCTGTACGAGGCGGTGGGCTGTGATGAATGTACCGAAGGCTACAAGGGCCGTACCGGTATCTACCAGGTCATGCCGATGACCGACGAGATTGCTGCGATTGTTCTGCAAGGTGGCAACGCCATGGATATTGCCGATGCCGCGCAGAAGATCGGGGTCAATGACTTGCGCCAGTCAGCGCTGTTGAAGGCCTCGCAGGGCATCACCAGCCTGGCCGAGATCAACCGCGTTACCAAGGACTAAGCCTCACTTCATGGCCGAGCCATGCTCGGCAGGAGGCTTGATTGGCAAGGGCCCCGACTGCCGAGCATGGCTCGGCACTACCGGGCGCTTACTCCATCCCCAACTTCTTCAGCTTGTAGCGCAGTGCGCGGAAGGTGATTCCCAGTTGTGCCGCCGTCTTGGTCTTGTTCCAGCGGTTCTCTTCCAGGGCCTTCTGGATCACGTTGCGCTCCATCTGCTCGATGTACGAGGGTAGCGCGGCACTGCTCGGGTCGATATCGACAAGTGGTGCATCAATGCTGGGATCGGCAGCCTCGGTGGCCGTGGCTGCCTGCACGACAGGGCCGGCTGTGGTCTGGGGCAGGCGCAGATCGTTGGCGCCGATGCTCTCACCGTCGGCCATGGCCAAGGCGCGTTCGAGGATGTTTTCCAGTTCGCGCACGTTGCCCGGGAATGAATATCCCGCCAGTGCCTCCACCGCCGAAGGGGCCAGTTGCGGGATCGGCAGGCCCTGGGCATGGGCAAGGCGTTTCAGGATCGCGTCGGCCAGCTGCGGTAGGTCCCCGCGGCGCTCGCGCAACGGCGGCACACGCAGCTCGATGACGTTAATGCGGTAATAGAGATCGTGGCGGAAGCTGCCGTCCTGGACCAGCTTGGCCAGATCCTTGTGGGTGGCCGACAGGATGCGCACATCCACCGGTACCTCGGTGGAGGCACCTACCGGACGGACCGATTTCTCCTGGATGGCACGCAGCAGCTTGACCTGCATCTGCAGCGGCAGCTCGGCCACCTCGTCCAGAAACAGGGTGCCGCCGTTGGCGGCTTGGAACAGGCCGGGCTTATCGGCGTGGGCACCGGTAAAACTGCCCTTGCGGTGACCGAAGAACTCGCTTTCCATCAGCTCGCCCGGAATGGCGCCGCAGTTGACCGGGATGAACGGCCCGGCGGCGCGCGCGCCTTGGTCATGGATGGTACGGGCCACCAGTTCCTTGCCCACGCCGGACTCGCCCAGGATGTACACCGGGGCTTGGCTGCGCGCCACCTTGGCGATGGTGCCACGCAGGTCGTCCATCGCAACCGAACCGCCCAACAGACGGGTGGCGCTTTCGGGAATGACCGCCGGGGTCGGGCGCGTTGCGTTGTTCAACTCCAGCGCATGCCGGACCAGCCCACGCAGGACGTTGATGTCCACCGGCTTGCTGACGAAATCGAAAGCACCGGCCTTCAGTGCTTCCACTGCCAGGTCCATGCTGCCGAAGGCGGTGATCATTGCCACCGGCGTGCGCGGGTAGTCGCGGGTGATCTCGGTCACAAGCTCGATGCCGTTGCCGTCCGGCAGGCGCATGTCGGTCAGGCACAGGTCAAAGGGATTGCTGGCCAGCAGTTCGCGCGCTTCGGCGAGATTGGCTGCGGTGCTGATGCGCAAGCCCATGCGGCCCAAGGTGAGGACCAGCAGTTCGCGGATGTCGCGCTCGTCATCGACGATCAGGGCGCTGTTTGTTGCATTCATGAATAAGACGATAGCCGAGGAGGGTGGCTTCCGACAAACGGCAGGTTAGGTTACCGCTGGTCGATTGGGGCGAGTTGTGAATGCGGTTTTCGGCGTGCTGAGCGTAAGACGGAAGCAGGCCCCGCCTGCGGGGACCGATACGTAGTCCAGCTGGGCCTGGTTGGCCCGGCAGAGTTCACGGGCGATATACAGGCCAAGCCCGGTGCCATGTTCGGAGGTCGTGTAGAACGGGCGGAACAGCTGGGCGGCAATGGCATCGGGAATGCCGGGGCCGCGGTCCATCACGTCAATCACAGCGTTGTGCTCGCCGGAGGCGACCCGGATGCGCACGCGGGCGGGTTCGTCGGCGATGCGACCGTACTTGAGCGCATTGTGGACCAGTGCAGTCAGTACCTGATGCAGGTGGCGCGCATCCATCAGCGCCGGTACCGAGGGCTCGCGGATCACCACTTCCAGGCTGTCGGTGTCCTGCGACAGGGTCTGCTTGTACTCCAGCACGAAGCGCCGCACGAATGCAGCCAGGTCAAGGTTCTCCGGATTGGCCCGCTCGCGCCGGGCCAGCGCCAGCACGCTTTCGACGATGCCGTTGGTGCGTTGGCATTGCTGGTGGATGATCTGCAGCAGGCGCCGGTCGGTGTCGGCCAACTGCTCCGATTCCTCAAGCAGCTGGGTGGCGTAGTTGATCGCTGCCAGCGGATTGCGGATTTCGTGTGCCAGGCTGGCCGAAAAGCGCCCCAGGGTGGAGAGCGTCAGCGATTCGGCCCGCTTGGAAACCACGCTGGTGTCGTCCAGGAATACCAGGGTCAGGTCGCTGTCGGCCAACAAACGCGCAAATCGAGGCAGAACCTCGGGCTGCTCGGCGGCCAGTTGCAGGGGCTGCTCCTCTTCGTGCCAGCCATTGCGCCAGCGTTGCAGGCGTTTGGCCAGTTCAGGCGCGGCACTGGTCAGTGAAATGTGCTCGCCCGCAAGGGCGTCCTCCATGTCGCCGATCAGCGCCGTTGCGGCCTCGTTGCTGAGGGTGATGCGGCCCGCGCCGTCCACCACCAATACCCCGGTGCGCATACGGCGGATGATCAGTTCGTTGACCTCGAACAGGTTGGCTACTTCGGCGCTGCGTTGGTCAGCCAGTTGCTGGGTACGGCGGGTGCGGTGGCCGATCTGGTAGCTGATGAAGGCCAGGGCCAGGTAGCTGGTGACGAACATCGCCAGTTCGGCCAGGGTGCGCAGGTTCTCGCTGCCTTCCAGTGCCTGCCAGATGTACTCGGCAATGCTGGCCACGCTGGCCAACAACGCGAGCATCATCGACCGTGCCAGCGGCAGCAGCAGGGCGGCGGCGGCGATGTTGAACAACAGCGACATCGAGATGCCAGCGCTGGCGCCGGGCAGGGCATGGCTGAGCAGGGTGGCGGCGACGATGTCCACCAGTACGCTGCCGAACACGATGGACTGCAGCCAGCGCTCATTTCGCCCCCAGGCCAGCAAGGCGACCGAGATGAGCAGATAGGCCACCGTCACGGCTTTGGCCAGCAGTGGCTGGTGCGCCTCACCCGCGAAGGGCGTCAATGGGCTGAACACCAGGGCAGCCAGCAAGGTGGCGATCAGTACCCGGTACAGGGCAAAGAAATACAGCTCGCGTCGCGGTATCGATTCGATGCGGTCGAGCAGTGAGGTACTGGGGGCCAAGCCGGAGCTCCTATCCAGGCGTGATCGCGCAAGTATAGGTGCGCAGCGGGCTAGGGGACGAGATGCGGCAAGATGTCGGTTTTCACTTGCAAGTTACTGAAAAAACGGCCGAAAACATGCCGGATGTGGCCATTTGTACAGACTTCTTTGCGCCCCGGCGCTGGCTCGGCCACAATAGTGGGCCCGCCGCAGTCCATGCCGGTGCCCCAACGCAGGGCCCGAGGAGATGCGTGCGGTCGTTCCTATTCCCACGGTGACGCATGAATTTCCACGAGTACCAGTCAAAACAGCTGCTTGCCGAGTACGGCATCCCGGTTCCGGCCGGCAAGGTCGCGGCCACCCCGGATGAGGCGGTTGCAGTCGCCCAGTCGCTGGGCCAGGGCCCCTGGATGGTCAAGGCACAGATCCACGCAGGCGGCCGCGGCAAGGCCGGCGGCGTCAAGTTCTGCAAGACCGTCGAAGACGTCAAGGCTGCTGCAGCCAAGATGCTCGGCACCAAGATGGCCACCTACCAGACCGCCGGCGTCGAGCTGC
>NZ_DAMBEF010000031.1:0-43017 GCF_032061965.1 Stenotrophomonas sp. | reverse complement strand
CTGCGAGCGGTTCAGCTTCTACGGGATGCGCAACATCCTGGTGCAGTTCCTGATCACCTCGACGCTGCTGCAGCACATCCTGGACTCGGGTGAGCGCGCATTGGCCGCGAAGGACCTGATGCACACCTTCATGATCGGGGTGTACTTCTTCCCGTTGCTGGGTGGCTGGATCGCCGATCGCTTCTTCGGCAAGTACAACACCATCCTCTGGTTCAGCCTGATCTACTGCCTGGGGCATGCATTCCTGGCGGTGTTCGAAGACAACCGCATGGGCTTCTTTGCCGGCCTGGGCCTGATTGCGTTTGGCGCCGGTGGTATCAAGCCGCTGGTGGCCTCGTTTGTCGGCGACCAGTTTGACCAGAGCAACAAGCACCTGGCCAAGAAGGTGTTTGACGCCTTCTACTGGATCATCAACTTCGGTTCTCTGTTCGCGTCCCTGACCATGCCGTTGTTCCTGAAGAACTACGGCCCCTCGGTGGCCTTCGGCATTCCGGGCCTGCTGATGTTCGTGGCGACCTTCGTGTTCTGGCTGGGCCGGAAGAAATATGTGCTGGTCAAGCCGCAGATGGCCGAGGACCCGGATTCGTTCGGCAAGGTCATCCGCACCGCGCTGTTTGCGCGCAAGCCGGGGCAGGGCCGTCCTGGCTTGGTGCTGGCCGGGTTGGGCCTGCTGGCGGCGGTGGTATCGCTGGCCATGACCCCGGTGCTGGGCTTCGTGATTGCCGCCTGTATCGCCTTGGTGGTGCTGATTGCCGGCGTCGGCGGTGGCGCTTGGCTGCAGCTGGACCGCGCCCGCGGTAGCCACTCGGACGCGTCCGTCGATGGTGTACGCAGTGTCCTGCGGGTACTGGTGATCTTTGCCTTGGTCACCCCATTCCATTCCCTGTTCGACCAGAAGGCCTCTACCTGGGTGATCCAGGGTGAGGAGATGACCAAGCCGGCCTGGTTCGTTGCCTCGCAGATGCAGGCCTTGAACCCGGCACTGGTGATGATCCTGATCCCGTTCAACAATCTCGTGCTGTACCCGCTGCTGGCCAGGATGGGCTGGGAGCCAACCGCGCTGCGGCGCATGACCGCCGGTATTGCCTTCAGTGGCCTGGCCTGGATCGTGATCGGTGGCATCCAGGTGGTGATGGACGGTGGTGAACCCATGTCCATTGTCTGGCAGGTGCTGCCGTACGCATTGCTGACCCTGGGCGAAGTACTGGTTTCGGCCACCGGCCTGGAGTTCGCTTACAGCCAGGCACCGCAGTCGATGAAGGGTGTGGTGATGAGCTTCTGGAACCTGACCACCACGGTCGGCAACCTGTGGGTGCTGCTGGCCAATTTTGCCGTGCGCAACGATTCGGTGACGGGCAGTATCGCCACCACCGGGCTCAGCGTCACCGCCTTCCAGATGTTCTTCTTCGCTGGCTTCGCCTTGCTGGCCGCGCTGGCTTTCGGTATGTATGCGCGGCGATATAAAGTCGTCGACAACTACCGGGCAGCCTGAGCATGCAGGGAATGATCACGTACGTTCTTATCGGTGTCACCGCGCTGGTGTCGTGGCTTGCATTCAAGGACCGCAAGCTGGCCGACCGGCTGGTGCTGTGGCCCCCGGCGATCGATCGCCACAAGCAGTATGACCGGCTGGTGACCTACGGCTTCATCCACGCCGACTTCCCGCACCTGCTGTTCAACATGATCACCCTGTACTTCTTCGGTCGCTTGGTCGAGAAGCTGATGGCCAGCATTACCGGCCATTGGTGGGTGTACCTGTTGTTCTATCTGTCGGCGCTGGTGGTGTCGATCCTGCCCAGCTACCTGAAGAATCAGAAGAATCCCAACTACCTCAGCCTTGGTGCATCGGGCGCGGTGTCGGCGGTATTGTTCGCCTTCATCCTGGTGTCGCCCTGGTCGCTGATCTTCGTGTTCTTCATCCCGGCCCCGGCCATCCTGTACGCCGTGTTCTATGTCGGCTACAGCATCTGGATGGACAAGAAGGGCGGTGACAACGTCAATCACAGCGCGCACCTGGCCGGTGCGGCCTATGGCGTGATGTTCATGCTGTTGATGGAGCCCGGGCTGCTGCAGCACTTCCTGCAGGCCTTGATGAACCCCAGCTTCGGTCTCTGAGACGGGCGCCATGGCGCGCCATGCGCGCCCCTTGGCCAGGCGGTCGCTCAGGCGGCGTACGTGGCCAGCAGGCGCGAATAGACTTCGCTGTCGATCTTGTCGAACTGCCAATTGCTGGTCTCGCCGGCAACCGTGAGCTGGAACAGGCCTTCGAGCAAGGTGGCGTCCTGGTCGTCGGTGGGGATGGGTTGTTCGATGTTGATCATGGCAATCCTTTCCTGGGTGTCGTGGTGGATACCGCAGCAAGAGCCGTGCCAAAAAATTTGACGCAGTTCTTGGTTTGATCCGTAAAGGGTCAGGGGGGTAAGGTCCGAATGTGACGCGCAGCGGCGGCAGCAGCGTCGCCACGCGTCATCACGGCCCTTTCACCCCACGGTTTTTGTCCCTGTCCGGAGTTCCCATGTCTACAGCCACCCCCAGCGACCCTGCGGTCCACCACAATGCCAACGCCCATCGCTTCGAGCTTGCGGTGGATGGGTACACGGCAGTCCTGGACTATGAGCTGCAGGACGGGGTGATGGTCATCACCCACACCGGCGTGCCCGATGCCATCGGCGGCCGCGGTATCGCCGGGCAGATCACGCGTTTCGCCCTGGACCACGCGCGCGCTGCCGGCTGGAAGGTGGTGCCGGCCTGCAGCTACGCGGCAGCCTTCATGCAACGTCATGGCGAATACACGGACCTGCTGGGATAATCGTCGTGGCATGGCCAGGCCCAGTCGGGCGGCCGGATCTTCGAGGAAAGACAGGGTATGAACAGGTTCGCACAGGGATCGTTGGCTGCCGCGGTGATGCTGGCGGCGTTGGCAGGATGCAAGCAGGAGCAACAGCAACAGCAGGGCGCGGCAGCCACGCCTGCGGCCCCGGTGGAGGCGCCGGCCACGCAGCCCCCGGCCGTTACCGAGCTGAAGGATGTCATCGAGAACACCCCGAGCTATGTGATCGGCATCAGCTACCCGCCGGCCGCTTCCAAGTACCCGGGCCTGGCCGCCGAGCTGGCAAGTTATTCCGAGCACGCCAAGGCCGAATTGCTGAAGGCGGTGAGCGAGTTGGGCAACGACAAGCCGACCGCTCCCTACGAACTTTCGCTGGCCTACGACGTGTTGGTTGATACCCCGGCAGTAGTGGCGGTGTCGGGCGATGGCAGCAGCTACACCGGTGGCGCCCATGGCCAGCCGCTGGTTGCCCGCTTCGTGTGGTTGCCACAGCAGCAGCACCTGCTCAAGGCCGAGGATTTGGTTGCTTCGGCCAAAGGCTGGCAGGCACTGAGCGACTATGCTGGCGACAAGTTGCTGGAACAGGCCACGGTGCGTGCCCAGGGCGAAGACCTGTCGCCGGAAGAGCAGCAGGCACAGGTGCGTAACCTGTCCAAGATGATCGACGAAGGGACGGCGCCGGATCCGGTCAACTTCAGCCAGTTCCAGCCGGTGCTTGATGCCGCGGGCAAGATCAGTGCAGTGCGTTTCGTGTTCCCGCCGTACCAGGTCGGTCCGTATTCGGACGGCACGCAGACCGTGGACGTGCCGGCTGCGGTGCTGTTGCCGCATGTGGCGGCCGACTACCAGGGGTTGTTCGCACACCCGTAAACCGTGGAGGCCAGCGATGGATGCAGGATTGCAACGACGTATCGAAGCGCTGTTGCAGGAGGCCGACATCACCCCCGGGGGTGACCGGCCGCAGGACATCGACATCCTCGACCCGCGCTTCTACGCGCGGGTGCTGGCTGATGGCTCGCTTGGCCTGGGCGAGAGTTACATGGACGGCTGGTGGCAGGCGCATTCGCTCGATGGTTTCCTCACCCATCTGCTGGACGCGCGTCTTGATGAGCGCGTCCACGGCGGTGGCGAGGTCTGGGACGCGCTCAAGGCCAAACTGTTCAACCTGCAGAGCGGGCAGGGCAGCCACGAGGTAGGTAAGCGCCACTATGACCTTGGCAACGACCTGTACCGCGCCATGCTGGGCAAGCGCATGGTTTACAGCTGTGGCTACTGGCGCAATGCCGGAAACCTGGACGACGCGCAGGAAGCGAAGCTTGACCTGATCTGCCGCAAGCTCGGTCTGCAGCCAGGCATGCGCGTGCTGGATATCGGCTGTGGCTGGGGCGAGGCGCTCAAGTACGCCGCCGAGAAGCATGGTGTGGAGGGCGTGGGGGTGACCATCTCGCAGGAGCAGGCCGAGTTCGCGCGCAAGCTGTGCGCTGGGCTGCCGGTCGAGATTCGCCTGCAGGACTATCGGGAACTGGACGAACCTTTCGACGCCATCCTGTCGGTGGGCATGTTTGAACACGTCGGGGTCAAGAACTACCGTACCTATTTCGAGGTGGCACGGCGCTGCCTCGACGAACACGGGCTGTTCCTGCTGCACAGCATCGGTGCCAATGTCAGCCGCGACCGCACCGATCCGTGGATCGCCAAGTACATCTTCCCCAACTCCATGCTGCCGTCGGCCGTGCAGATCACGCAGGCGATGGAGGGGCTGTTCGTGATGGAGGACTGGCACAACTTCGGTACCGACTATGACCGCACGCTGTTGGCCTGGCGGGAGAACGTCGAGGCGGCCTGGGACCGGTTGGACGAACGCTACGATGAGCGCTTCCGCCGGATGTGGCGCTTCTATCTGGCCGGGTCGATGGCGACCTTCCGCACCCGGCATTCCCAATTGTGGCAATTGGTCCTGTCCCCGCGCGGGGTGCGCGGTGGCTATGTCGTACCCCGCTGAACGACAGCTTGCGTAACCGGAAAACTGTTTTAGAAGTTTATATTACATTTGTGTATTATCTGGCTCCGCCCTGGATGAGCCGGATGAGCCATGAGCAGCTTTGACGCAACCGAAACCCGGATAGATGCCACCTGTGAACGCTGGCCCGGGTTCCCGCGCGAACCGGCGGTTCTGGTCCGGCTGGTAAAGGTGATCTACAAGGCGGTGCATGACCGCGCCAACGGGGTACTGCGCGAACACGACCTCAGCCATGCCGAATACAACATCCTGATGATGCTGTACGGCACGCCTGCACGCGCACTCAATCCCTCCGAGCTGGCCGAGGCGGCGACCGAAAAGTCAGCCAACATCACCCGACTTACCGATCAGCTGTGCGGCAAGGGCCTGGTTGAACGTATCCCGGATACCACCGATCGACGCAAGTTGGGTTTGAACCTGACCAAGGCGGGCCTGCGCTGCGTCGAAGGCGTGTTGCCGAAGATGGCCGAGCTGCTGGTAGAGCAGGTACAGGGTTTGGATACGAAGGAACAGCATCAACTTGAGCGCCTGCTCAAGAAGATGCTGGATGGATTCGACGTAGGCTGACGCGCATGGCTATCTCTCCGGTTTCCGCGACCACGCCGCCCGTAGCGCCCTGGTATGTGGGCATGCGTGGTTTCCTCAAGGGCGAGGCCGATACCTGGCTGTTCGTCCTGCGCACGACCTTGGCATTTTTCCTGACCGGTTGGCTGGCGATGCGCTTCCAGCTGCCGCAGCCGGGCACGGCGATGATGACCACCGTGATCGTGATGCATCGGCAGAGCGGCATGGTGCTGGCCAAGGCCTTCTACCGCGTGCTTGGCACCTTGATCGGTGCGGCCGGGGCACTGCTGATCGTTGCGTTGTTCCCGCAGCAGCGTGAGCCCTTCCTGGTGCTGATGGCGCTGTGGATCGCCGGCTGCACGGCCGGCGCTACCTTGCATCGCAATTTCAAGTCGTATGCTTTCGTGCTGGCCGGTTATACCGCTGCGATCGTCGCACTGCCGGTGATCGCCAGCCATCCCGGCCAGATCTTCGACTCGGCGGTAGCACGCATCAGTGAGGTCCTGCTGGGGCTGCTGGTGACGGCGGTGATCAGTGACACCTTGTTCCCGGTGCGTTTGCGCGACACGTTGCGTGCGGCGGTGGCCAACCAGTATGCCGAGTTCCTTGGCTTCATCCGCGGCGCGCTGTTGGGTGAAGTGCCGCGCGAGAAGATGGAACAGGCGCATCTGCGGGTGGTGCGTGATGCCGTGACGCTGGAGGACCTGCGCAGTTCGGTGATCTTCGAGGACCCGGAAGCCCGCGCACGCAGTGCACATCTGCAACGGTTCAATCAGCGGTTCATGGCGGCGTCCACCACGTTCCAGTCGCTGCATCACCTGATCAACCGCCTGTTGCGGCAGGCCGATCCATCCACGGGCCAGGCCTTGCAGGCCTTGTATCAGCCACTGGGCCAGGCCATCCAATCCGGTGAGGTCTCGCCAGAACAGTTGGCCGCGAAGATCCACCCGGTTCGCAAAGGCCTGCCTGCGCGCATCGCATTGCTGCGCGAGGGGATTGGCGGTGGCGCCAATGTGGAGGATTTCGACGTCGGCGCCGAACTGCTGCGACGTTTCGTCAAGGAGATCGAGCAGTATGTCCACGCACGTGGGCAACTGACCCAGCAGGTCGCGCCCAGCCAGGAAGATGCACGCGCGCACTTCGTGCGCGGCAATGACTACGCGGGGGCCTTTGTGGCATTCGCGCGCACCGCCATCACCATGCTGGTGTTGGGGGCGTTCTGGGCGGCCAGCGGCTGGGCGATGGCGGCGAATGTGATGTTGCTTGCCACCATCTTTTCCGGCCTGTTTGCCACCGTGCCCAACGCGGCCAGGATGACCGGCAAGCTTGCTGGCGGTTACTTCATCGGCCTGGTGGCCGGCTATGTCTGTGACTACTGGGTGCTCGCGCGGATGGATGGTTACGCCCTGCTGGTGGCCGGGTTGCTGCCGTTCTTCCTGGTGGGTCCCTATATGGTCAGCCGGCCCATGCTGTCGATATTCGGCCTGGGCTATACGATGGGTCTGGTCAATATCCTTGCGATCAGCAGCCTGCATTCGTTTGACCCGACGCGCTTTTTCAATGAAGGCACCTCGCATATGTTGGCGATGGGCGCGGCGGTGGTCAGTTTCGCGCTGATGCCGCCATTGGTCGGCACGGCATGGTTGCGGCGCCGTCAGATGGCCGGACTGCGCGCGCAGGTCCGCTCCGCGGCACAGGCGCCGCTGCGTGGCCTGCAGCATCGCTTTGAAAGCACCAACAGCGATCTGCTGCATCAGATTGTTGCCCATACCGCGCCGGGCAGCGACGAGTCGCGGGAGCAGCTGGCTTGGGCCTTGGCGGTCAATGAGACTGGCCGTGCGCTGATCCATCTGCGTCAGGACGTCGCGCATGAGCCGGCGTCCACCCCGCTGCACGCGCATGTGGATGCGGTGGTGCTGGCGCTTTCCGACTTTTTCGCCTCGCCGAGCGTTGATGGCTGGCAGCGCGCCGAGCGCGCACTCGAGGCCGCGATGGACTTGGCCCGGACCCAGTCCGGCCAGGCCCCGGTCGCCGGCCGTGTGCTGTTGCACCTTGGACTGGTACGCCTGGCGTTGGTGGATGACCGCTCGGTGATGGCCCCCTACATCGTCCCGTCGGACAGTTCGGCGGAGGAAACCGTTGATGCCCATTGAAATTGCCTTCGCCGGAACCCTGTTCCCTGGCCTGCTGTTGTTGTTCGTGCTGGTCTGCGTGCTGTTATGGGCACTGGACTCGGTAGCGGGCCGTCGCGGCTGGTACCGGCATGTCTGGCATCCGGCCCTGTTCCGTACTGCGATCTTCGTCTGTCTGTTTGGTGGCTTCGGCCTGCTGTTGTTCTGAGAATTTGCCAATGACCCCGAAAGTTCAATCCTTGCTCCGATTCATTCTCACCGCGGCTGCGGTGCTTGCTGCTGCGTTGATCGCCATGGCGATGTGGCGGCATTACATGTATTCGCCGTGGACGCGCGAAGGGCGCTTGCGTGCGGAAGTGGTGCGGGTTGCGCCGGACGTATCCGGCCCCGTCACTGCGGTGGCCGTGCACGACAACCAGCGGGTCAAGCGCGGTGAGCTGCTGTACCAGATCGATCCTTTGCGCTATCAGAACGCCGTCAACCAGGCGCGTGGCAATCTTGCTGCCGCGCAGGCGTCCGCGCGCGCGGCCGGTGCAAGCATCCAGGTAGCTGCTGCTGGCGCGGTCCAGCAGAGTGCCAATGCCCACCGTGCCGAACAACAGTACGAACGCCGCGAGCGCATCACCGGCAGCCTGATTTCCGAGGAGGCGCGTACCGACGCGTTAAGCGCCGCCCAGGCGGCACGTGCCGGGGTGGCCCAGGCACAGGCAAGCCGGCAGCAGGCCAGTGCCGCGCAGCAGCAGGCCCTTGCGGCGGTCGAACAGTCACAGGCTGCACTGGATACGGCCGAACTGAACCTTGAGCGTACCCAGGTGCGTGCGCCGGTGGACGGCTATGTGACCAATCTTGAAGTCCGCCAGGGCGATTACGCTACGGCGGGTGCGGCGCGCCTGGCAGTGATCGATACCGATTCGTTCTGGGTCTATGGCTACTTCGAGGAGACCAAGCTGGCGCAGCTGCATGTTGGCGATAGCACCCGCGTGCAGTTGATGAGCGGACAGGAGTTGCACGGCCATATCGAAAGCATCGCGCATGGCATCACCGATGCTGACAGCCCAACAGGTAGCGACCTGCTGGCCAACGTGAATCCCACCTACAACTGGGTACGATTGGCACAGCGCATTCCGGTGCGGATCAAGCTCGATGCCGGTTCGCTGGCGAAAGGTGTTGTGTTGGCCAATGGCATGACTGCAACGGTGATTGTCGAGCCGAGGTGATAGGGTTTGGTGGGGCTTGGTATTGAACGTTGGGTTGTTGAGTGGCCAAGGCGCGAAGCCAAGGCGTAAAGCCCCCTCATCCGCCCTCCGGCCACCTTCTCCCGCTAGCGGGAGAAGGGAACGCTGGCTTTATCTGCACTGTCGGTTCGCCGCGCAATGCCTGGGCGCAAGCAATGCTTCAGCCCCAACCATGGCTGGACTACTCCCTTCTCCCGCCTGCGGGAGAAGGGAAAGCTGGCTTTGCCTGCGTTGTCGGCTTGCCGCGCAATGCCTGGGTGCAAGCAATGCTTCAGCCCCAACCATGGCTGGACCACTCCCTTCTCCCGCCTGCGGGAGAAGGTGGCCGGAGGGCGGATGAGGGGGCTTTTGACTCTTCCCCCGCAAGCAAAGAAAACGCCCGGCAAAGCCGGGCGTTTTCCTTCCATCAGAACCTGCAGCTGCTTACTTGGCAGCATCACCGGTGGTCAGGCCACGCTTCTCCAGCAACGGCTCGATCTGCGGCTCATGACCCGCGAAATTGCGGAACAGCTCCATCGCGTCAACGCTACCGCCCTTGGACAACAGGGTCTTGCGGAAATGGTCGCCATTGGCGCGCGACAGGCCGCCGTGTTCGCGGAACCACTTCTGGGTGTTGGCGTCCAGCACCTCCGACCAGATGTAGGCGTAGTAGCCGGCCGAATAGCCACCCATGATGTGGCTGAAGTACGGGGTCTTGTAGCGCGGCGGGACCGGCGCGTAGTAGATGCCGTCCTTGACCAGTGCTTCGTGCTCGAACTTCATCACGTCCTTCGGCGCCGGGATCTGGCCAACACCGATCTGGTGCCAGCTCTGGTCCAGCATTGCCGCGCCCAGATACTCGGTGGTGGCAAAGCCCTGGTTGAACTTGGAGGCGGCAATCACCTTGTCGAGCAGCGCCTGCGGCATTGCCGAGCCGTTCTGGTAGTGCTTGGCGTAGTTGGCCAGGATGGTCGGCTCGTCGGACCACATCTCGTTCACCTGCGAGGGGAATTCGACGAAGTCACGCGGCACGGCGGTGCCGGCGAAGTAGGGGTACTTCACGTCCGAGAACATGCCGTGCAGTGCATGGCCGAACTCGTGGAAGGTGGTGGTTACTTCATCCCAGGTCAGCAGGGTCGGCTTGCCGGCCGGCGGCTTGGGAATGTTGAGGTGGTTGGCCACAACCGGCTTGTCACCGGTCAGCCCCGACTGCGACACGTAAGCGTTCATCCATGCACCACCACGCTTGGACTCACGTGCGTAGGGATCGAAGATGAAGATGGCCAACTGGCTGCCGTCGGCATCGAACACGTCATAAACGGTGACGTCGTCGTGGTAGACCGGCAGGTCAGTGCGCTGCTTGAAGCTCAGGCCATATTCCTTGCCGGCGGCGAAGAACACGCCGTTCTCCAGCACGTTCTTCAGCTCGAAGTAGGGCTTGAGCTGGGATTCGTCGAAGTTGTACTTGGCCTGGCGCACCTTCTCGCTATAGAAGGCCCAGTCCCACGGCTGCAGTTCGAAGGTCGGCTTGCCGGCGGCCTTCTGCTCGCTGTCGATCATGGCCTGCAGGTCGGCGGCTTCGCGCTTGGCGTTGGTTACCGCGGCCGGGGCCAGCTGGCCGAGCATGGCGTTGACCGCTTCGGGGGTCTTGGCGGTCTGGTTGCCCAGCGAGTAGGAGGCGAAGTTCGGGAAGCCCATCAGCGCGGCCTTCTCGGCGCGCAGGGTCATGATGCGCGACACCAGCGCGGTGTTGTCGTATTCGCCGCCCTTGCTGCCACGCGATACCGAGGCTTCGTAGATCTTCTGGCGCAGCTCGCGGTTGGTCAGGTTGGTCAGCGGCGGCTGGCCGGTGGTGTTGAGCAGGGCGATGACGTACTTGCCATCGAGCTTGCGGGCCTTGGCGGCCTCGGCGGCAGCGGCGATCTGTTCGTCGGAGAAACCGTCCAACTGCTTGACGTCGTCAACCACGATGTAGGAGGCATTGACCTCGGCCAGCACGTTCTGGCTGAACTTGGTGCCCAGGTTGGCCAGCTCGGCGTTCATCGCCTTGAGCTTGGCCTTGTCAGCGTCGGACAGCTTGGCACCGGCACGGACGAAATTGTCGTAGTACTTCTCGACCAGGCGCAGGCCTTCTGCATCCAGGCCCAGCGTGGCGCGGTCGTTGTAGAGGGTCTCGATGCGCGAGAACAGCTTGCCATTGAGGTTGATGGCATCGCTGTGCGCGGCGAACTTGGCGGAGTAATCGGCCTGCAGCTTCTTGCGCGCATCGTTGGTGTCGGCGCCGATCAGCGAGAAAAACACGGTGGTGGCGCGATCCAGTACCGCACCGCTCTTTTCAAGCGCGATCAGGGTGTTGTCGAAGGTGGGGGCGGCCGGGTTGTTGGCGATGGCCTCCACTTCCTGCAGCTGTTGCGCCATGCCGGCGTCGAACGCCGGTGCGAAGTCGCTGTCCTTGATCTTGTCGAACTGCGGATAGTGCAACGGCAGCGGGCTTTCGGCGAAGAACGGGTTGGCCTGCTGGGCCGACTGGGTGGTCGCTGCGGTCGCGGTCAGGCTGTAGGCCGGCAGGGCAAGGCCCAGGGTCGCGGCAAGGGCGAGGGCGAGACGGGTGTTCAAGGCTGAAGCTCCGGGAAAGACAGGTCTCTCAGGGTAACCCGCGGGACTATGCGGCCGGGTGTGTCGAATGGCATGGTTGCAATGGCAACCGGTCTGTTGCGGGCCGTTGACACGTTGATGCCGTAGGCTTGCAGCCTCTCCTGGAGTCCCCGCCATGCCCAACGCTTTCGACTTCGAACTCACTGCACTGGATGGCCGTCCGCTGCCGCTGGCTGCGTTCGACGGCAGGGTGTTGCTGGTGGTGAATACCGCATCCAAGTGCGGCTTTACCCCGCAATATGAAGGGTTGGAGCAGCTGTGGCGGGAGTTCGGCCCGCGCGGCTTGGTGGTGTTGGGTTGTCCCTGCGACCAGTTCGGCCACCAGGAGCCGGGCAATGCAGCTGAGATCCAGGACTTCTGCAGTGTCACCTACGGGGTCAGTTTTCCGATGTCCGGCAAGCTGCATGTCAACGGCGCCGATGCGCACCCGCTATGGCAATGGCTGCAGCGCCAGAAGCGCGGCGCCTTGGGAATTGCGGCGATCAAATGGAACTTCAGCAAGTTCCTGGTCGGCAGGGATGGGCAGGTGCTGGCACGCTACGCGCCCACCGCGCGCCCGGAATCGCTGGAAGCCGATATCCGGGCGGCGTTGCAATGAAGCGTGGCAGGCATTCGCGAAGTGCGGGGTGTGACGCTCACGAAGTACGGTGATCTGACGCACCACCGGGGTCGCAGCTTGGGCTGTGCCTGCCTCGATTACTTTTCCACGAAAGCCCGTTCGAACACGTAGTGGCCTGCCGTGCCGATGCGTGTGGAGGCCGTGAAGCCACGGGCATCGAGCACGCTGCGCAGATCCGCCAGCATGTGCGGGCTGCCACAGATCATGAAGCGGTCATTGGCCGGGTCCAGCGGCGGCAGGCCCAGGGTTTCCTGCATCTGCCCGGTTTCCATCAGCGAGGTCAGGCGGCCCTGGTTGGGGAAAGGCTCGCGGGTGACCGCCGGGTAATACAGCAGCTTGTCGCGAACGATATCGCCGAGGATCTCGTCGTTCGGCAATTCTTCCTCGAAGTACTCGCGGTAGGCCAGGTCCTTTTCGAAACGTACGCCGTGGCAGACGATGACCTTCTCGAAGCGCTCGTAGGTTTCCGGGTCCTTGACCACGCTCAGCCACGGCGCCAGGCCAGTGCCGGTGCCCAGCAGATAGAGGTGCTTGCCGGGGTGCAGGTCGCTGATCAGCAAGGTGCCGGTGGGCTTCTTGCCGACCAGTACCTTGTCGCCGGGCTTGAGGTGCTGCAGGCGCGAAGTCAGCGGGCCGTCCTGCACCTTGATGCTGAAGAAGTGCAGTTGCTCTTCCCAGTTGGCGCTGGCGATGGAGTAGGCACGCATCAGCGGGCGGGCGCCTTCGTTTTCCAGCCCGATCATCACGAACTGGCCATTCTCGAAGCGGAAGCCGCTGTCGCGGGTGGTGGAGAAGCTGAAGTAGGCGTCCGTCCAGTGACGGACTTCAAGCACCGTTTCGGCGCCAAAAGCGGAAGACATGCCGTGATTCGTAGATTGGAGACCTGCGTATTCTAGCCGACTTCTCCCAAATAAGAATAAATCTCATTTGAACGATATTGTCAGGGCGGGGGCGGCATTCAAGCACCCGTGTAGTGCCGAGCCATGCTCGGCATGAAGCCTTACCGGTAAAGCCCCTGCCGAGCATGGCTCGGCACTACAGGTGAGGGTCTACGGGTGAAGCCCCTGCCGAGCATGGCTCGGCACTACAGGTGAGGGTCTACGGGTGAAGCCCCTGCCGAGCATGGCTCGGCACTACAGTGTCTGGCTTACCTGTATCCGGCGGCTTGCAGCTCGAACAGTTCGGCGTAGCGGCCGCCTTCGATCATCAACTCCTCATGGGTGCCGCTGGCCTCGATGCGGCCGTCGGCCAGCACCAGGATGCGGTCGGCCATGCGTACCGAGGAAAACCGGTGCGAGATCAGCACCGCCGTGCGGTTGTCCGACAGTTCCTTGAACCGCTGGAACACCTCGAACTCGGCGCGCGCATCCAGGGCCGCAGTCGGTTCGTCCAGGATCATCACCTGGGCATCGCGCATATACGCACGGGCAATGGCGATCTTCTGCCATTGGCCACCGGACAGATCCACGCCGGTCTTGAAGCGGCGGCCGATCAGCTGGTCATAGCCGGCGGGCAGGGCGTCGATCACTTCATCGGCAAGCGCGCGGTGGGCCGCATCGCGGATGCGGTCCTTGTCGTTCATGGACTCGACCAGGCCGACACCGATGTTTTCGCCAGCCGACAGGTGATAGCGGACGAAGTCCTGGAAGATCACCCCCATGTTGGCGCGCAGGTCATCGAGGTCGTAATCGCGCAGGTCGCGGCCATCCAGCAGGATGCGACCTTCGTCCGGGTCGTACAGGCGGGCCAGCAGCTTGACCAGGGTGGTCTTGCCGGCGCCGTTCTCGCCGACCAGAGCGATGACTTCACCGGCCTGCAGGTGGAAGCTGAGGTTGCGTACAGCCCAGCGCTCGGCATCGGGATAGCGGAAGCCGACGTTGTCGAAGACGAAGCCTTCGCGGATCGGGCGCGGTATTGCCACGGCGTCAGGGCGCGAGCGGATTTCCGGTTCGATGGCGAAGAACGAGAACAGGTCGTCCAGGTACAGCGCTTGCCCGGCCACCTGCGAAAAGCCGGTCAGCAGGCCTTCCAGCAACTGGCGCAGGCGCAGGAAGCTGCCGGACAGGAAGGTCAGGTCGCCGATGCTGAAGTCGCCACGGATCGTGCGCCAGGCGATGTAACCATAGGCGGCGTAGTAACCCAGGGTGCCGAGCGCGGCCAGCAAGGTGCCCCAGATCGCCCGCTTGCGTGCCAGTGCGCGGTTGGCCTTGTAGAAGCGTTCGGCCAGCAGCTTGTAGCGGTCGATCAGGAAACGGTTGAGGTTGAAGATCTTCACCTCCTTGGCCGTTTCCACGCTGGCGCCCACCTGGCGCAGGTAGTCGAGCTGGCGGCGCTCGGGCGTCCAGCTGAAATTGAGCGAATAGCCCAAGGTGTTGAAGTGCGACTCGCCGATGAAGGCCGGCACCAGCGCGATGGCCAGCAGCACGATCAGCCACGGCGCGTAGACGATCAGGCCAGCGGCAAAGCTGATGACGGTGATGGTGTCCTGCACCTGGCCGAACAACTGGCTCATCAGGCTCATGCGGCCCATGGTCTGGCGACGGGCGCGGTCCAGCTTGTCCTGCAGGTCGGGGTCTTCGAAGTCCTCCAGGTCCAGCTCGGCGGCATGCTCCATCAGGCGCACGCTGGTGGCGTTGGTGAACAGTTCCGACAGCAGGGAATCGGCGTAGCTGATCAGCCGGCCCAGCAGGTCCGAGCCGATGGCGATGGCCAGTTCCAGCAGCAGCAGTTCAACCAGTGTGTTGAGGTAGCCGCTGGAGAATGCCTCCGCCAGTGGAGGCATGGCGCCAGCACCGGCCAGGCGTACCGCCTCGTCGATAATCAACTTGCCCACGTACAGCATGGCCACCGGCATCAGCGCGCGGATCAGGCGCAAGCCGAGGCTGGCGATGGTCAACCAACGGCTGGTCTGCCATACCTGCCGCAGGAACGGCGGCAGGTTGCGCATGGCGTCCACGCGCTCGCGGAAGCTGGGTTTCTTGGATGAGGCGGGAGCGGGCGAGGGGTGCGGCATGGGTGACTCAGGCGGCAAGGTGCCGCTTCAGGTTACCTGCAAAGCGGCGGGCCGATGTGTCAGCGCTACTCAGCCGTCCTTGCCCAGGTCGATATCGCCCATTTCCGCGTCATCGCGGCCGTCGGGATTGTCACGCACAGCCTCGCCACGGGCGCCGAACGAGCGCTTGCCGCTGTCGATATTGAGATGGCTTACGATCTTGCGCACGCCTTCGATGGCGCCGATAACCGATTCGACGGTGTGCTTGACCTCGCTGCTGGGCACGTCGCCGGACAGGGTGACCTGACCGTCCTTGACCTGTGCCAGCACCTGCGAGGACTGGCCCTGTTGGCCCAGGGTGCGGACGACTTCATCGGCGATGAGGGAATCGGGGCGTTCGGTGCTCATGTGGGAGGCCTTCGTGATGGGAAAGCACACGATGGCCGAAGTGGTGTGAGTTTGGTGTTACCGGCAGGGCGATGGTGGGAGTCGCTTCTGGTTTCAGGCCTGCAGCCCTTGCGTCGTCGTTCTCGCGAAGGGGGGAATGGTTCTGCCGTGGCCTTGTTTTTCTGCCGTCATTCCCGCGCAGGCGGGAATCGCTCTGGCTCTGGCTGTGGCTTCGCCCTTCAGTCGTCATTCCCGCGAAGGTGGGAATCGCTCTGGTTCTTGATTTGCTTTTGAGTGAGTTCTGGATAGTGATGCGGGTGCAAGAGCAGAGGCATCGGAGACAACAACCTCAACGGCAAAAGCGATTCCCGCCTTCGCGGGAATGACGGCATTGGGCGGCAAGAGCGATTCCCGCCTTCGCGGGAATGACGGCAAGGAGGGTAAAAGGGATTTTCGCCTTCGCTGGAATGACGGCAAGGAGGGTAAAAGGGATTTCCGCCTTCGCTGGAATGACGGCGCAGAGGCGAGGCCCAACGCCTCCGTTGCCTCATCTCAACTACGCGGTCCTTCCGGCGGCGGTGGTTCCGAGGATTGCAATGCCACAGGCAGATGCCAACCAAAATGCATGGCCATCATTCGCAGCCCGAAGCACAGGCCCGCGCCCACCAGCGCACAAGGCAAGGGCGGCAAGCCCAGCCAGTAGCCCACGGCCACCACCGCGGCGCCCGCCAGCGCGGCCACCGCATACAACTCTGCCTGCAGCACCAGCGGCACCTGCGCCAGCAACACATCGCGGGCAATACCGCCGCCAATGCCGGTCAGCATGCCCAGCGCGGCCGCCATTGGTGGGGCGATGCCAAAGGCCAGCGCCTTTTGCGTGCCGGCCACCGCAAACAGAGCCAGACCCATGGCATCGAACATCCGCACCGGGTACTGCATGCGTTCGATCAACGGTGCCCAGAAGAAGGTGACGATGCCGGCGACCAGGGTGATTGCCGGGTACCGCCAGTCACTGATGGCCGCCACCGGCGTGGCACCGATCAGCAGGTCACGGGTGATGCCGCCGGCCAGTGCCGCCGCGAACGACAGCACCAGCACGCCGAAGATATCCAGGCGCCGGCGTACCCCCATCGTCGCCCCGGACAGGGCGAAGACGAAGGTGCCGATGATGTCGAGGATCAGTACAAGGGTTCCCATGCGCCGTATTGTGCGGTCTGGCCGGCGTACAGGCCATCAGCAGCGTCTGCAGGCCTCAGGGCAGTGGCGGCAGCAGTCCGGCACCCAATCGGTTCCAGGCATTGATGACGGCCACGGCCATGCTCAGGTCGCTGATGCCCTTTTCATCAAAATGTGGAGCCAGTGCTTCGAAGGCCGCATCGGAAGGGGCAGCATCCGGCAGGCGGGTCAGCGCTTCGGCCCAGCCCAGTGCGGCGCGCTCGCGCGCATCGAAGAAGCGGCTTTCGTGCCAGGCGGGCAGGGTGTCGAGCTTGCGTGGTTCGATGCCGGCCTTGCGCAGCGCGGTGCCATGCATGTCCATGCAGTAACCGCAGCCATTGATCTGCGAGACGCGCAGGAACACCAGCTCCTGCAACTCGTGCTCGATGCTGCTGTCATGCACGGCCTTGCTGGTGGCCAGCAGGCCCTTGAAGGCGTCGGCGGCAAGACGGGCATAGGGGACGCGGGGGGAATTGGAAGCAGACATCAGGGGACTCCAGGCGGCCAACGGGGCCGGCTTTCAGTTCAAGGACGCCGCAGCGCGCTCGGTCGTGACAAGCAGCGGCAGTTTTTCGGGATTGAGAACGCTGTACATGGCGGCGATGCGCCCGTCCACGACTTCGATGGTGGTGAATGAGGCCAGCTTGCCACCGTCGAAGCGCAGGATCGCCGGCTCGCCGTTGACGTAGCCCAGTTGCGAGGGCAATGCCGCGCCACGGCGGGCGATGGCCCAGTACAGGCGGCCGATGCGCTCGGCGCCGTGCAACGGGCGAATCGCGGCAGTAACCACGCCGCCGCCATCGGACAGTGCGATGGCATTGGCATGCAGCAGTGCCTGGATGGCCTCGCTGTCGCCGCGTTGCGCCGCCTCCATGAAGCGCTGCAACAGCTGCCGGTGCAGCTCGGGGGGCGCACTGAAGCGTGGCGCACCGGACTGCAGGCGTACCCGGGCCCGGCGGACCAGCTGGCGGCAATTGGCTTCGCTGTGGCCGAGCAGGGCGCCGATCTGCCGGTAGTCATGATCGAAGGCCTCCTTCAGCAGGAAGGCCGCACGTTCGTCCGGGCTGAGTTGCTCCAGCAGGGTCAGGAAGGCAAAGGAGACCTCATCTGCCAGTGCATGCCGCTGCGCCGGGTCGGCGCCGGGGTCTGGCGCCAGTTCAACCTCCAGCGGCTCGGGTAGCCACGGGCCGACGTAATGCTGACGGTCACGCTTGGCCGCGCGCAGGCGGTCCAGGCTGAGGCGGGTGGTCGTGGTGACCAGCCAGGCCTCGGCGTCGCGGACGTCGCTGGTGTCCGTGCCGGCCCAGCGCAGCCAGGCATCCTGCAGCACGTCCTCGGCATCGGCGCGGCTGCCCAGCATGCGGTAGGCCAGGGCCAGCAGGCGCGGGCGATGGTGTTGGAAGGTGGATTCGGCGTTCATGGGGCTAGGACGCGGCAACGTGCGGGTCCGTGACAAGGATAGGTCCACTCTGGCGCACAAATCTGTCGATAGCGACGCTCTATCAAGGACCAAGACAGGATCAGGCAGCGCGCCGTGCCGGCAAGGCGTAAAATGGTGGGCTGAACCCCCGCCAGCCTTCAGCAAGCGAGCAAGCCCGTGACATCGATCAAGCAGGAAGACCTCATCCAGTCCGTCGCCGACGCGCTGCAGTACATCTCGTACTACCACCCGGTCGACTACATCAAGAATCTCTCCGCTGCCTATGAGCGCGAAGAGTCGCCGGCGGCCAAAGAGGCCATTGCCCAGATCCTGATCAACTCGCGCATGTGCGCCGAGGGCCACCGTCCGATCTGCCAGGACACCGGCATCGTCACCGTGTTCCTGGAAATCGGCATGAACGTGCGCTGGGACGACGCCACCATGGGCGTCGAGGACATGGCCAACGAAGGCATTCGCCGTGCCTACGCCTACCCGGACAACAAGCTGCGCGCCTCGGTGCTGGCTGACCCGGCCGGCAAGCGCACCAACACCAAGGACAACACCCCGGGCGTGGTCAACGTCAAGGTGGTGCCGGGTGACACGGTCGATGTGATCGTTGCCGCCAAGGGCGGTGGCTCCGAAGCCAAGAGCAAGTTCGCCATGCTCAATCCGTCCGACTCCATCGTCGATTGGGTGCTCAAGACCGTGCCGACCATGGGTGCCGGCTGGTGCCCGCCGGGCATGCTCGGCATCGGCATCGGTGGCACCGCCGAGAAGGCGATGCTGCTGGCCAAGGAATCGCTGATGGAGCCGATCGACATCACCGACCTGCAGGCCCGCGGCGCGTCCAATCGTGCCGAAGAGCTGCGTCTTGAGCTGTACGAGAAGGTCAACGCATTGGGCATCGGCGCCCAGGGCCTGGGTGGCCTGACCACGGTACTGGACATCAAGGTCAAGGATTTCCCGACCCACGCCGCCAACCTGCCGGTGGCGATGATCCCGAACTGCGCTGCCACTCGCCATGCGCACTTCACCCTGGACGGCAGCGGCCCGGTGATGCTGGACCCGCCGTCGCTGGAAGACTGGCCCAAGCTGACCTACGACGCCTCCAAGGGCACCCGCGTTGATCTGGACAACATCACCCCGGAAGAAGTAGCCAGCTGGAAGCCGGGCCAGACCCTGCTGCTCAACGGCAAGCTGCTGACCGGCCGCGATGCCGCGCACAAGCGCATGGTCGAGATGCTCAACAAGGGCGAGCCGTTGCCGGTGGACCTGAAGGGCCGCTTCATCTATTACGTCGGCCCGGTCGATCCGGTGCGTGACGAAGTGGTGGGCCCGGCCGGCCCGACCACGGCTACCCGCATGGACAAATTCACCCGCCAGATCCTGGAACAGACCGGTCTGCTGGGCATGGTCGGCAAGGCCGAGCGCGGTCCGGCGGCAATCGAAGCCATCCGTGACAACAAGTCGGCCTACCTGATGGCCGTGGGTGGTTCGGCCTACCTGGTGTCCAAGGCGATCAAGGCGTCCAAGGTGGTTGGCTTTGCCGACCTGGGCATGGAGGCGATCTACGAGTTCACCGTGCAGGACATGCCGGTAACCGTGGCGGTGGATTCCACCGGTGAGTCGGTGCACAAGACCGGCCCGCGCGAATGGCAGGCCCGTATCGGCAAGATTCCGGTGGTTGTGGAATAAGCCGGCGCAGTCCCTCGGCGAGGGATGGCAATGAAACAGCCCGGGCGTATGCTCGGGCTGTTCTCATTTCAGGGCGGCGAAGATGCGTACAAGGATGTGGGCTGGCTGGGTTGCTGTAGCGCTGGCGCTGGCCGGTTGTTCCAGTGGCGGCGGCTGGAGCGCCCCACCAGGCAGCGACCCTGCCGCCTGCGTGAGCTATTGCCAGACCGTTCACCAGCGGTGTACGGCCAACCCCGGCAATTACGGCGACTGCGGCGAGGCAAATAGAAACAACCAATGCGACAGGATCACCAATCCCGAACTACGCGGTGCCTGCCAGACCTCACAGGCGTTCTGCCAGAACCGCTCGGCTGCCGCCGTCTGCGGGGAGCGCCTGAACAGTTGCATGGCCAGCTGCCGCTGATCGGCAACAGTTGCTGAGGGGGAACGCTGTAGGCCTTTGGTTGGGCGGCGGTGGGCGTGTTCACGGTGCTAGAATTGATAACCATTCTTATCAACTCTTCATAGGCGCCCATTCAGTGACGTTGTCAGATTTGCCGCTGCATGCATCCGCGAAGGTGGAAAACGTACAGGACCTGCATGCCAACGACGCCATTGCGCGACGCTTGCGCGAGCTGGGCTTTGTCAATGGTGAGGAAGTGCGGCTGGTCGCGCGCGGCCCGGTCGGCGGTGAGCCGTTGCTGTTCCAGGTCGGCTTCACTCGCTTTGCGCTGCGTCTTGCCGAGGCCGCGCGGGTGCAGGTGAGCGGACTGGGAGAGCCAGCATGAGCGATGCAATTGCCCGTTTGGCGCTGGTTGGTAACCCCAACAGCGGCAAGACCGCGCTGTTCAACCAGCTAACCGGCAGCCGCCAGAAGGTGGCCAATTACACCGGCGTCACCGTCGAACGCAAGGAAGGCCGCATGCGTGGCCCTTCCGGCCGCGAGTATGCGGTGCTGGATCTGCCGGGCGCCTACAGCCTGCAGCCGGCCAGCCTGGATGAGGCCATTACCCGGGATCTGTGCCGTGGCTTCTACCCGGGTGAGGCCGCACCGGATGCGCTGGTGTGCGTGATCGACGCCACCAACCTTCGCCTGCACCTGCGCTTCGCACTGGAAGTGCGCGAGTTGGGCAAGCCGATGATCGTGGCACTGAACATGGTCGATGCCGCACGCAAGCGCGGCATCGAGATCGACGTGGCGGCGCTGGAGAAAGCACTCGGCGTGCCGGTTGTGGAAACCGTGGCGGTGCAGCGCAATGGCGCGCGCGCGCTGGTCGAGCGTATCGACGCATTGGTGCCATCGTTGGCCAGCCTGCCGGTGCATGCCGCCGAGCCGGGTGCCGATTACCACGCTCAGGTCCGGGAAATCCTCGCCAGCGCCGTCAGTATGCCTGCGCGTACCGCCCGGATCGACGATGCACTGGACCGTTGGTTGCTGCATCCGGTGTTCGGCCTGCTGACGCTGGCAGTGATCATGTTCCTGATCTTCCAGGCGGTGTATGCCTGGGCCACGCCGATGATGGATGGCATCGAGGCCGCGTTTGGCTGGTTGGGCGAGGTGGCGTCCACGCATCTGCCGGAAGGTCCACTGAGCAGCCTGCTGGTGGACGGCATCATTGCCGGCGTGGGTGGCGTGGTGGTGTTCCTGCCGCAGATCCTGATCCTGTTTGCCTTCATCCTGGCGTTGGAGGAGTCCGGCTATCTGCCGCGCGCTGCGTTCCTGCTGGACCGGATGATGGCTGCGGCTGGCCTGTCCGGGCGTTCTTTCATCCCGCTGCTGTCCAGCTTTGCCTGTGCCGTGCCGGGCATCATGTCCACCCGGTCCATCCAGGACCCGCGTGATCGCCTTGCCACCATCCTGGTGGCGCCGCTGATGACGTGTTCGGCGCGCTTGCCGGTGTACGCCTTGTTGATTGGTGCGTTCATTCCGGAAAAGACCGTATGGGGCATGTTCAACCAGCAGGGGCTGGTGCTGTTCGGCCTGTATGTGGCCGGCATTGCCAGTGCCCTGATCATGTCGTGGACGATGAAGAAGTTCCGCCGTGACAAGGGCGAGCATCCGCTGTTGCTGGAGTTGCCGTCCTACCGCCTGCCCAATCCGCGTGACCTTGCGGTCGGGCTGTGGGAGCGCGCGGTGATCTTCCTCAAGCGGGTAGGCGGCATCATCCTGGCCTTGACCATCCTGCTGTGGTTCCTGCTGTCCTTCCCGGGTGCACCGGAGAATGCCACGTTGCCGGCCATCGATTACAGCTACGCCGGCCAGCTGGGCCATGCGATGGCGGTGATCTTCGCGCCGCTGGGCTTCAACTGGCAGATCTGCATCGCGCTGATCCCGGGGATGGGTGCGCGTGAAGTGGCGGTGTCGTCGTTGGCCACGATCTATGCGTTGTCGGCGGCCGATGACGACGCGGCGATCCAGGCGCTGACCCCGGTGATCAGCGACGGCTGGACCCTGGCCACCGGCTTGTCGCTGATGGTCTGGTTCATCTACGCCCCGATGTGCATCTCAACCTTGGCCACGATCAAGCGTGAGACCAACTCGTGGAAGCAGATGGCGTTTGCCACCGTGTACCTGTTTGCTGCTGCATATCTGGCGGCGCTGGTGACCTACCAGGTTGCCAAGGCGATGGGGGCAGGCTGATGGACAAGGGGCTGCTGCTGCAATACCTGATCATTGGCCTGGCTGTGCTGGTCAGTGCCTGGGTGGTGTTGAAGAAGCAGTTCCCTGGTGTGCTGCGCACGCTGCGCGGCACGTTGGCGCTGTGGCTGGTCAAGCCGCAACGATCGCCGCGCCTGCAGGCCTGGGGGCGGCGGCTGGCCCCGCCTGCGGCGAGCAGCGGAGGCGCTTGCGGTGGTTGCAACAGTTGTGGACCCAGCGAGCCCAAGCAACATTGAGCAGCTGACAGCGCCGGGGAAACCCGGCGCTGTCCTGTTCAGGTGCTTGTGCGTTACCCCGTGGAAACGGTAGCTTGCCTGCATGAACAACACTCCGACCCGATTGCTGATCCATGGTGCCTCCGGGCGCATGGGGCAGGCCTTGCTGCGCTTGGCAGCTGAAGATCCCGCGTTGCAGGTGGTTGCCGCCGTGGTGCGGAAACCGCCGGTGCAGCGCGTGGTGGATGGCATCCCCCATTTCGCAGCCAGCGAGCTCTCTGGCGCGCCGGCTTTCGACGTTGCGATCGACTTCAGCCTTCCCGAGGGTTTTGATCCGGTGCTGGCGCTGTGCGTGGAGCGGGGCGCTGGTCTTGTTTCGGGCACCACCGGTATCAGGGAGGCGCAGCAGGCGGCATTGGACGCCGCTGCTGCCAACATCCCGCTGGTGTGGGCGACCAATTTCAGCCTGGGTGTGGCGGTGTTGGCCGAGCTGGTGGAGCGGGCCGCGGCGACGTTGCCGGGCTGGGACTGCGATATTGTCGAATCGCACCATGTGCACAAGAAAGACGCGCCTTCGGGCACGGCATTGACCCTGGGCGAGTCAGCCCAGCACGGCGGCGCCGAGCCGCGTTACGCCAGTCTGCGAGCCGGCGACATCATCGGCGAGCATTTCGTCCAGTTCACCGGGCTCGGCGAGCGGGTGGAGCTGGTGCACCGGGCGACCAACCGCGACATTTTTGCGCGTGGTGCCCTGCATGCGGCGCGCCGCTTGCTGGGGCGTGAACCGGGGCGATACAGGGTGCGCGACCTGATTGGCTGAGCCAACCCGGGCGCTGATGCTGAATGCGGGCCTTTCTCCGGCGCAATCTGCATTTGCCTGCTTCTGAAAGCGTGAAGTGAAGGCGCACGGGGCGCTGGCGCTGCGCCCCCCCTTGCCTTTACAATTCCCGCTCGCCGAAACACGTTAGCCGGACCGGTTCCAGACCGCCGTCCGCGCTTTTTTGCAACCGGTTTTTGACCGCGGACGCAGGCGTGGCTTCGGAGTCCCCCGGTAGCCAAAGTGAGATTCCCGTGACCCAAGCCGCAATTCTCGTGCTCGAAGACGGCACCGTATTCGAGGGCGAATCCGTAGGCGCGCCCGGCCTATCCGTGGGTGAGGTGGTGTTCAACACCGCCATGACCGGTTATCAGGAAATGCTGACCGATCCGTCCTACGCCCGGCAGATGATCACCCTGACGTATCCGCATATCGGCAACACCGGTATGAACGACCAGGATGACGAAGCGGCCAAGGTATGGGCATCGGGCCTGATCGTGCGCGATGTGCCGCGCCGCCCCAGCAGCTGGCGCAACCAGCTGTCGCTGCAGGATTGGTTGATCCAGCGCGGCGTTGTGGCCATTGCCGGCATCGACACCCGCAAGCTGACCCGCATCCTGCGCGAGCGTGGCGCCCAGAATGGCGCGCTGATGGCTGGCGACGACATCAATGTCGAAACGGCACTGGAAGCCGCACGCAAGTTCCCCGGCCTGAAGGGCATGGACCTGGCCAAGGTGGTCAGCACCGACAAGCAGTACGGCTGGACCGACGGCCAGTTGGACTTGGACCGCAACGCGTTCGTGCACGCCGCACCGAAGTTCAAGGTCGTGGCGTACGACTTCGGTGTGAAGACCAACATCCTGCGCATGCTGGCCGAACGCGGTTGCGAGCTGACCGTGGTGCCGGCACAGACCCCGGCAGCAGAAGTGCTGGCACTGAAGCCGGACGGCGTGTTCCTGTCCAACGGCCCTGGCGACCCGGAACCCTGCGATTACGCCATCAGCGCGATCAAGACCTTTGTCGAGCAGAAGATCCCGACCTTCGGCATCTGCCTGGGCCACCAGCTGCTGGGCCTGGCCTCGGGCGCCAAGACCATGAAGATGGGCCACGGCCATCACGGTGCCAACCACCCGGTGCAGGACATCGACAGCGGCCGGGTGATGATCACCTCGCAGAACCACGGCTTCGCCATCGACGAAAGCGTGCTGCCGGCCAACGTGCGCGTTACCCACCGCTCGCTGTTCGACCAGACCATCCAGGGCATCGCCCTGACCGATGCACCGGCGTTCTCCTTCCAGGGCCACCCGGAAGCCTCGCCGGGGCCGCACGATGTGGCGCCGTTGTTTGATCGCTTCATCACCCTGATGGAAGGGGCCAAGGGCTGATGCAGAAGCCGGCGGCCACGTCACGTCTGCGTCGCTGGCGGTTGCCGGCGTTTGCAGCGGTGGCGTTGGCGGCCTATCCCTGCTTCGTGCTCGGTACGGTGTACTGGAATTTTTTCCAGGCCGGTCTGCCGGGGGGGCGTAACGGCCCCGCCGATGCTTACCGGCACAGCCTGGCCAGCGCCATCGTCGGCTACACCCTGTCCCCGCGCTGCGTGGATTGGGTGAGCAAGGTGATGGAGAACGACGGGCAGGGCAATGCAAGCCGTGCGATGGATGCACACAACAACCGGATCGGCGCGCGCATAGGCGCTGCCGCTCCCAGCTGGGCCGCGATGCTGCGTGATGTACGCGCCGCGGTCGAACACGGAGCGGTTGACGCCGCTTCGACCGATCAGATCACCTGGCTCGCCCCTTCGGCGTGGCAGGACCGACTTTACTGAGGACTGTCATGCCAAAGCGCACCGACCTAAAAACCATCCTGATCATCGGCGCCGGCCCGATCGTCATCGGCCAAGCCTGTGAGTTCGACTACTCCGGCGCGCAGGCGTGCAAGGCGCTGCGTGACGAGGGTTACCGCGTGGTGTTGGTGAACTCCAACCCGGCCACCATCATGACCGACCCGGAGATGGCCGATGCCGTCTACATCGAGCCGATCAACTGGCAGACGGTAGAGAAGATCATCGACAAGGAGCGCCCCGACGCGCTGCTGCCGACCATGGGTGGCCAGACCGCGCTGAACTGCGCACTGGACCTGGCCGATCATGGCGTACTGGAGAAGTACAACGTCGAGCTGATTGGTGCCAAGCGCGAAGCGATCCGCATGGCCGAAGACCGCGAGTTGTTCCGCGTGGCGATGGGCGAGATCGGCCTGGAGTGCCCGAAGGCTGCGGTCGCGCACACGCTTGAGGAAGCGCTGGAAATCCAGACCCGCGTTGGTTACCCGACCATCATCCGCCCGTCCTTCACCCTGGGCGGCAGTGGCGGCGGCATCGCCTACAACCGCGAAGAGCTGATCGAGATCGTCGGCCGTGGCCTGGAACTGTCACCGACCACCGAAGTGCTGGTGGAAGAGTCGGTGCTGGGCTGGAAGGAATTCGAGATGGAAGTGGTTCGCGACACCGCGGATAACTGCATCATCGTCTGCTCGATCGAAAACCTCGATCCGATGGGCGTGCACACCGGTGACTCGATCACCGTGGCGCCGGCACAGACCCTGACCGACAAGGAATACCAGCGCCTGCGCGATGCTTCCATCGCAGTGCTGCGGAAGATCGGCGTCGATACCGGCGGTTCCAACGTGCAGTTCGGCATCAGCCCGACCACTGGCCGCGTGGTGGTGATCGAAATGAACCCGCGCGTGTCGCGTTCCTCGGCGCTGGCCTCCAAGGCCACCGGTTTCCCGATCGCCAAGGTCGCTGCCAAGCTGGCCGTGGGTTACACCCTGGACGAATTGAAGAACGAAATCACCGGCGGCCTGACCCCGGCGTCGTTCGAACCGTCGATCGACTACGTCGTCACCAAGATTCCGCGCTTTGCCTTCGAGAAGTTCCCGATGGCTGATGCCCGCCTGACCACCCAGATGAAGTCGGTGGGCGAGGTGATGGCGATGGGTCGCACCTTCAAGGAATCCCTGCAGAAGGCCCTGCGCGGCCTGGAAACCGGCAAGATTGGCCTGGACCCGACCGAACTGGACCTGGGCAACGAAGACGACATCGCCACCATGAAGCGCGAGCTCAAGGCCCCGGGCCCGGAGCGTCTGTTCTATGTGGGCGATGCCTTCCGCAGCGGGCTGAGCGTCGAAGACGTCTATGGCCTGTCGCATATCGATCCGTGGTTCCTCGACCAGATCGAAGAAATCATTGCCGATGAAAAGCAGGTCCACGCCGAAGGCATCGATGCGCTGGACGCCGCCCGCCTGCGCAAGCTCAAGCGTGCCGGCTTCTCCGACGCCCGCCTGGCGCAGCTGACCGGTACCAACGAAGCGGCCATCCGCGCGTTGCGCCGTGCCCACAAGGTGCGCCCGGTGTACAAGCGCGTGGACTCCTGCGCCGCCGAGTTCGCCACCGGTACCGCCTACCTGTACTCGACCTACGAGGACGAGTGCGAAGCGGCGCCGAGCAACCGCGACAAGATCATGATCCTGGGCGGTGGCCCGAACCGTATCGGCCAGGGCATCGAGTTCGACTACTGCTGCGTGCATGCCGCACTCGCCCTGCGCGAGGACGGCTATGAAACCATCATGGTCAACTGCAACCCGGAAACCGTCTCCACCGACTACGACACCTCCGACCGTCTGTACTTCGAGCCGCTGACGCTGGAAGACGTGCTGGAAATCGTCGAGCTGGAACAGCCCAAGGGCGTGATCGTGCAGTACGGCGGCCAGACCCCGCTGAAGCTGGCACGTGCGCTGGAAGCCAATGGCGTGCCGGTGATCGGCACCTCGCCGGACTCCATCGATTTGGCCGAAGACCGCGAGCGTTTCCAGAAGCTGGTGCAGGACCTGGGCCTGAAGCAGCCGCCGAACCGCACCGCGCGCACCGCCGACGAGGCACAGGCCTTGGCCCGTGAGATCGGCTTCCCGCTGGTGGTGCGCCCGAGCTATGTGCTGGGCGGCCGTGCGATGGAAATCGTCTATGGTGAAGCCGACCTGGCGCGCTACATGCGCGATGCGGTGAAGGTATCCAATGATTCGCCGGTGCTGCTGGATCACTTCCTGGACGCGGCTGTCGAAGCCGACGTGGACATCATCTGCGACAAGGAAGGCAACGTCCTGATCGGTGGCGTGATGGAGCACATCGAAGAAGCCGGCGTGCATTCCGGTGACTCGTCCTGCTCGCTGCCGCCGTACTCGCTGTCGGCGGAAACCCAGGCCGAACTGCGTCGCCAGGTCACCGAGCTGGCCAAGGCACTGAAGGTCGTCGGCCTGATGAACACCCAGTTCGCGATCCAGACCGATGCCGATGGCAACGACGTGGTGTTCCTGCTGGAAGTGAACCCGCGTGCCTCGCGCACCGTGCCGTTCGTGTCCAAGGCCACCGGCATGGCGCTGGCCAAGATCGCCGCCCGCTGCATGGCCGGCAAGACCCTGGCCGAACAGGGCGCGACCAAGGAAGTCGTGCCGGATTACTACTCGGTGAAGGAAGCCATCTTCCCGTTCGCCAAGTTCCAGGGCGTGGACCCGATCCTCGGGCCGGAGATGCGCTCCACCGGTGAGGTGATGGGCGTTGGTCGCACCTTCAGTGCCGCCTTTGCGCGTGCGCAGGAAGCCGGCAGCATCAAGACGCCGCCGGTCGGCAAGGTCTTCATCTCGGTGCGTGACATCGACAAGCCGCGCGTGATGCCGGCGGTGCAGGGCCTGGTCGAGCGCGGCTACTCGCTGGTTGCCACCCGCGGCACCGCGGCGTGGCTGCAGCAGCACGGCTACACCTGCGAAGTGATCAACAAGGTGGTTGAAGGCCGTCCGCATATCGTGGACAGCATCAAGAATGGCGAGATCGTCTATATCGTCAACACGACCGAAGGCCGTGCGGCGATCAACGACTCGTTCTCGATCCGTCGTGAAGCGTTGCAGAACCGCATCACGTACTCGACCACGGTTGCAGGCGCCAAGGCGTTGGTGCAATCGTTGGAATTCCGCGGCACCGGTCCGGTCTGGTCGCTGCAGGAACTGCACAAGGAGTTGAATGCATGAGAGCACCCATCACGGCCAAGGGCGCCAAGCGCCTGCGTGACGAACTGGAACACCTGAAGTCGGACAAGCGCCCGAAGGTCATCGCCGCCATCGCCGAAGCGCGCGAGCACGGTGACCTGAAGGAGAACGCCGAGTACCACGCCGCGCGCGAAGAGCAGGGCTTCATCGAAGGCCGCATCAAGCAGCTGGAAGGCGAGCTGTCGCATGCCGAGATCATCGACATCACCAAGCTCAATGCCGGCAGCAAAGTGGTATTTGGTGCCACGGTGACGCTGGCCGACGTGGAAACCGACGAAGAGAAGCGTTACCAGATCGTGGGTGACCTGGAGGCGGACATCAAGCTGGGCTTGATTGCCATCTCCTCGCCGGTGGCGCGCGCGTTGATCGGCAAGAACGAGGGCGACGCCATCGCCATCGACGCGCCGGCAGGCCAGCGCGAGTACGAAATCGTCAGCGTCGAATACCTCGACTGACGATGGCCAAGGCCACACTGCTGCTGCCCGCGCGCAGCCGCTTCGCCGCCGGCAACCTGCCGGCGCAGGTGGCCACGGCACTGGGCCGCGCCGAGCGCTCGCTCGGCACGGCCGGTGAAGCGGCGCAGCTGCGTCGCCATTTCAACGTGCAGCCGGCCGACTGGTCGGCGGCCGCCTTGACCCGGCAGACCGATGCCGGCGATGCCGCCGAGGGGTTCTGGCTGCGTGCCGACCCGGCCAGCATCGTCCCGGACATGCAGGGCGCGCGGTTGATGGCATCGGCCGAAACGCTGCGGCTGGAGCAGGACGATGTGGATGCCCTGCTGCCCGCGCTGCAACCCTTGTTCGCGGGTTTCGGCTACCAGTTGGACGCGCCGACGCCGGCACGTTGGTACCTGCGGCTGCCCGTGGATACACCGCTGCCGCAGTTCGCCGAGCCGGAAGCGGTGCTGGGTGATGACCTGTTCTCGCATCTGCCCGACGGCGACAACGGGCGGCAATGGCGTGGCCTGCTGACTGAAGCCCAGGTCGTGTTGCACCAGCACCCCTGGAACGAACAACGCGTAGCCGCCGGCAAGCGAGCGGTCAATTCGCTGTGGTTCTGGGGCCCGGGCCGTTTGCCCGAATCGGTCAGCACCGTGCACGCGCAGGTGCGTAGCCGCGATGCCCTGCTGCAGGGGCTGGCGACGCTTGCCGGTGTTCGCATCGGTGGCGAGCAGACGGTCGACGCGCTGGTTGACCTGCGCCAGCTGCGTTCACTGGAGCAGCTGACCCGCGATGCCATCACCCCGCTGCTGGAAGCCATACGCCGCGGAGAGCTGGCCGAATTGCAGCTCGATTTCGAGGATGGCACCGGCTATCGCATCCGGCGTGGGCAGCGCTGGCAGATCTGGAAGAAGCCGCAAGGCACGCTGGTCGATGACTGAGGCCATGAAGATCGTCCGTCGCAGCCTGGCCGCCGAAGGGCAGTGGGGTGACGACACCTTGCCGCTGCTGCGCCGCATCTACGCTGCGCGCGGAGCCATGACGGCAGAGCAGGCACAACCCCGCCTGGCGCAGTTGCATGCGCCGGAGCTGCTGGGCGGCATGCGGCAGGCGGTGCAATTGCTGGCTGATGCGATCGCCGGCGACAAACGCATCCTCATCGTTGGTGATTTCGACTGCGATGGCGCCACCGCCTGCGCAGTTGGTGTGCGTGGCCTGCGGCTGCTCGGTGCCAAGGACGTGGTGCATGCCGTGCCCAACCGCATGGTGCATGGCTATGGTTTGTCGCCTTCGCTGGTAGCGGAGCTGGAAGCCTTCAAGCCTGATCTGCTGGTCACTGTGGATCATGGCATTGCCTGCCATGCTGGCGTGCGGGCGGCCAAGGCTTTGGGCTGGCAGGTCCTGGTTACCGACCACCATCTGCCCGGTGAAGTGCTGCCGCCTGCCGATGCCATCGTCGATCCGAACGTGGAGGGCGATGCATTCCCGAGCAAGGCGCTGGCAGGCGTCGGGGTGATCTTCTACGTGCTGATGGCGCTGCGGCGCCACCTGCGTGAGCAGGGCGTGTTCGCTGCTCAGCCCGAACCGGACCTGCTGACCTTGCTGGATCTGGTCGCGGTGGGCACCGTGGCCGACCTGGTTGCACTGGATGAGAACAACCGCGCATTGGTGTCTGCCGGCCTGCGCCGTATCCGCGCGGGCAAGGCCTGCGTCGGTCTGCGCGCCCTGATCGAAGCCAGCGGCCGCGATGCCGCGCGACTCAGCGCCAGTGATATCGGCTATGCGGTTGGCCCGCGCCTCAACGCGGCGGGGCGACTGGAAGACATGGCGCTGGGGATCGAGTTGCTCCTGACCGAGAGCGCGGCGCAGGCGCGCGAGATCGCCACGATGCTGGAAGAGATCAACACCGAGCGTCGCGCCGTACAGCAGCAGATGACCGAGGACGCCGAGCACGCGGTGGCGCGGGCATTGCTGGACGACGCGATGCAGCGGCCGGTAGCGGCCTGCCTGTTTGATCCGGAATGGCACCCCGGGGTGGTGGGGCTGGTGGCATCGAAGATGAAGGACCGCCTGCATCGTCCGGTGATCGCATTTGCGCCGTCAGAGCCTGGTGGCGATGCCCTGCGCGGCTCGGCGCGGTCGATCAGCGGCTTTCACATACGCGACGCGCTGGCCGCCATCAATGCCAGCCATCCTGGCCTGATGGAAAAGTTCGGTGGCCATGCCATGGCGGCAGGGCTGAGCTTGCCGTTGGCACAGCTGGACACATTCAAGGCCGTATTCGCCGCCCAGGTGCAAGCCAGTCTGGACCCGGCCCTGCTGCAGCAGCAGTTGCTCAGCGATGGTGAACTGCACGCGAGCGAGCTCGATTTCCAGCATGCCGAAGCACTGCGTCTTGCAGGCCCCTGGGGGCAGGGTTTTGCCGAGCCACTGTTCGATGGCGTTTTCGACGTGGTTGAGTGGCGCGTGCTCAAGGACCGGCACCTGAAGCTGGTGGTTCGGCCTCCGGGGGGGCGCGGCCGCATCAATGCCATCCATTTCAGCGGTTGGACCGGTACTGCGCCAGAGCCGCAGCTGCATCTTGCCTACCGCCTGGTGGGCGATGACTATCGCGGCGGCCAGGCGATCCAGTTGATCGTGGAGCACAGCGGCCCGGTAGGAGCGGCGTAAGCCGTCATGCCACCACAGCCTCGGCAACCGCATCATCGGTCGAGATAGACGCTGTCGCTGCGTGCACTGTCAGTACCCCGGCCGGCGTCAGTACCCGCTGATCGTGGCCGCAAGCCGAACAGGGGCCGCAGCAAGGCGCTGCGCTTTATCAGTTCATAGGCGCCCAGGCACAGGGCGAACGTCGCCACGATCAGCAATGCCGCCTCCCTGCCCGGCGGAATGTGCAAGGGCTTGAGTTGATGGGCGAGCACCACGATGACGGTCTGGTGCAGGATGTAGAGAGGAAACACCGCCAGCGTCAGGTAGCGCAGCAGCGGGCTGTCGGCATCGCGCCAGCGGTAGGCGAAGCCGAGCAGGGCGGCGATTGCGCACCACTGGTCGACCGCCCACGCCCCGCGCAGCCACAGGCGCAGGCTCAGCGGTGGCGGGTTGTTGTCGTTGTAGCCGGCGAAGTACCAGCTGTAGATCATCACGGCATAGCAGCCAGCGGCCGCCAGCAGGGCAGGCCAGCGCAGCCGCTGAAGGGATTCCCAGAATGCAGTGCTGAATGCGGCCAGGAAGCCGATCAGGAAAACACTGCCGTACTGTGCATGGTTGTACCAGTCATCGACCAGGGCATGGCTTTGCTCGAAGCGGGTGACCAGCAGGAGCCGCGCCAGCGCCAGCAGTAGCACCGGTAGCCACAGCGCACGCCAGCCAGTCAACGCATCGCCGACGGCCGCACGCAGACCTCCCAGGGCCGCGGCGGGCAGCAGTCGCCACAACAACCAGGCCAGCGCGGTGTAGCACCACAGGTAGGGCAGGAACCACAAATGGTTCCAGGTGGGCAGGCGCAGGCAGCCATCGGCATCACAGAACCCGTTGTAGGCGCTCAGGTACTTTCCGTAGAAGGCCCAATACGATTCCGTGTAGCCGCCCGGCAGCTGTTCGACCACCTGGTAGTAGGCCTGCGGCGGGACAACGATCAGCATGCCGAACAGTAGCGGCCACAGCAGTTGCCGCGAGCGTCGTCGCATCAGTCCGTCCGCGCGTGTCTTCAGCATGTAGGCAGTGGCCACGCCTGAAATAAGGAAGAGCAGCGACATCCGCCAAGGACCGGTAAGCAGCATGAACGGCTCGGGGGCGATGCTGGCGGCAGGGCTTTTTACATGCCAGTCCCAGCTCACGTAGTACATGCCCACGTGGTAGACCACCAACAGGGCGAATGCGATTACGCGCAGCCAATCCAGATCGTTACGGCGGGTCATGCGATTGCCTTAAGACGTGCTTTGATGGTCGGCATTGGGCCATCGATAGTGCAGGCCTGGCTGCCAAAGTGACGGCTGGTGGGCAGTTTGGGACGAATGGAGGCCATCGTGGGACCGGTTGGGCAGGTGCTGAGCGAGGCTTGGCCTACACTGCGCGGATGAGTGAATCAACTTCCCGTGACGTGCTGGAACGCTTCCGGCCATGGCGGCGCAGCGCCGAGATCGTGTTCTGGCTGGTCGTGGTCACGGTCAACTGCAGCGGCAATGCCCTCACCACCTGGATGGACGCTAATCGCAATAGCGACCCGGGCATGTATCGCTGGGAGCCATGGGTGTGGGAGTTCTCCAGTGGACTGGTGTGGATAGGGCTGCTGGTGCCGCTGGTGGTCTGGTTGAGCCGACGCTGGCCATTGCACATGGACAACTGGCGCAGGCGACTGCCGGGCTATCTGTTGGCAAGCGTGCCCTTGTCGCTGCTGCACGTGCTGTTGATGGTCGGCCTGCGCGTGCTTGTCTATCGGCTGCTGGGCCATTCCTACGATTTCGGCGATTGGCAGCGTGAGTTCCTCTACGAGTACCTCAAGGATGTCCGCACGTTGGCCATCATCCTGCTGTGCATCGACGGCTACCGTTTCCTGCTGCGGCGCATCCAGGGCGAAGTCCAGTTGCTGGCGGCGCCGGACGAAGGACCACCGGTGGAGCCGATCGACCGCCCCGAACGTTTGCTGGTGCGCAAGCTGGGGCGTGACTTCCTGATCGCCACCGCCGATATCGAGTGGGCCCAGGCAGCGGGAAACTACGTCAACCTGCGGGTGCGCGGCCACGATTACCCGTTGCGCAGCACGATGGCGGCACTGGAGCAGCGGTTGGACCCGGCCTGCTTCATTCGCAGCCATCGCAGTTGGCTGTTGAACCAGCGTCACCTGGTGTCGATCGAACCGTTGGAGGGCGGCGAGGCGCTGCTGCACATGGACGACGGCCAGGCCGTGCCCTGCAGCCGCCGCTATCTGGCCCAGGTACGGCAGGCGCTGGGTGATCGCCAGGACCGCGTGGCCGATACCTGAGCAGGTCCACGGCCTCGATTGCCGCTACGATCCGTGCGCGACCAAGGGACGGGTGGCTTCCGGTTCGGTACCTTCAACCCCGTTTCCTGCCCTTGGCCGTTCATCTCCCCGACCCTTGGACGGAGCAGTGCTATGGCAGGCTTTCAGTGGCAGCGATGGATGGCAGTGGGGATGGTTGTCGTGCTGGCGTGGCCAGCATCGGCCCAGCGGCAGTCGCCGGCAGTGATAGCAGGCCCGGCGCCGGTATTGATCGCGGCGGCAGAGGCCGAACAGCCCATTGGCCTGCGCAGCGCGCGTATCACCGGCGAGGTCCAGGCCGGCATCGCACAGACCATGATCGAGCTGGAGTTCCACAATCCCAACCGGCGCGTGCTTGAAGGCGAGCTGCAGTTTCCGCTTGCCGACGGGCAGCAGCTGACGGGGTTTGCGTTGGATATCGATGGGCAGTTGCGGGATGCCGTGCCGGTGCCGAAAGAACGTGGCCGCGAGGTGTTCGAGGCCATCACCCGGGACAACGTGGATCCGGGCCTGCTTGAGCAGACCGCAGGCAACCAGTTCCGCCTGCGCATCTACCCCTTGCCCGCCGATGGCAGCCGGCGCGTGCGTCTGACAGTCCGCGAGGCGTTGCCGGTCGTTGCCGGCAACTGGCAATGGCGCTTGCCGCTGCAGTTTGCCGCCGGTGCGCAGAACGTGGTGTTGGAACTGCATGCCCCGGAATCGGTGCGCGGCGGTGCAGCGCCATTCCGGTTCAGCGGGCAGGGGTTGTCCTGGCAGGGGCGGGGCGCACAGCTTCCGGCCCAACTGCAGTGGCAATTGGCGATGCAGGGCAGCGCCGGAATGCAGATGGCCAAGTGGGACGGCCAGCATTATCTGATGGCGCAGTTGCCGGTGGCGGCGGCTGCGCCACGGACGCTGCCGGAACAGGTTGGTTTGCTGTGGGATGCCTCGGGTTCGGCCAACCAGCGTAATCGCAAGCGCGAGTTCGCCCTGCTGGACCGCTATTTTGCTGCCCTGGGAGATGGCAACGTGGCACTCACCGTGCTGCGCGATCGTGCGTCGCCGGTACGCCGGTTTGCCATCCGCAACGGCGACTGGAGCAGCCTGCGCCGCGTGCTGGAGCAGGAACCATTGGACGGTGCCAGCAATCTTGCCGGGTGGCGCCCCGACCCGGCGATTGGCGAGTACCTGTTGCTGAGCGATGGCCTGTCCAATTGGGGCGGCGATGCCCTGCCATTGTTGGCCGGTAACCAGCGCCTGTTCGCCGTCAGCAGCGCGGGTGCGCATACCGACAGCACGCGGTTGCGTGCGTGGAGCGAGGCCAACGGTGGTCGCTTGGTGCTGCTGGGTGACCAGCCCCAAGCCGAATTGCAGGAGCTGCTGGCGACGCCGGTGCGGGTGGAGGTTGCTGATACCCAGGGTCTGCATGACGTCGTGGTTGACCAGCGGAGTGCCGGGCAGGGCTGGGTCTGGATATACGCCCGCGCCGACAGCGCCGAGCAGGCGATGCAGGTGCGTATCAACGGCCAGCGTTGGCAGCAGTTGCGGACGTCGGATCGGACTGTCGATGCTGGCCTGCTGTCGGGCTTGTGGGCGCAGGCACGACTGCAACAGTTGGCGCAGGAACCCAATCGCAACCGCGAGGCGATGCAGCTGTTGTCGCAGCGTTTTGGCCTGGTCGGCGAGGGGACATCGCTGATCGTGCTGGACAGCATTGAAGACTATCTGCGCTATGCGATCCGTCCGCCGGCCCCGCTGCGCGCCGAGTATGACCAGCGCTACGCCCGCTTGCTCCAGGACAGGTCGGTTGCACGCCGCGAACACCTCGATGCGGTCGCCGCGCAGTGGCAGGAACGGGCCCAATGGTGGGCAAAGTCCTGGCCGAAGAACGCGCCGGCATTGTCTGCGCCGGAGGAGAAATCAGGCCTGCGCCTGCGCAGGCAGGCAGCAGCCGATAGCGCGGCATCCCTCGGGCCGGCCATGCCTTCGCCAGTTCCAGCGCCGGCAGCGGCACTGGCACCGGTTGCTGCCGAGGCGAACTCGCTGGACAGCATCGCAGTCGCTGCTGATGCCGCTGCCGAGCTGGCGAACGAGGGGTCAGTGGAGATCCGGTTGGCTGCATGGGAGCCGGATTCAGCGGTGGCGCAGCGCCTGCGCAAGGGACCTGCGGCGTCGCTCTATGCCCGCTACCTGGCTGAGCGCGCTGCCAATGCAGACAGCAGCGCTTTCTATCTGGATGTGGCAGACATGCTGTTGGCACAGGACCAGCGTGACTTGGCGCTGCGTGTGTTGTCCAACCTCGCAGAAATGGACCTGGACAATCGCCATCTGTTGCGCGTGTTGGGCTATCGCCTGATGCAGGCCAAGGCACCGGAGCTGGCTGTGCCGGTGTTCCAACAGGTGTTGGCGATGGCCGAGGATGAGCCGCAGAGCTTCCGCGACCTGGGCCTGGCCTTGGAGGCGGCAGGGCGTGCGCAGGAAGCCGTCGATCCGCTCTACCAGGTGGTGGCGCGGGAATGGGACGACCGTTTCGAAGGCGTCGCCCTGATTGCCCTGGACGAGTTGACCAACCTGTCCAGTCGCGCTGGCCCGGCGCTGGACATGCAGGTTGTCGATCCACGCCTGCGCAAGGGCATGCCGCTGGACCTGCGGGTGGTGCTGGCCTGGGACAGTGACAACAGCGACATGGACTTGTGGGTAACAGATCCCAACGGCGAACGTGCCTACTACGGCAATCGGCTGACCTACCAGGGTGGAGAGATGTCGCAGGATTTCACCGGCGGCTATGGGCCGGAGCAGTTCTCGTTGCGCGATGCCAAGCCCGGCACCTACAAGGTGGAAGCGAACTACTTTGGCAGTCGCCAGCAACTGGTCACCGGGGCGGCGACCTTGATGCTGCGTTTGAGTACGCATTGGGGCACGCCAGCGCAGCAGGACAAGGCCGTGACCATGCGTTTGCAGGACGCCACCGATACCGTGCTGGTCGGCGAGTTCGAGGTGCGCTGAGGCGATACTGGAAACAAACGGGGCCGGCATTGCCGGCCCCGTCTGCATGCTGCGGTTGTGCTTACTTGCGACGTGCCAGCAGGCGGTAGCCACCGGTAGCGCTGGAATCGAAGCTGTGCGCCAGCAGCACGTAGCGGCCGGCTTCCAGTTCCACTTCCAGGGTCGGGTCGAGGCTGTCGTCGCCGTCGTCCTGCTGTGCGACTTCCTCGCCGTCGCGCATCAAGGTCAGCATGCCGTCCAGGCCATTGGCGCCAACCATGGTGATGACGTAGTTGCCCTTGCGCGGGATTTCCAGCGTGTACAGGTCGCGGTTGCCGGGGCGCAGTTGGCCCTGCACTTCACGGCTCAACTTCAGCTCCTGGCGCGACGGGCCCTCAGCTGCAGCCGAGGTTGCGCTGGACAGCTGGAACACGCCGCCACGACCGTTCACCGAACGGACCGAAACCGTGTACTCACCGGCTTCCAGCACCTGCGTCAGACGCGAGTTGACGTTGCCGCCACCGTCGTCGTCGCTGAGCACGATGTCGGCACCCTTCAGGGTCAACAAGGTATCGAGGTCGCGGCTGCTGGCGTCGAGCTGCACGCGGCGGCGCTCGGGCAGGTTGAGCGTGAAGCTGCGGGTGTCATCGGCGTTGATGAAACCGCTGGCCTTGCCGTCGGGCGGCAGAGCGGTGCCGTCTTCGAAGACCAGCCCTTCCGGGAAGTCGGTACGTTCAACGCCGAGGTAGAACGCGCCCGAGGCTTCGTTCACCGCGTTGGCGGTGATGGTATAGCGGCCAGGCTGCAGCGGTGCGACCAGGCGGGCATTGAGCTGGTTGCCGCCGTCATCGTCTTCCATGTTGATGCCGTTGCCGCTCAGTTCCAGGCGCGAGTCGATCTCGCTGGAGTCCATGGTAAGCGTGTAGAGGCCGGCCTTGTCCACTTCCAGCGTGTATTCCTTGCTTTCCTGGCGCAGCCAGTCGGTGACACGGCGGCCAGCGACCAGCGGCTTGCCGTCATAGGCCACGATCGGCTCGACCGACAGCTGGAACGGACCGAAGGCGCGCGCATCGGCGCCGCTGACGGCGACGGTGTACTGGCCGGCCTTTTCGGCGCGGATGCTCAGCGTGGTGGAGCCTTCGCTGTCGCCGTCGGATTCGGTGCGGCTGACCAGGGTGTCGCGGGTGAACACCGCCAGCGAGCCCTTGAGCGGGCCTTCCAGGGTCAGGCTGACCGCCTGGCCGGCGGCCAACTGCAGCGAGAACAGCGCGCTGCGGGTGCCATCGCTGTGGTTGATCGGGGTGGACGAGGTGATTTCGCCCGAGGTCTCGCCGTTCATGGCAAGCGGGCGGGCAGCCGGGGCGGCATGCGCGGGGGCATGCACGGCGGCGGCAATGGCAAGGGACAGCAGTCCTGCTGCAAGTCGCTTCACTTCAACTCCTTAAGTGGTGGAACCAGGGTGCGGCGTGAACGTCCACCCCTATCGGGGGATGCAGGTGGACGCGGTAAACCGGCCTGCCGCCGAGGCAGGCCGGCCAAGGTCAATCAGTTGGTCGAGTCGGTAGGCGCGGCGACAGCTTCGGCAGCCGCGGCAGTGGCCTCCTCGGCAGCGTCCTTGTGGTTGCTGTCCGGGCTGGTGCCGTCGCCATCCATGTCGGTGGTTTCCAGCTCGAACACACCCTGCTGGCTGCCCAGGCTGGTCACCGCCACGATGTAGCGGCCAGCGCGTAGCGACAGGTTGAGGCGGGCATTGGTGCCGTTGCCGCCGTCATCGTCCTCGGCATCGGTGCCCGGGCCGGTAACGTGCAGCACCGAGTCGAAGCCATCAGCGATCGCATCGAACTGCACCTGCTTGGGCGCATCCAGGTTCAGCACGAAGGTGCGACGGCCGCGCGAGTCCATCATCGACTGGGCGGTTTGACCAATGGTCAGGGCCGTACCGTCGCGATTGACCAGGCCATTCGGGGTCGGGGTCAGGGCGACGCTCAGCTTGAACGAGCCGGTGTTGTTGTTCACCGACGAGGCGCCGATGGTGTACTCGCCCGGTTCCAGGTAGGTGCGGATGCGGGCATTGAGGTTGCCGCCGTTGTCGTCGTCTTCCAGCTCGACATTGCGGCCGTTCAGGCGCAGGAAGGCGTCGAACGCGCTCGACTCCATGGTGATGGAGTACAGGCCGGCCTTGTCGACCTTCAGCTTGTATTCCTGCTTTTCACCCATCAGCCAGTCGATGGCCTGGCTTTCGGCGCCCAGCGGCTTGCCGTCGTACGGCACCACCTTGGCGCTCTTGAGCTTGAACGGGCCGAAGCTGTCGGAGCTGGCGCTGTTCACCGCGACCACGTAGCTGCCGTCCTTCGGGGCACGGAAGGCCAGGCTGACCGCATTGGGGGAAGCCTCGCCTTCGCCGTCGGAATTGGAGCTGCTGGCGTGGGCCAGCATGGTCTGGCCATCGAACACCGCGATCTGGCCGCTGAGCGACCCGCCCAGCTCCAGGGAGACGGCTTCGCCGTCCTTCAGGGTGATCTTGTAGGCCTGGTGGCGGCTGCCGTCGTTGTAATTCAGGCGGCTGCTGGAGGTGATTTCACCCGCCACGGTCTCGCCTACGGCCAGGTTGGGGGTGTTGTCGCCGGCGCCGGCGACGCCGCCGAGCTTTTGGCAGGCGGCGAGAGCCAGAGTCATGGAAATGGCTGCAAACAAGCGGGCAGGGCGAGTATTCAAGCGTAGGTCCTTCATTGGTTTGAGGGGTATCCGTTCCCCGCACGGGCGGGTACGGCGCCGATTCTAACGGCAAGCCGTGTTCATACTGCGAGAACAGCCTGAATGCCCGGCGGATGCTAGAATTGCTCTCTTGTCTGCCTGTTCATAGACCGACCATGATTGAACTGAATCCCATCCGCCAGCGAATCACCGATCTGACCGATCGCGTGCTCTCGCTCAGGGGGTATCTTTGACTACGATGCCAAGAAAGAGCGTCTTGAAGAAGTAACCCGCGAGCTGGAAAACCCCGACATCTGGAACAACCCCGAATACGCCCAGACCTTGGGCCGGGAACGTTCGATGCTGGACAAGACCGTCAGCGGCATTGCCGCCGTGCTCGACGGCATGACCGACGCCACCGAGCTGTTGGAACTGGCCGAGAGCGAGCAGGACGAGGACACCGCACTGTCGGTGATCGCGGACCTGGACAAGCACCAGAGCCACATCGAGAAGCTGGAATTCCAGCGCATGTTCTCCGGCGAGATGGACAGCTGCAACGCCTTCGTCGACATCCAGGCCGGTGCCGGTGGTACCGAAGCCCAGGATTGGGCAGAAATGATGCTGCGCATGTACCTGCGCTGGTGCGAAGCCCGTGGCTGGAAGACCGAGCTGATGGAAGTGTCCGGCGGCGACGTTGCCGGCATCAAGTCGGCGACCTTCCGCGTGGAAGGTGAGTTCGCCTATGGCTGGCTGAAGACCGAGATCGGCGTGCACCGGCTGGTGCGCAAGTCGCCGTTCGACTCGGACAACCGCCGCCACACCAGCTTCACCTCGGTGTTCGTGTCACCGGAAGTCGATGACAACATCGAAATCGACATCAACCCGGCCGACCTGCGCACCGACGTGTACCGCTCTTCCGGTGCCGGTGGTCAGCACGTCAACAAGACCGAGTCGGCGGTGCGTATCACCCACATCCCGACCAATACCGTTGTGGCCTGCCAGATCGGCCGCAGCCAGCACCAGAACCGCGACACCGCGATGAAGATGCTGGCCGCCAAGCTGTACGAGCTGGAAGTGCAGAAGCGCAACAGCGAGCGTGACGCATTGGAAGCGACCAAGTCCGACATCGGCTGGGGCAGCCAGATCCGCAACTACGTGCTCGACCAGAGCCGTATCAAGGATCTGCGCACCGGCGTTGAGCGTACTGACACGCAGAAGGTGCTGGACGGCGACCTGGATGAGTTCATCGAGGCCAGCCTCAAGTCCGGCCTGCAGGCCGGCGCCAAACGCAGCGATGCGTAATCTGGAATGGCCCCGTGCGGGCCATTCCCTTGTTGTACGGTGCGGATGCCGATTGGCCCGCACCCGTTTTTCTTCCCCCAATTGAATTCAACGCCATGACCGAACAGACCCCTGAAACGCAGCAGCCCCCCGTCGACGAGAACAGCCTCATCGCCGAGCGCCGCGCGAAACTGACGGCGCTGCGCGGGCAGGGTATTGCCTACCCGAACGACTTCCGTCGCGAAGACTTCGCCGGCAAGCTGCAGGCCGATTACGTCGATGCCGAGGCGTGGACCGCCGAGGCACTGGAAGGCAATGGTCGTAATGTGAAGCTTGCCGGTCGCCTGATGGCCAAGCGGGTGATGGGCAAGGCCAGCTTCGCCCAGATCCAGGACGAGAGCGGTCGCATCCAGTTGTTCCTGCAGTCGACCGCGCTGGGCGATGTCTATGCCGCGTTCAAGGGCTGGGACGTGGGCGACATCATCGCCGTCGAAGGCGGGCTGACCCGTACCAAGACCGGTGAGTTGTCGGTCAAGGCGACCAGCATCCGCTTGCTGACCAAGTCGCTGCGTCCGTTGCCGGACAAGTGGCATGGCCTGGCCGATGTCGAGCAGCGCTATCGCCAGCGTTACGTCGACCTGATCGTGACCCCGGAATCGCGCGAGGTTTTCATCAAGCGCTCCAAGATCATCCGTGCAATGCGCGCGTGGCTGGACAACCGCGACTTCCTGGAAGTCGAGACGCCGATGATGCATTACATCCCCGGTGGCGCGACGGCCAAGCCGTTCACCACCCATCACAACGCGCTGGACCTGGACCTGTACCTGCGCGTTGCACCGGAGCTTTACCTCAAGCGACTGGTCGTTGGTGGCCTTGAGCGCGTGTACGAGATCAACCGCAACTTCCGCAACGAAGGCGTTAGCACCCGCCACAACCCAGAATTCACAATGATGGAGCTGTACGAGGCTTACGCCACGTACAACGAAGTGATGGACCTGACCGAGGGCGTGATCCGCGATGTGGCGCAGAGCGTGCTTGGCACCACCCAGGTGGAGTGGGACGGCGTGCAGATCGACCTGGCCCCGGCGTTCCGTCGCTGGCGCATGGACGAAGCAGTGCGTCACCACAACCCTGAGATTTCAGTGGCCGATTGCACCGATCGCGAAGCGTTGCTGCGTCATTGCGAGCGCCTGAAGATCCGCGTCAAGCCGAGCTATGGTTGGGGCAAGCTGCTGCTGGAAATCTTTGAGGCAACGGTCGAGCACACCTTGATCCAGCCGACCTTCATCACCGATCACCCGGTGGAAGTGTCGCCCTTGGCACGCGGCAGTGATAACGAGCCGGGCTATACCGACCGCTTCGAGTTGTTCATCAACGGCAAGGAGCTGGCCAACGGGTTCTCCGAGTTGAACGACCCGGAAGACCAGGCGGCGCGCTTCCAGGCGCAGGTCGAAGCCAAGGACGGTGGCGATGATGAGGCGATGCATTACGACTCGGACTACATCCGCGCCTTGGAGTACGGCATGGCGCCGACGGGCGGTCTGGGCATTGGTATCGATCGCCTTGTGATGTTGCTGACCGGGCGTGGTTCGATCCGCGATGTGCTGTTGTTCCCGTACATGCGTCCGGAAGCCTGAGTTTCGGGCTGATGAGCTTGAAGGCCCCTGCGGTGACGCGGGGGCCTTTTTTGTTGTGTTGACGGTCGCTTCGGTGGTGACGCTGGTTTTGGTTTTGGTTTTGGTTTTGCGTTTGCGTTGACCTTGGACCTCGACGATGACCTTGGACCTTTACTATGTGGCCTTGGGCCTTGGGCCTTGGGCCTTGGGCCTTGGGCGTTTGCGTTGGACGTGGCTCTGACTTTGGCCCTTATGCCGTCATTCCCGCGCAGGCGGGAATCGCTCTGGCTCTGGCTCTGGCTTTCGCCCCTATGCCGTCATTCCCGCGCAGGCGGGAATGACGACTCAAGGGCAAGCGGCCAAGGCAGGAGCGATTCCCGCCTGCGCGGGAATGACGCCTCAAGGCAAACGGCCAAGGCAGGAGCGATTCCCGCCTGCGCGGGAATGACGGCTCAAGGGCGAACGGCCAAGGCAGGAGCGATTCCCGCCTGCGCGGGAATGACGGCTCAAGGGCGA
>NZ_DAMBEF010000030.1:43373-43456 GCF_032061965.1 Stenotrophomonas sp. | reverse complement strand
ATCCTTGCCGAGCATGGCTCGGCACTACAGGCAGACCGTTGTAGCCCGGGTAAGCGCAGCGCACCCGGGGCTTGTCTCGGGTG
>NZ_DAMBEF010000030.1:0-43273 GCF_032061965.1 Stenotrophomonas sp. | reverse complement strand
CGCGCACTATCGGCTCCGGGCGGTCCTTGCCGAGCATGGCTCGGCACTACAGGCAGACCGTTGTAGCCCGGGCAAGCGCAGCGCACCCGGGGCTTGTCTCGGGTGCGCGCACTATCGGCTCCGGGCGGTCCTTGCCGAGCATGGCTCGGCACTACAGGCACACCGTTGTAGCCCGGGTAAGCGAAGCGCACCCGGGGCCTTGGACACTGCTCAGCCCAGCAGGGTTTCCAGCACCGCCATGCGCACGGCAACGCCGTTGGCGACCTGGCGCAGCACCCAGGACTGCGGGCCATCGGCTACTTCGTCGGTGACTTCCACGCCGCGGTTGATCGGGCCCGGGTGCAGCACGGCCGCATCCTTGGCAGCACGTTTCAGACGCTCGCTGGTGAGGCCGTAATCGGCGTGATACTGCTCCAGCGACGGCACCAGCCCTTCTTCCATGCGCTCGCGCTGCAAGCGCAGCATCATCAGCGCATCGGCGCCTTCCAGCATGGCGTCGAAATCCTCGCCAACCACGCAGCCCTTGATGATGTCGTCGTCGGGCAGCAGTGACTGCGGGCCGCAGACGCGGATTTCGCCCACGCCCAGCGTGCGCATCGCCAGCAGGTCGGTGCGGGCGACACGCGAATGCTTCACGTCGCCAACGATCACCACCTTCAGCTTGGAAAAGTCCGGGCCCTTGGCCTGGCGCAGGGTCAGCATGTCCAGCAGGCCTTGGGTGGGGTGCGCGCTGCGGCCATCACCCGCGTTGATGAGCGCTGTGCCCTCGCCGGCCACAGCGGCCAGCTCGGCGACCGCACCATCGTCCGGGTGGCGGATCACAAAACCACGCACGCCCATCGCTTCCAGGTTCTTCAGCGTGTCGCAGGCGGTCTCGCCCTTGCGGGTGGATGAAGTGGAAGCATCGAAATTCAACACATCCGCGCCCAGCCGCTGCGCGGCCAACTGGAACGAGCTACGGGTGCGGGTGGAGGGTTCGAAGAACAAGGTGCACACCGCCGTACCGGCCAGCACGCCGCGCTTGTTGCTGATGCGGCCGACGGCGGCATCACGGATCTGCCCAGCACGGTCCAACAACTGCAGCAGACTCTCACGGGGCAACCCATCCAGGGTCAGCAGGTGGCGCAGGCGTCCTTGGTCATCGAGTTGCGAAGCAGTCATGGCGAGGTCTTCGGGAGTCAGGAAATGGGGGTGGCTTCGTGCGGTGCGGACAACCAACGCTCGATGATGACCGCAGCGGCCACGGCATCGAGATTGGCGGCATCACGACGGCGCTTGCGGCCTTCGGCGCGTTCCACGGCAAAGCGCTGTGCCGCTTCCACCGAGCTGGAGCGCTCGTCGACCAGCAACACCGGCACCTTGTAGCGCTGCTGCAACTGCCTGGCAAAGGCATGCGCGCGCTTGCGGTTGGGCTGGTCGTCGCCTTCCAGGGTGAGCGGATCGCCGACGATCATGCCTTGCGGGCGCCATTCCTTGTGCAGGCGGTCCAGCGCATTCCAGTCAGGGCCATTGCCGTGGACATCGACCACCGCGATGGCGCGTGCGCCGACACCCAGCGAACTGCCAATGGCAACGCCGATCCGGCGCGAGCCAACGTCGAAGCCGAGCACGGTGCTGTCGGTGGAAAGCGTTGCCGGTTCAGGCATGACCGCTGTACCCGGTAAGGCGGAACAGATCCACACCAATGCGCGAGGCCGCCAGCTGCCAGCGTTCATCCAATGGCGTACTGAACAGGACGGCGGCATCGGCGGGTACGGTCAGCCAGCTGTTCTCGGCCAGTTCCTGTTCCATCTGCCCCGCCCCCCAGCCGGCGCAGCCCAGCGTGACCAGGGCATTGCGCGGACCTTCGCCACGCGCCATCGCCTCAAGGATGTCGCGCGAGGTAGTCAGGAACAGGCCTTCCGCCACCTTCAGGCTGGAATCCCAGCCGCGGGCATCGTCATGGATCACGAAGCCACGTTCGGTATGCACGGGGCCACCGTTGAGCACCGGCACCGCGCGCAGGTCGGCATCATCGGTAGCGATGTCCATCTGTGCGAACACATCGCCCAGGGTGAAATCGGAAGCCTGGTTGACCACCACGCCCATTGCGCCGTTGTCATCGTGCTGGCAGATCAGCGCGACGCTGCGCGCGAACAAGGGGTCGACCAGCGATGGCAGGGCCACCAGCAGGTGATTGGCAAGAGGTGGCGACAGCGCAGACATGTCGCCATTCTAACGGCTGCGGCCGTTCACGGCTTGCCCGGTGATAATCGTCCTACTTCCCACTCGGCGGCCACCATGTCCAGCTACTGTGATTTCGCACCGGGCCACCCGGTACATGCGCACTACCACGCCAATGAATATGGGTTTCCGCAACGCGAGGAACACGAGCTGTTCGAACGCCTGCTGCTGGAGATCAACCAGGCCGGGCTGAGCTGGGAAACCATCCTGCGCAAGCGCGAGGGGTTCCGCGCCGCCTACAGCGGTTTCGACGTGGACGCGGTGGCCGCCTACGGCGATGCAGATATTGCGCGACTCATGGCCGACGCCGCCATCATCCGCAACCGGCTCAAGGTATTGGCCGCCATTCACAACGCGCAGGTGATCCAGGGCCTGCGCGCCTCGCACGGTGGGTTCGCGCAATGGCTGGATGCGCATCACCCATTATCCAAGGCCGACTGGGTAAAGCTGTTCAAGAAGACCTTTCGCTTCACCGGCGGCGAGATCACCGGCGAGTTTTTGATGAGCCTGGGTTATCTGCCGGGAGCGCACCGGGAGGATTGCCCGGTGATGGTGCGAATTGCGGCGATTGGGCCCGCGTGGATGGCGCGGTAGGGATTCCGGGTTTCGGGAAAGTCCTGGATCCGGCGCAGCTGCCTATCTGGCCAGGTACTTGGCGGTCCTGCTGCCTGAGTAAGCGGAGCACATCCGGGATGCAGGGACTTTGCAGATCTTTCAGGCCCTCCAGCCAGAAGCTGTGCGGGCGCGCGCCAACTTGTTGAGAGCCAGGGCCAGGGCCAAAACCAAAGCCAAAGCCAAAGCACCCCTCCCCGGCCCTCCCCTTCGCTGCGCGAAAGGGAGGGGGAAGAGCGGCTTCTGCTTGGGATTCCAATTGAGCTTGGGCTTGGGCTTGGGCTTGAGCTTGAGCTTGGGCTTGGGCTTGGGCTTGGGCTTGAGCGTGTGCTTGCGCAGGCTCTGCTTTTGCTCTGCTCTGGCCCCTCCCTTTCGCGCAGCGAAGGGGAGGGTTCGGGTGGGGTGCTGTTGATCTTGTTCCCGCCTTTCCCCAACCCTCACCTCCAACAAAAAAGCCGCCCCATCAAGGAGCGGCTCTTCAAACCTGCACGTTCGCCAGAATCAGCGGACCTCGGCAATCTCCACACCGTCCAAACCCTGCGACAAGGTGCGTGCATCGCCGCCCTGCGACAGCTTGATGCGCAGTCGCACTTCATTCTGCGAGTCGGCGTAACGCAGTGCGTCGTCGTAGCTGATCTCGCCAGCCTGGTACAGCTCGAACAGGCTCTGGTCGAAGGTCTTCATGCCCAGCTGCACCGAGTCCTTCATCACTTCCTTGAGCTTGTGCACTTCGCCGTCGCGGATGTAGTCCTGCACCAGCGGCGTGCCCAACAGGATTTCCATCGCCACGCGGCGGCTCTTGCCATCCGGGGTCGGTACCAGCTGCTGTGCAACCACGCCCTTCAGGTTCAACGACAAGTCCATCAGCAACTGGTTGCGACGGTCTTCCGGGAAGAAGTTGATGATGCGGTCCATCGCCTGGTTGGCGTTGTTGGCATGCAGCGTTGCCAGCACCAGGTGACCGGTCTCGGCGAAGGCGACGGCATGATCCATGCCTTCGCGGGTACGGATTTCGCCGATCATGATCACGTCCGGCGCCTGGCGCAGGGTGTTCTTCAGCGCCGCTTCCCAGCTGTCGGTATCGATGCCGACTTCACGCTGGGTGACGATGCAGCCTTCGTGCTTGTGCACGAATTCGATCGGGTCTTCGATCGTGATGATGTGGCCGGTGGAGTTCTGGTTGCGGTAGCCGATCATCGCTGCCAGCGAGGTCGACTTACCGGTACCGGTCGCACCGACAAACAGGATGATGCCGCGCTTGGTCATGGCCAGCGTCTTGATCACCGGCGGCAGGCTCAGCTCTTCAACGGTGGGAATGCGCGTCTCGATACGACGCAGCACCATGCCCACCTGGTTGCGCTGGTAGAAGCAGCTGACGCGGAACCGGCCCACGCCGGCCACGCCGATGGCGAAGTTGCATTCGTGGGTCTTTTCAAACTCTTCGCGCTGCGATGGCGTCATCACGTTGAGCACCATGTCGCGGCTTTGCTGCGCGGTCAGCGGGGTCTGCGTGATCGGCGCGATCTTGCCGTTGACCTTCATCGACGGCGCCATGCCGGCGGTGATGAACAGGTCCGACGCCTTCTGGTGCGCCATCAGTTTGAGGAACGAGGTGAAGTCGATAGTGCTCATGGGTGGCTCCCTTGGGGAGACGGGATGCGGCATCCGAGATTGGGGATTCCTCCCACTTCTCGGCCCCTGCATCCCGGCCCCTGCAAATGTCTAATCCCGAATTTCCAATCCCGAATGCCGGCACTTACTCGAACAGACGCTTGTCCTTGGCGTATTCCTTGGCCTGGTTGCGGGTGATCAGGCTGCGCTTGACCAGATCCTGCAGGTTCTGGTCCAGCGTCTGCATGCCCACCTGCTGACCGGTCTGGATGGACGAGTACATCTGCGCCACCTTGTCTTCGCGGATCAGGTTGCGGATGGCTGGCGTGGCCACCATGATCTCGTGCGATGCGATACGGCCACCGCCCACCTTCTTCAGCAGCGCCTGCGAGATGACCGCACGCAGCGACTCGGACAACATCGAGCGCACCATCGGCTTTTCGCCGGCCGGGAACACGTCGATGATACGGTCGATGGTCTTGGCCGCCGAGCTGGTATGCAGGGTGCCGAACACCAGGTGACCGGTTTCCGCCGCGGTCAGCGCCAGGCGGATGGTTTCCAGGTCACGCAATTCGCCGACCAGGATGATGTCCGGGTCTTCACGCAGTGCCGAGCGCAGTGCTTCGTTGAAGCCGTGCGTGTCACGGTGCACTTCGCGCTGGTTGATCAGGCACTTCTGCGAAGTGTGCACGAATTCGATCGGATCCTCGACGGTGAGGATGTGGCCGTATTCGTTCTTGTTGATGTGGTCGATCATCGCCGCCAGCGTGGTCGACTTGCCCGAGCCGGTCGGGCCGGTCACCAGGATCAGACCCTGCGGCTGCTCGATCAGCTGGCGGAAGATCGGTGGGCAGCCCAGGTCTTCGAGCGTCAGCACTTCCGAGGGAATGGTACGGAACACCGCACCGGCGCCGCGGTTCTGGTTGAACGCGTTGACACGGAAGCGTGCCAGCGAGGGAATCTCGAACGAGAAGTCGACCTCGAGGAACTCTTCGTAATCACGACGCTGCTTGTCCGACATGATGTCGTACACCAGCGCATGCACCTGCTTGTGGTCCAGCGCTGGAATGTTGATGCGGCGCACGTCGCCGTCCACACGGATCATCGGCGGCAAGCCGGCCGACAGGTGGAGGTCCGAGGCCTTGTTCTTGACCGAAAAGGCCAAAAGTTCTGCGATATCCATACGTCGCTGTGTCCCCTGCGTTGCGAGTATCTGGAAGGTGTTTCCCCTGCCGGGCAGTATAGCCTTCCCGTGTAGGAGGTAGATATTTTGCAAACCGTGCCTTTGGCCACACTCCAGCAGCAGATCGACGCCGCCGCCGACCCCGGCCGGGCGGTACGCCTGCTGGCCGTCTCCAAGCTGCAGCCGGCCAGTGCGGTGGCCGCCCTGGCCGCCCAGGGCCAACGCGCGTTTGGCGAGAATTACGTGCAGGAAGCCGCCGCCAAGGCCGCCGAGCTGGCCCCGCTGGGCCTGGAATGGCACCTGATCGGCCACCTGCAGTCGAACAAGGCCGATGTGGCCGCGCGCAGCTTCGACTGGGTGCAGACCGTGGACCGGGCCAAGCTGGTGGACGCCCTGGCCCGCCATCGCCCGGCCGAGCGCGGGCCGCTCAACGTGCTGATCCAGGTCAACATCGACGATGAGGACAGCAAGCACGGCTGCCAGCCCGGGGAGGTTCCGGCACTGGTCCAGGCCATCAGCGTGCAGCCCTTGCTGCGCCTGCGCGGGCTGATGGCCATCCCGGCCCCCTTCCCCGAGCCCACGCGGCGCATGGCCGCCTTTGCTCGGATGAAGGCCTTGTACGACACGCTGGCGGCCGAGCACCCGCAGGTCGATACACTCTCCATGGGCATGAGCGCAGATTTTGCCGAGGCTATTGCCGCCGGCTCCACCATGGTCCGTGTCGGCAGCGCCCTGTTCGGGCAACGCCCCACCCCCTGATCGCGATCGAGGCTTGAACAATGAGCACCACCCCGCACACCGAACTTCCCGATACCGACATCGCCTTCATCGGCGGCGGCAACATGGCCCGCAGCCTGATCGCCGGGCTGGTGCGGCGCGGCATGCCCGCCGCGCGCCTGCACGTGGCCGAGCCGGTGGCAGCATTGCGCGAGGCACTGCAGCAGGACTTCGCGGTCAACACTTACGATCAGGCTGCGCAGGCCGCCAGCAAGGCCGGGCTGTGGCTGATGGCGGTCAAGCCGCAGGTGATGCGCGAGGTCTGCGCCAGTCTGGCCAATGCCGCGGCCGCACAGCAGCCGGTGGTGGTGTCCATTGCCGCCGGCATCACCGCCGGTCAGCTGGAGCGCTGGCTGGGTGGCAACCAGGCCGTGGTCCGTGCCATGCCCAATACCCCCGCCCTGCTCGGCGCCGGTGTCACCGGCCTGTTCGCCAACGCCCGCGTCACCCCGGCGCAGCGCGCGCAGGCCGACCAGGTGCTGAGCAGCGCCGGCCGCACGGTCTGGATCGACGATGAGGCGCAGATGGATGCCGTCACTGCGGTCTCCGGCAGCGGCCCTGCCTATGTGTTCCTGCTGGCCGAAGCGATGGAAGCCGCCGCCCTGGCCCAGGGCTTGCCGGCCGACGCTGCGCGCACGCTTGTACTGGACACCGTGCTGGGTGCCGCGCGCATGCTGACCGAAGCCGGTGAAGCCCCGGCTGAGCTGCGGCGGCGGGTGACCTCGCCCAACGGCACCACCCAGGCCGCGATTGAAACCTTCCAGGCCGGTGGCCTGGAAGCGCTCACCGCGCGTGCCATCGATGCTGCAGCCCGCCGCGGTGGCGAACTGTCCGCCGCCAACGACTGATCCCACCCGCCAACGCTCCAGGAGCCCGACATGCCCCGTCTGCAGATGCTGTTGCCCGTTGCCCTGATCGCGTTGGCGGGCTGCACCGCGCAGGAAGCCCCGCGCAAGGCCGAGCTGGTGCAGGCCCAGCCGGGCTATACCGACCTGGGCGGGCTGCGGGTGCACTACAACCTGCTGCCCACCCTGGCGATGAACGACGCCGTCGCGCGCAGCTACGGCGTTGAACGACAACCGGACCGCGCACTGCTGGTGGTGGCACTGCGGCAACTGGCCGCAGGCGACGAGCTGCCATCCACCGGCACCGTGCAGGCCAGTGCCACCGACCTGTCCGGCAAACGTCAGACCGTGCAGCTAAGGCCTGTGCAAACCGGCGCCTACACCGATCTGATCGGCGAACTGGATGCGCATGCGCGTGATCAGCTGCGGATAGAACTGCAGGTGGCCAGCGCAACCGGCGCTGGCAATGTGCAATTCAAGCGGAATTTCTGAATCACCACCAAACCTGGAAACCCGATTTATCGCGTGGTTGGCGGCCCTTATCGACCGCACTCAAACGCCTGAGCGGGTGCTTGATTCCTGTTGCAAATCAATCCGCTAAGCAGCTGCTGGGATGAATTGGCACACTTCCTGCCTATTCATGAAGACGGCCATGCGCCCTTCCAAAGTCAAATTGACAGGAAAACAACGCAAACCATACTGGCGCCCTTTCAGCGTTTGCGTCCGCGTCCAAACGATGCGGTCCGTATCCGGAAAGGCCTCATGACCTCCCCTGCTCCCTCCGTAATACCTCCATTGCTGCAGCTGCAAGGCTGGGGCATGCGTCGTGGTCGCCGTACCGTATTGGCCAGCGTGGATCTGGCGCTCGACGGCGCGGGTTGCGTGGTACTGATGGGGCCGGCAGGCACCGGCAAATCCAGCCTGCTGCAGGCCATGTCTGGCCAACACAGCGCCCATGGCGAGCACTGGGGCCAGCTGCTTTATCAGGGTCAGCCGCTCGAAGCGGCGCAGCTTCCGCCTGCATTGGTGCAGCAACAGCCCCGTGACCTGGGTTTCAGCGTGCTGGAAAACCTCAGTGCGGCGCTGCGCCAACATCACGCCAGCAGCCAAGCCGTACAACGTCAGCAGATCGAGCAGCGCCTGCACGCACTGGGCGCCCATGCGCTGCTGGAGAAACTGCAGCAACGGGTGATCGACCTGCCGCGTGCATTGGCCCGACAACTGGCCATCGTGCGCGCCGCCTTCAGTGGCAGCCCGCTGTTGTTGATCGATGAGCCCACCAGTGAGCTTGAGGCGGACGATGCCGAACAGGTGTTGCAGCTGATCCAGCGCCTGGCGCAGGACCACGCCTGTCTGGTCATCCTCCATCACCAGGGGCAGGCCCGCCGCATCGCCAAGCGCGTGGTGCTGCTGGCCGGTGGCCAGGTGCAGGTGGATGCAGCGGTTGAGGACTTCTTCGCCAACCGCGACCAGCACCCGGTGCTGGCGCAGTTCCTGCGTACCGGCAGTTGCCACGTGCCGGCGCCCGATGCGCGCGCTGAAGAACTCGCCGAAGGCGTGCTTGCTCCCACGCAGGCGCCACCGCCGAACGAACCGCTGGTTGCCGAAACCGCCGTTGCCCGCCCGATGCCGGCACCGGTAAGCCTGGCCGCCACGCCCGCGCGGCGCGGCCCCAATGGCTTCCATTGGCTGGTACCCGGCAAGCTGGCCGGCTGCCCGATGCCCGGCGTCGTGTTCGCTGCCGACCATGATCTGGCCCTGCTACGCGGCATGGGGGTCACCGTGCTGGTCAACCTGACCGAGCGCGAGACACCGGCTGAACTGCTGGCACCGCACGGCCTGCGCAGCTACCACCTGGGCATTGTCGACCGTGGTGCGCCACCGCTGCTGTGGGCCAAGCTGCTGCTGGCCAAGATCGAAGTGATGTTGCGCGAAGGCGAAGTGGTCGCCGTGCACTGCCTCGCCGGGCTGGGCCGCACCGGCATGGTGCTGGCGGCCTGGCTGGTACGCGAAGGGCTCACCGCTGACGAAGCACTGCGTCGCCTGCGCACCATCGAGCCAGGCTTCGTGCAATCCAAAGAGCAGGAAGACCTGCTGCACGCGCTGGAAGAAAACCTGCTTATCCGCGCCTGCGATTGACCCCATCCAATCCCCGATGCCAGGCCGCAGCGCGGCCTGCTCGTCGTTGACTATTCCCCTCCCCCCAAGGAACCCCCTTATGTCACTGGACAGCACCCTGCAGCAATCCGTCGCCTCCATTCCCGAATGCGTGGCCGCCGGCTACGTCGATATCAGCTCCGGCATGCTGCTGGCCGTACGCACCGTGGATTCGCACCCACGCGAAGTGCTGGACCTGGTGGCCGCTGCCACCGCCGATCTGTACCAGGGCCCGAACATCCGCAGCATCGAGCAGATGTTCCGCCGCGCACGCGGTCTGGAAGAACAGGAAGGCGCGCACTACTTCCAGGAAATCATCGTCAACAGTGAAAACCTGATCCACATCTTCATGCGCGGCAAGCGCTACCCGGACTATGTGATGGTGTTCGTCTGCCGCCGCACCGCCAACCTGGGCATGGCGCTGACCAAGTCGCGCCTGGCCATGCCCGGCATCGAAGCGGAAATCTGAAACAACGAAGGCCACCGCAAGGTGGCCTTCCTGTTTCACCTGTAGTGCCGAGCCATGCTCGGCAGAGGCTCTACCCGCCCCACCTGTAGTGCCGAGCCATGCTCGGCAGAGGCTCTACCAGCCCCACCTGTAGTGCCAAGCCATGCTCGGCAGGGACGTTATCGGCAAGGCCTCTGCCGAGCATGGCTCGGCACTACATCGGCCCATCAGTGCGCTGGCCTTGCCGCTCAGTGCTTGGCTTCCACGCCTTCCACTTCATGCAGGTCCTGGCGCAGGATGCGCCGCACTTCCAGCACTGCCTCCGGCGTTTCCTGCACGCTGTGGCCGGACACGATCACCTTCTCCGACAACGCCCCCTCCAGGTGTGCGCTCCAATACGGCACCAGCCCATCATCCGATTCCGGCGTCGGCACTTCCGCTTTGCGTTTGGCGATGATGGAGTGGTATTTCAGGCCCGGCACGATCGGCAGGCCCGACGATGCCTTGATGAATGGATCGCTGGCTTTCAGGTTGTCGATGCTGTTGGTTACCACCGGTTCCTTGGGCTTCTTGCCATCGGTTTCACCAGGATCCTGCAGCGCCATGAATGCATCACCGAACGCGCCAAGAATGGTCAACGGCAAACGTACCAGCCGGCCAATCAAGCGGCCCAACCGATTGCCCGCCGCGTCAGTGCCCTTGTGCGGCGCAGCCAGGAAGATGGCCCGCTCCACATTCGGCTGCGGGGTGAAATGCAGCACCGGGCCAAGCTTGGCTTCTACGCGTGCCAACCGCTCGCCCTGCAGGTTGTAGCGCTGGCGGATGTTGTTCCACAGCACCTCGCCCGAGTCACTGAGCATCAGCCGCGCGATCACCCCGCCCATGCTGTGCCCAATGAACACCATGTCATGCGATGCCGCCGCGGTACCGTTGGGGTCGAAGTGGCGCAAGGTGCCATTGAATGCCTTGCTGACGGTGTAGCGGTTCAAGGCAATCGGTGCATTGGTCGGGTAATAGACCGACCACACCTGGTAGTGCTCGCGCATCTCCGGGTCGCCCATGATTTCGTTGGCAAGGTTCACCCAGGCTTCCGGGCTGCTGGCCAGGCCATGCAGCATGAAGATGATGCGGCGGTTGGGGTCATACGGTTGCATCAGGTAGATGTGTGGCTCGCGAATGCCCTCGCCCCGCCCGAACAGAGTGCGCAACGATTCGGTCGCAAAGCCCGACTGCGCCAGCCACAAGCCGTATGCCGCGGTGAAGTTGGCCGCCAGCGGCACTTCCTGCCCGCGCAGGTTGATGCTGCTGGTCTGGTCGGGGGAATACGCCTCCAGGCGGATATCCCGGGTGGCCAGCACCTGTTCCAGCGTGTCGCCGCTGAAGTGCAGCAAGGAGGTGGCATTGATTGCCGGCATCTCGCTATAGACCGGCAGATCAGGCGTGCCCTCTTCCAGCTCCACCGCCTGTGCCAGCACCGGCGCATCCATCACTACCACCAGCTCGGCACCGAAACCATCGCGTCGATAAGAGCTGCGCAGGCCGGCAAAACTTACTGAAGACGCGGCCACCAATTGCTTGGGAATGCCCTCCAGCTTGAGCTGGTCGAACTGGGTGCTGATGGTCCAGCGATCCACCTGCACCGGACGGGTGATGTCGGCCCCTTCCTTGGCGCGCTCCAGCGTGCGCTGGAAGACCACCGAAGAAGCCTGCTCGGCAGCGTAGTTGTAGTAATCGCGCACCTGGGTAAGCCGATCTTCCAACGCGCGCTGTGCCGGGCTGCGACCGCTGAAGAACAGGTAGGCATAGGAATAGCGCGCTGTTTCCAGCCAGGCATCCAGGGCCGCCGTCGACAGTTGCACCGGCTCGTTGCCCTTGGGCTTGGGGGTGGCCGCCAAGGCTTCCTGCATCCACAGCTCAGCCAAGGTGGACAGGCGTTGCTCGGACTGCAGGCCCTCGGTGGTGGTCACGGTCTGGCGGCAGGCCGGCAGGTCCTTGCTGCAGTCGCTTTCCGTCAGGCCAATTACCGACAGCGCTTCCTGCGACAAGGCACTGAGCTTGCCGGTGCTGAGCACGTCGCCACGCTTCTGCATGACGTAGTCGGTGTTGCTCACCGCCTTCATCTTGACCATCGCGCAGCCGCTGGAAAGCAACAGCGCCATCACCGCAATCACCGGCAGCAGCCGGCGCGTCCATGTCTGCGGATCGGATTTCATCGGGGGATTCCTTGCGGGGAAATACCGGGCACGCCTGCGCGTATCCGGGCGGAGAAGTCACTTACGTCACCGGCCTCGCGGGCACGCAGGGTGATGCGCCCGGCCTGCTGCAGCTCTGCCATCGGCACGCCCGGGGTGAGGCCACCCACATCCTGCGCGTACTCGGCCAGATAGCCGGACGCCAGCAGCCGGTAGTCCAACGGCAGCTTGGGCTGGATGCGTCGCATCAGCTCGAACACCACCGTGGTGCAGTTGCTGGTGAGCGTATTGTAGAAACGCGGCGCCCGTTCCAGCTGCTGCGCGCGGTCGACATAGAAATGCAGCAGCTCACGCATCTTGGCCGGGCTCAGCCCCTGCAGCCGGTACAGATAGACATCCTCGCCACGCGCATTGCTGCGCGTCAGCACGATGTCGCGCTCATCCGCGGCCACCAGCACCGACTCGAACTTGCGGAAGAAGCCACCGAGCGCCGAGAACGACTCGCCCTGCTCCTTGCGGATCTCCAGCGAGAACACCAGCTGGCGGCCATCGGCAAAGCCGAACGACACCAACGTGTGGGCAATGGCCGGCCCCATCCAGTAGGACAGGATCATGTCCACCGACTGCACCTGCGACAGATCGTATTCGCGTGGTTCCCAGCGCACGTCGTAGTCGGTCTCGCTACGCCAATGGAAGTTGCGCACGTTGTCGATGATCAGCCGGTCGCCTTCGATGCGCGCATGCAGCGGCTGCGCAACGTCATCGGCCCAGACCCGGTCCTGCTGCGGCCGGATCGTGGCCCACCAGATCAGCATCACGCAGAACAGGCCGGCAAACACCGCCAGCGAATGCCAGCGCCGCACCGGCCCAAAGCCCGCGCGCACCGCCCAGATGCTGGGCACGCACCACACCAGGATCGCCACGACCTTGGCCACCACGTTGCCCGGGAACTGGTACCACAGCGCGAACCCGCCCCAGATACCTATGCCAAGGCACAGCAATGCCAACAGGACCCGACCGACGCCACGCAGCACGCTGAGCAGGCGTCGCTTCCCTTCATTGACCACTTCACTCTCCTGAATTACCACACGGCCCGGCCGCCAACGGCCACCGGCACCCTCTCAAAATGAATGGGTCGCCAGCGACCCGCGGCAAAGATAGCCTGCCGGACGTGGAAAGCGGAGTGAAACGGGAAAAAACCTCGCCGGGAAGCCCCCGTGTTTACCCACTGGTGGGCCGCGCATGCCTTCACCGCGCGAACCACCGTAGCCCGGGTAAGCGCAGCGCACCCGGGGCGGTTGGCGGATGATTTGAAAAACCCACCGTTCCGTCTTCCCGGGTGCGCTGCGCTTACCCGGCTACAGCACTACGGGCGTGGGAAGATTGGCTGCCGCCCTGGCACGCCGGCAACCAGGGCGCCAGATCAAGCCCGCACGCATCAGCAGCTAGGCTGGTTTGCCTTGCTGCTCGGGTGTCTCGGTATGCGCTGCGGCCAACCACTTGCCGTCGCGCTTGACCCAGGTGGTGCTGTCGAAACAGGTCATCTCCTGCGGCTTGCCTTTCATTTCGAAACGCTGCCTGACCTTGTAAGTGGCAACCGCCACATTGTCGGCGGGGAAGATCACCTGCGCGTCGGAGAATGAAAAGCCGGTGATACGGGCATCGCCCTGCTCGGCCATCTTCATGTACTCGGCTGGACCAAAATGGTGGATTCCGTACATTGCGACCATCGCGGCCCTCTCTGGAAGCATCGCTGCGGCCTTGGCCGGCTGCTGATCCAGCATCGACTGCCAGAAGTCGGTTTCCAGTTGCATGATCTCGGCACTGGTGGTCATGGCACCCTCCGCACAGAAAACCAGCCTCAAAGCTCGCACATGCCCTGTTGGCCGCGCGTGGAGTTTGCCGGTCTTTTCCGCTAACCCGGTGCCGAGCCGCGCGTTCAGCCAGCGCCGGGGCCGTGACTGCGCTGAATCCGTCATACCTGCCTGCGACAAACGCGGAACAGCCGACATTCATACCCCTGATGCATGCAGGGAATCGGCACGTTCGCGCACCGCCTGCAGGTCCGTGAGCAGCAGTTGGTAAGCCTGTTCGCGTCGGGAGCCTTCGGCTTGCCGCAGCACCCACGCCGGATGCACGCTGATCCTCGTGCTCACACCGGTCTCTGTGCTGAGCCATTGCCCGCGCAGCGTTGAGAACGCCATCTTCTTTCCAAGCAGCGCGCCGGTAGCGGTGGCGCCCAGGCAAACGATCAACGACGGCGACTGCAGCGCCAACTCACGCTGCAACCAATGCTGGCATGCCTCCACGTGCAACTGCGCAGGCGTCTTGTGCAGCCTGAGCTTGCCTTGTCGTACAAAGCGGAAATGCTTCACCGCATTGGTCAGGTATATCGCCGAACGCTCAATGCCTGCGTCGGCGAGTGCCCGCTCCAACAACCGCCCAGCCGGGCCGACGAAGGGGCGGCCGACAATATCTTCCTCGTCGCCCGGCTGCTCGCCGATCACCATGATGCGCGCCCTGTCGGGGCCGTCGCCAACCACGGCTTGGCTTGCCTCGCTCCACAACGGACATGCACGACAGTCCTGCACGGCGCGGTTGAGCGCCGCCATTGCGTTGCTGTCCGTGGCCGGTGTTGCGGCAACCCGCGGTTGCGGAATTTTCCGTCGCGGCGCCTGCGGTGCACGCTCGGCCATCTCGCGTACCCGCGCGCCCGCGTTCTGCACCAGCCCGGGCAACAGGCGCGCCTCGGGCAGGTTCTTCCAGTACTTGGCCGGCATTTCCTGCTGCATCATCCGCGTGTTCAATCGCGCCGGATTGAAGATGCTTGCGTAGTAGGCAGCCCAGAGTTCCTCCTGGGCATCGTCGGCCGGCGCGTCCGCCTTCTGCGCTCCCCCGCCGAAATGCAGCGCCTCGCCATCCCAGCGTGCGCTGCGATACGGCGTGAGCACATGCCAGCGCATCCCGGCGAACCGACGCGCGAAAAAAGGGGCAACCCGATCGACGATGAAATGGTCCGGTTCAAACCAGGCAACAAAATCGTCTTCATCGACACCTGCTTGCCGGAAGCGGACAAAGGCTTTCATCTTGTGCGTATCGCGGCGCACCTCCTGCGCCAGCGCCGTGGCCTGCAGCACCTGCGCATCGGCGGGGTTGCCCAGCAGCTCGCGTTCGCCGCCCAGCAAGCGCCACAGCAATTGATAGAGCAGCGCGAAACGCGCCTCGCTGCGATGGCAGAGCACCACCTGCGCCAACTCGACAAATGCCTTGGTGACGCGCGGCGGTGCCTTGACCTCGGCCGCGCCCAGCACCGATGGTGCGGCAAACAAGGAAGCATCGGCGCCGCCTGACCAGTCCAACGCAGCGGGCGGCACCTGCGCCTGCCAGGCATGGCGCGCCAACTGGCGCCATGCATCGAAGTCCCACGCAGGCATCACGGTAGCCGACCAACGCTGCATGACTAGTCGAACAGGCCCGCCTGCTTGGGCGGCGGCGCCAGACGCGCGCGCAACGCACCGGGATCGTCCAGCTCACGGCCGGGCTGGTGATCGGCGACCTCCACAAACGGCAGTATCTTGGTCAGCGGCGCTCGCAGCCGCGCCAGATCCTGCACGCGCAGCTTGTTGAACCGCCGCGCCATCAACACACGCTTGACGTTGCGCACGCCCAAGCCGGGCACACGCAGCAGCATGGCCTTGGGTGCCGTATTGAGATTCACCGGGAAGGCCTGCGGGTTGCGCAGCGCCCAGGACATCTTCGGGTCGATATCCAGGTCAAGCATGCCGCCACCATCGGTACCACCGATTTCCTCCACCTTGAACTCGTAGAAGCGCAGCAACCAGTCCGCCTGATATAGACGGTGCTCACGCACCAGCGGCGGTGGCTGCAAGGGCAGCCTGGACGAGGCATCCGGGATGGGACTGAACGCGGAGTAGTAGACACGCTTGAGATGGAAATTGCCGTACAGATTGTCAGCCGTGGACAGGATGGCGCGGTCATCAGCGCCATCGGCGCCGACGATCATCTGCGTGCTCTGCCCAGCGGGCGCAAAGCGCGGCGAGCTGGCTTTCCGGCGCCGGGGCGCGCCCGCTGCGATCACGCTCGTAAGCTTCTTCGCCTCCTTGGCGGCCTGCTTGCCTTCCTCGATGCGCCAGCGCAACTGCCCCATCGATGAGCGGATCTGCGGCAGGCTCTTTTCCGGGGCCAGCGAGGACAAGCCACGCTCGGTGGGCAATTCCACATTGATCGACAAGCGGTCGGCATGCCGTCCCGCCGCCGCAATCAATTCCGGCGATGCATCCGGCAAGGTCTTCAGGTGAATGTAGCCGGCAAACTGGTGGTCCTCGCGCAGGCAACGCGCGACTTCGACCAGTTGCTCCATCGTGTAGTCGCTGTTGCGGATGATGCCGCTGGAAAGGAACAGGCCTTCAATGTAGTTGCGCTTGTAGAAATCCAGCGTCAACTGCACCACTTCCTCCACACTGAAGCGCGCCCGCTGCACATTGCTGGACACCCGGTTCACGCAGTAAACGCAGTCGTAGATGCAGAAGTTGGTCAGCAGTATCTTCAGCAGCGACACGCAGCGGCCATCGGGCGTATAGCTGTGACAGATGCCCATGCCTTCGGTACTGCCAACCCCTTTGCTGCCGACCGAGTTGCGCTTGCCTGCACCACTGGACGCGCACGACGCATCGTATTTGGCAGCGTCGGCCAGCACCGAGAGTTTTTTGAGCGTATCCACGCCGCAATCCTCTCAAAGGCGCGTCTCATGTATTGAGAACGAACCGTTACCCCAAACTTCACAACGCTAAACGCACGTCAAGACGACAGCCGCACGTCGTCGCCGCATAAACAGGATTTCTCGCCATTTATACGTGGCCACTCCCAGGCTGGCAGCACCCACCGGAGACCGCTCATGAACGCACCAAGCCAGGCTGAACAACAGGACAAACTGGTCAAGCTCATCAAGAAGTTCGGCACCGCCATGCTGACCACGCGCAGTAGCGATGGCCTGCGTTCGCGGCCAATGACACCACTGGGTGACGACTTCGATGGTGGCTTCTGGTTTGCGACCGAGATCGACAACGCCGCGGTCAAGGATATCCAGGCCAATCCCGAGGTGAATGTGGGTTTCATGCACGAGGGTGACAACCACTTCATTTCGGTCGCCGGGCGCGGCAGCGTCAGCCAGGATCGCGCCCAGCTGGCCCGGCTGTGGTCCGCCCCCATGGACGCCTTCTTCAAGGGCGGCAAGGACGACCCGCGCGTCTGTCTGATCCGCATCGACGCCCAGCACGCCGACTATTGGGACGGCCCGGGCAACCTACTGACCAAACTGGTGTTTTTCGCGACGGTAGCGACCACCGGCAACCATGAAGCACTCAGCGAGACCGGCTCGGTAAATCTCTGAGCCAACGGCGTGCGGCAACCATGATGTGGTTGCCGCACGCAGCGCAGAGCATGCGCCCCGCAATCAAGCTGTAGTCACCGTAGCCCGCGAAAGCGCACCGCCCCCTCGCGACGGGTGAGCGCTCTGAAAGATCACCGGCCCCCAATCTGCCGAGTGCGCTGGGCCTATCCTGACGACGCCACTGCGTAAAGGCCGCGGATCACACCCTGCGAAACCCGGTGTTCCGTCACACAGCCGCGTTGAAAAAAGCTTATGGTGCAGGAGCGCCCTTTGCGCTGGATGTAACGATGAAACACGAAGACGCACGAGCGGATTTGGATGAATTCGCTGCAGAGATGATGGAGTCGTCCCAGGCATGGACCCACACAAAGCGGCTGGACACGCTGCGCTCCTTGGAGATCCTTTCAAAGAAGGCCCTGCGCGCGATCGCCGGCCTTCCGAACGAAGCCGAGCAACGCAACGACATAGCAGCGCTGCAGGACGGGATAAAGCGCATGCTGGCGGCTACCGAGCGGCGCGAGGCGGTCGAATAGCAGTTTCGGTTTTGATGCAATTGCTGCCAGATTGTTTATCGACCAGCGCGCGCCGAAACTTCCAAGCCAGGCTATTGAAGTAAAACTACCCTGCTTCGGCTTCTTACAGACGGGGCTTGGAAATCTGACTCCAGTAATTCGACTCTGACCCCTGTTTCAGTAATTCGACTCTGACCCCTGTTTCAGACCCCTGCTTCACGCCCATCTTCTGCACCCAGATGTGACGCGCCCCGCCGAGTAAATGCTACCTAGCCGCAGGTCTCAATGAGTAATGAAAATCGACCGGAAACGATGCGAACATCACCTAGATATACAGTTATTCGAGAGCCTTCGCTGTCTTCGCTGGTCAGTCGTTAGGGTCGTTCTCGGGTTTAAGAATGGTCGCAAACCTCTCCACCTGATACACATCGGCCATAAATCTGTTACCGCCAGAAATTCGCGCAGTATCAATTAGCAGCACGTAGCGCCCCCTCAGCTCATCAATACTCGCTAGCCCAAAATTTTCGATTATCGCGGGATGGATAGAGCTTGGCAGGAACAGCCTGAGGGAATCCAAATTGTAAGCAGGGGGACTGTTAATCCACAGGCCGCGCCCATTCCAATCATCCAACGTATGCACAAGGCCCCAAAATCCACGCAGATGACCAACGTGTTCTTCCCTGCTTGCATCCCTAACGCGCGAGAAGAACGTGTGTACAGGAACCAGCTCTCCACTCGGGAGGCGCATGTTCACGGAAGACGTTTTGAAGGTAGGCCAGTTGACCAATTGACGAAGCAAGTTCGTTGCTCCACGTTGAATGGTCGAACCAAATGCCGGACCGGTTCTGGCATACCGGTGGCCCCCTTGGCCTGGCGTCCTTACGCGAGCGGTTGAATCATCAGGTTCAGTGGCATCTTCAGCACCATCGATGGCCAAGACAATAACATTTTCATTCGCCTCCCACCGAGCAACCTCTTCATCACCTGGCTCTGGCCAAGGCGAATCAGACAACACCGCCTCGGGACAGCCAGAGACATGTCTTGCTGCAAAACACGCGGCATTTCCATTCGTGCTTCTCCGGCGAAAATGCGCCGGACCATGACATGTTCTACATACGAGCTGCCCCCGTAGCAAATCTCGTTCGGAGGGTTGCAACAGCTCGACCTGAGCCGCACCGAGATCACTTCCGTCTATCGTAAGCAATGCAAACTGCACCCCCCACCTCCTTGACGTCTAGATCCGATCCTTCAGGTCCCGTAGAGACACAGCGCCAACTGAAAGGAAGGTCGCTCACCCACGACCATTGCATGTCTTACGGCTTAATCGACGCCGCTACGGCTTTGAAGATGTCTGCCAATGCTTTCACGAGTTCAACAGACGGAGTCTTCACCGCCGCTCCCGATTCCTCCTGGCCCCCACCTCCAATCATCTTGACCATCGCCAAGCTAAGAGAAAGTGGTATAGCCGCGAGCAGCACAAGAGACACACCTAGGAACACCAGCACATGCCACTGCCAGCTCTCGTTGGCCGCCTTGATGGCATCGACCAGATACGTCCCAAAAAATAGCTTGCAGAAAGCAGCAAGAAGCAGTGCGAAGAAGGCCGCAACCACGAGCCCAACAAATGCAAACGCCCACCACCGCTTACTTCTATTTGCGGCTACGTTCTTCTCGAGCTCCCTTTTCATTCCATCGGGAGTTAAATCTGGATCGATTTTCCCCGGGTCGCCGTTCGCCGGTGCGGGGGGCTTTACAGCCCCTTCATCCTTAGCTGAATCAGTGATAGTACTGGCTTCCGCCGAACCACCTTCTTCAGCAATTGGCGTCGACGGCTTTGCGCTCGCTCTTGAATCGCCGCTCTTGGGCTTGGTCCCGCGTCCTTGATTCATAGTGCCCTTCCTTATGCGCGCGAATCTTCTTCTGGTAGAACTTCTGAATGTCCGCATCGGGGATGACAGCATTCTTCCGAGCATGCCCTCCCTCGTCGTTCCAAACCTTCCACCATGGCGATCCCTTCATATGCGTCATTTCAGAGAGTTTAATTCCTCCGAAATGGCTGTACCCCTCCCAAACACTATCGAGCAAGCTCACCACCTTCGGGTCCTCAACCGTTGAGGGCCCCGCCCATGGGAAGAAAGAAGTGCTCAAACGATCGGTCACTGCTGAGCTCCCATAGTGCTTGATCGAACGGTACAGACTCTTGATCACTGGACCGTACTGCCAAGCCTCGACAGGTTCGTTGATTAGTGGCTCACCACGGAACCCGAGATGCCAGCCATGCGCGATATACACCAGCTTGAGGAGTTGCATAGGCGTAACCGCCCGCACCTCACGCGACGCTTTGTCGATGAAATAGTTGGCAATGGTGGCTGGCGAATACGTCATGTCAGTCACTCCAGGGGAGGTAGTCAGGAGGCCACAGGCCATGTTCTGCAGACTCGGCAACGCAAGCATTTGCTAAGCGCTATGCGAAGCAATTGTACATCCGCCCCGGCAGGGGCGCTATACCACATCTTGCGATTAAGTCAACGGACCAACCACAAGGGATGAGAGGGAGGTTGGGGTACTTTGAAGCAAACACCAGCCCCGCGCTTACGACCAGCTGGCGCGCCTGAAATCACCGCCCACCGAACGAAGTGGACGATCCCCACTTCAAAATGCCCCCTTCCGGATGCTTCTGTGCACTGCACGCCTTTGTAAGGCAGCGAGCTCATCGCTTCGCTGTTACCGTGCACTTACGAAAAAACCGGCTTTCGCCGGTTCTTCTGCAACACTTTGATTTATATGGTGGGCGGTACAGGGATCGAACCTGTGACCCTTGCCGTGTGAAGGCAATGCTCTACCGCTGAGCTAACCGCCCGTGTTGCGAGCCGCTCATTATAGGGGGCTGGGCGAACACGTCAACAATTTTCTTCACACGCACTACATCGTGTGGGTTGGCTTGTCCGAGCTGCTGGTGCCGGCCAACAAGGTCTCGATCTTGTTGCGCACGGCTTCGCCGTCAACGCCGTCAGCCAGCTGTACGCCGATGCCGGCCTGGCGGTTGCCCTGTGCGCCGAGCGGGGTCACCCACACGACTTTGCCGGCCACCGGCAGGCGCTCGCTGGAGTCCGGCAGGGTCAGCAGCAGGAATACCTCGTCGCCGAGGAAGTAACGCTTGGGTGTGGGCACGAAGACGCCACCGTTCTTCACGAACGGCATGTAGGCGCTGTACAGCGCCGCCTTGTCCTTGACCGCCAGCGAAAGGATGCCCTGGCGGGCGTTCATCGCACTCATCGAATAGTCCCCTTGGGTTGCACCTGGTTGGCCGCGCCCCAGGCCAGCAGCAGTTCCACCACGGCCAGATCGGCACGGACGGTGGTACGCAGCAGGTCCCGGGTACGGTTGGCGGCATCGAACCAGGCGGCCAGCTTGTTCAATCGTGCAGGATCGGTCAAGCCGTCTGCGGCTTTCTGCAGGGCCAGGTCCGCTGCGTGGCGCAGGCGCAGGTCGGCATGCTCGTCACCGGTCCAGCGCTGGGCGAGTTCCACGCTGCCGATCTTGCCGGCCAGCAACTGGCCCAGCTCGCTGGCAACCTGCCGGCGCAGGGCCATGCCCTCGCCCTGCAGCCAGCGGTCGGCCAGCGCGGGATGGCCGCGTGCGGCGTCCAGCGCCTCGCGGGCCACGCCTTCGGTATAGCCACGGGCCTGCAGCCAGGCCAGTGCTTCTTCGCGCGGTGGCAGGCGGAACTCCAACCGCTGGCAGCGGCTGCGGATGGTCTGCGGCAGGCGCGCGGGGTCAGCGCTGAGCAGCCACAGGTAGCGGCCCGGCGAGGGCTCCTCCAGCGTCTTGAGCAAGGCGTTGCAGGCTGAGCGATTGATCGCATCGGCCGGGTCCACGATCACTACCTGGGCCACGCCGTACTGCGGGGTAAGCGCCAGCTTCTGCGATATGTCACGGATCTGCTCGATCACGATCTCGGTGCGCAGCTTGTCGCCGGTCTTATTCGGAATGAACGACACCAGCTGCAGGTCCGGGTGGCTGCCGGCGGCAATCAGCTGGGCATTGCGCTGACGTGCGGCGGTATCGGCGCCGCTGTCCAGCACGTGCGCGGCCAGCGCCAGGGCGACGGCGCGCTTGCCCATGCCGGCCGGCCCACACAACAGCAGGCCATGGCCAAGGCGACCACCGTCCAGCGCCGCCACGGTCTGGTCAAAGGCGCGTTGCTGCCAAGGGGCGAAGGCCTCACTCATGCATCTGCTTCCTGTTCCAGCCATTCGGCAACGGCGCGGCGTACCTGTGCGGCAACGCCGGCCTGGTCCTGGCCGGCATCGATCAGGCGGAATCGCTGGGTGTCTTGTTGGGCACGCAGGCGGAACTGCTCGCGCACACGCTGGAAGAAGTCGTCCTGCTCGCTCTCGATGCGGTCCGGCCAGAGGTCGCGACCATTGGCGCGGGCGCGGCCGACGGCAACGTCCACGTCCAGCAGCAGGGTCAGGCCGGGCTGCAGGCCGACAGCGCGCTTTTCCAGCTCGGCGATCCATTGCAGGTCCAGGCCACGACCAGCGCCCTGGTAGGCGTAACTGGAATCGGTGAAGCGGTCGCTGATCACATAGGCGCCACGCTGCAAGGCGGGGCGGATCACCTGCCGCACATGCTGCGCGCGCGCCGCGAATACCAACAACAGCTCGGCTTCGGCCGACAACGGCTCGCCTGCGATTTCTTCGTCGGGCTTCAACACCAGGCCGCGGATGCGCTCGGCCAGCGGCGTACCGCCCGGCTCGCGGGTCAGCACCACCTCATGGCCACGCTCGCGCAGCAGGTCGCGGATGGCATTGATGGCGGTGGTCTTGCCTGCACCCTCGCCGCCTTCAAGGCTGACGAAATGCGGGTGCCGCAACAACGCTTGGTTCATTGTTCTACTGCCTCTTTCTTCTTGTCGCGCAGCCGCTGCAGGTATTGCGCGACGGCACTGTTGTGCTCGGTGTAGCTGGCCGAGAAAACATGCGCGCCGCTGCCATCGCCGACGGCGACGAAGTACAGCGCGTCCCCCGGCGCCGGCTTGGCGGCCGCGTGCAATGCATCGCGGCCAGGCATGGCGATCGGCGTCGGTGTCAGCCCGGCGCGGGTATAGGTGTTGTACGGCGTGTCGGTGGTCAGGTGCACCTTGCGGATGTTGCCGTCGTAGGCGCTGCCGATGCCGTAGATCACGGTCGGGTCGGTCTGCAGCCGCATCCCCATCTTCAGGCGGCGGGCGAATACGCCGGCGATCTGCGGCCGCTCGCTGGCCAGGCCGGTCTCCTTCTCGATGATGGAAGCCAGGATGAGCAGCTCGTAGGGCGACTTCAGCGGCAAGTCGGCGCTGCGCTCGTCCCAGGCAGCGGCCAGTTCCTTCTCCATGGCGGCATGGGCGCGCTTGAGTACGTCGACATCGCTGTCGCCGCGCTGATAGACGTAAGTCTCCGGCAGGAAGCGGCCTTCCGGGTGCTGGTCCGGGAAACCCAGCGCCGCCATCAGCTCGGTGTCGCTCATGTCGCTGGTCTTGTGCTCCAGCGGCTGGGCGCGCGCTACGGCGGCGCGCAGCTGGCGGATATTCCAACCCTCGACGATGGTGACCCGGTGCTGCAGCACTTTGCCTTGGCGCATGTTCTGCAACAGCTGGCGCGGGGTCAGTGCCGGGTCCAGCGCGTACTCGCCGACCTTCAGCTTGCCGGCGGCATCCAGCTGCCGTGCCAGCAGCTGCCATTGCACGTCCTCACCTTCGTCGACACCGGCCTGGCGCAGCTTGCGCAGCACGCTGTTGAACGAGTCGCCCGAGGCAATGCTCATGCTCTCGGCGGACGGCGTCAGCGGCGCATCGGCGAAGCTGCCCTGTCGCTGCCACAACCAGGCCGCACCTGCGCCAGCCAGGGCAAGCAGCAACAGCATCACCGCCAGCACCCACAGACATCCGCGCTTGGCACCCGCCATGGTCACCCCGTCTTCAAAGAACCGGTGCGCAGGATACCGCGCTGGCGGTAAACACCGCCAAAAACCGGTTCACTGTTGGGGTTCCAGCGCCCGCAACAGGCCGCGCGCCTTGGCCCGGGTCTCGTCCAGTTCCTTGTCCGGGTCCGAATCAACCACGATGCCGGCGCCGGTACGGAAACTGGCCACCGCGCCCTGCACCTCGGCGGTGCGGATGAGGATGTTCAGGTCCATGTCGCCGTCGCGGTTCAGCCAGCCGAAGGCGCCGGTGTAGGCGCCACGTGCGGTCTGTTCCAGCTCGGCGATGATCTCCATGCAGCGCACCTTGGGGCAGCCGGTGATGGTGCCGCCGGGGAAGGTGGCCGCGATCACCTCGCCCGGAGTCACATCCGCGCGTAGCCGCGCGCGCACGTTGCTGACGATGTGATGGACGTGGGCATAGCTTTCCACGGTCATCAGTTCATCGACCTCGACGCTACCGGGCGCGGCAATGCGGCCCAGGTCATTGCGCTCCAGATCGATCAGCATCACGTGCTCGGCGCGTTCCTTGGGATGGCCGACCAGCTCCTGGATGCGTGCGGCATCATCGTCGCCTTCGAAGCGCGGACGGGTGCCGGCGATCGGGCGGGTCTGCACCACATCACCGCTGACGGAAACCAGCCGCTCCGGCGAGGAGCTGACCACGGCGCGCCCGGCGGCGGTGAACAGGCCGGCGAACGGCGCGGGGTTGGCCGTGCGCAGCCGCGCGTAGAGCGCTTCCGCTGCCAGCGGCGCATCGAACTGTGCCTGCCAGCGGCGCGACAGGTTCACCTGGAACACGTCGCCGGCATGCAGGTAATCGATGACCTTGTGCACGCCGTCGGTGAAGCATTCGCCGACGTCTTCGTTGATGGCGCTTGGGCCATGCCACCGCGGCAAGGGTGGCAGTTGCTCGGTTTCTGTCTGATCGTGCTGGAGCTGGCTGAGCAGGTCGGCAGCGGCGTCTTCGGCGATGGCGATGCTGCGGCCGCTGTCGCGTTCACGTAGTACCGCTGCCGGGCAGCGCAATGCGACGGCGGCAGGCAGGCCATCCGTGCGCTGCGGCAGCTGCAGGATCGGTTCGATCTGTTGGGCCAGCTCGTAATCGAGCAGCAAGGCCCAACCGCCGCGGAACGGGATGTCCGCCTCCATGGGGCTGCGCGGCTGCTGCAGGGCCTGCCAATCGCGGTCAAGTGCGGCGAGGAACGTCCCTTCAACCGGTACGCCATCTTCGCGCTGCACGCTGCCATCGGCATTGAGCAGGAGCTGTCCACCGTCGGCGATCAACAGCATGTCCCACTGGCCTTGCTTGCCGGCGGCAGTGGATTCAAGCAGGACCGGATAGCGATGCGGTGCGAGCCGATGCAGCGCCAGCAGGTCGATATCGGCGTGCAGGGGGAGGATGTGCATCGTGGGCCCGGAGAAGTCTGGGGGAGCGCGCCTTTCTCCCGTCGGGAGAAGGTGCCCCGAAGAGCCTGCCCCCGCGAAGGCGGGGGGCGGATGAGGGTGCGGTTGGCTGATAGGAGCTGGAGGCCAGTTGGCTGTTCGCCGATGCTGGTTCCGCCCTACCCTCACCCCAACCCCTCTCCCGCCGGGAGAGGGGCTTTGAGCAACACTTAGATCCGCTTGAACACCAGCGTGCCGTTGGTGCCGCCGAAGCCGAAGCCGTTCGACATCACCACGTCCACGTCAGCCTTGCGGGCCACGTTCGGCACGTAGTCCAGGTCGCAGCCTTCGCTGGGGTTTTCCAGATTGATCGTCGGCGGGATGATGCCGGTGTTCAGCGCCATCACCGAGAAGATCGCTTCCACGCCGCCCGCTGCACCCAGCAGGTGGCCGGTCATCGACTTGGTCGAGCTGACCAGCATCTTGTAGGCATGCGCACCGAAGGCGGTCTTCATCGCCATGGTCTCGCCCAGGTCGCCCAGCGGCGTGGAGGTGCCATGTGCGTTGAGGTAGCCCACCTGCTCCGGAGTGACGCCAGCGTCCTTCATTGCCGCGACCATGCAGCGGGCGGCGCCTTCGCCGTTCTCGCTCGGTGCGGTCATGTGGTACGCGTCGGAGCTTGCGCCGAAACCGGCCAGCTCGCAGTAGATCTTGGCGCCGCGCGCCTTGGCGTGTTCGTACTCTTCCAGGATCAGGATGCCGGCACCGTCGCCCAGCACGAAGCCGTCACGGCCCTGGTCCCACGGACGCGAGGCCTTGGTCGGCTCGTCGTTGCGGGTGGACATGGCCTTCATCGCGCAGAAGCCGCCCAGCGCGGTCGGCGAGGAACCACGCTCGGCGCCACCGGCGACCATCACGTCGGCATCGCCGTACTGGATCATGCGCATCGCCGTACCGATGGAATGGTTGGACGTGGCGCAGGCCGACACCGCCGAGAACGACGGACCCTTCAGCCCGGCGATGATGCTCAGCTGGCCCGGCAGCATGTTGATGATGGTCTTGGGCACGTAGAAGGGCGAGATCTTCTTGCCCTCGTGGAACTCGATGGTCTGCTCTTCGATGCCGAGCAGGCCACCGATGCCGGCACCGACGATGGCGCCGATGCGCTCAGCGTTGGCGTCGGTGATTTCCAGGCCCGAGTCGTGCAGCGCCATGAAGGCGGCACCCAGGCCGTAATGGATGAACGGGTCCATCTTCTTGGCATCCTTGCCGCTGACCCGGTACTTGCCGAACAAGGGATTGTCGGCGGTGATGTCGAAGTCCTTGACCTCACCTGCAATTTTGGTGGTGAAACGTTCCAGATAGTTATCTGCAACATTCGTCAACGGGCCAATGCCCGAGCGGCCATTGATGATGCCTTCCCAGCTGCTGGCCAGATCATTGCCCAGCGGCGACACCATGCCCATGCCGGTAACGACGACGCGACGACTCATTGCGGATTCTCCTGGCCCCGATCACGGGGGGATTGCAGCTTAAAAGCACAGGGCCGCATCAGCGGCCCCATGGATTTGCAACGCGGCGGACGCAAACGCCTGCCGCGCCTTGTCAGGCCTGGATCAGGCCTTGACGTGCGCCTTGACGTAGTCGATGGCAGCCTGGACGGTGCCGATCTTCTCAGCCTCTTCGTCCGGGATTTCGCACTCGAACTCTTCTTCCAGCGCCATCACCAGCTCGACGGTGTCCAGCGAGTCTGCACCCAGGTCATCGACGAACGATGCGCTGGTGGTGACTTCTTCTTCCTTGACGCCAAGCTGCTCAACAACAATCTTCTTGACGCGTTCTTCGATGGTGCTCATTGGATATCGCTCCAGATGGAGTAGTGGTTCAAAAGACGCCAGCCCCCAAGGCTGGCCGTGGGATAGTGTAGTGGAAACCGTCGCGGCAATGTTTTTCAACAAAAAAACCAAAACGATCAACCACTTGGGTGCGGTCCATGCACCACACGCTTACGGCATGTAGAGGCCACCGTTCACGTGGAGGGTTTCGCCGGTGATGTAACTGGCCGACGGACCGGCCAGGAAACCCACCGCCTTGGCGATGTCTGCCGGCTCGCCGAGGCGGCCCAGCGCGACCTGGCCGAGCATCGCCGCCTTGGCGTCCTCGGGCAGATCCTTGGTCATATCGGTGTCGATGAAGCCCGGTGCGACCACGTTGACGGTCACGCCGCGGCTGCCAATTTCCTTGGCCAGCGACTTGGAGAACGCAATGATGCCGGCCTTGGCCGCCGCGTAGTTGGCCTGCCCGGCATTGCCGGTAACGCCGATCACCGATGCGATGTTGATGATGCGGCCCTTGCGTGCCTTCATCATGCCGCGCATCACCGCCTTGGAGGTGCGGTAGACGCTAGTCAGGTTGGTGTCGAGGATGGCCTGCCAGTCCTCGTCCTTCATGCGCATCAGCAGATTGTCGCGGGTGATGCCGGCATTGTTGACCAGGATGGTGATGGCACCGAATTCCTTGCTGACCGCATCGATCAGCGCGTCCACCGCGCCCGGCTCGGTCACGTTCAGGGCACGGCCGTGGCCACCCTGTGCGGCCAGGCGCGCACCGATGGCGGCGGCGCCGTTCTCGGTGGTGGCAGTGCCGATGACGGTCGCACCCTGCGCGGCCAGTTCGTCGGCGATCGCCGCACCGATGCCCCGGCTGGCGCCGGTGACAAGCGCGATTTCACCCTGCAATGGCTTGCTCATTCGTATTCCTCGTTCGGTCGGTGCCGCCTCGGGCGGCAGCCGGTCAGGGCCGATTACGGGCTAGGCCCGCAGCCGGCCCGGTGATCAGTTGGCCCACTCTTCCAGCGCACCGGCGAACTCCGCCGGGGTGGCAAGCGCGCGGCCATCAATGCTCTTGTCGATGCGCTTGATCAGGCCGGTCAGCACCTTGCCCGGGCCGCACTCGGCGACACGGGTGACGCCCTGCGCAGCCAGCGCCTGCACGCAGCCGGTCCACTGCACCGGCAGATACAGCTGCTGTACCAGCGCCTGGCGGATCGCATCCACGCCGTCATGAACCTTGCCATCGACGTTCTGCACCACCGGCAGCGACGGCGCAGACCAGCTCAGGCCGGCCATCACTTCGGCCAGACGGTTGGCGGCTTCGCGCATCAAGGGGGTATGCGAGGGCACGCTGACGGCCAGCTTCACCGCCTTGCGCACGCCCTTTTCAGCAAGCAATGCCAGCGCGCGATCCACCGCTGCGGCATCGCCACCGATCACGATCTGGCCGGGCGAGTTGTAGTTGGCCGGCACCACCACCTGGCTGCCTGCGGCTTCGGCACAGACGGCCTCGACCACCGCATCCTCGGCACCCAGCACCGCCGCCATTGCACCAACACCGGCCGGGGCCGCGTCCTGCATCAGCTGGCCGCGCAGGCGCACCAGGTGCGCACCGTCGTGCAGCGACAGCGCGCCAGCTGCAACCAGCGCGGTGTACTCGCCCAGGCTATGCCCGGCCAGCACGGCCGGCTTGGCGCCACCCTGTGCATTCCACAGGCGCCATACGGCGATGCTGGCGGCCAACAGGGCCGGCTGGGTGAACTCGGTGCGGTTGAGCTGCTCTTCCGGGCCACCCTGCGACAGCGCCCACAGATCAACCCCGGCGCCTTCGGAGGCTTCGGTAAAGGTTTCACGGATATGGGGGTGCAATTCAGCCAGTTCAGCCAGCATCCCAATGGATTGCGAGCCTTGGCCGGGGAACACGAAAGCAAGTCGGGAATCAGTCACGCGGTCTTCTGCTGCTTCATTCGAAGCGGGGAATAATAAGCGCGAAAGCGCCCACCCGTCTGTACTGACGCGTATGCAGGGGCGTGGAACGCTGTAGAGCCGAGCCATGCTCGGCAAGACGCTTTACCGCAGGGAGCCCTGTAGTGCCGAGCCATGCTCGGCAAGCCGGCATTACCGCAGGGAGCGCTGTAGTGCCGAGCCATGCTCGGCAAAGGGCTTTACCGGGAACGCCCCTGCCGAGCATGGCTCGGCACTACATTGGATGGCTGCGCGGAAACAGAAAGGGCAGCCGTTGGCTGCCCTTTCTGCATCTGAATCAGGGAGATCCTTAGTAGCGCAGCAGCGCCGAACCCCAGGTAAAACCACCACCAAAGGCCTCCAGCAACAGCAGTTGACCACGCTCGACGCGGCCAGAACGGATCGCTGCATCCAGCGCCAGCGGCACCGAGCCGGCCGAGGTGTTGCCATGCTTGTCCACGGTGACGACGACACGATCCATCGGCATGTCCAGGCGCCGGGCCGTGGCTTCGATGATGCGCAGATTGGCCTGATGCGGGATCAACCAGTCCAGGTCGGCCTTGTCCAGGCCGTTGGCCTGCAGGGTTTCATCAACCACCGAGTCCAGCGCCTTGACGGCGTACTTGAACACGTCGTTGCCCTTCATGTTGATCTTGCCCGGCTTGTCGAAGCCGACCGACACGCCGATCGGATCCCACAGCAGCTCCTTCTTGCTGCCATCGGCATGCAGGTGGGTGCTGAGGATGCCGGTGTCTTCGTCGGCCTTGAGCACGACGGCGCCCGCGCCATCGCCGAACAGCACGCAGGTGGTGCGATCAGTCCAGTCGACGATACGGGTCAGGGTTTCCGCGCCGATCACCAGCACATGCTTGGCGTCACCGCAGCGGATGAATTTGTCAGCCACACTCAGGGCATACAGGAAGCCCGAGCATGCTGCATTGACGTCGAACGCCGCCGAGCCGGTCGCGCCAAGGCGCGCCTGGATCAAGCAGGCGGTGGACGGGAAAATAAGATCCGGCGTGGTGGTACCCACGACGATCATGTCCAGCTGCGATGCCTCGATGCCTGCAGCTTCCAGCGCGCGCAATGCGGCGTTGTAGCCCAGGTCACCGGTGGTTTCGCCTTCGGCAGCGATATGTCGTTCACGGATACCCGTGCGCGACTCAATCCACTCGTCGGTCGTGTCGACGATCTTGGTCAGATCATCGTTGGTCAACACCTTCTCGGGCAAATAACTACCAGTGCCCGCGATCCGCGAGTAGATCCGCTTGCTCATGCTGTTTCCTGTTGCGCGAAGCCGCCCGAAGGCGGCCCCTGAAGAATCGGTGAAACGGCCACCCCGCAGGCGGGATGGCCGTCACGAATCAATCTTCTTCGACGACCGAGTTCGACTTGGTCGTGATCACCTTCTTGCCGCGGTAGAAACCGTCAGCGGTGATGTGGTGACGCAGATGCACTTCACCGGTGGTCGGATCGGTGGACAGCTGCTTTGCGCTCAGGGCGTCGTGGGCACGACGCTGGCCGCGGCGGGACGGGGTAACACGGGATTTCTGCACAGCCATGGGATTGCTCCAAACTCGGTTTCGTTTGCTTCGTCGTTTAATTGCACAGGACGCCAGCGTCCAGCACTACTCGCTTTCGCCGCAGCCGCCGACGATTACCGGCCGCTATTGTTTCTTCAGCGCCGCCAATGCCGCGAACGGATTGGCCTTGCTCAATTCTTCTTCGGTTGCGGAGAAGTCACGTTCGACTGCCTCGCTCCCCGGCGCCAATGCAACCACCGGCACCGCCAACACCAACTCGTCTTCCACCAGGTCCAGCGGCCGCAGGTTGCCGTCTTCCGGCACCAGCAGCGCTTCGTATTCCTCTGGAAGCGCAGATTCTTCGTCTTCGTCCTTGATCAAGCCCAAGCGCTGCTTGATCGACACCGGCAGCAGGAAACGCTGCATGGTGCGCTGACAGATCAAGGGCAACTCGGTATCGATGGTCAGATCGACATAAGCCACCTGCAATACGCTGTCACGATCGAATTCCAGTGCATAGGTGCACTGCCCTTCGCTATCGGCAAGCAGACCCTGCAAGCGGGTCAATTCGGACAAAGGCGCCTGGCCGTCAAAGCGCCTACGCGCTATGACCATCCGCCAAGCATCCAGCAATTCGGGCACGTTCGCGGACATAAGCTGCAGAATGTTAAGGAGAACCCCGGCCGCTGTCAAACCCGCCAGCGGCGAAACGTTGCCAGACAGGCGCCACGGCAGCAGACTGCCCGGCCCGGGACGCCTATTTTTACACATGACCGCACTGATTCTCGCCTCCACCTCCCGATATCGGGCGCAATTGCTGTCCCGGCTCGGGTTGCCGTTCAGTTCCATCGCACCCTTGGTGGATGAAAGCCCCCTGCCCGCCGAGGCGCCCGCCGCCTTGGCGCACCGCCTGGCGATGGCCAAGGCCCAGGCCGTGGCCGTACAGGCCCCGGGTAGCTGGGTCATCGGCTCGGACCAGGTAGCTGAATTGGACGGTCAGCCCCTGGGCAAACCGGGCAGCCGCGATGCCGCCTGTGCGCAGCTGGCCGCAATGTCAGGCAAACCGGTGCTGTTCCATACCGCGCTATGCCTGGCCAATGGCCAACAGCTGCTGCAGGCCAACGACATCACCCGGGTCCACTTCCGCTCCCTGCAGGCTGGGGAGATCGCCCGCTACATCGACGCCGAGCAGCCACTGGATTGCGCCGGCAGCTTCAAATGCGAAGGCCTGGGCATCAGCCTGTTCGACGCCATCGAGAACAGTGACCCCACCGCCCTTATCGGCTTGCCGCTGATCCAGCTGTCCAAGCTGCTGCGGCAGGCCGGCTTCCGCCTCCCCTGACAACCGCCGGCTCAGCGCAGCGGCTGCAGCCGGCACCATTGGTAGGGGAACTGTCCCTTGCCAATGCTGGAATCCAGCGTGACGCAGGAATCCGGCACCAGCGCCAAGCCATAAGCCGCAAGGCGCGACTGTGCTGCTGCCCGCTCCGCGGCCTCGGCTTCCACCGCCGTCGTCGGCACGGCCTTGCGTGACACCAGCACGCAGCGCCCTTGTTGCTGCTCCACGTTGGCGCGCAGCCCCTTCACCTTGCGCGCCAGCCAACTCAACGTTGCGCAGCCCGGCTCCGTATCCAACCCAAGCGTCGCCACCTTTGCATTCAAGGATGCGAAGCGCGCAGCCAACCGATCAGAGTTGCCTGGCAACATGGCGAAGTGGTGCGGCCGCTCAGCCAGCATCGTCGCCAACACCGCGCGATAGCCATCTGCTTCGGGGAAATTGGACGCCACCGACGCATAACGCGCCTCTCCAGGCAGCAATGGCACGCGCCAGGCCTGCGGCTCCCCGCCCACCAGCAGGACCACGCTCTGCGCAGGCGCAGGCATGGCCGGCGACTGCACGCCAAACGCGCGCGAAGCCCAGGATTCATGGCCCCAATCGCCCCGCCCCGCCAGCGATACCAGCACACACAGCGCTACCAGCCAGGCCGCCGCACGCACGCCGCGCGGCGAAGACCACAGGCGGACACAGGCGCACCACAGCAGCAACGGCGCCAGCAGTTCCAACGCCGACAGATAGCGATGGATGCTGAAGACCAGCTGCCAAAGGACGTAGGACACCAGCACGAAGACGGTAACCGCACGCAACGCAGGACCACCCACAGCGGCCTGCGCCGGCGACCGGCGCAGTGCCGCCCGCCCCAGCAGGGCAAGCCCGGCCACAAACAGCAACGGCCACACCAATTGCACCAGTGAAATTTCGCTGACCCGCTTCGGGTCCGCAGTGAACAGCAAGGGCCACAGCAGATGCTCCTTCAAGCCCTGCGGCAGCCAACGGGTATCGGCCACTGCCCCTTGCAGTGCCAATGGCGACTGGAACCAGGCATTGAACTGCGGCAGCAGGGGGTTGTCGTGGACCTGCCACAGCTGCCAATACCACCAGCCGGCTGCAAGCACGGCAACCAGCAGCGCCGCACCCGCCACCACCACCAGCGCCAACACGCGCTGCGGCCAGCGCCCGCCCGCGGACAGAACCGCCGCTGCCACACCAACCGCATAGATCGCATTGGTCAGTTTCAGCGCGACCGCAAAACCCAGCAACGCACCGGCAACTATCCAACTGCGCCAGTGATTCGCACCGTCCTCAGCGGCCTGCGCACGCAGCACCACCCACAGGCTTCCCAACACGAACAGCGCCGTGCTGTTGTCGGCCATGGTGTTGCCAAACTCGGACAACACCGAGGCCATGCCCAAACCTGCCAGGCCCAGCAGCGGCGCCAGCCAGGTCCGGTCCGGCCGGCCCTTGAGCACCAGCCACGCAATACCTGCAACCGGAACGAACAAAAGACCGTGCAACGCACCCATCAGGAACCCGGCCAGCGGCGCCGGCAACTTCATCAGCAACAGGTACTGGGCGACATCAAGCAGGGGACTGAAATAGGACTGCATCTGCGCCGCAGCCAGATCCAGCTGCAAGCGCCCGTGCAGGGCGGCATAGCCGTTGTAGAGGTGGTAGTTGCGCAGATCCCAGTTGGAGTCCTGGCCAAGCCACAGCGACAGGCAACCACCGAGTACCGCGACCAGCAGCGCCGCTGCCACCCTGTTGGCCTGCGAGCTGAAGGCAAAACGGCGCCTCGCACCTTCCTTGCAACGTGCCAGCACGCCTGACCCGGCAATCTTCCCCTGATTCATTCACCGCTCTCCATGCTGCAACCCTTGTTGACCACGTGCGCTACGCCCGGGAGGTGCCAAAAAGCCACGTCCCGACAACCAGCACTTGCCCCGCCAAAATTCCCGCGCAACCCGCGCTGTCGCCGCCACATGACAGCACGCACACCGCCACTGCCACGGCGGGGTGCGCCATTGTTACTGCTCACCTACGGTCTGCGCGCTTGGCGCTGACCGGATTCAGCGCTCGACGACGAAGGGCTGCTCCGCCCAGGTTTCCACGCTGCCATCGTTCCCGTGCAGGCGCAGGCCCAGCCAATGTTTGCCCGGCGCGAGCCCGCGGGTATCCACCTGCGCATCAAACCCAACCTTGGGATGTTGCGGATCATTGGTCTGCGGCCAGGAGGGCCTGATGTCGAAGCTTCGACCATAGACGGCATCACCCACACTGCGCCCATCCACCAGCAGCTCAACGCGCGACAGGCCAACACCATCCTTGAAAGCCCAGCCGTTCACCTGCAGCGTCTCACCCACCTTGTCGCCGGACGACGGTCCATCCACCCAGGCCATGGCCGGGGCAACACACGGCCCTTGCTGCTTCTGCGCCGGAAGGCGGAACAGCAGGAAGCGCTGGAACCCATGATCCAGCGACACCACGCGCGGCGGCGGCAACGGACCGACCAGCTCGCAGACCTTGTGGTAGCGCGCGAGCAGATCCTTGTAACGGACATCACCGGGCGCCAGTACCAGCAACTGCGGCTTGTTGCGGCTGCCGTCGCTGATCAGCCCCCAAAGCGCAAGCTGCGCCGTGCGCCCATGGCGATCGTTGAGCTGGTGCGGCAACACCCGGATCGATGCGTCATCCAGCCGGAACCCCAACTCGGCGCCAACCTTGAAGCTGCCCGCCAATACCTCGGTGTCCTCGGGCATCTGCGCCAACTCGTCCCTGACCGCATCGGCCAACGGCTGCCAACCGGCAAAGTTGCGGGGGTAATACTTGCTGCCCGCCATCTGTTCGCGCAGCGAGGGCGTGGCAGCCATCAGGTAATAGCCGAATGCGCACGCCAGGCCCACGGAAGCCACCACCCATACTGATCGGCGCCAGAACCGCGACCAGTGGTTCAGGGCCAAGGGCACCGACACCAACAAGGCCAGGTAACCTGGCAGCGGCCAATGAAAGCTGATCCGCTCCACATCGGTGAAGAAGCCGAACAGGAAAATCAGCAGCGTCGAGGTAGCGCCAACCAGTGCGAAGTACCGCAGCTGCACGTGATGAAAGCCGCGCACACGGTGCCGCAGGCCGGCGTAAGCCACACCGATCATTGCCACGAACAGCAGCGGCGTCACCATCATCGGCTGGATCAGCAGGAACAGCAGACCCTCGCCCTGGAACTCCCAGGGGTGCCGCTCGATCAACTGGAACTTCAGGCCTGCGTCCTGGTTGCCAAGGTTCCATGCCAGCAGCGGCAACCAGGCCACGATGCCGACGGTCAGGGCAATCCAGACCCTGGGATCGCGCAGCATGCGCCGCCCCTCGGGCAGCAGCAGCAAGGCAATGAACCCGACGACAATCACACCGATGAAGCGGTAATGACTCAGGGCCCCGATCAGCAGGCCCACGGCCAACATCAGTGCGCTGCCCGCATCGACATTGCGCAACAACCGCGCACCGGCATCCAGGCAGAGCAGCGCGGCAATGGCCATGGGCACATCCGGTACCGCCAGGATGCCCAAGGTCGCCGACAACGGCATCAGCAGTGCCAGCGCGCCAGCCTGCCAACCCACGCGCGACCCAAACCAACGGGTGGCAATGGCCGCCACCATCCACGGTAGGATCGCCCCCAGTACCAGGAACGGCAGGCGCACGCCCAGGCGATGGTTGCCAAGTATTTCCACCCCAAGCCGCGTCAACCAGGCGGTGAGCCCGGGCAGATCGGAGTACGCCGCGGCCAGGTGCTGGCCTTCCTGCCAATAGAATGCTTCGTCCACAAACAGCGGCAATTGCGCTGCAATCAGCGCCTTGGCCGCCGTCACCAGCGTCCAAAGCACCAAAAACGTGATGTATGCGCGCTGCTCGCCCCTGATTGCCACTTACACTCCTTTCAATCCTGATAACGAGATATCTGATGACGGTAACGCCAAGCGGAATGCTAACCGAAGTGACGTTGCAGTCCTTGGGCAGAGCCCAGAATCAGGTAAATACTCTTGTCCTGGGCAAGTCCCAGGAAGTCAGGCTGGCGTTCGTCGCCTTGCTGTCCGGCGGGCATCTTCTTATCGAGGACCTGCCGGGGCTGGGCAAAACCACGCTGGCCCACGCGATGGCCTCCAGCCTCGGCCTGCAGTTCCAGCGCATCCAGTTCACCTCGGACCTGCTGCCGGCCGACGTCCTGGGCGTCTCGGTCTACGAGGCCGGCAGCCGCAGCTTCCAGTTCCATCCGGGGCCGGTGTTCTGCAACCTGCTGCTTGCCGATGAGATCAACCGCGCGCCACCGCGCACGCAGAGCGCCCTGCTTGAGGCGATGGCCGAACAGCAAGTGACGCTCGACGGGGTGACCCACGCACTGCCGGAGCCGTTCTTCGTCATCGCCACGCAGAACCCGGTGGACCTGTCCGGCACATTCCCCCTGCCCGACTCCCAGTTGGACCGCTTCCTGCTGCGCTTGACCCTGGGCTACCCCAATCCGGAAGCCGAGCGCGCCCTGCTCGGCGGCACCGACCGCCGCGCCCTGATCGCGCAGGCTGCGCCCTGCCTGTCCGATCAGGATGTATGCCAGCTACGCGACGCTGTCACCCAAGTCCACGCCAGCGATGCACTGATCGATTACGTGCAAGCCCTGCTCACCCGCAGCCGCCAACACCCCGGCGTGCGCGTCGGCCTGTCGCCACGCGCGGGCATCGCGCTGCTGCGCGCAGCCAAGGCACACGCACTGTTGCTGGGCCGTCACCATGTGGTGCCTGAGGACGTGCAGGCCTTGTTCATCGCCGTGGCGGGGCACCGATTGGTGGCCGAAGCCGAATCCTCTTCCGGCCCCGAACTGGCCCGCGCCATCCTGCATACCGTGCCGGTGGACTGAGCCCATGCGCTTGCGCCAACGCTGGCGATCGCTGGAGCTGCTGGCCCGGCCCCGTCAGCCCGAAGCCCTGCCGGTCCAGCTGGACCGGCGCCGCATCTACGTGCTGCCTACCCGCTTCGGCCTGTTCTTTGCCGGCTTGCTGGCAGTGATGTTGCTGGGTGCCTTGAACTACAACAACAACCCGGCGTTGTTGCTGGCGCTGCTGTTGGCGGCGACAGCCCTGGCCAGTGCCGTACATGCACACCTGCAGCTTTCCGGCCTGCAGCTGCAGGCGCTGTCGGCCGAACCCGTGGCAGCCGGGCATCCGATCCGCTTACGCCTTGCGTTGGCCCGTGGCGATGGCCGAGTCCGGCGCGGCCTGCACCTGCGGTGCGAGGACAGCCAGACGCGGGCATCGCTGGAACACGATGCCCAGGTCGAAACCGATTTACTGTTGCCCACCCACCTCCGTGGCTGGCTGCCCTTGCCACGCATCCGCATCGACACCACCCAACCGCTCGGTCTGGTGCGGGCGTGGGCCTGGTTCTGGCCAGACACCTCGTTGCTGGTCTACCCGGCACCGGAAGCCAATGCGCCGCCCTTGCCGGATGCCGGCAGCGCCAGCAACCGTACCCGCGTGCACCCACAGGGTGAGGAACTGCAGCAGCTGCGCCCGTACCGACAGGGTGATGCACGCCGCAGCATCGCCTGGAAGCATTCGGCGCGGCGCGACGAGCTGCTCGTGCGCGAATACGAGCGTCCGCAAGGCGCCGAGTTGCTATTGGACTGGCGAGAGCTGCACGGGCTGCCACACGAACGGCGCATCGCCCGGCTTGCACGCTGGGTGGACTACGCCGAGCGCGAGGGGCGGCGCTATCAGCTGCGCCTGCCCGGGCAGCCGCCACTTGGCCCGTCCGCCGGCGACCTCCATCGCCACCAGTGCCTGCGCGCATTGGCCTTGATGCCTGCCGCATGAACGCAGCCGACACCGCACTCCCCCGCCGCGACACCCGCATCTGGTCGTTGTTGGCGGCCGCGCTGGCACTGTTGCCGCTGCTGCTGCAACTGCCCGGCATGCTTGCCTTGACCATCGGCGCGCTGGCCGTGCTCGTCACCGCCTGGTCGCAACACCGTACCCTGCCGGGACCGATCAAGTTGCTGCTGATCGCCGGCATGTTCGTCGCCATCTATTGGCAGATGGGGGCTGGACTGGGGCGTGACAGCGGCTGCGCCCTGCTCGCGGCCATGCTGGCGATCAAGCCAACGGAACTGCGCAGCTTCCGCGACGCACGCAGCCTGCTGGGCTTTGCCTTGTTCGCGCCGTTCGCTGCGTTCCTGCTGGATCAGGGGCCGGCCAGCTGGGCACTGTCCCTGACCGCCGTGGTTGCCGCACTGCTGGCACTGCAGCGCATCAGCGACGACCAGGCCGGCGTGGCAGCGCCACCGCTGCGCCAGCAACTGCGCGCGGTGGGACGGCTGTTGGTGCTGGCACTGCCCTTGGCGATGGCAGGGTTCTGGCTGTTGCCGCGCTTGCCCACCCCGCTCTGGGGCACGCCCGAGCGCTCGCTCAGCCGCCCGGGCTTGTCCGACACCATGGAGCCAGGCGGCTGGGGCGAGTTGATGGCCGATGACAGCCCCGCGCTGCGGGTGCAGTTCTTCGGGCCGGTCCCTGCACCGGACCAGCGCTATTGGCGCGGCCCGGTGTTGACCCGCTTCGATGGTCGCAGTTGGTCGCGCATCGGCAACCGCCGACAAAGCGCTCCTGCCGGTTTCACTGCAGGTCCGCAACGTTGGGACTACCAAATCGAATACGAGGCCACGGATCACCGCGACCTGGTGGCACTGGACCTGCCCCTGTCCGCACCGCCGGCCGCCCACCTGGACAGCGATTACAGCCTGAGCAGCGAGCGCCCGCTCAACGGGCTCAGCATCTGGCGCCTGCAATCCGCTGCACCCCGCCAGTTCCAGAGCCAGCTCTCGCCGACGCAACGCCAGCAAGCACTGCAACTCCCGAAAGGCTTCAACCCGCGCACCCTGCAGTTGGCCCAGCAATGGCGCACGCAGGCCGGCAACGACGATGCCGCCATCGTCCAGCGCAGCCTGGAATGGATCCATCGCGAGTTCGCCTACACCCTGGTCACGCCCCTGCCCGGCCGGCACAGCGTGGATGAGTTCCTGTTCGATCAGAAGGCCGGCTACTGCGAGCACTTCAGCGGCGCCTTCGTGGTGCTGATGCGTGCCGCCGGCATTCCCGCGCGCGTGGTCACCGGCTATGCCGGCGGGGTGCGCAACCCCTATGGCGACTATTGGGTGGTGCGGCGCATGGATGCACACGCCTGGGCGGAAGCCTGGTTGCCCGGCCGTGGCTGGGTCCGCGTTGACCCCACCGCCGCCGTCGCGCCCGAGCGCATCTACGACACCCTGGAAGATCGCCTGGGCACCAACACCGGCAACGCTGGCCTGGACCTGGCCGGGCGCTGGACCGGGCTGTTGCAGTATGGCGACTACCTGCGCCGCGGCTGGAACAACGCGGTGCTGTCATTCGACGCACAACGCCAGTCGCGACTGTTGCGCGCCTTCGGCGTTGCCAAGCTGAGCCCCTCCCAACTGGTGGCCCTGTTTGCCACCTTTGCCATTGCCACGGTGGGGCTGATGGCCTGGCTGCTGGCCCGGGGCGAACGTCAACGCGATCCCTTGCTGCGCGCCTGGCACCGCGTGGGGCAGCGCTACGCCCGCCTTGGCCTGGCCCGCGAACCGGCCGAAACCGCTCTCAATTGGGCCCACAGGGTGGAACTTCAGCTGCCTGACTGCCGTCTATCAGCACTCAGCCAGCGTTTCAGTGACGCGAGATACGCTGGCGGCCTGACGGATGACGATTCATTATTGGCAGACCTGCGCAGGCATCGTCCGAAACCCGGAGCACGACCATGAACACCCGCATCCTCTTCATCGCTGCCGCCAGCCTCGCGCTGGCCGCCTGTGCCACGGCCCCCAAGCCCCTGCAAGGCCAGTTCAACCCGGTTTCGCCGCGCGACGCGGTTGCCCAGAAGCAGACCGGCGCGCCGGTGCGCTGGGGCGGTCGCATCATTGAAACCGTGCCGGGCCAGGGCGAAACCTGCTTCCAGATGATCGCCCGCCCGCTCAATGGCAGTGGCCGCCCGAGCACCACCTCGTCCGATGCCAGCGACGGCCGCTTCCTGGCCTGCCGCGCCGGCTTCTACGATCCGGCCGTGTTCGAACCGGGCCGCGACGTGACCTTCATCGGCCGCATCGATGGTTACCAGACCACCAAGATCGGCGAGTACGACTACCCGCTGCCCAAGGTCAACGCCGACGTGGTGTACCTGTGGCCGGTGCAGCGTGAAGTTGAAGTAGTGCCGGCCTACCCCTACGGCCCGTGGGGCCCGGGTTGGGGCCCGCGCTGGGGCTGGGGCTACCGCGGTTGGTGGTAAGCCCGGCCAGAACAGAAAACAGAACGCCGCCCAAGGGCGGCGTTTTTGTTCCCGGCGTGCCGGGAATGTTTCAGGCGCCGAAATGGCCCAGCGCTGCACCTGCCAGCAGGTGCAGGTGGATATGGAACACGGTCTGGCCCGCGTCCTCACGGCAGTTCATCACGATGCGGTAGCCGTTCTCGGCAAAGCCTTCCTGGCGCGCATAAGCGGCCGCCGCCAAGGCCAGCTTGCCGATCAGGTGTGCCTGCGCCGGCTGCAGATCGTCCAAGGTGGGGATGACTTCGTTCTTCGGGATGAAAAGCACATGCACCGGCGCCTGCGGTGCGATGTCCTTGAAGCCCAGTACTTCATCGTCTTCATAGACGATGCTGGCGGGAATTTCGCGACGGATGATCTTGCCGAAAATCGTATCGGTCATGTGGGGGCTCGCTGCGGTGAACAAGCTACAGCTTAGCGCTCCGTTGGCGTTTATTCGCCTACTTCGCTGCGGCTACCAAACGCATGCGACAAGGTGCCACGATCAACGTATTCCAACTCGCCGCCCAACGGCAGCCCCTGCGCCAACCGGCTGGGACGGACCTTGTTGCGACGGGCCAGCTGCGCCAGGTAATGCGCGGTGGCTTCGCCCTCCACCGTGGAATTGGTGGCAATGATCAATTCGGTGACTTCGCCCTGCCCCAGCCGCGCTTCCAGCTGGTCCAGGCCAAGCTCGCGCGGCCCAATGCCGTCCAGCGGCGACAAGCGCCCCTGCAGCACGTAGTACACACCGCGATAGCTGGTGGCATGCTCGATCGCCAAACGGTCGGCCGGTGATTCGATCACGCACAGCATCTGCCGCTCGCGGCTGCTGCTGGCGCAGATCGGGCACAACTCGGTCTCGCTGAAATCACGGCACTGCGCGCAATGGCCGATCTTCTCAATGGCCTGGGCCAATACCTCGGACAGCCGCTGGCCACCGTCACGCGCACGCTCAAGCACGTGGTAGGCCATGCGCTGCGCGGTCTTCTGGCCGACGCCCGGCAACACCCGGAAGGCTTCGATCAGTTGTTCCAGCAGCGGCAGGCTCATTGCATCGGTTCCAGGTCAAAACAAGCGCGCGAAGCCCGAAGGCTTCGCGGCGCAGGATGTGGGTGCACCGGGCGACGCCGGCGCAGCACCATCAGAACGGCAGCTTCATGCCCGGGGGCAGCTTCATGCCGGCCGTGGCAGCGCCCATGCGGCTCTGCGATTCGGCATCGATCTTGTTGGAGGCATCGTTGAAGGCTGCTGCGATCAGGTCTTCAGCCATTTCCGGATCGGCCAGCACCGACGGATCGATGCGTACCTTGCGGCACTCCTTGGTACCGGTCAGCGTGACGCTGACCATGCCGCCACCGGCGCTGCCGGTGACTTCCAGCTTGCCGAGTTCTTCCTGGGCCTTCTGCAGGTTTTCCTGCATCTTCTGGGCCTGTTGCATCATCTGGGCGATATTGCCGCGCATGGTTCTTACTCTTTGAAAGGACGGATGGAATCGGCCACGACCCGTGCACCCTGCTGCAGCAGCTGCTGCACCTGGGGGTCGGCCATGAAAACAGCTTCGGCCGCTTGCTGCTGCTCACCGCGCTGACGATCAGCGCGCTCGTGCAACGTCTCGGCCTGGACGTTGCCGGTTTCAATGACGATCCGGGGCGTGCTGCCCAGCGCCTGTGACAACGCCTGCGCCAATGCCTGCAAGGCGCGCTCGGACTGCAGGTATTCAAAGCCCGGCAACAAGGCCAGGCGCAGCACGCCCTGCTGGTAACTGACAAACGCCGCGTTGGCGGCAAGCTCACGCGATGGACCGGTCAGGCCGCTGTCGGCGACCAGATCCAGCCACTGCTCGGCATCAGCCAGCGCTCGACCACCCGGCGACGGTGCCGCCGGTTCGATGGCGATACCACTGGGACGCACGGGCGGCTGCGGCGCAGGCGCAGGCCTTGCGATTTCGGCAGGCGCGTCCTGCATTTCAGGCGACGCCATTTCCGCCGCCATCGCTTCATCACGCGCATTGGCTTGAGCGGCTTCAACAGCCCAGGGCGGCAGATCATCAGCACTGGCTTCAGGCTTGCTGGCTTGCAACGGCGCCGGGGGCGGCAGGGGCTCGGGAGCGCGAGGCGCGGACGGCGTCGGTACCGCCACGGGCGCGATCGGCGCCACTGCAGCGGGCGGTAAAGTTTGCTCAACGGGCCGGGCAGCTGGCGCCGCCGATGCGGCGGCAGCAGGCGTCGAAGCTGACGCAGTACTGACACCTGCGCCAGTCCCGGCCGCCGGTGCAGCACCTTCCGGCACCGCAGGCACGGCGCCGGCCGGGCGGAAGGCCAGCATGCGCAGCACCGTCATTTCAAAGCCGGCACGCGGACTGGGCGCCAGGTGCAGATCGCGGCGCCCACCCAGGGCCATCTGGTACCAGAGCTGCACCACTTCCGGGCGCAGGCGCTGGGCAAAGGCCACCGCATCGACACCCTCGCCCGGAACCGCCGTGCTAGGCACCAACTGCTGCACCTGGATGCGGTGCAGGCCTTCGGCCAACGCATCCAGCACGCCGCTCCAATCCGGCGAAAAGTCGGCCAGCGTGGCCACCACCTGCAACAGGCGTGCACCCTCGCCATCGGCCAGCGCGTCCAGCATGGCCGCAACCTGGGTACGGTCGACCGTACCCAACATCGCGCGCACCACGTCATCGCGCAGCGCGCCGCCGGCATAGGCAATGGACTGGTCCAGCAGCGACAAGCCGTCACGCAGCGAACCATCGGCCGCACGCGCCAGCTGCACGAGCGCGCTGTCGTCGAACTCGATCTGCTCGGCGGTCATGATCCGGGCCATCTGCCCGTGGATCTGCTCCTCGTCCAAGCGCTTGAGGTTGAACTGCAGGCAGCGGCTGAGCACGGTGACCGGCAGCTTCTGCGGGTCGGTGGTGGCCAGAAGGAACTTCACGTGCTCCGGCG
>NZ_DAMBEF010000029.1:29738-43773 GCF_032061965.1 Stenotrophomonas sp. | reverse complement strand
GCCCGGGTCCATCGACATGCCGTAGCTGCCGTAGGCGTACTGGTACAGGGCGGCGGTGCCATCCTTCTTGAAGCCCTTCCTGTACACCACCGACACCGGGATGCGGGCGCCATCACGGGCGGTGACCCACACACGCTCGGTTTCATACTTGCTCGGGTCGTAGCCGATCACCGGCTGCTGCTTGAGCTGGCGGCGCTCGCCGGTCTTGACGTTGAGCTCGTAGGTGGTGGCCGGGGTAGTCAGCGAGGTGTAGCTGTAACGCAGCCATTCGGTGTCCGGTTCGGCATTGACCGACAGGCCCATCGAATAGGCCGGCTCGTCGGCCTTGACGAACTCACTGCGGCCATCGGCGAACAGCAGGCGCACGCGCTCCAGCGCTTCGGCGCGCTCGGCGATGGCGGTGTAGCCCTCGAACAGCTCGAAGCCTTCGATCAAGACCTGCGGGTCGTGCTTCACCCAGTCCTTCCACTGCGTACGGCTGGTGGCATCTTCCGGTGCGGTGACCAGCTTGAAGTTGGTGGCGCCATCGGCGTTGGTGCGGATCACCCACTGGCCGTTGTAATGGTCAGCGCCGTATTCCACGTCGCGCTCACGCGGCGCCAGTACGGTGAACGCACCGGGGTTGGCGGCCGAGGTGTAGCGCAACTCGGAGGACACGGTGCTGTCCAGCTCGATGGTGATGTAGCGGTCGTCGCGGGTACGGCCGATGCCCATGTAGAAGCTGTCGTCCTTCTCCTCGTAGACCAGCTCGTCGGCGCTGGCCGGGGTGCCCAGCACGTGCTTCTTGACGCGCACGGTGAGCAGGGTTTCCGGATCGTTCTCGACATAGAACAGGGTGCGGTTGTCATCGGCCCACACCACGTTGGCCGACACGCCTTCAATCACGTCGTCGAACAGCTTGCCGGTTTCCAGATCCTTGAAGCGGATGGTGTACTGGCGACGGCCAACGCCATCTTCGGCATACGCCAGCAGGCGGTTGTCGCGGCTGATGTCCATGTCGCTGACGGCGTAGTAGCCCTTGCCTTCGGCCAGCGTGTTGATATCCAGCAGCACCTCTTCCGGTGCCTGCATGTCGCCCTTGCGGCGGGCATGGATGGGGTAGTCCTTGCCGGTCTCGTAGCGGGTGTAATACCAGTAGCCGCGCTCGCGGTAGGGCACGCTGGCGTCGTCCTGCTTGATGCGGCCGACGATCTCGGCGTAGAGCTTGTCCTGCAACGGCTTGAGCGGCGCCATCAGGGCGTCGGTGTAGGCGTTCTCGGCGTTGAGGTAGGCCAGCATCGCCGGCTCCTTGCGCTCGTCGTCGCGCAGCCAGTAGTAGTCGTCCTCGCGCTGTGCGCCGAACGGTGCGCTGACCGTGTGCGGGCGCTTCTCGACGTCCGGTGGGGTGGGCAGTGAAGAAGCGGCGGCGGTAGTGATCATCAGGCTTGCAACCAACAGGCAAAGAGGGGTTTTCATCAGTGTGCGCTCCGGCAGTCAGGGCGGTGCATCCAGTGCAGCGGGCCACAGTGTGCCATGCCCGGCCCTTGCCCCGTGGCCATCACCGGCGCCTATGATGCTGCGATGAACACGCCCCATACCCCGCAAAGCCCCTACAGCCGCCGCAGCCAGGAGATCGCGCCATTCCACGTCATGTCGCTGCTGGCACGCGCCAATGCGTTGGAACAGGCCGGCCACGACGTGATCCACCTGGAGATTGGCGAGCCGGATTTCACTACCGCCGAGCCCATCATCCGCGCCGGCCAGGCCGCCTTGGCCGCCGGCCACACCCGCTACACCGCCGCGCGCGGCCTGCCCGCCCTGCGCCAGGCCATCGCCGGCTTCTACGGCCAGCGCTACGGCCTGGACATCGACCCCGAGCGCATCCTGGTGACCCCGGGCGGCTCGGGTGCGCTGTTGCTGGCCTCCAGCCTGCTGGTGGATCCAGACAAGCACTGGCTATTGGCCGACCCCGGCTACCCCTGCAACCGCCATTTCCTGCGCTTGGTGGAAGGTGCGGCACAGCTGGTGCCGGTGGGGCCGGACAGTGGCTATCAGCTCACCCCCGAATCGATTGCGGCCAATTGGAATACCGCCAGCGTCGGGGCCTTGGTGGCCTCACCCGCCAACCCGACCGGCACCACGCTGGATGCGGGGCAGTTGGCTGGCCTGTCGACGGCGTCGAAGGAGCGCGGCGGGCATCTGGTGGTGGATGAGATCTACCACGGGCTGACCTATGGCTTTGAAGCGCCCAGCGTACTGGAAGTGGATGACGAAGCCTTCGTGTTGAACAGCTTTTCCAAGTATTTCGGCATGACCGGCTGGCGCCTGGGCTGGCTGGTGGCACCGCCGCGTGCTGTGCCGGAGTTGGAGAAGCTGGCGCAGAACCTGTACATCAGCGCGCCATCGATGGCGCAGCATGCTGCCTTGGCATGTTTTGAGCCGGACACGATTGCGATCTTCGAGCAGCGCCGTGAGCAGTTCCGGCAGCGGCGGGATTATCTGTTACCGGCCTTGCGCGAGCTGGGCTTCCGCATTGATGTGGAGCCGCAGGGTGCGTTCTATCTGTACTGCGATGTGAGCGCGTTCACCGATGATGCGCAGGCGTTCTGTGCTCACTTTCTGGAGACCGAGCATGTGGCGTTTACGCCCGGCCTGGATTTTGGCAACTACCGAGCCAACCAGCATGTGCGGATCGCGTATACGCAGGATGTTGGGCGATTGCAGGAGGCTGTGGCGCGGATTGGGCAGGGGTTGGAGCGGTGGCGGCTGCGGGCTGAGAGCTAAAGGCGAGAAGCTAAAAGCTAAGGTCTAAAAGCTAAAAGCACCCCTCCCCACCCCTCCCCTTCGCCTGCGGCGAAAGGGAGGGGGCCAAAGCAACGGCGCGAGCAGCAAGCCCGGCTCGGCAACCGCTTGGCCTGCAGCGCCCTCCCTTTTGCCGCAGGCGAAGGGGAGGGGTGGGGAGGAGTGCTTTGGCTTTGGCTTTGGCTTTGGCTATTCCCTTCTCCCGCTTGCGGGGGAAGGTGCCCGGAGGGCGGATGGGGGGACGCTTTTGAGCTTTTGAGCTTTTGAGCTTTTGAGCTTTTGAGCTTTTGAGCTTTTGAGCGTTGGAGCTTTGGAGCCTTGGAGCTACCTTCGGCAATTCACCATCAGGGCTCCGCCGCCCCCTCTCCCCAACCCCTCTCCCGCAAGGGGAGAGGGGCTTAAGCAGAAGCGAAGGGCTTAAGCAGAAGCGAGGGACTTAAGCAAAAAACAAACGCCACCTTTCGGTGGCGTTTGTTTTGCATCAACTCAAAGCAGACATCACGTCAAACCAATCCTCACTTCTTGCTCAGCTGCTCCCACAGGAAACTGTAAGCCAGTGCCGACATATGCGCGGCCTGCGCATTGTTTGCCGCACCACCATGGCCGCCTTCGATGTTCTCGTAGTAGGTCACGTCCTTGCCGGCGTCGATCATCTTGGCCGCCATCTTGCGGGCGTGGCCCGGGTGGACGCGGTCATCGCGGGTGGAGGTGGTGAACAGCACCGGCGGGTAGTTCTTGGCCGGGTCGAACAGGTGGTACGGCGAGAAGGTCTTGATGAATTCCCAATCGGCCGTATCCGGGTTGCCGTACTCGGCCATCCACGAGGCGCCGGCCAACAGGTGGCTGTAGCGCTTCATGTCCAGCAGCGGAACCTGCACCACCACCGCGCCAAACAGCTCCGGGTACTGGGTCAGCATGTTGCCGGTCAGCAGACCGCCGTTGCTGCCACCCTGCACGCCCAGGTGCTTGGCCGAGGTGATGTTGCGAGTGACCAGATCCTGCGCCACCGCGGCCATGTCCTCATATGCCTTGTGACGGTTCTGCTTCAGCGCGGCCTGGTGCCAGCGCGGGCCGTACTCGCCACCGCCACGGATGTTGGCCACCACATAGACGCCGCCCTTGTCCAACCAGGCACGGCCCATGCCGCCGGAATACCCCGGGGTCAGCGAGATTTCAAAGCCGCCGTAGCCGTACAGCAGGGTCGGGTTGGAACCGTCCAGCTTCATCGCCTTGTCGTGGACCACGAAGTAAGGCACGCGGGTGCCGTCCTTGCTGGTGGCAAAGTGCTGCTCGATCACCTTGTCGCTGGCGTCGAAGAACGCCGGCATGGTCTTGAGCACTTCCGGCTGCTGCCCGATGTCGGCCAGGGCAAGCGTGGTCGGGGTCAGGTAGTCGGTGACGGTCATCCACACCGCGTCGCTTTCGTCCGAATCCACCGCACCGACACCAATCGTGCCGAAAGCCGGTGCACCGGTGAAATCGCTGCTCACCCAGCCATCCTTGCCGTGGGTCAGTACTTTCAGGCGATTTTTGACGTCGTCCAGCACGTTCAACACCACGTGCGACTTGGTCCAGGTGGTGCCGGCCAGCGAGGTGGTGTCGGTGGGGGCAAACAGCACGTCGAACTCGCGCTTGCCCGCCATGAAGTCATCAAACTTCGTTGCCAGCAGCGAGCCGGCGGTATAGGTCTTGCCACCCACGGTCCACGGCTCACGCAGTTCCAGGGTCAGCCATTCGCGGCGCACGCCCTTCTCGGCCGAATTGGGTGCGTCGACCTTGGTCAACTTGCCATCGGCGCCGATCAGGAACAGCTCGTTGTTGTAGAAGGCAATGGTGCGGCTGACGAAGTTGCGCTCGAAGCCCGGCGTGTCATCGTGCATCGCCGCGATGTACATGTCTTCCGGCTTGCCTTCGTACACCGTGGTGGCGGCGGTGATCGGGGTACCGCGCTGCCAGCGCTTGACCACGCGCGGATAGCCGGAGGTGGTCATCGAGCCCGGCCCGAAGTCGGTGTAGACGAAGACGTTGTCCTGATCGATCCAGCCCAGCCCGCCCTTGGCCTCGGCGCGGAAGAAACCGTCCTTGATCCAATCCTTGCTGGAGATGTCGAACTCGCGGGTGACATCGGCATCGGCGCCGCCGCGCGACAGCGCGATCAGGCAGCGGTTGTATTCCGGGCGCAGGCAGTTGGCGCCGTGCCATACCCAGTTCTCACCCTCTGCCTTGTTCAGCGCATCCAGGTCCAGCACGGTTTCCCACAGCGGCTCGGCCTTGCGGTACTCCACCAGCGTGGTACGACGCCATACGCCGCGCTCGTGCTGCTTGTCCTTCCAGAAGTTGTAGTAGTAGTCGCCGATCTTCTCCACGCCCGGGATCTTGGCGTCCGAATCCAGCACCTCGCGGATACCGGCTTCCATCGCCTTGAACTCCGGCGTTACCGCCAGGCGGCCCTCGGACTTGGCGTTCTGCTCCTTTACCCAGGCCAGCTGCTTGTCGCCGGTAACGTCTTCCAGCCAGGCGTACTTGTCCTGGGATTCGTCAGCGGCCATGGCGGTACCGGCCAGGCTGGTGGAAAGCAGGCCTGCAACCAGGCAGGCAGAGGTAAGTCGGGACATGTTGGCTCCATGCGGTCATAGGCCGGGAACGCTAGCACAGCCCCTGCCCCGCCCCCACGTGTCGAAGGTCAGGCTACCTGCGACCAGCGTGTGCGGGCCGGGCGGCGCGAGCGCTTGGCCTGCGGTCCGCGGCGGCGCGGGGCGGCCTTGCGCTGGCGCCAGAAGGTCGGCAGGCGGAAGCGGTACAAGGCCCACCAGGCGCTCAGCGGCATGCCGAGCAACCACAGCGGCAACCAGCCGATCCACTGGCTGTGCCCACGCGCGGCCGGCCACACCAAGACCAGCGCCAGCCCTGCCAGTGCCGCCTGCCTGACGCACCGCAACACACGCGGATCGGGGGCTTCGTGTTCGTTACGACGGGATGACGATGCGTGCAGCTGGGCCATGACGTTCTCCGGCAACATTCCTGTGGTGGAGTGCATCCTCGGCGGCGGCCATCTCACAGACTGCGACCTGCCATTGACGCGCCCATCGCTGGCCGTCGAACATGCTTGCCATCACCTACCCAGGCGACCTACCCCGTAATGCGACTGATTCCTGTCTTTCTGTCCGCCCTGCTGTTGGGCCTCACCCTGCCGGCGGCTACCGCCCTCGCCCAGGACACCGCGCCGGCTGCCACGCCCACGGAAGGAATCGCCGAGGGTCCGATCGACCTGGAACGCTTCATGGGCCGCTGGTACGTGATTGGCCGCGTGCCGAATTTCATCGAACGCGGCCATGTAGCCAGCGTCAACACCTACACCCTGCAGGACGACAACAAGGTCGCCATCCGCTACCAGTTCCGCGAGGGTTTCGGTGAGCCGGAAGATGAAATCGACATCCGCGCCTCGGTCGATGAGGAAAGCGGCAACCGGCGCTGGCGCACATGGTTCTACAAAGTCGTACCGACCCGCTCGCGGGTGCTGGAAGTGGCGCCGGATTACTCCTGGGCATTGATCGGCTACCCCGGCCGCGAGATGGCCTGGATCTTTGCCCGCCAGCCGGACATGGACAACACGTTGTACCGCCAGCTGGCGACCCGCCTGCGCGACAAGTACGACGTCAACACCGACAAACTCAAGCGCGTGCCGCAGCACCCGGAGCAGGTGGACAAGCTGGGCTTTGAAGTACCCAAAAAGAAATAAGCAACGCAGGTAGTGCCGAGCCATGCTCGGCAAAAGCCTTACCGGGACAACCAACAGTCTGTAGTGCCGAGCCATGCTCGGCAGACGCCTTACCGGAAAAGCCCCAGCCGAGCATGGCTCGGCACTAGCTGAAATCCCGCAATCGGGGATCAACCGCCCGGCTTTGCCGTTTCGATCACCACGCCCATCTGCTTGCCGGCCTCGGCCACGCGCACCCGCCTGCCGTCGCTGCGTGCGATCAGGTAATCCGCCGATACCCAGCCGCTGCGGCCTTCGGCGCGCACGTTGCACCATTGCATGTCATCCAGACAGCGCTGCACTTCGACCGTGGTGCCGACCGGCAGTACTGCCAGGCGTTCGGCACGCTGGTCTGGCGCACTGCGCAGATTGAGCCCGTTGCTGACCTGCGCCGCAGGTTCGTTTATGCGTGGCTGGAACCACATGACCACGCCGATGATCGCCGCCGAGGCAGCAATACGCAGAAACAGACGGGGCGTGCCCTGGCTGGGCTTGAAAAACCTGTTCATGGGGAACGCGGTGGGACCGTTGCGGTCAGATGAGGGCGGCAGTTTGCCACGACTTGCTTGAACCCAACCCGTCCCTGCCCCGCCCCTGTTCAGATCAGGTCGAATTCGAACATCGACAACCGCCGCGCAGCGCCGCTACCCGCGATATCCAACCGGTAGACGGCAGTATTGGGCATGGCCATGGCGGTCTGGAACTGGCGAAAGCCCCGCATGTCGTCCGCACTGGCAACCGTCTGGCCACGCAGGCGCCAGGCCAGCAGCCCCAGCCAGATGCCATGACCGACGAACACGCTGCCGTCGTCAAATTCCGGCAGACGCGACAACAAGGCATCCACCCGCGCCAGGAAATCCAGAAAACTGTCCGCGCCGGCCCCATCACGATACGCAAGGTCCGCCCGGTCCCAGTAGGCCTGGGCCAGCGCTGTCACCTGCTCACGCGGCAGGCCAGCGACCGTGCTGTAAGCCAGATAGCTGAACTCGTCCAGTTCGGCCAGCACCTGGACCTGCTGGCCATGATGCTGGGCCAGTACCGCTGCTGTCTGGCGGGCCCGCACCATCTGCGAGCTGTACAACCGCGCCGGCCGCAGCGGCCAGCGCGCCAGCAGCATCTGCACCTGCTGCTGGCCCAGTGCCGTCAGCGGGATGTCCGCATCCGGCATTGCAATGGCGCCTGCATTGGCCAGGCTCTGGCCGTGGCGGACGAAGTACAGCGTCCGCACTGAACTCATGCAGCCATGCCGCTATGCCGCAACAGGGCATCGATCTGCGGGTCACGGCCACGGAAGGCACGGAAGTTCTCCGCAGCACTGCGGCTGCCGCCGCGCGACAACACTTCGGCACGGAAGCGCGCACCGGTTTCAGCCACCGCTTCCGGCGCTTCCTCGAACGCGCCATAGGCATCGGCGCTAAGCACCTCGGCCCACTTGTAGCTGTAGTAGCCGGCCGCATAACCCCCGGCAAAAATATGGCTGAACTGGTTGGCGAAGCGATTGAAGGCCGGCGGGAAATTCACTGCCACCTCGCCGCGTACACGCTCCAACAGTTGCAGCACACTTTCCTGCTGCGGTTGATACTGGCTGTGCAGCAACATGTCGAACAGGCCGAACTCCAACTGGCGCACGGTGAACATGCCACTCTGGAAGTTCTTTGCGGCCAGCATCTTGTCGAACAACGCTCGCGGCAGCGGCTGGCCGGTACTGACGTGGGCCGTCATGGCTTCCACCTGCGGCCACTCCCAGCAGAAGTTCTCCATGAACTGGCTGGGCAGCTCCACTGCATCCCATTCCACACCATTGATGCCGGCAACGGACAGCTCGCCGATGCGGGTCAGCAACTGGTGCAGGCCGTGGCCCATCTCATGGAAGATGGTGGTGACCTCGTCATGGCTGAAGGTCGCCGGCTTGCCCTCGCTACCCCGGCCGAAATTGCAGACCAGGTAGACCAGCGGCGTCTGCACGCCCGTCGCGGTGACACGCCGGTTGCGGCAATCATCCATCCACGCGCCACCACGCTTGCCCTCGCGTGCGTACAGGTCCATGTAGAACTGTCCAACCAACGCGCCATCGGCATCGACGAGACGATAGAAGCGCACATCCTCATGCCACACCGGCGCACTGTCCGCTTCCACTTTCAATCCATACAGGCGCTGGATCACGCCGAACAGCCCGGCCAACACCTTGGGCTCGGTGAAGTATTGCTTCACTTCCTGCTCGGAGTAGCTGTAGCGGGCCTGCTTGAGCTTCTCGGCAACGTAGGCCAGATCCCAGGCCTGCAGCTGTTCCAGGTTCAGCTCGTCACGCGCAAAGGCCTCCAACTCGGCACGGTCGCGCTGCGCATAGGGTTTGGCACGCGCGGCGAGATCGCGCAGGAAGCCCAGCACCTGCGGTGCATCGGCAGCCATCTTGGTGGCGATGGAGTATTCGGCGTAGTTGGCGAAACCCAGCAGCGCCGCCAATTCGGCGCGTACCGCGAGGATGCGGTCGATGTTGCCACTGTTGTCCAGCGTGGCGTCGCCAAATTCGGACGCACGCACGGCGTGGGCGTGGTACAGCTGCTCGCGCAGCGCGCGGTTGTCGGCGTAGGTCTGCACCGGCAGGTAGCACGGCATCTGCAAGCTCAGCTTGTAACCACTGCGCTGATCCTTCTGCGCGGCAGCGCGGGCGGCGCCGACGACGTCCGCAGGCAGCCCGGCCAGCTCGGCCTCGTCCTCTACGTACAACGCGAAGGCATCGGTGGCATCCAGCACGTTCTGCGAAAACTTTGCCTGCAGGCCGGACAGCTCTTCCTGTAGTTCGGCAAAACGGGCCTTGCCGGCATCGTCCAGCTCGGCGCCGCCCAGGCGGAAATCACGCAATGCGTTGTCCAGCGCCTTGGCCCGCGCCGGGTCGTAAGCCGCTGTGTCCGGCGCAGCTGCCAACGCCTTGTACTGCGCGTACAAGGCCGGGTTCTGCGCGACCGCGCTGCCGAAGCGGCTGATCTTGGGAAGATTGGCGTTGTAGGCCTCGCGCAGCTCCGGTGTGTTGACCACCGCCTGCAGATGCGACACCTGGCCCCAGGCACGGGACAGGCGCTCGCTGGCATCCTCCAACGGCACCACGAAATTGTCCCAGCTCACCGGCGTTACGGTTTCTGCGGCCTTTACCGCGGCTTCGGCGTCGGCCAGCAGCGCGTCGATGGCCGGGGTGATGTGTTCGGCACGGATCGCGTCAAAACGCGGCAGGCCGGAGAAATCGAGCAGGGGGTTGGTGGTGTTCACGGCAATCCTTCAAACAGGTCCGGCAGCGCCGGTATCAACCTTGATATGGCGACGCTTCCAGCCAGGCACAAGGCAGGGCTTGCATGCCCTGCCCGGCGACGGCAGCAGCCACCGCGGCGTCGGCACCGGCCACGTCGATGCCCTGCCGTTCATACCAGGCCGGGTCGTAGTAGCTATGCGCGTAGCGCTCGCCGGCGTCGCACAGGATGGTAACGATGGAGCCATCGCGGCCGGCATCGCGCATCTGCTGGGCGGCGTACAACACACCGATGAAATTCGTGCCGGTGGAGCCACCAACGCGACGGCCAAGGGTAGTGCTGACATGGCGCATGGCGGCCAGGCTCAGCGCATCGCTGACCTTGACCATGGCATCGACGCAGGTAGGAATGAAGCTGCGCTCCACCCGCGGTCGGCCGATGCCTTCCACGCGCGAGCCACCTTCGCAGGTCAAACCACGCCAGTCCCGTCCTTCCAGGGCGGCAACGTAGCCGTCGTAGAAGATCGAAACTTCAGGGTCCGCGCACAGAATGCGGGTGTCGTGGCGACGGTAGCTGACATAACGCCCCAAGGTGGCGGCGGTACCGCCGGTGCCGGGGCTGCAGACGATCCATTCCGGCACCGGATGCGGTTCTTCGGCCATCTGCTTGAAGATCGACTCGGCGATGTTGTTGTTGGCGCGCCAGTCGGTGGCGCGCTCGGCATAGGTGAACTGGTCCATGAAGTGGCCGCCGGTTTCGCGCGCCAGCCGTTCGGATTCGCAGTTCAGGTCGCAGGCGCGCTGCACCAGATGACAGCGGCCGCCATGGAACTCGATCGCGGCAATCTTTTCCGGCGAGGTGGTGACCGGGATCACCGCGATGAACGGCAGGCCAAGCAGGCGGGCGAAATAGGCCTCGGACACGGCGGTAGAGCCGCTGGAAGCCTCGATTACCGGGCACCCTTCACGCAACCAGCCATTGGCCAAGGCATAAAGGAACAGCGAGCGCGCCAGACGGTGCTTGAGGCTGCCGGTCGGATGGCTGGATTCATCCTTGAGATACACATCGATGCCAGGAAAGCCGGGCAGATCAATGGGGATCAGATGGGTATCGGCCGAGCGGTTGTAGTCGGCTTCAATCTTGCGGATGGCCGCCGCCACCCAATCACGCTGGGACATGGATCGCCACTTCATTGGTGAATGCTGGAGTGGATTCTACTTGCCTTGGGTTTCGGGGGGACGGGACCAGCGGCTGGGGATCTGGCTGTGGCTGTGGCTGTGGCTGTGGCTTTGCCCTTCCGCCGTCATTCCCGCGAAGGCGGGAATCGCTCTTGCACTCGCACTTGCACTTGCTCCGGCTCCGGCTCCGGCCCCGGCTCTGGCTCCACCTAAAGCTCCGACCTAGCCCCTCTGCCGTCATTCCCGCGAAGGCGGGAATCGCTCTTGCACTCGCACTTGCACTTGCTCCGGCTCCGGCTCCGGCCCCGGCTCTGGCTCCACCTAAAGCTCCGACCTAGCCCCTCTGCCGTCATTCCCGCGAAGGCGGGAATGACGATCCGAAATTTTGCTGATGGGCCCCAACCAAAGGCCGGAACCCGACTCTGACCCCGGTTTTGCCTCGGCGTTCAGCCCCGCCGTACCCGGGAGTGTTATGGTTCAGCCTCGCTTCCAACCGCAAAGCCCGTGCCGCGCATCCTGCTGCCCCTGCTGCTGTGCCTGACCCTGATCGCTGGTGCGGTCGGTTCGGTGTGGTCTGCAACGGCGATGGCCATGCCGATGCAGGCGATGGCGATGACAATGGAAGGCGGCGACAGCACACACGACTGTTGCCACCAGGAAGAAGCAAACCTGCAATGCGACAGCGGCGACGCCGACAAGGCAGCCTCGCCCTGCGCCAGCGGTGACAGCTGCGACTGCAAACAGCATTGCAACATGCTGCCCAGCGTCGCGATGACGCGGCTTGCACCCATGCGTCACGCCTTGGCGCCAATGCCAGCACTACCCTCCCGCGACGACGTGGCCCCAGGCCAGCTCAACCGCCCTCCCATCGCCTGAAGCCGGCGCCTGTGCGCCCTGCAGATACTTGTGCCGTGGCGTTCGCCCTGGCGCACCCTTGATCTGTTCAGGACATGCAGCACCGCATCGTGATGCGGCTGCATGACCGGGAGTTCCACATGTCATCTGATTTTCTCTCCGACCCGCGCTCGGCGCTGTCGCGACGTCGTTTCGTGCAGGGCCTGGCCATCGGCGGCGTGGTTGCCGGTGCCGGCCTGGCCCGCATTCCACAGGCCTTCGCCGCCAGCAGCGCCATGGCCGTGCCGCCGGTTGAACTGCGCGGTACCGAGCTGAGCCTTGCGATTGGCCGCTCGGCAGTCAATTTCACCGGCCGCACCCGCCCTGCCATCACCGTAAATGGTTCCTTGCCGGCGCCGATCCTGCGCCTGCGTGAGGGCGATACGGTCAACCTGCGCGTGGCCAATACGCTCAGCGACGAAATGACCTCCATCCACTGGCACGGCATCCTGCTGCCGGCCAACATGGATGGTGTGCCGGGCTTGAGCTTCAACGGCATCGCGCCGGGCGAGGCCTACCAGTACCGCTTCCAGCTCAAGCAGTCGGGCACGTACTGGTACCACAGCCATTCGATGTTCCAGGAACAGGCCGGCCTGTACGGCGCGCTGATCGTCGACCCGCTGGCACCGCCGCCGTACCACTTCGACCGCGAGCACGTGGTCATGCTCTCGGACTGGACCGACATGGATCCGACTGCGCTGTTCCGGCGCATGAAGAAGATGCCGATGCATGACAACACCTACCAGCGCACGGTCGGTGACTTCATGCGTGATGCACGCAAGGACGGCCTGCGCGAGACACTCAGCGATCGTGGCATGTGGGGCCGGATGCGGATGACGCCCTCCGATATCTCCGACATCAATGCCCACACGTATACGTACCTGATCAACGGCACCGCACCAGCCGGCAACTGGACCGGGCTGTTCCGCAGTGGCGAAAAGGTACTTCTGCGCTTCATCAACGGCGCTTCGATGACCTACTTCGATATCCGCATCCCCGGCCTGAAGATGACCGTGGTGGCCGCCGACGGCCAGTACATCCACCCGGTCAGCATCGACGAGTTCCGCATCGCCCCGGCCGAAACCTTCGACGTGATCGTCGAACCCACCGGCCAGGATGCCTTCACCCTGTTCGCCCAGGACATGGGCCGCACCGGCTATGCCTGCGGCACCCTGGCCACGCGCCAGGGCCTGCAGGCGCCGATTCCGCAGATCGATCCGCGCCCGCTGCTGACCATGAGCGACATGGGCCACGACATGGGCAGCCATGGCGACCACGCCGGCATGGAAGGCGGTTGCGGTGCCAACATGGGCGCCAAGGGCATGGAAGGCGGCTGTGGCGCCGCGATGGGCCACGATGCACATGCCGGGCACGGCGCGGCGGCTGGCGACAAGTCGCCCAAGCACAAGCCCAGCGAAGCCGGCAATCCGTTGATCGACATGCAGACCTCGGCCACCGAGCCCAAGCTGGACGACCCCGGCATCGGCCTGCGCGACAACGGCCGCAAGGTACTCACCTATGGCGCGATGCGGTCCTTGTTCGAGGACCCGGATGGGCGCGAGCCCGGCCGCGAAATCGAACTGCATCTCACCGGTCATATGGAAAAGTTCGCCTGGAATTTCGACGGCATTCCGTTTGCCGGTGCCGAGCCGATCCGCCTGAACTACGGCGAGCGCATGCGCATCGTGCTGGTCAACGACACCATGATGCAGCACCCGATCCACCTGCACGGCGTGTGGAGTGACCTGGAAAACGCCGATGGCGAATTCCAGCTGCGCAAGCACACCATCGACATGCCACCGGGCACCCGCCGCAGCTACCGCGTGCGCGCGGACGCCTTGGGCCGCTGGGCCTTCCACTGCCATCTGCTGTACCACATGGAAGCGGGCATGATGCGCGAAGTGAGGATCGACGCATGAAGACCTTCTCTCACTCCCTGCTGTTCATTGCATTGACCGCCAGTGGCAGCGCATTCGCGCAGGATCTGCATGCAGGCCACGCGGGGCACGACGCCGAAGCCAAGCCGGCAGTGGATCCACATGCCGGGCACACCATGCCCAAGGCCAAGGCGGCCGATCCGCATGCAGGGCATTCCATGCCGAAGGTGGAAGATCATTCCAACCACGGCGCGGCAGCCGATCCGCACGCCGGTCATGCCATGCCAAAGACAGAGGATCACTCCA
>NZ_DAMBEF010000029.1:0-29638 GCF_032061965.1 Stenotrophomonas sp. | reverse complement strand
GTCACGGCGCGGTAGCCGACCCGCATGCGGGCCATGCAATGCCCGCCGATCCGCACGCCGGTCATGCCATGCCAAAGACGGAGGATCACTCCAGTCACGGCGCGGTAGCCGACCCGCATGCGGGCCATGCAATGCCCGCCGATCCGCATGTCGGCCACAGCATGCAGGGCAGCAGCGCCAGCACGACGCCGCGTGAGCCGATCCCGACGCCGACCAGGCAGGACTTCGACGACGCCTTCCCGGTGTTGAAGCCGCATGCAATGGAGCACGCACCGTCGTTCAACAGCCTGGTGGTGTTCGACCACCTGGAAGCCTGGGACAACGCGCATGGCAGCGGCCAGGCCTGGGGCATCGATTCCTGGTTCGGCAATGACATCAACCGCCTGTGGATCCGCAGCGAGGGCGAACGCAGTGACAACGCACTCGGCGACTGGTCCGTGGATGCGTTGTACGGGCATTCGATCTCGCCGTGGTGGGACCTGGTGGCCGGTGTGCGGCAGGACAACAACCGGGAATCGCCGGACCTGACCCGCGCCGCCTTCGGTCTGCAGGGCTTGTCGCCGTACAAGTTCGAAGTCTCGGCGATGGCCTATATCGGTGGGCCGCGCAAGGCCGAGCTGGCCTTCGAGGTTGAGTACGACGTGCTGTTGACCAACCGCCTGATCCTGCAGCCGGTGGTGGAAGCCAGCATCGTGGCCGATGACGATCCGCGCCGCGGCGTGGGCAAGGGCTTGAGCAGCGTGGAGGCAGGCCTGCGCCTGCGCTACGAGATCACCCGCAAATTCGCACCGTATGTGGGCTTCGTGCACGAACGCGCGTTCGGCAATACCGCTGATATGCACCGTGATGCCGGCGAAGGCGTGAGTGAATCGCGCTGGGTTGCCGGTGTGCGTTTCTGGTTCTGATGCGTTGGGATGGCGTCGTATGCCGGCGCCATCCTCACTCTCCCTACAAGGAATAAATTCGATGAAGTTCTTTACCCAGGCCGCGCTGATCGGCGCGATCACCCTTGCTTCAATTTCCATCGCGCAGGCCCAACATGCCGGCCACGAGCATCACACACCGGCGGCCAAGCCTGCCGCGAAGGCACCGCAGGCCGATGCAGCGGCAACATTCACGCGCTTCGACGCCAACAAGGACGGTTTCATCAGCCGTGAGGAACTGCCCAGTGGTCACCCGCTGCTGCCGCACTTTGGCATGAGCGATGGCAACCGCGATGGCAAGCTGGATGCCAAGGAATTCGCGCGCGGCCTATCGATGCTGTAACCCCTTTGCCGCACCGGCCAGTGGTTGGTGCGGCGAACTGTCCAAGGAATCAAGATCATGAATATCCGTTCAAAGCCGATGTTGTCGCTGCTGATGCTGGCCGCCGGCACCTTGTTGATCAGCGCCTGCAATGCCAGTCCGTCGACTGCAGCTACGGCTGCCGCTGCGGCTACTGCTGCGACACCTGCAAAAGCGATTGAAGCTGCACCGGCCAGCAAGGCCTTGCCACTGGTGGTTGTACACAAGGACCCGAACTGCGGCTGCTGCGGCGGCTGGGCCGAGCATATGCAGGCGGCAGGTTTCCCGGTACAGATCAACGACACCAGCGACATGATGGCGGTCAAGCAGCGGCTGGGAATCGGTGACGGCATGATGTCCTGCCACACCTCCGAGATCGACGGCTATGTGGTGGAAGGCCATGTACCAGTGGAAGACATCAGGAAGCTGCTGGCCGAACGCCCGCAGGCACGCGGCCTGGTATTGCCGGGCATGCCGGTCGGTACGCCCGGGATGGAGTCGCCGGATGGCTACCGCCAGGCGTTCACGGTTGCTTTGTTGGGCAACGATGGTTCGTTGAGCGAGTTTTCAAAGCACGAGTAAGTTCGAACGTCCCGCAACAATGATCGAAGTGGAGCCCCTCTCCCGCTTGCGGGAGAGGGGTTGGGGTGAGGGAAGCTTCTAGCTAAGCCAAGTCAAAAGCTCCCCTCATCCGCCCTTCGGGCACCTTCTCCCGCAAGCGGGAGAAGGGAATGCTTGAAGCAAAGATCCAAGCGAGAGCCGAAGCAACAGCCGAAGCCGAAACAACAGCCAGAGCCGAAGCCGAAGCCGAAGCAACAGCCAGAGCGAAAGCAGAAGCAGAAGCAGAAGCGGAAGCAGAAGCAGAAGCAGAAGCAGAAGCAGAAGCAGAAGCCAAAGCCAAAGCCAAAGCCAAAGCAACAGCCAAAATCAGCGCAACAGCCAAAGCAAGAGCAACAGCCAAAGCCAACAACCACGGCAGCCGCCTAAGCAACTGCCGCGGCTCAGCTACAACAAGCGCCGCTCAGATCTTGAAGTCATCAAACGCAACCCGCTCATCGGCAACACCCAACTTGCGCAGCAGCTGCCGGGTCGCCGCCAACATCGCAGGCGGGCCACACAGGTAGAACTCGCAACCGGCCAGGTCCGGATGCTGCTTCAACAGATCCTCATGCATCGCCTCATGCACACGACGCGCATCACTGCCCTGCCCTGACCACACCGGATGCCAACTGAAGTTGGCATGCTCATGCGCCAGCTCCTGCATCTGCTCGACATAAGGGCAGTCGCGTTCGCCACGGGCGCCGTACCAGTAGTGGATGCGCTCGCCCCCGCCCTCATCCAAACGCTGCTGGATCAGCGCACGCAGTGGCGCCATGCCGGCACCTGCGCCAATGAAGATCTTCTCGCGCTCACTGCCGCTAAGTGCAAAGTCGCCGAACGGACCGCTGTAGCGGACACGGTCACCCTCGCGCAGCGTATAGGCATAGCTGGAACCCTTGCCTGGCGGATGCTTGCGGTTCTCCTGCCAGCCCGGGCTGAAGCGCACCAGCAATACCAGGCCGCCGTCCGCGTTCGACACCGGCGTTGCCAGCGAATAGGAACGGCGCACCGCCGCCTTGTTCTGCAAGGTCGCAGGCAAGGACAGCGCCTTCCAGTCCTCGTCATGCTCGGCCGGATGCCACACCGCACTGCGCGGCAACTCGTACTCGGGCACATGTAGCTGCAGGTAGCAGCCCGGCTGGAACTGCGTGTCCGCTGCCTGCTCAGGGCGCAGATGAATCTCCCTCAGGAACGGCGTCACCGCAACAACTTTCTCAACGCGGGCCCAATGCTCGGTCCACAAGCTGGCGCCGCCTGCCACTTCGATCTCGATATCGTCATCCACCTGCAGATTGCAGGCCAGGCGGCATCCCACCTTGCGTTTTGCTTCAGGTACGTGCGCGCGGTCGGCCGCCGTTGCCTTGCCGGCACCGGTACGCACACGCACCTCGCACAGGCCGCAGCTCTGGCCGCCGCCACAGTTGGAGGGAAGCTGGATGCCTTCACGCGCCAGCGCCACGTAGACACTGTCGCCATTGGCCACTTCCACGGTGCGCAGATGTGTCCCGCCCGGGGCGTACACCATCAGCTGCCGGCGCGAGCGCCAACGGCGCGGAATGAACTCCTGCAGATGGAAACTTGCAATCAACAACCACACGCCGGTCAATGCCAGCCATAGGCCACCAACGCCCATACCGACCACCAGCGGGTTGTTGAAGTTGACCCGGCTGCTGTAATCCATGATGTGCAACATCCAGAAGATATCGAACAGCCGCCAGGTAGCGTTGCGATGTTCCATTACCTGGCCGCTGTGCGCGGATACGTAGATGCTGGTTTCCTGCGCATCACTGAAGTCCACGCGCCATACCGGGTCCGGGTTGGCCCGCGTCTCCAAGGTCTTCTGCAGGTATTGCGGCGCTGCTGCGACACCGTCACCGGCATATGCGGCCTGTGCCACTTTTGCCGCTACCGCCGCATCGATAGCGATGCGCTTGCCGTCGCGGGCATCGATCACTTCCGTGCCTTCCGGTGATTGCAGGCGGTACACCGGCTGCTGCAGCAGCCAACCGCTGTCCAGCGTTGCTGCCTCGCCCTTTGCCGCAGCCAGCGCCACGCTCGGGGACACCGCAGTAGAGGGCCAGACCGGGTTGACCTGCGCTTCGGCGCGCTGGGCGCTGCCTTCAATCTTTTCCGGGTCGAGCAGGCTCATCATCAAGCCACTGCCCAGCCACACCACGAACTGCAGGCCGACAATCAGGCCCACCCACCTGTGCAGGGTACGCATCCAGGGCGTCATGCGTTCCTCCGCTTGCCGAAGCTGTAGAACAGCAGCCAGATGCCGCAGAGGGCGAAGCCCAGGCCGATGACCGAGGCCACCCGCAACAAGGTGTTGTTGACGTCGGTGCGGTTGTCGTAATCCATGATGTGCAGCATCCACACGAAGTCAAATACACGCCAAAGGTCGTGCCGGCGTGCCAGCAGCTCACCGCTGTCCGGTGACAGGTAGAGCGTGGTGTCGCCGCGACCGCTGAAGTGCACGGCCCACATCGGCACCGGGCGGGTCTTCACTTCTGACGGCGCGCGGGTGATCCATTCCACCCGCTCCACTTCACCGGTGCCCTGATAAAGCGACTGTGCCAGTGCGATGGCCTGCTCGCGGTCCATCGCTGGCAGCCGCTCGCCACTGGCGGCATCCACCAGATATTTCTGCTTGCCCTGGCGGATCTCATAGACCTCCTGTTCCAGCACATGCTTGAGCCGGAACGAGTCCATCTGCGGGTAGCGCGTGGCCAGCACATCGGCACCGACCCGCGCGGTCTGCGCAGGCAGCGGCGTGCCATGCACGTGGGCAAGGTGGTCACCATGGATCACGTCCAACGGCACCACGGTCATGTAGATGCCGCTGAGCATCCACAGCAGCGCCTGCACACCGATCACCATGCCGATCCATTTGTGGGCACGGCGTGCCCAGAATGCGGGTTTCATCAACATCGTCCTCGTTCAATGACGCGCCCCGCCGCGGCTGCGACGGGGCGCATCCAGTCACCAGCGGTAGCCGATGCGTGCGTACCAGCGGCGACCCAGCAGGTCGTAGGTCATCGTATCGGTGTTGGCATCGGTGTAGCTCTGGATGAACGGCGGCTTCTTGTCGAAGACATTGTCCAGGCCCAGCGATAGATCCAGCGCCTTGCTCACCGCGTACTTGAGCTGCAGGTTGTGATAGAACACCGATGGTGCGTGATCGCCGATATCACCGCGCGCCGCGTTGATGTCATCGGCACGCCCGATGTACTGCGTGCTCCAGGTACCCGACCACTTGTCGCGCGATGCATTCATCGATACCAGCCCGCGCCACTTGGCATAGCTGCCACGGCCGCCGGTGATCTTGCCGGCGTACTCGATCAGGTCTGCGCCGTCATACGGCCGCACGTCGTAACGCTGCAGGTAGGACACATCTGCACTGACGCTGGCATCAAAGCCTGCCGCCTTGAATTCGTACAAGGCACCGAAGTCATAGCCGGTGACGTGTTCGTTGGCAGCATTGACCGGCTGCGAGGACAGGAAATCCACCTCGCCGGTGCGCGGGTTGCGGGTGAAGTTGCTGGCGTCGCAGAACGGATGCGCCAGCCCTGGCGTGTTGTAGCAGATGGCCAGCTTGGTGGAGCCGTCAATGCGCTGGATCGCGTGCTTGATGCGGATGTTGTAGTAGTCCAGCGTCAAGGTCACGCCGGGCAGGAACTCCGGTGTCCACACCACGCCTGCGGTGAACGAGGTGGCGTCTTCCGGCTTCAGATCGGCATTGCCGCCGGAGGTGGTGAGGATGGTATTGCCCGGCTGCACATAGCCGGCCGGCACGCCGTAGGCCTGGCAGTTGTCACGCACCGTGGAACCTGCCGGCAACGCCGACCAGTTGCTGCACGGGTCGGTGGTGGTCAGGTTGCCTTCGGCGACGCCGCCAAACAGCTCCGGAATGTTCGGGATGCGGAACGCGGTGGCATAGGTGCTGCGCACTTTCAGCGCCGGATTGACCTGCCAGTCCAGGCCGGCCTTGTAGTTGTAGTCGCGGCCGAACAGATCGTAGTCCGAGGCGCGGCCAGCCAGGTTCAGGTACAGCGAATCGGCGATGACATGGTCCTGCAGCAGCGGAATCGCCAGCTCGGCGAAGACTTCCTTGGCGGTGTATTCACCGGCAATCGGGTCCTGCTGGTTGGTGTTGCCGATGCCGAGCACGGTCAACGGATCGGGATTGCGCCAACCGCGTTCCTTGCGTACTTCCACGCCGGTGGCGAAGCCTACCCAACCGGCTGGCAGTTCGAATATCTGCCCGCTCAGGTTGGCGGTGAAGCTCTTCTGCTCGTTGCCGCCGGTATCGCGCGAGGTGTAGAGGATGTAATCGAGTACTTCGCGGCTCAGATCGCCATAACCCAGGTAGTCGCCGCAGGGAATCGCCGCGCCCGGCACCGGGCTGCAGATACGCCGGTCCAGGGTCTGCTCTACCCGATCGAGATTGGCCACATTGTCCGAGCCATCGACGCCGGTGTTACGCCCCCAGTTCAAGGCCGCCGACCAGTCCCAGCCTGTGCCGAAATGCCCCTTCAAGCCCACCAGGCCACGGAAGGTATTCACCTCCTGAGAGAAATGGCGCGGGCCGGCTTCTTCCAGACGCCGCCGCTGCAGCAGCAGATCCTGTCCGGTGGGATTGGTCGGGTGATCGGCGACGATGTTGATCGGCCGATACACGCCCAATCCACCCGGTGCGGCCAGCTGATCGGACTGGCGGTTGGTATACATAAGCTCGGTGAACACGCTGGTGTTCTCGCTGAGCTGGCTGTCGCCGAACACGCTCATGCTGATGCGCTTGATGGGATTGACCGCATTGAGCGTGGGGTTGCCGTTGTAATTGTGCTTGGCGGCCGAGTACGGCTCGTAGAAATCGCCATTGCCGCCCAGCACTTGGTTGAAATTTACCCGGCTGCCATCGGCCAGCAACGCGCGGCCACCGACCGTGGTGGAGCTGCCCGAGCACACCAGCTTGCCGTCCACTTCGGCCAAGCCGCAGGGTGCGCGCGAGCCCATGTTGACCGTGCCGCCTTCGGCATAGTTGATGCCGGCCATCAGCGAACCGCGCTCGCTGGTGACGCCCCAGGCCAGGTCGATGGCGGTTTCGTCGCCATCGCCACGCGTGGTCTGGCCGTAACGCACCGCTGCCTCGGCGCCGTCAAAACCCTGTTTGGTGATGATGTTGACCACACCGGCGACCGCATCGGCGCCGTAGATGGCCGAAGCGCCATCCTTGAGCACTTCCACGCGCTCGATCAGCGACACCGGAATCATGTTCAGATCGACCGAGCTGTTGGCGCCGGTGCCGCCGTTGACGATGCGGCGGCCATTGAGCAGCACCAAGGTGCGGTTGATGCCCAGCCCGCGCAGGTTGACCTGGGTGGTGCCGTAGCCGTTCTCGGCCCAGTAGGCATTGCTCTGGCTGCCGGCAAAACCGGCCGAGGCCGGCAAGCGCTGCAACAAGGTGTCAACCGAAGTGGCACCGGAGCGTTCAATGGCCTGTGCATCGATCACGCTGACCGGGCCAACCCCGGACAATTGCGCGCGCTTGATATGGCTGCCGGTGACTTGCACGGCGTCCAGCGTGCGGGCGGCTTCATTGGGGGGCTGCGCGTCCTGCGCATTGGCGGTGTGGACGGCGGTGGCACACAACAGCGTGCCGATGGCCGCAGCCAAGGCTTGGGGCTTCAGATACATGTTCTCTCTCGCTGGGATTTTCTCGGGGCGTAGCCGCAGTCGCGGGCGCGAGCACGGTTCACTGCAACGTCGTGATGACGCGAGAACAACCGCTCAGACGATGGGAGGTCGGAAGACACCAGACAGCCTGCCTGCAGGCAGTTCAAGCACCGGTAAAGGCGTATCGGCCACTACCGGGGGATGCGCACCGGCAAACAACAGCGCCGTCGCGGGGGGATAGATCGTGAAAACGCACAGGCATTCGCAGCCCACGCTGTCGGCACAGCTGCACTCGTCGGCATGGCTGGCAGAAGCCGAGTTGCCCGCATGCGCGTCGTGGCCACCGGCGATGGTTGCCCCGCGTTGGGCCAGAGCGCGCGGCGCCGGGTCACAGCTGGCACTGGCGGCACGGGTGATGCCCGCAACGCTCGGAGCACCTTCCGCGTGCAGCACCATGCGCGTGCTCGCCCATGCCCCGAGCACGCCTTCGACGGCGAGCACCAGCATCAGCAACAACGGCAGCCACACACGGTAGGACATGGAAATCAGAACCGTCTCGTTATTTGTATATACATACAATGAATAGCGCTACCAGAGAAAGCTTGTCAACCGCTGCTGGTCACGCTGTGCTCCCGTCCGTGCTGACAACCCGTGCCGATAAACCGCGCAAGCCCTTGCGCCAGCGTCGCTCCCGGCGCACATCAGGTAATGCATGTGCGCTTCATCAAAACGTGGAGAACAACGACTATCCTGCGATGCAGCATAGCCAGCGCGCGCGCAACCGCCTAGTCATTGAAAGTATGCCGGTGATGATTTTTTGTATTGACGCATGCAAGCTGTGCTAGCGATTTCACATGCAACTTTCTGCATCAGCATTGCACTGCGGCGGCAGCACATCGCACCTACCCCATTCATCGCAACAGGATCGTCCCCATGAGTCTTCAAACCCTTGCCCAACAGCCCGGCGTCGCGGCACAGGCCCCGGCCGAAACCAACGGCTTCGTGTTCAACCACACCATGCTGCGAGTCAAGGACATCAAGGCCTCGCTGGATTTCTACACCCGCGTGCTGGGCTTCCAGTTGGTTGACCAGCGTGATTTCGCCGAAGCGCAATTCAGCCTGTACTTCCTGGCCTATGTGCCGGCGGGCGTGCAGGTACCGGAAGACGACGCCGAACGTCGCCTGTGGATGGCCGGCATTCCCGGCGTACTGGAGCTCACCCACAACCACGGCACCGAGAATCAGGACGGCCCGGTCTACCACGACGGCAACAGCGACCCGCGCGGTTTCGGCCACATCTGCGTGTCGGTACCGGAGCTGGAAGCAGCCTGCGCCCGCTTCGAGGCATTGGACGTGCCGTTCCAGAAGCGCCTGAGCGACGGCCGCATGAAGAGCCTGGCCTTCATCAAGGACCCGGACGGCTACTGGGTGGAGATCATCTCCAATAGCGTGCGTGCTTGATTAAGTACGCGGCACTTTGAAGATCAGCTATTGCCCATGTAGACGGGGCGCAGTCGGGCGCCAATCGGCGATCTTCTACCCCGGGTGCGCTTTGCTTCCCCGGGCTACGTAACTACGGATTACATCCATTGCTGCTGACAAACAACAAACGCCGGCTTGCGCCGGCGTTTGTTGGTGTCGAACCACTTGGCAGGGGCTGCGACTTACTTCTTGAAGGTGCCAGCCTTGACCAGCACCATCTTGTCCGGATCGACGTACTTGCGAATCGCGCCGTTGACCTGCTCCAGGGTCACCGACTGGATCGCCTGCGGGTAGTTGTCCAACCATGCCAGGCCAACACCGCGTTCAACCGTGCCGATGATTGCCGCTGACATGCCGTCGGTATTGCCCAGTCCGACCTGGTAGCTGCCGACCATCGCCTGCTTGCGTGCGTCCAGTTCTTCGGCGGTGATGCCATCCTTCCACCAGCGCTGCAGTTCGCGGCGGGTGCTGGCAATGCCCTTGTCCATCAGTTCCGGGGCGAAGGTGGTGCTGATGCCCAGGCCGCCGTCCATGTAGTCGCTGCCCAGCAGGTTGCCGCCGATGCCATAGGTCAGGCCTTCCTTGGCACGCACCGCCGCCATCAGGCGACCGGTGAAGCCCGAACCCAACACATCCACGCCCACCGTCATCGGCAGGTAGTCCGCGTCCGTATACCGAAGGCCGGTGGCCTGGCCGAGGAAGACGCTGACACTGCTTTTGTCCTTCATCGCGATGCTGTGCTCGGCGGCCTTGGCCGGCAGCCGCGCCGGCGCGGTGCGCAGATAGTCCACGCCGCCGCTCCAGCCGTTGAAGCCGTGCGCCACTGCGGCTTCAATCGCCTTGGCATCGACGTCACCGGCAAACACCAGGGTCATGTGCGCCGGACCGTAGTACTTTGCGTGGAAGGCCTTGATCTGCTCCAGCGTTACCTGCGGCACGGCCTTGAGCATGGCCTCGCGCGGCACCGGTGCATTGACGCTGCCGGCCGGGAAAATGCCCAGCATCAGGGTCTCGCGCGCCATCGCGCCGGGGTTATCACTGGCCTGTCGCAATGCAGCTTCCAGCTGCACCTTGGCCTTGGTCAGTTCTTCGGCGGTGAAGGCCGGTTCCCGCAACTGCTCGGCGAGCAGATCGAGCACGGTCGGCAGGTCCTGTTTGAGGCTCTTGCCGTAGATGCCGATACGCGCCGCGCTGGGGCTCAGCGACAACTGCGCCCCCATGCCATCCAGCGTGTCGGAAATGGCGAACTTGTCACGATGGGTAGTGCCGGCTTCCAGCAGCATCGCGGTCAGCGTCGGCACCGCCGGATTGTCGGCCTTGGCGGCAAGGAACGCGTCACCCAACGGCATCGAGCCGGTGAAGGTGACCACATCCTTGACCCCCATCGGATACACGATCAGGTCGATGCCGGCTGCCTTGGCGTGCACGGCGGTGTCGGCGACGCCTGCCTGGGCGGCGAACGCGGCAAGGCTGGACAGTGCGGCCAGTGCCAGCGGAATCAGTCGAATGCGTTTTGCGTTGCTCACTTGCTGCTCTCCGGCACGAACCAGCCAACCGTGCTCTGCTCTGCGGTGAAATACGTGCCGGCGACGCGCTGCACGTCGGCCGGGGTGACCTTCTCAAGATCCTTCAAGGCGCCGGAATACAGGGTCCAATCGCCCATCGCGATGAACTCGTTGAGCGCATCAGCGGCCTGGTCGGTACCGTCGCGGCGATAGGCTTCCTCGGCACGGTACGGGCCAAGTACACGCTTGATTTCCTCAGCGGTAACGCCGTCGCGGGCAAGCTTGGCGATCTCGTCGCGGACGATCTTTTCGATGTCTTCGTGCTTGCTGTCCGGTGCCAGCGCAACGCTCAGCATGAACAGGCTCGGGTCGCGCTGCTGGTACATGCCACCGGAAACCGCCACCGCCTTGCTGGTGTCCACCAGCGCCCGCTGCAGGCGTGCACTGCGACCGCCCTGCAGTACCAGTTCCAGCACGTTCAACGCCGGGATGTCCTTGTCCAGGCCCGCCGGTGCCTTGTACGCCATCATCACCGTGCCGGTCTCGCCGGCCCGGCGCAGCGTCACCCGACGCTCGCCCTGCTGGTCCGGCTCGGTGGTGTAGACCTCGGGGATGGCATGCGGCGAACGCGGCACCTTGCCGAACTTGTCACCGATGCTGGCCAGCACCTGGGCGCTGTCGATATCGCCGACCACCGTGACCGTGGCGTTGTTCGGCCAGTAGAAGGTGTCGTAGAACTCGCGCAGTTTCTCGATGGAGACCTTTTCGATGTCGCTGCGCCAGCCGATCACCGGGTGGTGGTAGGGATGGGCATTGAAGGCGGTGGCCCACATCAGCTTCATCAACGCGCCATTGGGGTTGTTCTCGTTGCGCTCGTACTCGTTGCGCACCACGGTCATTTCGCTCTGGCGGTCCTTCTCGCGCAGCAGCAGGCCACGCATGCGATCGGCTTCGATGGCGATGTAACCGTCCAGCGCGGCCGGCGGCAACGTGGCGTAGTAGTTGGTGCGGTCCAGCGAGGTGGTGGCATTGAAGCCGGCACCGACGCGATCGAGGTAGGTATCGACGTTGTTCTGCCCGTCGAAGTGGGTGCTGCCCATGAACATCAGGTGTTCAAGCAGGTGGGTGCCACCGGTAGTCCCGGTCACCTCGTTGCGCGAACCGACGCGGTAAGTCATCTGGAAGGTCACCACCGGCGCAGCGTGGTTGGGCAGCAACAATACGCTCAGGCCATTGGCGTCGAGGCGGTACTCATCGATGCCATCGAGGGATTTGACGTGGGTGAAGCCATTGACCTTGACCGGCTCGGCCGAGGCAGCGGAGGCTGCCATCAGGCCCAGCGCAAGGCCGGCGCACAACAGGCGTTGCGAAATCATGCGTTGCGTTCTCTTGATATGCGCCCGGGGGCGCGGGGAAGTCAGCGACGGGGGTTCAATCCCGTCCTTGTGGGGTTGCGTCGTCCAGCGCGGAGAGCACGATCTCCGGCGTGAGTACTTCGGGCAGTTCGCGCGGTGGTCCGCCGCCGGCCGGATAGGCCAGGTTGAACGGCACTGCGCTGCGGTTCCATCGCTCGAGCTCGGCGGTGATCAGCGGGTCGGCATTGGTCCAGTCGGCCTTCAACGCTGCAACGTGGTGCTCACGGAAGTAGTCGCGCACCCGAGCGGAGGCGAAAACCACCTTCTTGTTGACCTGGCAGGTCGCGCACCAGCGTGCGGTGAAATCAACATAGATCGGCCGGCCTTCGGCCTGCAGCTGCTGCACACGCTCGCTGCTCCAGGCCTCCCACTGCAATTGCTCCGGCGCCGGCGCACGCGGCCAGCCAGACAGCACGGCCGTTACCAGCACCAGCACGCCGGCGGCAACGCTTAACCGGGCTCGACCGCCGCGGGCCTCAGGACGCGTACCGCGGCCATACAGCCACAGGCCGAACCCCAGCAGGGCGAGGGCCAGCAAGGCGTTGAGCAACGCCGCCTCCTGCAGCTGCCCGGCCAGTACCCACAGCAGATAGGCCACGGTGGCATACAGCGGGAACGCCATCAGCTGTTTGAACGTCTCCATCCAGGCACCCGGGCGCGGCAACAGCTTCACCAGCGACGGGAACACCGACAGCAGCAGATACGGCAGCGCCAGGCCCAGCGCGATCGCGGTAAACACCACGAACGACTGCACGGTGGGCAGCGCCAAGGCTGCACCCAGCGCCGGTGCCAGGAACGGCGCGCTGCACGGCGTGGCCACCACGGTGGCCAGCATGCCGCTGAAGAAGCTGCCCGCCACGCCAGTGCGTGTCTGCAAGCCGGAGCCAATGCCGGTGGCGCGCATGCCCACCTCGAACACGCCGCTGAGATTCATCGCAAAGCCCAGCATCACCAGCGCCAGTACGAACACGAACGGCGCCGACTGCAGCTGGAAGCCCCAGCCCAGCTGCTGACCACCTTCGCGCAGTACTGCCAGCAGTCCGGCCAACGCCCAGAACGACAGCAGCACGCCAGCGGTGAACGACAGCGCATGCAGGCTGACCTTGCGCCTGTCGTTGCCGGCCTGCTCGATGAAGCCGACAACCTTCAGGCCCAGTACCGGGAACACGCATGGCATCAGGTTGAGGATGAGCCCGCCCAGCACGGCAAACAGCAGGACGACAAAGGACAGCTGACGCGTGCCGCCGTCAGCGGCCGCCGAGGTCGGCGCCGGTCCCAGGTCAGCCGTACCGACCAGCGTGGAGGCTTCGGCTTCAGCCACGAACGGTAGCTCGATGGCAACACCACGATAGGCGCCCTGTGCATCGCTGTAGGCCAGCACGCCACGCAGCGTGGCATCGGCCGGCATGGTTTCGGCCGCATCCAGTGGCAGTTTCAGCAAGGCACGTGCGCCACGGTTGCCGATGGTCTGCGGCACCTTGTACGACACGAACTCATCGGCTGGGAAGAAGTGCAGGTCGACCATGTCGGCCGGTGCTGCCACGCGCAGGGTCAGACCATCCTTTTCGCGGGTTGCCGCCAGCTTCCAGCCATCGCTGGATGCGGGCATCGGCAAGGCTGCCAGCGCCGCCTGTACATCGGCATCGGCCTCCGGCGTATCGCTGCTGACCGGCACGCGCAGGCTCACCGCCGCCTTGCCCGGGATACAGACGGTCTCGCACATCAACCAACGTGCCTGCGCCTTCAGCGCGACCTCGCTGCCGGGCTTCAGGTCGGCCGGCGCGATAAGGCGCACCGGCAGGTAGGACAGGCCTTCGTAGCCGTGACCGGTGATATTGCCTTCGCGGTCGCGCACCAGGATCGGGGTTGGCCATTGGATGGCCTCAGCCGTCCAGCCGGGGGGCAAGTCCCACATCAGCTTGGTCGGCAGGCCAGTACCGGCGTTCTTCCAGAAGCTGTGCCAATGCGGGTCGTGCTGCATGCGCAGCGCCAACTGCAACGGCTGGCCCGGCTGCACCGAGCGCTGCGCGGCTACCAGCTCGGCCTGCACCTGTGCCAGCACGCTGCCGGGCAGCAGCACGCCCAGCAGCAACAGCGCCGTCAGGGCCGCGCGGCGGAGAACATCAACGTGCAGGTGCATCTTCGACCTTCTTGATCTGCGCACGCACCGCGCGCTCGACGTCCCACTCGCGCATGCCGACACCGACAATCGTGCCGTCGCCAGCGATCAGGTAGTTCTGCGGCAGCTGCACCACACCATAGGTCTGTGCGGCCTTGTCCTCGAAGCCCGGCGCCTGCAGATTGATCCAGGGCAGATCGTTGCTGCCTCCTTCTTCCTGCATGGCCTTGGTCCAATCGGCCTTGTCCTCGTCCAGCGACACGGCATATATCTCGAAGCCATGCGCGTGGAACTCGCGGTAGACCTTCAGCAGATGCGGGAATTCACCACGGCAGGGGCCACACCACGACGCCCAGAAATCCAGCAGCACCAGCTTGTTGCGTGCCAGCACCTCGGACAGCTTGACCACCTTGCCATCCACCCCGACGGCCTCGATGTCGGCATAGGGCTTGCCCGGCCCGAACTTCTCGGCCAGCTGCTGGGTCTTGGCGTAGTCGGCCGCGGCCTGCTCCATCTGGGTGATCAGCGGGTGCTCGCCCAGCTCCTGCTTGTAGCTGGCCAGCAGCTGCGCGCGGCGCGCCATGTCATAGCACTTCCAGTCGTAATTCTCGCTCAGCACCAGCAGCTTGAGCAGGGCCGGACCGTTGCCATCAATGAGGGGCGCGTCGTAATCGTTGCGGACCTTGGACAAGGCCGCGAACGGCGCAGCCACCGACTCACGCGCGACCTTCATCGCTGCCTCGTCGGTCTCGTCCACACCCTCGAAGGCCTTGCGGTTGGCTTCGCGGTTGGCCTTGAACGCAGCCACGTAGGCTGGATCCTCGAGATAACCGTAAACCCGCTCGGTGAGGCTGCCCCCCTTGGCCACCGGGCCCAGCGGGCCCTGCTCGATACGCAGTTCACCCGGTTCCAGCACCAGCTTGACCGACCCCAGATTGCCAACCATCAGCACCGCCGGCACTGCCTGTTGTACCTGGCCGCTGAGCACGAATGCCCCGCCCTGCGCTGTGGCGGAGGCTACCGGTTCGACATGCAGCGGGTCGGTGGCCAGCGACGGCACCAGCAACTTCAGTTCGGTGCCATCGGGCAGATCCGGCAGCGTGCCGCGGATGCTGTAGGCGGCACTGCCTGCCTGTGTCGCGTTGGCCTGCTGTGCAGGCGCGGAATCCGGCGCAGAAGCATTGCAAGCGCTGAGCGCGATGACGGATGCAACTGTGGCTGCCAGCAGGCAGGAGCGCGTGGTGTAGGCGATGGACTTCATGGATTTCCTTGCGATGGATGCGGCGCGCCGCCGACGAGGATCGGCGCGCCGCGTTGTTGCACGATCTGGGCGCTGCCTCAGAACTCTTTCTTGATGTCCAGGTAGAGCACCCGGCCACGGATGTTGACGCGGTTGGAGACGAAGCCGGACATGTTGTCAACGAATGGATAATCGCGGTCGAACATGTTCTGCACGCCCAGGCGCGCGGTCACTCCGCCCAACCAGCCGTCACGCTGGCGCTTGCGATAGCCCAGCTGTGCGTCGAAGGTGGTGTAGGACGCCGAGCGCCTGCGCGGGTTCTCGTTGGGGATGAAATCGTTGTAGTCGGTAGCGACCGCCGACAGCGGGTACAGCACCCGGTGCGCGGCGCTGTAATGGCTGCCCAGCGAGGCGAACCACGCATTGCCTTCCCAGCCGACGAACAGATCACCGGCCCACTTGCTCGGGCCCAGCTCGCTGTCCGAGTAGGTCAAGGTCGGCATCGACGCCAACGAGCGCGATGTCAGTTCCAGCGTGCGTACCGCATTGAGCTCGATGCGCCAGTCGCCCCAGTCGTTGCCGAAGTAGTAGCTGGCCGTGGTGTCGATGCTGCGCGAGCGGCGGCCCATGAAGTTGATGGCGCGGTTGTCCCACAGCATCACCCCGTTTTCGCCCACGGTGAAGGTCCCTTCGGGCATCTTGCTGATGTCCTTGAAGATCTCCGAATAGGTCAAACCCGACAGCGGGTCGCCGATATAGTTATCGAAGGTGGTGCGGTTGTAGGTGGCCGATAGCTGTAATCCACTGGCGAAGCCGGGTACCCAATCGAATCCGTAGGTCACGACGCTGGCGACCTGCGGTTTCAAATTCGCATTCGGGCCACTGAGACCCAGGATCTGGGTGACGCCATCGGGCAATTTCCCGCCGTTGTAGATTACCCGCGAGGTGTAGTCATCCATGATCAGCTGCCCGAACTGCTGTTGGGCCTGCGGTACCAGGAAGGACTCACCCCAAGTGGCACGTAGACGCAGTTGCTCGAGGGGCTTCCATGCCAGGCGTGCCAGCGGGCTGGTGCGGCTGAAACTGCGTGACACCGCGCTATCGCTACCGGTGATGCCACCGGCGCCATCATTGCGCAGGCCGGTGAGCTCCCCGACATCAAAGCCACCCAGCTCGCTCAGCCCAAACGAGCTGTCGCGCAACGCACTGTCACCCTGCTGGTCGAAGCGCTCGTAGCGTGCCGCCACAGTCAAGCTCAGCAGTTTTGCCAGCGGCTTGTCCTTCAACAGCGGTATGCCGATCTCGGTGAAAACCGCTTCGGACTTGCCTTCGCTCTCGGTGGACAGGCGCTCACCGAGATTGCTCTCGAAGCTGTAGCGCTGCTCGCGATGCTGTGCACCGAGGGCGGCTTCGATCTTGCCGGCCGGCAACTCAAACAGTTCACCACGGGTCAGCAGATCGATGGTGTTGGCACGCGCCTGGAAACGGTAGACGTGACGCTCGACCAGACTCTGCAGCAGCTCGCGGTTACGCGTGACGATGGCCTCGTTGCTGCCATCGCCAAACACGTTCAGGCCGTTGAGAACCTCCAGGGTGCGCGCATAGCCGTCGGCACCCATCGAACCAGTGAGATCCATCAGCGCGGACGTGGCGCCCTTCTCGCGGCCCATGCTGAAGGTCGCCTCGTAGTCCCAGCCCTTGGCGAAGGGCAACTTGCCGTTGATGCCGATATGGGCATCGGTATTGGTCTGCTCCTGGTCCTCGCTCAGGTTCATGCCGTTGAACTCGCGCTCGAACGAATACCCCACCAGCACATCACGTCCGAAGGTGTTGTACGGGTTGCTCTCCGGGATATAGGCGTTGTAACCGTCTTCGAAGATGCCGAAGTCGAACAGCGTCGGTCGCCAGTTCTCCTTGTTGATCTGGCGCACATGGCTGATGCCATAGTTCAGCTCGGTGGTGGGGCCCAGGTCATGTACGCCGCTGAGGCGTGCATAGCTGTTTTCGACCTTGGGACCGATGCGGCTGCGCTCATAGGTGGACGGTGCGGTGGCCGGGTCATACGGCAACAGGCTGTCCGGATCCAGCGCGCTGCCGTCCTGGCCACCGGGGATCACACCGATCACCTCGCCCACGAAGTGGTAGCCGATGCCCCAATCTTCGGATTCATAGACCACGCCCGGCTGGCCTTTGTTGCGGGTACGCCCGTTGATACCGCCACGATCAGTGAAGTCACCTCGCCCGTTCGGGCCCGAGTGGATCAGGCTGTTCACATCGGCCGGCAGGCTGCGCTCGCGGCCTGCCGCTGCGGTCACGTGGCCACTGCTGTAACCAAAGGTATGCGCCAGGTCCAGCCGTGATACATCGGCGCCGGTGCTGGAGTTCTCATGGCGCAACTGCGCGGTGGTGCCGTCATAGGACTTCTTCAGCACGATGTTGATCACACCGGCGACCGCATCGGAGCCATAGATGGCGCTGGCACCATCGCTGAGCACCTCGATGCGCTCGATCTGCGACACCGGGATGGAAGAAATATCGGTGTAGGCGCCCTGCGCCTGCGCCGAGCCGCTGCGGCGGCGGCCATCCACCAGGATCAGCGTTGAACGGCTGCCCAGGCCACGCAGGTTGGCACCGGAAGAGCCCAGTCCTGACACACCATCGCCATACGTGCTGCCGTACTCCACCTCGCCCAGCGCGCGCGAGGCGCTGGTGCGGTTGGAGAAGTTCTGCGGCAGGTTGCGCAGCACGTCCTCGATCGAGGCATAGCCGCGGCTTTCGATCAGCTGCGCGTCGATCACGATCAGCGGCGAGGCTGGATCGATGTTCTTAAGATAGGTACCGGTGACATTGATCGTCTCCAGCGTTTCGGCATCGCCGCCCTGCTGCACCACATCGCCGGCGCTGTCCCGTTCACGGATGGCGACCGTCTTGGCATTGACGAAGGCGTGCCTATAGCCCGTCGGTGCCAGCAGCTGCTGCAACGCGCTATCGGCATCAAGCGAGCCGTCTATCGCAGCGCTGCGCACGCTGGCACCGGCACCGCCTGCATAGACCACCTGCAGCCCGCTCTGCTCGGCGAATGCTTCCAAGGCCGATGCCAAAGGCTGCGCCGGAACGTCGAACTGGAATATCGCTGCCTGTGCCGCCGACCCAGCCCCCTGTGCCGACTGCGCCAAAGCAACATTGCCGGCACCCAGCAGCAGCGCTACCGCCACTGCTGTCACCAGCGTGTGTTTACGAAGATTAGTGCTGGACCCCATGGATAATTCGCCCCCGAAAGACATCGAATGGTTACCGAAGCAACCGGCGTCACCTGCTGGCGAAACCGGCCTCTTGTTACATCCGTGTGTCCGAGTGCAAGAAAAGGGTACTCACTGCAGAAAATATTTTTTCAAACTGCGCGGCAGCACTTAGTGGCGGCTACCGCGGCCATCGATGACGTTACGGTCGGCCTGCCGGCTGACCCGCAACTGCGAGCAGCATTCCAGGAACTGCAGGAAGGAGTCCGCGTCATCGGCATAGAACACGCCGCTATAGCGCTGCTCGCGGACCAACGGGTCGGTGACCACGATGGGACGCGGGTTGTAGCGGTTGAACTCACTGATGATGTCGGCCAGGGTGTCATTGCGGAAACTCAGCCGGCGCTTGCCATCGACGGGTTCGTTCGGCACTTCCAGCGGCATCCGCAGCATGGCCTGCTGCCCCTGCGGGATCCGCGCCTGCTCACCGGCCGACAATGCGGCCGGACGCCCCAGTGACTCCACCTTGGCCTTGCCTGCTTCCAGGGTGGCGACATCATCGCGCCACAGTGATTCCAGCCAGCTACCGTTGGCAGTCACCTTGACCTTGCCTTCGCTGACCGCGACCAGCGTGCCCGAAGGCAGCCGGTTGACGGTGAAGCGCGTGCCCACCGCCTGCACGGTGTTGTCGCCGGCATGCACGCGGAACGGACGGCTGCTGTCATGGGCCACATCAAAGGTGGCTTCGCCGTCACGCAGCTCGATATCACGCACCCCGGCACTGAAACGCACGGCGATATACGAGGCCGGCGCCAAGGTCACCATCGAGCCATCGGCCAAGGCAATGTTGCGCTGCTCGCCAACCGCACTGGCGTACTGGTACACCGGCACCTCCGGCTGCAGCAGTTTCCAACTGCCCAACAGCAGCGCACTGGCGGCAACACCGGCAGCCAGCGCCCAACCAAAGCGACGCCGACGGCCACGCGCCACCGGCGCGGCGGGCGCCGGGCTGGCGACCGGCGCCACTGCCGGCGCATCGCGCAGCGCCACCACGTTGTCCTGCACCTGTGCCTGCGCCAGCACCGCGTCCAGATCGAAGGCCTGCAGCGCCGCACTGGTAGCCAGCTCGCGCTCCACCAGCTGCGCCATCAACAGTTCTTCAAGATGCAGCGGCGAGCGCGCCACCCAGGCTGCGAAACCGCTGCGGTCGGCGTCGCTGGGCGTGCCACCCATGACGTGCAGCCACTCTGCGGCCTCACGTGCGGCGCGCTCCCGGCTCTGCTGCGGCGATGTGCGATAGATATTCATGGCTTCACCCGCCCTGCCCGTAGCAAGGTCCACATCCTGTTCATCGTTCCAAGCTCGCGCGTACATGTGCCAGCGCTTCAACACTGTATTTCTTCACCGTATGCACGCTCAGCCCCAGCCGCTGGGCGATCTGCGCATGGCTCAGGCCCTCGCGTCGCTCCAGCAGCAGCACCGCCAACCGATTGGGCGGCAGCTGTGCCAGCGCGTCACCCACCTGTCGCTCAAAGAACCCACCACCCTCGCTGAAAGCCGCCTGCCCGGGGTTCTCGGCGACTGCCTCAACCACGGTCGAGTCGTAGACCATGCGCCCCTGTCGCTGGCGCATGTTGAACTCGCTGGCCACATGCGCGGCGATGCCATAGATGTAGGCCAGTGGATTACGCACGGTCTCGATGTTCTGCACGCGCAGCAGGCGCAGGTAGACCTCCTGCACCAGGTCGCCCAGGTCCTGGGCCTCGGCCACCCGCCGGCGCAGGAAGCGATGCAGCTCGGCGCTGTAGTCATGGACCGCGCGGGCCGCGAACTCGCGGCCGGGCTGTTCCTGTTCAGCCGGCGACATCACCGCCTCCACGCCAGCGCCTACGGCACCGGCCTCTCCCGCTTGTCATCAGCAGCTCCCAATGGCGGGCGACAGCGTGGCGCCCCCTTGACCATGCAGTGCGTGGCAAGGGGCGATTTGGGTACTCCGGGCGTTCAATTCGTTCAGCCAATCATCACATTGGCGGCCAGCTTACCGGGGCCGGAACGACAACGCCCGGCATGGGCCGGGCGTTGTCGTCACCGCATCAGGACGCGATCAGGGCCAGTTCTGCTCCCCCTGTCCCTGCACTCCTGCGCCACGCCGGCAACGCCGGCCCTGGCAGTCATCCAGTCGGGCCCCGTCAGCTGCGCCCATGCCGACGCCCCCGCCACCCTTGCCGTAGGAGATCCGCAGACCAACGCTGTTGCTGGAGGCGCTGTTGCTGCCTTGATCCCGACCGAACAACAGCGAGATCAGCCAGCCATTGCGGGTCTGCATGTCCAGCCCAAGCCCGGCGGTGAGCATGTTGTCGGCGTAGCCCTGCATCTTCAGCAGATAGCCATCCGTGCTGGGCTGCTGCACATAGTTCATCCACGCATCACCGTTGTTGGACAGCGACTGCCGGTACTCCAACTTCCAGAACGGCCGCAGTTGCAAGCGCTCACCCTGCCAGCTGTAGCTACCGTCAAAGCCCAGCGCCAACCCGCTATTGCGTACAGTCTGCCGTGCATAGGCCAGGTCGTACGCCTGCAGACCATGCTCGCGGTAGCCGTCCAGATGGGTTTGGCTGCCATCAAAGCGGCCATAGCCGGACAACGTGGTGGCGCCGTGCTGCTGCTGATAGCCGAAGGTCAACGCCCCGAAGGTCTGGCTGCCATCGCGTTGGCCCACCGCAATGGCGTTGGCGTCATCACTCCAGCGTGCGATGTCGAAGTCCAGCCGGCCCTGCGCCAGCACACCATCAACAAACACGTGCTCGCCGGCACGCCACAGGCCATACACCGCCAGAGAGTACTGATCGGCATCCATCCGTGAGGGTGAGTTGTCCAACCGGCTGCGGTTGCGGCCCAGGCTGGCGGCCATGCCCAGCAGGCCGTTGTCGCCATAACGACGGTCCACGCCCAGGCTGATGCCATCGGTGTTGAAGTCGAAACCCCCTCCCTGCTGCTGACCGCTGCTGCCAAACGTGGCCGTGCCTGACATCCAGCCGCCCCAACCGCTGGGCATGCCAGTGAACTGGTTGACCGGCAGCTGCACCGGCACCGACAAGGCCTGTCCAAGCAGGTCGCCGGCATAGGCCAGCGTCAACGTCGCCGAAGACGGATTGCCACCCGAACGCACCTGCTGCAGGCGCGACTGGATATTGCCCAGCTGCACGCGACTGAAGCGCACGCTGGCATCCACCTGCGCCTGCAAGCTCCCACGCACGTTGGCGTCGGCGGTCGGGTCAGGCCGTGCATTGACGGTCAGGTTCAGCTCCACACTGGCTGCGGTATAGCCCCCCTGCGCTGCCTGGTGTGCGGTCAGGGTAGCGCTGCCCTCGCCCACCAGCGTCACCGTGCGGCCGCTGATCGTCGCCACGCCGGTATCACTGCTGCTGAAGCTGAAGGCACCCGCACTGTTGCTGCTGGGATCAGGGAGATCGAAGGCGGCCTCGCCATACACCTTGTTGATGCCATCCAACCACGTCAGCGACGGCGCAGCAGCCGCAATTTCCACGTGCAGCACGGCCTGCTGTGCCGCCAGATACTGGCCGTTGCCGGCCTGGTCGATGGTCAGCACACAGGTGCCCGCATCCAGCATGGTCACCACATTGCCCGCCACGCTGCAGATCGCCGGCGAACCGCTGCCGTACACCAGCGGGTTACCGGACTGCCCTCCCTGTGCCGATACGACGAAGGTTCCAGCCGTGGCGAACACGGGCTCGGCGGGATCGGTTGCCATGTCATGGATCACCTGCAACCCCGCCTCGACCTTCAGGCTGAGGCTGGCGGTGTCGGCAAAGCCGTTCGCGTCCGTCACCTGCGCGGTGAACGCGAACGTTCCTGCCATTTCCGGCACGCCACTGATTTCACCGCCCGCGCTCAACGACAGCCCTGCCGGCAGCTGCCCGTCGGCAATGCTGTAACTGTAAGGTGCCGTACCGCCCTGGCTGTAGAGCTGCATGCGGTAGTGCTGCCCGCCAAACGCCGTGGTCAGCTCCGACGTCGCCAGTTCCAGGTTGGCGTTTGTGACCACCAGCGTGTAGCCCTGTGCCACCGTGAACGGCCCGGCACCGGTGCTGCTGTCAGTACTGCTGACGGTGAAAGTGAAGTTACCGGTCTGGGTAGGCGTGCCGCTGAGCAGGCCCGCATCCGACAGTTTCACGCCAGGCGGCAGGCTGCCCGAAGTCACAACGTAGGAATAGCCCTCAATGCCACCATGGGTGACCAACTGATGCTGGTAAACGGAGCTGGCAACAGCGTCCGGCACACCGCTGTCCATCGACAGGCTGGGCGGGCCAACCATCACATCAACCGTCGCCGTTGCGCTCGAGTAGCCGTCCATCACCGCGTAAGTGAAGCTGTCCGGGCCGACGTAGCCAAGGGTCGGCGTGTAGGTCAAGCGGGTACCCAGGACATCGGCCGAACCATTGCCAGGGCCCACAATGACGGTCACCGCCTGGTAGGCACCGGTGACCGAAGGGGTGATTTCCGTCGCAGTGCCATAGGCAACGTTCTGCGTGACCGGATGGGCTTCAAGCAGCGGCACCATGAACAACGTATTCGACAGCGCCGAGGCCGCGCCCTCACCGACACTGTTGATGGCTACTACGGCGAACGAATAGTGCACGCCCTTGGTCAGGCCGGTCACGCGTATGGGTGAGCCGGTACCCACATATGTGGCCCCTCCCACGGTAGCGGGGTGCGGCAACACCTGATAGCCGGTAATCGCCGCGCCACCGTCGAAGGCCGGCACGGTGAAGCTCACCTCGGCACTCGTCTCGGACAGCATGGTGGCGCTGCCAATTGCCGGCGCTGCGGGCACCACGGCCTGCACGATGAAACTCTGGCTGACCCGCGCTGCCGGGTCATGGCTGGCATCGCCGGCTTGGTCGGCATGCACGGTGCAGGTGCCCACCGATGCAAAGCTGAGCACCTCATTGGTGATTGCACACACCGATGCGCTGCCGGCATCCACCGCCAGGCGCACTGGCAAGCCCGAACTGGAGGTGGCACTCAGCGTCGGCGTGGTGCCGAAGTCGTAGCTGCCGGCCACACTGAAGGAAATGGTCTGTGCGGCCATCGGCTGCAATGCGTTGGATACGGCCGAGGCGGGGCTGTCACCGGCGCTGTTGCGTGCCAGCACGGAGAAGGTATAGCTCTGCCCTGCGGTCAATCCATCCACTGCCACGGGTGAGCTGTTGCCCACGAACGGGCCACCCGCTACAGCCGGTGACGGCACCACCTCGTACTGGGTGATCGTCGCGCCGCCGTCGAAGGCCGGTGCGGTGAATTGGACCTCTGCAGCGGTTGCAGACGTCATCGTCGCGACACCGATCACCGGCGCCGCAGGCACCACCGCCTGCACGGCGAAGCTCTGGCTAACCCGCGTGGCTGCGGTGAAGCTCGCGTCGCCACTCTGATCAGCATGGATGGTGCAGTTACCCACTGTCAGGAAGCTCAGCGCGCCCACGCTGGTGATGGTGCACACGCTTGTAGAGCCCGAAGTGAAGGTTACTGCTGCGCCCGAATCCGTGGTCGCCGTCAAGGTGGGCGATGTGCCGAAGTTCTGCGGCCCCGGGTTGGTAAACGTGATGGTCTGGTTTGCGGTGGGTGTCACCGCGTTGGATGGGCTTGACGCTGGACCAGCACCAGCACTGTTGTTGGCAGTAATCGTGAACTCGTAGGCTCGGCCATTGGTCAGCCCGGCCACCGCAATCGGGGAGCTGGAAGCACTGACCGGCGATACATCAGCCGGAATGACAGCAACGGTGTAACCGGTGATGGCTGCGCCGCCGGAGAAGCTGGGAGCGTCAAAGGCCACACTAGCCGCACCGTCGCTTGCCGTGGCCACGGGATTCTGCGGTGCTCCTGCTACCACAGCGTTCACGGTGAAGCTTCGGGTGACTTGGGATGCTGCCAGATAGGAAGCGTTGCCAGCTTGATCCGCGTTGATGGTGCAGGTGCCTGCAGTCACGAAGGTCAGCGCGCCACCGGTGGTGATCGTGCAGACCGCGGTCGTGCTGGACGTGAACGCAGGCGTCAACCCGGAATCCGAAGTGGCCGACAACGTCGGTGTCGTACCGAAGTTCTGTGCCCCCGGGTTGTTGAAGGTGATGGTCTGGGCCGCTGCGGGTATGACCGAGCCCGATGCACCTGACGCCGGTCCGGTACCGGCACTGTTGTCGGCAGTGACTGTAAAGGTATACGACTGGCCATTGGTCAAACCCGTCACCACGATCGGAGAGCCTGCGCCATTGACGGGGGCGACATCGGCCGGACTGACAGTGACCGTATACCCGGTAATGCTTGCCCCGCCGGTGGTGGTGGGCGCAGTGAAGGCCACGCTGACCTGGGTGTCACCGGCGGTGGCAACCACGGAGGCCGGCGCACCGGCGACGGTCGCGTTGACGGTGAAGGTACGCGAAACCTGCGTCGCCGGCAGGTAAGAGCTGTCGCCCGCCTGATCAGCCAGGATGGTGCAACTGCCTGCCGTGACGAATGCCAGCACCCCGTAGGAGGTGATGGTGCAGACACCTGTCGTGGCGGATGTAAAGGTCACATCCAGGTTCGAATCCGCGGTCGCCGTCAAGGTGGGCGATGTGCCGAAGTTCTGTGAACCCGGGTTGGCAAAGTTAATAGTCTGTGGCGCGGCAGGAACGACGCTGTTGCTGATCAAGGATGCAGCGCCGGTGCCCGCCGAATTGGTCGCCGTTACCGAGAAGGTGTAGGGCACGCCGTTGGTCAGCCCGGTCACGGTGACCGGCGAGGATGAGCCGGTTCCGGTATTGCCACCAGGGTTTGCAGTGACGGTGTACCCCGTGGTGGTGGCGCCACCGTTGCTTGCCGGCGCGCTGAAGGTCACCGAAGCCTGCTGGTCGCCGGCAGTCGCCGAGCCTATGCCAGGCGCAGAAGGAGCTATCGCATTGACCGTGAAACTACGGGTGACTGTGGAAGCAGCGTTCGTCGACGCGTTACCCGCCTGGTCCGCATCAATGGTGCAAGTGCCGGCGGAAACGAATGTCAGCGCGCCACCACTTGTCACCATGCACACGCCTGTCGTTGACGAAGTGAAGTCGATCGCAAAGCCCGTTGCTGCCTCACTTACTGTATAGGCAGAGCTGGCAGTCAGCGTAGGCGTAGCACCAAAGTTGTAGCTGGACGGCTGGGTGAAGGTGATGATCTGGTTGGCCATCGGGGTGACACTGTTTGACGTGCCGGACGCACTGCCAGTGCCCGACGCATTTGTCGCAGTGACACTGAAGGTGTAGGCCGTGCCATTTGTCAGATTACCGATGCTGATGACACAGGCGCTTGGCCCGGCGCAGCTGCCGGTGGCTCGGCCAGGGTTTGCGGTTGCCGTATAGGTGGTGATTGGCGACCCGCCGTTGCCGGGAGCAGTGAAAGTCACCGTCGCTTGCGCGTCACCAGCCGTCGCCGTGCCGATGGTAGGTGCACCCGGCGCGACGGGTATCGCAACGGTATGAGTGCTGCCACTGCTGTAGGACGGGATAGAGTTACCCGCATCATCGACGATATTGGTCGACCCATTGAGATTCACCTTGAGGGTGCCGTTGCCGGAGATGCTGGCAATGTTCACGTTGACCGATGAACCGTTGGATGCGGAGACGCTGGCAATAGTGCCGGTGGCGGATCCCGTTCCCACCAGGGTGAAGTCGTCTGTGGAGACATTCGTCACCGCCTCATTGAAGGTGACGGTGAAAGCCATCGACGTATCCGTCGCCGATGGTGACCCGGACACCGCGATGCTACTGACAGAAGGCGGCTTATTGTCCACCGTGGCATTGGTGGTGTCGGCGGTGGTGGTTGTGCCGGCTGCGTTGGTCGCACTTACGCTGATGTTGCGATTGGTTGCATCGATACTCCCGGAGGAGATCGTGTAGGTAGCCGTCCAAGTGCCACCACTGTCTGACGCGGCCACGGCAGAGCCGCCGCCGAACTCGCTGAAGTCCATGGTGACGCCGGTGATTCCGGCGTTGTTGTCACCGCTGTTGGTGTTGTTCCAGGTTGCAGTAATCGTGTCGCCGATCTTGTAGGAACTGTCCAACCCATTTGCACCGGTGATACTTATGCGCGCGTCCGACACCAACGGCAACGCCAACGGCGCCAGCGCACCTGCAATCGTGAAATTCCGAAACTCGAAATATGGCTTGGTGCCAGACCCGGAGCTTGTGTCGAAGACAAGCTTGAAGGCTTTCAACTTGACACCATTGAACGCTGCCAGCTGCGACGGACCAAAGGAGAACGTCTCATCCTCCGCAGTGGTACCACTCAAGGTGACGGAGGTAATTATGGAGTCATCCGGTTTGATGCCGACAATACGCACGTTGGTGAACTGCCCGCCGAGGGCCGGCGCTTCCCCCGCCTCCAGCCCAGTGAGCTCGAAAGTACCTGTACTCATTCCGTCGGCGGCGACTTTGAAGTAGGTACCGGTCGTCGAAGTGTTGTATTGATTTTGAAGATACGCAACGTGCGGAGCATAGGCATAGATGCTGACGTTACCGATGGGAGAGCCACCCGCATCCCATCCGGTAACAATGAAATCCGTGGACGTAAGATTGATATTGTTGTCGGTCCATCCGCTCGAAAACGCTTTTACCCCAGCAGACGCAGCTAGCACCCCGGAGTAGTCCCGCAATGCCTTTTCCGAGAATGCCAGCGATGCCCTGATGTCACCGCGCTGAACTTCCAGCAACCAATCCCCGCCCTGCGCCGCAGCGCCTGTCAGGTTGGAGGATGCCGCCACGTCCATCCCGCTCTGGTCACGGATGATGTCCAGCAATACCTCACCGTCGTCAGTTGCTGCCAGGTCGCAGCCATAGAACAACAGGTCCGCGCCTTCGCGCACCGAGGTACGCAATGCCTGCAACGCCCCCAACTCGGCATGCAGGGATTCGGCGGTAATCCGACTGCTACCCAACTGCAACGCACCCGGGCTGGCATGCGACACGACATGGATCGCGGCAAGGCCCCGATACCCACGCAGGGCCTGCACCAGCTGCGGCAGTCCTGGATGACCCGCATCGATCTCAACCACGCCCACGCCAGGATTGAGCCCCGCATAAAGGGTGGCACGGTCCTGCACCGAACTGTCGATCACGACCAGCTCGGTGATGCCTGCATGCCGCTGGATGTCCAGCGTGTCGCTGGACTGTTCAATACCGGGCCGCTGCTCGCGGCTGGTGGCCTTGCCAAGCGGCAGGCTTGTGACAGCATCACCCTGCCCCATCCGCATATAGCTGCGTGGCTGATAGCCACCGCGCATCAGATAGCCCCCTGCAGAGGATGCGGCGGTGTGCGCCGAGAACGGGAGCAACAGCGTGGACAGTGCGCCGAGCAGTGCGTGCTTCATGGGGTGGCCTTGGTGATGAGCGGAGCCTGGGTTTCGGAACGACGGGCGGCGATGATGCCGGCCGAGGTGCCCGTCTGGTCCTGCCAGAAATCCATGTCCTGGTACTTATTGAATAGATCCGGCGGCAGGATGCTGCGCCGGGCCTTGAACTCGACTTTGCGGCGCACGTCGTGCAGCCCTTTGACACCCAACTGCTGGTCGAAACTTTCTTCGGCGTAGTCGACGTTGTCGAAGTCGTGCACGAATTCCGCTTCACCCAGGAACTGGTAGACCAGTTGCATGGTGCGCGCCGGGTGGCGGGTCAGCAGTTCGTAGTCCACCAGCAAAAGGCGCTCGGAGAACTCGCCGTAATAGGCTTCCTTCAGCGCGGTCCAGGCACCGCCGACCACGCCACCGGCACTGATCAGCTGTTCGCAGCGGCTGTACACCGTTTGCCGCGTGGCCGGGTTGTACATGCGGCTGTAGTCGAACGGATTGCGGCGATGAATGGCCTCGAAGCTGTCCATCACCCAGGCCGGGTTGCGTACGCAGCAGATGAGCTTGAAGTCCGGCACCAACCCGGCCAGCTGGTGCATGCGTGCGGTCCACTGGCGGTTGGTGTCAAACACCACCTGCGCCGGTGTGTCGGCGTAATAGGCGTGCAGGATGGCGTTGCAGATGGCCTTGCGCTTGGCCTCGTCAAAGAACGCCGCCGATTCGCCACCCGCGCCCATCTGCTCCAGCGCGCCATTGATCAGGCCTGCAACCGGGCTGCTCATGGCCGCGTGGAAGCGTGGGTTCTGGCGCAGGATGCCGGCCAGCAGGGTCGAGCCGGAGCGTGGCAGGCCGGCAATGAAGTGGTAGCGCTGGCTCATGCGCGCAGCCCAACCGCCGCCGCGTGAGCAGCAGCCATCGTCCAGCACCGAACGCGCACCACCCAGCCTGGCGGCACGCCTCTCGCAACACACATACAGCCCCCTGTCATGACGTCCCCGCCGGCCGCGCCGGCTTTGCTGCTGGTTCTGTTAGGTAAACCGGCTAAAGCGTCGCGCGATCATCATGACCTTTATGATCCACGTCACACTTTTAAACTGCCAATCCCACAAACCAACGCGGACGGCACCGCGAAGCAGATGCCCAGCGTCATCGGCAAAGACCGCCCGGACATCCCACAAAGCAAAAGCCCGGCGCTAGGCCGGGCTTCGAGCAACGTCGGGGGAGAGAGGACCGGGCTGCTGGATAGGATTATCCGCAGCCTCGGTTACGCCCCTGTGACAGGACTTACTCCACGGTGACGCTCTTTGCCAGGTTACGCGGCTTGTCCACGTCGGTGCCGCGGGCCAGGGCCGTGTGGTAGGCCAGCATCTGCACCGGGATGGTGTGCACGATGGGGCTGAGCACGCCCGCGTGGCGCGGGGTGCGGATCACATGCACGCCCTCGGAGGCATTGAAATTGCTGTCCTGGTCGGTGAACACGAACAGTTCGCCGCCACGGGCACGCACTTCCTGCATGTTGGACTTCACCTTCTCCAGCAGGCTGTCGTTGGGGGCGATCACCACCACCGGCATCTCCGCATCCACCAGCGCCAGCGGCCCGTGCTTGAGCTCGCCTGCCGGATAGGCTTCGGCGTGGATATAGGAGATTTCCTTGAGCTTGAGCGCGCCTTCCAGCGCGATCGGGTAATGCAGGCCACGG
>NZ_DAMBEF010000028.1:0-51061 GCF_032061965.1 Stenotrophomonas sp. | reverse complement strand
ATAAGATCAAAACCGGACTCTAAACCCGACCTCTACTCAGGCCGGGGGGACGTCGCAGGCTCCGTTGACACGCCTAGAGACGTGCGTGGTTTCGCAGTCAAGTTCTACACCGAAGAGGGAAATTTCGATCTTGTCGGCAACAACCTACCTGTATTTGCCATCCAAGATGCGATCAAGTTTCCGGACTTCATCCACGCCGTAAAGATGGAACCAGATCGAGGATTCCCACAGGCGGCAAGTGCGCACGATACCTTCTGGGATTTCGTTTCTCTGTCGCCGGAAACGCTCCATATGGTTTTTTGGGCTATGAGTGATCGGGGTATCCCAAGGAGCCTACGTATGATGGAGGGCTTCGGAATCCACAGCTTCCGCCTGATCAATGCGAAAGGAAATTCCACTTTCGTCAAATTCCATTGGCGACCCAAGCTCGGCCTTCAATCCACCTTATGGGACGAGGCCGTCAAGCTTCAGTCGGCAGACAATGATTTTCATCGGCGTGATCTGTACGAGGCGATAAGCAAAGGCGATCTCCCCGAGTGGGAATTCGGCGTGCAGCTCTTCACCGAAAAAGAAGCCGAGAAATTTCCATTCGACCATTTGGACCCGACCAAGCTTATACCGGAGGAGCTTGTGCCTCTCCAGATCGTAGGCCGTATGGTTCTAGACCGCTGGCCCGACAACTTCTTCGCTGAAACTGAGCAGGTCGCGTTCTGTCCAGCAAACCTGGTCCCCGGTATTGATTTCAGCAACGACCCCCTATTGCAGGGGCGACTGTTCTCTTATCTAGACACCCAGCTCTCGCGCTTGGGCGGGCCAAATTTCACGAACATCCCCATAAACGCACCAAAATGCCCCTTCGCCAATCATCAGCGCGACGGGCACATGCAAACGCTCACGCCTAGGGGACGCGTCGCATACGAGCCCAACTCACTCGATGCTGGAAGCGTGCCGACCGGGCGTGAATCGATCAGCGGATTCGCCACATTCAAGGCTCCAACTATTGAAGGGGGGACGCTCCGCCTACGTCCAAACTTGTTCGCGGACCACTACACCCAGCCCCGCATGTTTTTCCGCAGTCAAAGCGAGCTAGAGCAGGCACACATTGCATCGGCATTCGTCTTTGAGTTGTCCAAGGTCGAAACTGCCGCGATTCGCGAAAGAGCTATCTCTCACCTGCGCATCGTAGATGACGAATTGGCAAGGCGAGTGGCAAGCGGCTTGGGGCTGAAGAAGCTACCCCCAATAGCCAAGGCGGCGCTGCCACCGGTAGATATGGCGCCATCTGCTGCACTAGGCCTTATTGGGAAAATGTTGAAAACATTGCAGGGTCGTTGCATCGGAATTCTGGTATCCAATGGTACGAACCTGGCGTCGATCTCACGCTTGAAGAAGGCCGCTGAAAAAGCCGGCGCGCAAGTAAAGCTGGTTGCCCCTACGCTCACTATCACGCTATCCGACGGTAGCGACTTGGATGTAGATGGGCAATTAGCGGGAACTCCCTCGGTTCTGTTCGATGCCGTTGCCAGCGTGCTAACCCTAGAAGAGGCAAAAAAGCTGAGCAGCGACGCTGCAGCAGTGGACTGGTTTAGGGATGCCTTTGGTCACCTCAAGGCGATTGCTGCATGCAAGGGCACGCGCGAAATTCTCGCAGCGGGAGGTATTGAGCCCGACGACGGAGTCGTATTCCCAGAGGATGTGGCGAAGTTCATAAAGCTAGCTGAAGGACGGCGCTGGAGTCGTGAGCCAACTCTGCGGACATTGGCATAACGCTCCGCGGAGTTCGCAGCCACCCAGAAGTGGAGCGGGACTGCTCAAACTGCATGACTAGCCTTTCCCACTCAACCGCCGAGGCCCGTGCCCAGGCGGCTGAGTGGGCGAGATGATCGCTACGTGGCTGGTAAAGCTCGGCGTAGCGCCAGAAGATAGCCTGCAGGGATTCGTTTAGTTACCGACATCTGCAGTGCGCAGGCGCAATACTTCCGCGGTCAAAGACAGCTTGCGACTCGTGAGGTTGTCCACCTTCTGGCTACGCACGATCACAGCGTTGCCGTCTATTGCCGCAGCCCTTTCCTTGAGCTTCGGCAAAGCATCTTCCAACTTTGGCTCGCGAAACCCCGCGCGGTAATGCTCCACTTCCACTACCCCGAGATTTTCGTACTGCACGTCCCGCGGGTATTCATAAAGCACCCTGACATCGCCAGGTGAGGAAGCAGCTGCCGAGACAGATCCCATGCTCGCAACGAGGGCGAACGCAAGAAACAGTGCCTTCATACCGATCCCTCCATGGTGATGGCGGGATGGTAGGACAGGTTGCGCCCGCCCTCAACCATCACACAGGCGCCCAGGCCCCGGCCATGAACCGGTAGCGGGTTCCGGAAGCTCCTTCATCTAGGACAACAGCTTCCCAGCCGGGGCGCGGCGCGAGGAACCGCCAAAGCGTTGCGCCGGTACACAGAGCAACCTGCCCCGCCCTCCCGGCCCACGCACCAGTCGGCGTGGCGCCAACGATCCAGCGTTTGCCGGAGTCGGACTCCACCGTTGCTGGAGGCGCGCTCAAATCCTTGTCTTCCACAGCCAGCTGCAGCAGGGCATCGATGACCTGCAACACGTCATTGATCGGCACGGAAGGCTGCAGCGAGTTGGATGGAACAAGCTCAAGCCCGAGGTTTGGAGTACTCATGTCGGAATTGCCTCACTGGCCGGGCCAAGCCCGGTAATGGTGTTGATTGCGGCCACGCTGACCGTTGCGCCTGCCGGCGTCCCTGGCCGCGTGTGTGTCGTTTCCTTGGTGTCGGCGGTGAAACCGTCGCTGTATGTCAGCCGGTAGCCGGCAAAGTATTTGCTCTGCCGTGGCGCCGTCTCGACGCCGAGTCGTGCGCGGCCAACCCAGCTCACCGTCACAGCGTTGGCACCGTCACGGACAGAGCGAACGTAATGGACTGGCCATTCCTGCTGGCTCGCAGGCTCAGTCACGGTAAACGACTCCCATTCGACCTCGTCGCTGTCCTGGCCATAGCTGATAGCCCGATAGCTCACCGCCGTTTCTGTCATCCACTGCTGCACCTGCACGAACACAAGCGACTCATCCAGCACTACGAACATGGCCCCTGCTGGCGCCGCCTCCGGCAACGTGGCGTACCGGCCACGAATCAGGCCGGAGAGTTCGAAGGTGTCGTCTCCGGTCTGCACGACGGTTTGATACTGCAAGACCTCCCACTTCCCGTCAGGCCGGCGCAGCGCCGCCTTGTTGTTGTAGCGAAGCACCTGCTCGTAGCTCACAGACTCAAGCGGCTCAGGCATCCTCACCCTGAGCGATTGCTGCGACGCGTACTCCGCAGACACTTCACCGAGGAGCGGAGTCAGCGTCTCCCCTATGGCTGAGGGGATAGACACCTGCAGCCGCTGGCCGATATTGGCGCCAGCGTCGGTACTCATTTGAACCTCTGCGCCATACCAGCCACGCCCAGTACCAACCGCCCCAACGTAGTACCCCAGCTCATCGTCCTGATCCCGCTGCGCCGGAATATCCAAGATGGCCACGACGGTGTCGCCCACCAGGCCCGGCGTGGTCGAGATTGGCGGTTCTGCCTTCACGCCTTCTGCTAGCGCGTTGTAGGCCCAGGGCGAATTCTCGCTCGCCTTAACGATCAGGTGACCCCCATCCTCCTCGATCTCCATGATGCGCATGCGGTGCGGGTCGCCCTTCTTGTCCCGCACAACGATGACATCGGCAGGGACGAGCGCGGAGAAGGCAATGGGAAGCTCAAACTCGTACTTCTGGAGTTCGCCCCACGCGACCTTCAGCTTACGCATGGCAACTGTTGCCTGGAAATCTGGCGAGGCAGTCAGCGGGATCTCAAACGACTGTTCCGCCTTCGCCTTGACGATGGAGCTTCTACGTTCCGCTGTCTGCTTGTTCGTCACGTAGTCGATAGAGCTATCAAGCATCGTGACGTTGATCTTCCGCAGCAACTCCGCCTCCTGCGCACGGTCGGAGGTCAAGGGCCCCTCATCCCGCGCAACCATGTCGTTCGGGCCTATCTCGGCGACTGGGTCGCCACCACGCGGCACCGCGCGGAGCATTCCGTCACACTCGGTGGGATCGAAGAAGTAGGCCTGCTGCAGCGCCTGGACCATCACATCAGCCCCGCCCTCAGTGGCCACCTTGAAGCCTTCCACGCTGGAGTCGAATAGGGAGCTGACGTCCACCACTCCTTTCTGAATTCCAGACCTCAAGTAGAGGTCTTCAACCACATCGGCAAGGAACGGGTCAGCAACATGGAGGGCGCCTGGGTCATCGGTCCTTTCGTAATTGCGCAATCGCCATTGAATGCGACCCCCGCGATTCATCGCCATGCTGACAAGTCGAGCCGACGTGCCTACGCCTGCGCGACGGACAATCTCATTCGCATACCTGTCGCGCTGATAACGAACACAGAGGTTCCCATCGCGGATGTAGCTAAGCACGATATCGCTGTTGGCGACATTGAACGCACGCCTTTCATCCATGCAGCATCGAAGGTCATACGAACCGGCAGGGAGCGTCGTAACTGCCATTCCCGGCACAAGCGGGTCGTACCAATATATCTTGGCGCTGTCCCCTTGCGTGTACGCAACAAAGGGACTCATGTTTTGGTCAAAAGCCAAGGCAAGCTGCGTGATATCGGCACCGCTAAACAAAACGCGCGAGGCCTCTGTCGGCGAGACACCACCGGGCGCACTTACCAAAACATCAATGCTTCCGGTATCCGCGTTCCTGACACCTTTCACCGCCCACACCTTTACCCGCAACCCTTCGCTTGGATCATTCAAATACTTTCCAGCGAGTTCCCAATCCTGCAAATTGTCGATGGGCAATGGCGTCTTAACTGGATACGAAAACCCGCTGATCGCCGCCTTGGTAGATAGACCGCCGCCTTGGGGGAGCATTACGCGTTATCCCTTACAACAGTAATGGGCATATCCAACAGTTCGTTGGAGGTCTTTACAAACGGGCCATCCAAGAGCATTTGATGCACGCACCAACAACTGTTAGCACTGGTATCACCGAACGGGATCATGATGCTCCGGATGCCGGGAGCGGCCAAGTTGCCGTTATTCAACGGAAGGCGAATCCTTTGCTTGGTGGTACGCGAGCCCGGCACGTAAGCTTCAAGCAACTGGTTACTGTCAAACGCGTTGGATGCTACGTTCCACCCCGGCGCCTCCGTATTAGACGCGCCCGTTGCAGACGGATTTACGAATGTTGTCTGTGCGAGCGCTTTTGGTGAGTTGTAGCTAGACGTGCTGGCTGTGCTGATATAAGAGGATGGGTTGAAAGGGACCACCGACGAGTTGATGCCGATGGTCTTCCAAGCATTTGAATTCATGGAGACAGGGCGGATTTCATAGTTAAACGTCTTGAGTACACCCTTATCCATCATCTGCCAAACGCCGGTTGCGCCGTCGATAGCAAACCATGTCATCTCGCAAGTGATCTCCAAGAACTCGTCGGCTTGGACTTGGATCGTGGTGGGTGCCCCAAGCTCATCCGTTACGCGAACTCGGTTGCAAATGGACACGGTGTTCGAAGGCGCCTGGGTGCCACCGGTAGAGCCCCAATACAACGCCAGCTCAGCAACGTTTCCGACAACTGCACCCTCCGCCCCGCGAATGGTGACGGAGGTGGTCATGCTACGCGGCGCGACGGTCGAATTAATCACGGTACTCGCGGATTGGAACGCATTGCCGCCGCCAAGATAGCTTTGCAGGGCGGTATCGGTAACAGCAGGCGTCGCTGTCCCGGCGCCAGCAATGAATCCCTTGAAACCAAGGGAGCCAAGGGTAGTGGCGAGGCTATCCCACCACCGGTTGACGATCACATTCTTCATCCATGGCGTTTCGCGGAGAATCATATTCCCCTTCATGGCGCGCACCTTCCAACGTGCCGACGCCACGGCTTTCGCCTTGATATCGGTCACAATCGAGTCTTGGAAGCGCTTTAGGTTATCGGATTCACGGAACATATAGAGTCGCCTGCGGAAGGGAGATTGAGGCAGATGCCTTTTCAGCCGGTTGTTTGTGTGCAACCAGAGCGATGCGCTTTGTTGCGGTCGGGAACGACACTGCTGAGGCAGCTGCCTCTTCGCTTGGGGGCAACACCACCTTCGGCTCTCGTAGCGTCGCAATGGGGAAGGTCACATCCATCGCGCTCTGATCGTCTGCGGTGGCAAATGCTTGAGGCTGCCGAAGCTGGGCCACCTGGAAGCTAATGCCAACGGTGCTTGACTCTGTGACGCTTGAGTCTTCAACCAAGTCCCTTAGAACGCCAAGCCCAAGCTGCACCCCCATGCCTGCGCGTTCACCCGCATGCTGCGGATACACATGGCTCGTTAGATACGCCTCGGGCGGCGAGGCTCGGACACAGAATTCGTATTGGGGAATGGCGCCCTGCATGTCTGTCAGGTCGTCATTCTCCACAACGATGTACGCAAGCCCTCTGTTCGGAGACACATTCCCAACCCCCTCCACCGCAACGATGGTTGAATCGGGCATCTGCGCTTCGTTGCCGAGATAGAGCGTGGCCTTGCGCAACCACTTCGCGCTGTAAGTCCTCTCATCGGCAGTCGCTGTAGGGCTGGTTGTGTAGACCTTCTTGCCGTTCCGCTTGATCCAATGGAACCCGTAGATGGGCCCCTGGCACACGCCAACGGCATAGCTGCGGGTGTAGGTGTACGTGGTGGTTTTTTGCCCGCCGCCTTTGCCGCCCCGTTCGGTCTTCTTGTGTTCTTTGAGCACGTCCCGCCAGATGATGTTTCCCGCAGTGACATAGACCCCATGACCGAAAGGGATCACGCCTCCCACGGTACTTGTCTGCGCCATGGCGTCAGACAGGCGCGGGCCTGTGACCTTGACCGGATCGATGTACCCGCCAATCGCGGAGCCCAACATAAAGCCAACCTGCGCGCCGATGGGGTTGCCACCAGTGACTACGAAGCCAATGGCGCCGCCGACTATGCCGCCGATGGAAGATCCACTCACGTGTCACCTCGCCGGTAGACGTGTCGAATGCGCTTGAGCCACTTGGCATCCAGCGGGTGTTCCGTGACCCGCCCCAGGGTGCTATCGGTATGGATCAGCGTCAGGGCTCCCGGCTCTCCGGCGATCAGCCCGCAATGCCGGATGTCCCCTGCGTAGGCCATGGCCACCGCGTCTCCTGGCAGCATCTGCGCGCCCTCTGCAAGTGGCTGGCCAAGGTATTGCTGCAGCGTCGCTTCCATCTGTCCTTGAAAGGGGTTGCGACCATACGTCGGCTTCTCGCCCTGGACGCCGAATGCCAAGATGAGCAAGCCGGCGCAGTCGATCCCAACTGCGGCGTTCCTGCCTTGGTGGCGCCACGGCACGCCGATCATCGAGCGCGCAATGTCAATCTGTTCGCTCATGCTGAGTCCACCGATGGGATGTATGCGCCGGGCGCGGAGATCGCGGTATCCGCGACGGGCGTGAGGTGTTCGCCTCGGAACTGCAGAACGTTCCCCTTGGCCTTGCAGGTGGTGAACGTCTTGTCACAGTCCTCACGGATGCGAAACTTATCGTCTTCGGAGATGGGGAATCCCGTTGGCAGCGAAAGCCGGATATCTCCGTTGGCCAGGAACTCGTCCACCTCCGACTGCAACCCCGAATTCCGACCGGTCAACCATTCAATGACGCCAAGGTCGAAGTAGCCATCAGCATGAGCCAACCCCGAGCTGGTGATCATGCGACGCGGATCGGAGCCAATGGCAGCCACCACCCCCGGCTCCCACACGAAAGCCATCTGGCACTTGGAGTCCCCGTACTCCGCACGGCAGGTGAGCGAGTAGACCGTGCTAATGGTCTGCTTTGCTTGCTGCATCAGCGAGCGGAATTCAGTTGTCCACGCGTCTTGGTGAGTCTTGGTTTGGCCGCAGGTTCCGAACAGTACCAACTCGTGGCCCTGGGTCAGGTCCATGTAGTTCACGCGGTAGATCGTGACTTCCGCGTAATCGAACATGCCCGCTGCGACGTCCTGCGCAGTGATGCCATCAGCCGTGACCCAGCCGCTCATGTCGGTGTTGCCGACACTGAAATCGGCTGCGCTCTGCAGGCGGTCGGGCTTGAAGCCGTTATCCGACCGGTAGCGAACCACCCCCTTCCCGTCGTCGTATTCCAGATCCGCGTCCAACGTGGTGAAGCCCAGAACCGTACCTGCCCACCGGCCAACGCACGCCACCCGCATTAGGAAGCACCAAGTCGTAGCCGGCTGCTGCAGGTGACTCTGCAACGCTATGGGGATCTGCTTCATCGCCGCACCTCCACAAGCTCGATATCGGCGCTGTGTGCATCCAGGTCGCCCAACGTGAAGGCGTTGTAATCGCTATCGAAGCGAACCCACACATCGAACTCCCCGGACCATTCGTACGTGTCCGATTCCCAGGGCAAGGCCGGAACGAACAAGCCCGTTCCAGCATCGAGCGAGCCCGGCACGATATCTCCGGAAGAGTTGCGAACCACCGCGCTCACAATGGCCTGAATCCTTCGAACAGCAGCAGAGGGGCCGAAGCGGTAGGTCTTGGTGAGCTGCACCGGATCAGAAGTCCCGATGTTCGGAGCAATGGGCTCGCCTTCCGCTTCGTAATCCAAGGGATCATTGAAGCGGAAGGCATACAGACGCCCGCGCGCGGCGTAGAACACGGCCTGCACCGCCCTCTGGCCATCGGCGCCAAGGTTGTTGAACGACGCGCTGAACCGCATTCGCGGATACATCCATTGCGCGTTTCTTACCTCCCCGCCGTTGTCCATCTCCACGATGCTTGTGTTCCACTCCGGCCCGCCCTGGAAGCCGTACGCCACACACTCCGGAAGGCGCATGTCGATAACGCCGTTCATCGGCCCGTCCTCGACATGGCCCGCGCCGCTTCCTTGCCCGACTCTCGCGCGATCTGCTGCGGTGTCCGCCCATCGGGCCGACCGGCCACAGTAACGCTCAGGTTCTGCACGATCTGCTTGCCTCCACGTCCTTGGTTCATGGCCACTGCAGTGGGCACAATCGTTCCCGTCCCACGTGGTGCGAACCACTCGGGCCCCTCTTCGCCCACCCAATAGCCGCGACCCGAAAGGACATCGCCACCGATGGCCTTGCCGCCACCGAACATCGACGCCACGCCACTCCAGAAGCCGCCCCCGCCAGCAGCTGCACCACCGGCGCCGCCACCTCCAAACATCCCGGAAAACATGCTGGAGATCGCACCGCCGAACATGCCGCCGCCGTTCTGCCCTTGCTGCCCGAAAAGCGCGCTGGTCAGGTTCTGCGTGATCATCTTCAAGATGCTGTCCGCGACAGAATCGAAGAAGTCCTTCACCGCGTCCTTGGCGCTCTTCGCACCTGTGATCACGTCATAGAAGTTGTCGGCGAACGCATCCCGCAGATCGTCCTGCAGGCTGATCAGCTTGTCGGTGGTCTGGGTTTGGTCATACAGCTTGCCGGATAGCTCGCCAATGGCCTTTCCTTCGGCGCTGGCCGCGTCCACCCCGGCATACCGCAGCTCAATGGCTTTGGCACGCTCTTTGTTGGATAGCGTGAGCAAGCTCAGTTCGAACTCAAGGTCTTCTTTGTGGTCCTTGAAGGCCTTCTTTCGATCTTCCTCCGCCTCCTGCTCCTTCTTGAACAGGTCCAATGCGGCCCTGTCGGCTTCGGCCTGGAGGTCCATCAGGTCAAGCTTGTCCTGCTTCTGGCGCAACTCCTCCTTCTGCGCATCGGTCAGGCCCTTGAGCCCCCCGACCGTCAAGTCATACTCCAGCTTGGCCGCTGCGCTGTTGTCGCCGTGCAGCGCGATCTGCTCGGCCAGTTGCTCGTTCAGCTGCTTGTAGGCGCTGGTCAGCTTCTCCGCATCGCTCTGCGCTGCAGATTTGCCGCCGCCCTTACCCTCGCCAGATCCGTCGAACAACTTCTGCAGCCGGGACTCCATCTCCTTCTGCGCCTTCCAGTCAATCAAGCCCTCACTCGGGTCGATGAGATTCACTTTGGGCGCACTGGGCGCTGACGATCCATCGTCGCCAAACGCCTTAACCTTGGCGATTAGGCCGTCTTGACCCATAGCGAACATTTCGAATGCGCGCTTGAAGTCGCCCTGCAAGGCAAGGACACCGGCGTTTGCAGTTGCCAGGGATGCAGCAATCGCGGTTCCGGCAAGGTCAAATGCCTTGGCCACATAGCCGGCTGCAGTAGCAATCACTCGCAGACCATCTGCGATCCTGCTGGCAGTCTCGTTGAGCTTCTCGCCGCTCTTGGCGCTGTCCAGGAACTGGCCCGACATCTGCAACAGGTCAGGCAAAAGGTCGGCGGCGACGGCATTGCCAACGCCCTGAACCCAGAGCTTCATTTTTGCGAGGTTGTCGTTGAATTCTTCGGCGTTCGAACCTGCCTCGCCGGAGATGACTTGGCCGAATGCCTGTGCCTCGACCCCTGCATCACGCAAGCCCTGCGAGCCATCCTTCAGCAGGTCAATGAGACCTTGGAAGCTCTTGCCGAAGATGGCCATCCCTGCGGTGACAACCTCCTGCGACCCCTTCTGCGCTTTGAACGCGTCGGCAAAGTCATAGAGCAAGTCAATGGTTGGGCGCAGCTTGCCATTGGAGTCCTTGATGCTGATGCCAAGGGCATCGAATATCTGCGCTTGCTTGCTGCCGCTATCAAGGGCTTCGGTCTGAGCCTTGGTCAGCCTGCCGATGGTGGTCTGCAAGTCCTGGACAGTGAGATCGGCAAAGCTGGCGGCATAGGCCAGCTTCGAAAAATCCTCGGTGCCCATGTTGACGACTTTCGCCGTCTTGCTCATTTCGTCCATGGTGTCGATGGACGACTTGACCAATGCAGTCAAGGTCGTGGCAGCAGTTGCAAGGCCGGCACCAAGCGCCGCGCCCATCGCAAGCGCGGTCTTCTCCAGCTTCTTTACAGCCTTCTCTGCGCGGTCGGCATCCGTCACGAAAGAGCCGGTGCGCATCAGAAGATCAATGACGATGGAACCGGCTGTTGCCATTAGTGAGGCCTCATGTGTGGCTTGATGCCGAACGCAAGCAACGTCTTCGCGTCTGCCTCAGACATCCCGGCATGCTTCGGCGTTGGCGACAGAAATTCGATGCGTTCTTCGTACTTCCCACCCAGCACTGCCATCAGCGCGGCTGCCGGCTTGTGGTAGCGGTGACGATCATCGAACGGGTACAGCACATAGAATTCGCGCCACCCCTCAAGCTCGCGCTGAGGCATGGCTTCGATTTCTCCGAGGGTTTTCCCAAGACTCAGGGCGAGTTGGTACTTGAACCACTCGCCGCCTCGGGCGACGAATGAACTTTTCCCTGGAACTTGTTGACCTCCACGATCACCGCCCACATCGCCATAGCGACAGAAGGCTTCAGCGTTGAGGCAACCTCCATGGTCATGACGCGTTTTCCTTCGTCATCCACGATGGACATGGACACGGCCAGCGCCACCGCAGAGGCACGGCGGGCTGGGTCGTCATTGGCCTCCAGTTGCACAATCTGGCGGAAGTCCACGCTTGGCAGCTCGCGGAAGTTGAAAATGTGTTCCGTTCCGTCAGGCAGCTTGATGGGTCGCTGATGGCTGGTCGGGGATACGAACAGAGAGTCAGGTAGCTTCATGGTTTTCCTCTGGCAGCGCCGGCCCGCCAAGGGACCGGCGCATGGATGCGATGCTTACGGAACGATGTCGTCGTTGTTCACCGGGGCGCCGTTCCAGTGGAAGATCTGCCCTTCCGCCTGCTGGGTGAGGCCGGCGGTGCCGCGCACGATCTCGTTGGTAGCGATGTCCAGGGTGTTGGTGGCCACGTACGCATCGAACTCGATGGACGTGCGACCCTCGGGAGCGGTGAGCGTCCCGTCGATATCCATCTCAGGGGGATCGACGCCATCGGACAGGCAGGCCATCCAGTGGAACGTCTTCTTCGATTTCTGCATGTCCGACAGAAGCCGGTGCGAAATGCGCGACGGCTTGAAGTTGTACGGGACAGACAAGGTCGAGACCTGATTCAATCCCGGCTTGGACGTTTCGCCCTCCTTGTTGCCAAGGCACGTGGTCGAGATCTGCGACGGCGCGCCGCCGCCCATCCCGGTGATGCCGGTGGGGCAGTTCAACATCACAAGGCGCGGGGTCGCGGGAGTGGTGAGGGTGTCCACGAAAAACAGCTGCGTCCCTTGGGTTTGGACGGTTTCGTCAATTTCAGCCATTGCTGAGCCCTCCTTCGGGCATAAAAAAACCGCCTTGCGGCGGCGTGTGCTGATTGAAGTTCGGGTTACAACCCGATGAAGTCGGCCTGCAGGCCTACCCGATACAGCCGGGTCTCTGTATCCCGAGCGTCGATCACTACCCGGTTTGCCACCCTGGCGGCGTCCAGAGCAGCGCGTACCGCCACAGCAAGCTGCTCAATGCCCGCATCGGTGGCGTGGTAGCAGTCAATCTGGATCGCGGTGAAGTTGGTGCAAGGCCCGCCGCTGAGCTGCAGCTGAGGATCGTCGCCGACGATCTGCCACGTGATGTAAGGCTTTGTCTCGCCCGGCGAGACTTCACCATGGCGACCAATGCGAGTACCAACAATGGATTTCACGTCGTTGGTGCTGATGACTTTGAACACCTTGGGAAACATCAGCGCCCTCCCCCGCCCGTCGTGGCGAGCCTTCTAACTACTCTGTCCAGGCGAGATTTCAGGTCATCCACCACAATGGTGATCGTGCGCGCAGCGTGGGTCTGCACAGTGCGTCGGATGAAGGAGCGCGCCGGCTGATGCGCTGAGCCATATTCCTTGAGCTGAGCGGACTTCAAGGTACTGACCTGCTCGCCCTTACGGCCTGGATACATCTTGCGCTTGATGCGAACCAAGTAGCGTTCACCGTTTCCGCCAGTTGGCGCCTTTCCTCGGCTGGCGATGATGTTCTCCTCCAGCAGGCCCGTAGACTGGTCCCCCTCCTCAATCACTGACCGCAACGCCTCCCGCTCCCGGTCCCGGAGGTATCTCGCGCCTTTGGCCAAGGACAGTTTTACCGGCCCACCCTTCTTGCTCACCACCTCGGCTGGCAGGCTTCGCAGAATGCTCATCACGGCGTCTGCGCCCTTGATCTCGACTCGGCCAACGTTCATGGCTATTGCCCCTCATTGACGCCGGCAGATACCGGGATCGTGATGTATTCCAGCCCGGACACCTTGTCGGGAAGAAGGCCTGCGATGTTGTAGACCTGTCCCCGATGAAGGATGCGCATCGACGCCTGAAGGTCGGCGCGGTACCGAATGGTGATCCGGGCCGTAATAGCCGCTTGCGTCTGGCCAGACTGGATGAACTCCCGGGCCGACAGCGGCTCGACCGATGCCCAGACTGTGGCCACGTCGGTCCACGCGGTGTGGGCCACGCCATCGTCGTCGCGGGTTGTCACATGCTGCTGGATCAAGACGCGGTGTCGCAGCTCGCCTGCTCCGATGCTCATCAGACCCCCAGCCCTGTGCGGTACGGCCAGAGCAGGCTATGGGCGCCCAACGGGACCTGGACAGTTGCCCCGTCGCTTCCCTGCACTTCCTCCCGCGTTCGGTACAGGTGACCCAGCAGCAGGAGCACAGCAGCCCTGATCGAGTCATTGACGAGCATGGGGTCTGCGCCTGCAGTGCCATCGAGAACAGCGGCAGCCATGGAATCGTCGTCCGGGAACACTCGACGGTTGAGGAACTGCTGCGCAGCCCCCTCCGAAGCGGTACCGTACAGCTCCAGCAGCGCGTCATCGTTGGGTTCGGTCCGGCAGTGCGCCCGGGCCTGTTCGATGGTGATCAGTTCCACGGTCAAGCCTTGCCCTTGCCCTGGCGGCTCTTTTTGCTGGCAGGCTGTTCAGTCACAGCGGCGGCGGCTTCCGAGAATTCCGCCGCAGGCAACGCATCTTCCAGAGTCGGCGGCGGCAACTCGGTCGAAGGCTGCTCACTCACCGCGTCGGCGGAGCCTATGTCGATGAAGTACTGCCCGCGGCAGCTGTCCATCCGAACGGTCGTGCCGGCGCGCGGGTCGGGCTCTTTGAACTTGATCAGCATGGTCATCTCCAAACCCGGCCTGCGCTGTGGCAGGCCGGGTTGCTCTGGAACGGTGGATTAAGCGACGTTGCCCAGGTCGCCGTAGATGAAGGCTTCCGGGCGGTACACGGCCAGAGCCAGGCGCTCTTCAGCCAGGATCGTCACCAGGTTCTTGACGAAGTCGTCCTCGTTCTCGGTGGCCACCTCGACGCGCGCCTGCCAGCGGTCGAACACCTGAGCGCCAAGCTTGAACGCGCCGGTCAGGAACTTGTCCTCGGCAATGGCCTGAGTGGTCACCACCGGCAGGTTCCACAGGGTGGCGCCGATGACGCCCTGCGGGTTGCCGATGATGTAACGGCCCGTGGTGTCCTTCTCCAGCTCGACACGCGCCCAGTCGATGGGGTTCATCACGATGCCGCTGGCCGGGAACTCTGCCAACTGGGCCTGCAGCATGGCCAAGCGGATCTTGTCGATCACGGTGGCGTCGGCCAGGGCGATCGGATCAACGTAGGCCGTGGCCTGCGGGATGATGCCCAACAGGTTCTGGCCCGTGCCGTCGCCATTGAGCAGCTGCTGCTCTTCCTTGAAGGCCAGTCCGTAGCGCAGGCGACCGTCGATGTAGCTGGCCAGCTGCGAGGCATCGCTGAGGATCTGGCGCGATGCCTTCATGTAGTGCGCAATCACTTTGGCCGTGGTGCTCACCAGATCGAACTTCAGGGTGGACTCCGGCTTCTTAGCACCTTCGGCGACCGGCGCAGCGTTGTTGGTGAAACCGGTCTCCTTCACGTACTCCAGCGTGTTGCCGTCCATACGGCCCGGGGTGATCAGGTCACGCACCGTCAGACGGCGATTGGACGGCGCGATAACGCTCGGCAGGCGGGTAGTGGTGACCAGGTCGCCGGCCGCGCCATCGGTGTCCGTGGTGACCGAAGTGATTGCAGCACTGAAGGTCATGTCGACGCGACCGCGCGGGGTGGTCCTGGCCGCAAAGGCCTGGAACTCGTCCCCGTTCACGAACTGCTGGCCAAACGTCTGGTGCTGCACGTCACCACCGGCACCGTTGGCCTCGATCTTGGCCAGCTTCTGCTCGGCGGCCTGGAGGTTGGCCTGCAGCTCACCCTGCTTGGTAAACATTTCGTCGACCTTGGCGCGGGTTTCGGACGACAGCTCGGAGTTCTTCGCGGCCACTTCCGCGTAGGACTTCAGCTGGTCACCGACAGTTTTCAGGTCGGCACTGACCTGCTTGTACTGCTTTTCGACATCCTCGCCGACATCGCCGAACTGCGAGTGGCAACGGAACTGCCGGCCGGCACTGGGCTTGATCAGCATGGATGCCAGAGCAACCACGCCTGCACTACCCAGCAAACTCAGCCCGATGACGGGCAGGGACAGGTTCGCGGTTGCGCCGACCAACAGGGGAATCGCCGAGGCGATGGCGAGAACGACCAGATAGAAGGTCGCGGAAAGCTTCATGGACTTCATTGGGTGTTGCTCCTATTGCGGGAGGTTGAACGACAGGCGAGGCAGGGGATCTGCCTGCACACGGATGGCCTTCTGGCCTTTATCGGTGGGATCGCCCCCACCGCTGCCAGCGGGATCGCCCCGGCTGGACTTGATTTCACTGATCAGACGCATGGCTTCCGATTTCGGCATGCCGGTGGCGCGCAAGCCCGCTTCAACGCGACGGACCGCCGAGGCGCTCTCCTTGCTGGCACCCTTCTCCACCTGGTCGGAAGCAAGCAGTTCGTCGGCGAACCCGTCCTCCACAGCGGAGGCGCCGCCGATCCACGTCTCGGCGTCCATTAGCTTGGACATGGCCTTCTGCTCCGCGCCGGTGCGAGCGGCGTAGATGCTGGCCATCGCGTCATCGAAGGGCTTGAGGGTTGCGGCCACGTCGGCGAGGTCATGGCGATTGCCCACAGCAACAACCCAGGCGTTGTGGATCATCAGGAAGCCGGCGCGCGCGATCTGGACGGTGTCACCGGCCATTGCGATGACGGATGCAGCCGATGCCGCGAGACCCAGCACTTTCACGGTGACCTCGCCCTCGTGCTCGCGCAGGAGGTTGTAGATCGCGAGGCCTTCGAACATGTCGCCGCCGGGGCTGTTGATGTTGACCGTGACCGGTCCTTTCCCCATCCCACGCAGGGATGCCGCGATGCGCTTGGCGGTCACGCCTTCTCCCGTCCAATAGTCGTAGCCGATCACGTCGTAGATGCTGATGGACCGATCCGCTTCGGTCTCGGAGGCCGCCCTGACGCCGGCCTCCCAGCGGTCAAGTGCGCGCGGTTGGATCTGGCTGCTGACAGCGGCGCAGGGGCGACCCTCCGGGACACCCGGCAGCGTCTTGATCGTCATGTGGTCAGTCCTTCTTGTCGTCGTCGAAACCGAGGAACCCGCGGATCGCGGCCCTGGCTTGGTTTACATCGGAAGCCTGGCCAACGCTGTCCAGCGTGGTCATGGCGGATTGCACGGTTAGCACGGCGGCATTCCCGCCCATCGGGGCCCGGTCCTCCAGCGCTCGCACCTCATCGCGGGTGAGAATGCCCTTATCGACCATCACCCCATAGAACGCAGCACGGCCAGCGCTATCTGCACGCAGTAGACCTTCAACCGTGAATTTTGGGTAGAACCTTATCCGCTCGGCTGGCGTCATCAGGTCCTTGCTGATGGCCTGTTCAATCCGTCGAAGCCAAGGGCTCAGCGTGAATGTCAGGAAGCCGATCATCTGTTGCTCGATGCCAGTGCCCCAACTGGTTGATTTTTCGGTGTGCCCTACCATCCATGGCGGCACGCGGAACCAGCGACAGATGGACTCAACAGCGAAAGAACGCGATTCCAAAAGCTGCGCGTCGGCTGGGTTGATGCCGAGAGTGTCTGCTTCGGTGCCACCTTCCAGCAGCGGCGTCTCGCCGCGCTCAATCGTCCCTAGCAAGTTCTTCTTGAAATCTGCCCGCTGTTCGGGCTTCAGGAAGGTATTGATCTTGTAGTAGACGGTCTGCAGAAGGCCATTTTTGAACGTGCGTGCCGCAGCCCGATCAGCCGCGATCGCACTCCCGAACACCTTGGCACCATAGGCGATCACCGAGACCCCGTTCTCCCCATCCAGCGTGAAACCTGGAATTCTCCAGATTCGATTCGCAGGAATCACTCGAGGCGTTCCGTTCGAGCGCTTGTAGGTATATACCTTGTTTCCGCTGGCATCCTGGGTCACCGTCAACCTGCCCGGGTCCAGGAACTGCAAGCCAATGACTCGCTGCCCCGCGTAGAGCTTTTCCGCATGCGCGTTGCCGCGCAGCAGCATTGCGACGATCATGGCCTCCCAGAAGATCGCAGCCGTTGAATCGCCATTTGGCTGGTCATGCACCACGAAATGGAGCGGGTGACCGCTTGCCACCTGTTTTCCGCTGCTGGTGCGCTCGTAGATCGACAGCGGCAAGGTCGCGATCGTCTCCGAGATCAAACGCACACACGCCCAGACCGCATCGACCTGGAGCACCGCACGCGGCGTAACCGAAACGCCCGCTTCGCTGAGCATGTCTCGGTCAACGTATAGTTCCTCATCCCTCGTCGTGAAGGAACGCACCCAGCCATCAATTGCCGCGGCGATACGACCCATGATGCCGGCTCTCGGCGGGTTTCTTTTCACCTTGCTTTCCTCACGGGATCGTTTAGCCAGTCGTCCATATTTCCTTCCTCGGTCGAGTCCGCCGGAATGCTCAGGCCAATCGCCATAAGGAGGGCTGTCATGTCATCGATCTTTTCCGGCGACTTGCGCTTGTCCGGCGCCATGTTCAAGTTCTGATCTCGCCGTACAACAAGGTTCGAGGCGCACCACGTCAACACCGGGTCTTCGCTGTAAACCAAGCGTCCCGCGACGTACGCCATTTCCATTTCCCGAATGGCGGGGTGGTAGGACTTCGGGCCTTGAATGAACTCCACCATCGGCACTTCCGCCTTTACCAAGCGGCTGACCATCTCTGTCGCGTTCCAGCGGTCAAACGCCATTGCCTGGAGATTGAAGCGCTCCTTGACATCCAGAATCGCTGCTTCAATCACGGAGTAGTCAGTAACCTCGCCTTCGGTCTGCTCCATATGGCCGGCGGCAACCCAGCCTGGGTAAGGCACCGTCCCTCGTTCTCCGCGCGATTTCACTGCCTCTTCCGGCACCCAGCGCCTACCCCAAGTGAGAATTCGGTCTTCAACACGCCAGACCAACCGCATGGAGGTCAAATCGGTAGTGCTCGCTAGATCGAGGCCTCCCCAACATGGGATATCTCGCAATCGATCCAAGTCAACCAACCCCGCGCACTTCTTCCATTTCGGCAGAAGAATGAATCCGTTCGCCTGTGATGCCGGCCGGTTCAGCCGTTTGATCTGGAACTCGGCCAGCTTGGACGGCATCGCCTTGGCTTCGACCGATTCCTTGCGAATCGCATCCAGGAGCTTGGGATTAACATCCAAGAGCGGATTGGCTTTGAACCAAGACGCCTCATCGAAATCCCTGTCGTCCTTGTCCACCGCGTAGAACACGGCCAAATAGTGATCGGCGGTGTCCTTGAAGACACCTTCCAGCAACTGCTTGGCAAACTGGCGTATTTCAGCCCAAGGCCCAGGGTTGGTGTAGCCCTCGGTCGTGGTGAACAGCCACAGCGGGTTGCCGCGTGCACCAGCCGCAGACTGCAGAACGTTCAGCAGATCAGGCGTCTTGTGCGCGTGGATTTCGTCCAGCCCCACGTGTGATGGGTTCAAGCCGTCCTGGGTGCTGGCCTTCGCATGCACCGGCTTGAAGCTGGCACCGATTTCCACTCGGCTGATCGACTTAGCCCACGTTTCCAGCCCGTACTGCTCGCGCAGGTCTGGGGTCTTCTCCACCATGCGTTTGGCGACGTTGAAGATGATCGACGCCTGCGAATACGTCGTGGCTGCCGAAATGACCTGGGCGCCTTCCTCGTTTTCGCAGCATTCGCAGTACAGCAGAATGGCCGCCGCCAGCGTGGACTTCGCATTCTTTCGTGCCACCGCGAACAGCGCCGAGGTGAACCGCCGGACCGAGGCGGGCGAAGAGGCCTGCGTTACATTGCCGTCCGGCTTGCGGAACCCGAACAGCTGCACGAGGAAGAACACATGGGAGGCATGCAGCCGGATTTCCGGCGTCTCCCACTTGCCCTCGACGTGAGGCAACAACTCGATCCAACCGCAGACGTGGTTGGCGTGCTCGGGCGAGAAGTAGAACGGCGCGCCCTTCTTCTTCGCCCGCTTCAGATCATTGAGGAAACGCTTCGCGGCGAGTTGGATCAGCCTGCCGTAGCGCTTGCCCTTGTTCGCTGCCGCATCGGTGGCATAGGCCACGGCCACATCAACGTAGTCACCTGGTGCCGGGCTGGCCGAGTGCCCCGAACTTGTTCCCCGGCTTTTCCGTGCCGCCATTTGGCTTCACCTTCCCTTGTGCAACGGGGGTAAGCCCGAAGTCATTCATAAGTCCGCGCAGCTGGGCGACCATCGAAGCGACCGGAGCCTCGCCTGCCGCATAGAGCTGCACTGTCTTGCCATGCAGGGCGCATAGCTGTCCGAGGGCAGATAGACCGGCCTCAGTCAGCAACTTGTTGGCGTGGAGAATGGGGGCCAACCGCTCCCACTCCTTGCGCGCGTGCGCATTCGGGAGCCAATCGGGCGGCGGCGGTATGTCTTCGACCAAGGGAAGATCGGAGGCCGGCGCCGGGTCACGGTCTGGCCGATCCGTGCCGGCCACCACTTTTAGCGATGTCGGTTTGCGGGGACGGGCCATGGGTACCTCAAAAACTGAATTTTCTGAATTGACGGTGCAAAAAAACCACTGGGCGGCCGGTGTCCGAGGTGTAAGCCTCCCGACTTTTTCCCCTCCCCCCGGGTCTATTGCGAATCATTCTCAATAACCATCATTTTTCGTAATTTATTGCGAACCACTCTCATTCCATCGCCTACCCGCTTGTCTATAGGCCTACATGGGTGGAGTCGGACTCCACTCGACGTCTCACTCCGCGTGCAGCCTCTTGCGCAGTCTTCTTTGCGTGGCAGTCACGGTTCATTGCCTGCAGGTTGCTCTCTGCATCCGTCCCACCCTCGGCTATGGGCACGATGTGATCGACCTCATCGGCCAGCAGTGGCAGTCCAGCGGCCTTGCAGGCCAGACACTGACACAGGTAGCAGTCACGCTTGAGGACCGCATCACGTAGCCGGCGCCACGGCCTGCCGCCCCTCCCATTCCCATAGCTGGGCGGCTGCTGGCCGGGAGGCTCATAGACAGGTGCCATGCGCTGCATCGGCTTGTGGCTTGGTGCGAAGGAGGGCATCAGCTGAGTCCTTGTGTTTGGTCGCGCTCACGGCCCAGCGGCTCACCACTGAGGGACACGGATACGACGTTCTGCACTTCGCCCAAGTCGTCGTCAGCCAGCGCCTCAATCAGCTGATCCAGCTTCGTTTCGATCCGGCCGAGTTGCCCCTTCATCAGGTCGATGGCTTCCTGCTTGGCCATCCACCGCTCCAGCAGCGCGCGAACGCGGTTGATTGGGTACGGCGCCTTGTCATGGAGCCATGCGTAAGCTTTTGTCGCCCACGTGGGCTGCCGGCTGATGCAGGTGTGGACCTGCCCTGCCTTGGCCTTACCAGCCTGCGTAACAACCACTAGGCCCGATGGGACAGGAATCGCTGCCTTCTTGTCATGCACGACGGATTCTCCAAAAGAAAAGCCCCGGGATTGCCGGGGCCCATGGTTATTTGATTCGCTAGGTCGCTTACAGGCGACCGACCCGAACTACCTCATGTCACGCCATCATCTATCAGCAAATGGAAATTTGCCCCCTGACAGATTCTGTGCGACTGTAAAAACGCCGAAGGAATCGGCAATCGGACTTCGGCTAATAATCCATCGCTTCACTAGAAAAGGAGTTTTCTATGAAAGTTGTTGGTCTTGTTTCTGTCCTAGCTGCGGCGATTGCAGCCACAGTCGCCACCCTTCCTATCGCCGCTCCCGCCGTCGCCGGTCCCGGCGGGGGCAACCTGAGCACCTCATGCAGCCCTATTGGCGATGGTTGGTTGCGCTGCACCACGACCTTCTGCAATGAGACGGGATGCGTTGTGGTCGAGAGTTGGAATGCGCGCGTTGGCGAAGTAATCATCCATAAGTGAACGTTTCCGGCGCGGGGATATACTCCCGCGCCGGCTTTCGCTTCATCGAAACGCTTCGTTCCGAGCGCTCACTTCCTATCCTCGATGACTACCGCTTGGCAGGCTCGGACCTGATCGTCGGCGTCTCGCCCGATTCGAACAAGATCGCCCTGATCCTTTGCTCGTAGTTCGGCGAGCGCATCACGTTCGGCGGCGCCGGCTGCGGATTCGGACACGCGGTTGGTTTCACACGCTGCCCACTGCCGGCGCAGCTGGAGGTTGCCAGCACGCAGGTCAGCAACAACAGCAGCAGGGACGGCCTCGGTCGCTTCCCGGTCTTGTTCATGCTTCGCTCCGATCTTGGCCAGCTCCTGGCCTTCGGTCTGTTCCAGCGCGCGTGCACCCTGCTCTGCCAGCACTTGGCTGGTGAGCTGCTTCACTTCCTGCTTGCCGGCGGCAATGTCCGCACTACGATCGCGCCACTCCCGCCCCAGCAGGCAGCCAGCGAGGAACAGCAGGAGGCCCGCGAGGATATGGGCGCGGGTCATGCTGCAACCAGCTTTCGGCGGTCCAGCACGAAATCACCGTAGCCCGCTCCCCACCGGGTGTAGACCCAGAGCCGCCAGGCCATGGACGGCTTGGCCACGTCAAGGCGCACAAGGCCCAAGCTCACCAGCCTCCACCACGGCCACACCTGCGGGCCATGTGCCGGATGCAGATCGGGCTGGAAGTGGGCAAGACTGCCCCTCAAACGAATGCGCATCTCAAACCTCCAAATCGACAGCAACTGTGAATAGGTTCCCTAGGCGGAACCCCGATTGGGTTAATCTCTGCGCCCTTCTCCACCCAACACCCGGCCCAATGGAAAATGACGTCGAAGCGCGCCTTGCGGTCCTCGAATCCCAGGTTACCGAGCTAACAGAAAAGCTGCGGGCCGAACAGGGGAAGTCGAAGGCACTCACTTTGGCGATGTCCCAACTGGCCAGGTTCTGGGGTCTTTCTGGGGCGGGACCTTTGGCCATCCGCCTGACAACCGTTTACGAGGAGGCTATTCGGTCTGCGAAAAGCCAAGGAAGCGAGAAGCCGCTACACGAATCGTTCGAAAAGACTGGCAGGCAGATCTGCGAGGCGCTCTATCGGGCAACCCAAGACCGGCGGCAGTAGTCGTCCTTCAAGGGTCCATTCCTATGTCGCCGTGCCAGTGCGCCAGCGCGGCAACGGCCAGGCCGGCCAGCAGGCCTATGCCCAAGTACATCATGGCGGTTCGGGCGGGATCACCGCCCCCAGCCCACGGAGCAGGCCTTCCAGCGTCTGCACTCGCATGCGTAGCCGGTGCGCCTCTTCCTGCGCCTCACGCCGCAGCTTGATTTCCTCGTCCAACTGCGTACCCATCCGTGCCTGTGATTGCTCCAACCGGTCGATGCGTTCAGTCAGCCCGCTTACCAGGGTGACGTTGGCGTCCGTCTCAGTCCGCTCTTTCTTCCGGCTGTTGATGACGCCCCAGATCTCCCGCACGGCCCAGAGAGCGAAGGCGCCACCTGCAGCCCACCACGGCGCGGTCGTCGGATCACCGTCCATCAGGCCAGAGCCTGGCGCACGCCAGCCTCAATCACAGCCTCATCCCAGAACAGCCCGCCGTTCTCGTGTCGGGCAATGGCCGTAACCATGCGCTGCAGCGGCACCTGCTTGCTGAGGCTGACGATTTCACGGCTGCCCACCCCAACCTCCCGGGCCACCTGGGCGATGTACGCCTCAGTGTTGTTCTCCACCGGCGGCGCCCAACGGTTGATCATTTCCCGCACAGTCCGCAGTCCGTGCTTGTTCTGATAGGTCAGCAGCGTCCTGGCCAGCGCGCGGAAACCGGCCTGCGGCGTCTCGAACACACAGAAGCGCTTCTCGCTCGCCAGTGCCGCGGCACTACGGTCCTCACCGCGCCACACGATAGCCCCGCGGTCCAAGTTGCCCGGGTTGTTATTGCGGACCCCGCGCGGCTCCTGCTTGGCGTTCATGGGTGAATCCCCTGTATGGCAAAAGGTGCCCGTCACCGCAGCCCGGCTGGGCTCAGTCGTTGTTCCGGTGAGAGTGGACGGGCGTAGAAGGTCCGATCACCACCACTGCCTGGTGCGCAGGCCAGTCATGGCGATTCTGGCGCGCTTGCGCGCGGCACCGGCCCCAATCACCTCACGGCGAGCGGAGGAGCTTACGGGGCGATGGTGATCGGGTTGAAATAGAAAAGCCCGGCCTGTGCCGGGCTTAATCTCGCGATGTTAGGAATATAGCGCTGAAGGTGCGCAGGTATCACCTGCGCACTCTGTACTCCAAACCCGCATTCCCTCGTCCAAATAGCGCAACGGTTGACGGTGAATATCCTGCGCATTCAGTCCTCGCCGACGTTGGTCGCTGGTGAGCGAAGATCAGGGCACAGGCCTCTTCGCGCGCCCATCAATGACCACCTCGCCGTCTTCCTTTACGAAAGGACTAGCTACCACTGGCAGAATTGCCAGAACGGCTTCGGATGGGCGAGCAAGCCGCACACCCAAGTCTGTTTCCACGAACGGTCTGTTGATCAGGATGGGATGCGTCAACATGGCATCGATCAACTGATCGTCGGTAAGCTCCGCATCGTCCAGGCCAAGGTCAGCGTAGGGCGTTCCTTTCTGGCGGATTGCTTCCCTCACGGTCAATCCAGCCTTGCTGATGAGCTCAGCCAGTCGCGCCTTGGATGGCGTGTCGGTCAGATAGTCGACGATCACCGGCTCTATCCCCGCATGCCTGATCAGAGCCAGCACGTTCCTGGAGGTTCCGCAGCTGGGGTTGTGGTAGATGGTCGCCTTCATGCTCCGGCTCCTGCGGCCGCTTGAGGAGAATTGGCGCCCGAGGCCGCCGCAAGAGCCGCCACCGCGGCGTTGCCCTTGCGCTCACTGTAGCGATCAACAAGATAGTCACTGCGATCCCTGACCAGCAGTGTGAACTTCACCAGTTCCTCCATCACGTCGACGACCCGGTCGTAGTACGCAGATGGCTTCATCCGGCCATGTTCATCAAACTCCTGCCAGGCCTTCGGTACCGACGACTGGTTGGGGATGGTGATCATCCGCATCCAACGCCCCAGCACGCGCAACGCGTTCACCACATTGAAGGACTGCGAGCCCCCGCTGACCTGCATCACCGCGAGCGTGCGGCCTTGGGTGGGACGAATGCCGGCCTCCTCCAGCGGCAGCCAGTCGATCTGATTTTTCAGCACAGCGGTCAATGTCCCGTGCCGTTCGGGGCTGATCCAGACCTGGCCCTCGGACCACAGCGAGGCCTCGCGCAGTTCGCGCACCTTGGGATGATCGGCCGGCACCGCGTCCAGCATCGGCAGCTCATGGGGATCGAACAACAGGGTCTCGGCACCGAAGTGTTGCAGCAGGCGCTGTGCCTCCAAGGCCAGCTTGCGGCTATAAGACTGGGCGCGCAGCGAGCCGTAGAGGATCAGGATGCGCGGCCGGTGCTTGCTCGCTCTGACGATCTCAAGGTCGGAACTGGCGGGCTGCTGTAGAGAGCCGGCGTGGATATTGGGAAGGTCGAGCATGGGTTGTCCCTGTTAATCAATTCCATTATTCTAGTTCTATGGAACATAAGTCTGCAACGCTAGCACTAGCCGCTCTTGGTCATGGAACGCGGCTGTCGATCTACCGCCTGCTGGTCGAGGCTGGTCACGGTGGCAAGTTGGCCGGGGAGATCGCCCAGGCACTCACACTTCCCGGCGCCACACTGTCCTTTCACCTGAAGGAGCTCGCAGCCGCTGGCTTGGTCACGTCTGAGCAGCGCGGCCGCACCGTCTGTTATCGCGCCAATTTCGACGCGATGAACAGCCTGGTCGACTACCTGACCGAAAACTGCTGCGCAGGCGACCAATCCTGTAGCACTCCGAGGCGCTGCAAATGAGCAACAGGGCAGAGTCGCGTGCGGAGCGCATGTCATTCCTTGATCGCTTCCTGACCGTCTGGATCTTCCTGGCAATGGCGGTCGGCGTTGGCTTGGGCGCCGCGTTCCCGGGGCTCCAGCACCAAATTGACGCGCTGAGCATCGGCACCACCAACGTGCCAATCGCTATCGGTCTGATCCTGATGATGTTCCCTCCCCTCGCCAAGGTGGACTACGCGCAACTGGGCGTCGTGTTCAAGGACAAACGTGTGCTGGCGCTCTCGCTGGTCCAGAACTGGATAATAGGCCCGGCGCTGATGTTCGCCCTTGCGGTGATCTTCCTGCGCGACCAGCCCGGATACATGACTGGGCTCATCCTGATAGGGCTGGCCCGTTGCATCGCGATGGTGCTGGTCTGGAACCAGCTTGCAAAAGGTGACAACCAATACGTTGCCGGCTTGGTCGCTTTCAATTCCCTCTTTCAGATCGCGCTCTTCAGCGTCTACGCCTGGTTCTTTCTTTCCTGGTTGCCAATTGCGCTAGGGCTGCAGGGCGTGGTGCTCGATGTTGGCTTCTGGCCGGTTGCCGAGGCAGTTCTGATCTACCTCGGCATTCCCTTTGCCGCTGGATATCTGGTACGCCGAGCGTTGACCACGTCGAAGGGGCTGCAATGGTACGAGCACAGTTTTGTGCCCGCCATTGGGCCGATAACGTTGGGGGCCTTGTTGTTCACGATCGTGGTGATGTTCGCCATGAAGGGCGGCGACGTGGTCCGGCTACCGTGGGATGTGCTTCGAATTGCTATCCCGTTGGCAATCTACTTCCTGGTCCAGTTCACCGTCAGCTTCTTCATGGGCAAGCTGATCGCCAAGGATTACCCACGCACGACAGCCATCGCCTTTACTGCAGCTGGCAACAACTTCGAACTGGCTATTGCGGTGGCTGTAGCTGCCTTCGGCATCAGCTCGCCGGTAGCGTTCGCTGCCGTCATAGGTCCACTGATCGAAGTGCCTGTACTCATTGTTCTGGTGAACGTCGCGCTGCGCCTTAAGCAACGCTGTTTCAAATAGCGCTGGGAAAATTGATGCATGCAAGCTGAGCGCCGATGTTCGAAGAAGGGTCACACAGGCGGAGCCTGCGCGGCCCAATCTCAGAGGCCATCCCGGGCGCCCGAGCGTACAACCTGCAATAAGCAGCGAGCTGCGCTTTGCTCAGCCTCAATCAACTGCGTCAACAGCCAATCTACTACGGATGCCCATACCTGACGGTACGCGGATTCGCTCACCCCCATAGCAGCCGCGCGCTCGCGGTTGCTCAAGCGCTCGCCCTTCATGAAGCCTATCGCGACAGCCGCGATCTGCGGGAAACGCTCCTCCAAGCGTTCCGGAAACAACTGATCGCGGGCAACCGCAGCGCGCGCCTTCAGTACTTCAAGGTTTCGTCGGGACGCTTCGTCGCGCTCACGGTGGAACTTAGCCATGCACTCCGCGATACCCCATATGGTGCGGGCGTCAAAGTAACCCTTTGAGCGACGGTTCCGCTCTTCCATAGCCAGTCGAGTGATTGCCTCCAGCACCTTGACGATTTGATTACGGCTTGGATTCGGCCCGTGCAAGAGCTCCATCAAGTCCCGGCCGATTCCACCGGGCACCATCCCCAGCGCGGCTGCAATGTCGATGTTGGTAAGGGAACCGGCCACCGCACCCGTTCCAACATCCATCCGGATCGTGGTCGGATTCAACCTTGCCAGCAGTTCTCGCACGTCGGTCATGCTGCTCTCCTTAGTTCATTCACGTGGGTCTGTTGCTCGATCAAGTCGTCGTCGCTGCCGTAGGTCTCGTGGAACACCCGAGAGCCGTCCATCAGGCTCGGGCCGTAGATTGCCCGGGTCTGGACCAAGGTCTTGCCCTCATTGGGATGCCGGCGGTGGTGCCACACACAGAGTGCATAGCCGAACATGTGGCCGCGGCGCCGGTTCCCGCTCTTGGCGTGGTTGTAGTCGCAGCCGTAGACCACACGATGCGAGGACAGAAGGCCGGCCATCTTGAGCACCAGGCAGGCCATGCACGGGCCAACCTTCGCCCGCTCGATGCGCTCAGCCTCAGCTGTAGTCGGGGTGCCGGTGGAGTGCTGCATCGCCATCAGTCGAACCCCAATTCCTGGGCAGCGCGCGCCATCGCGGCTGCTGCAGATTCCCGGTTGGAGACACAGGGTGACGCTGGCCTCTCATGGACAAGCGCCGGGACGGCAGCCGGCAGCGCGCCACCGGCAGAGACATGCTGCAGCGCCTGGCTGTAGGCCGCAGCCACCATTCGGGATTGCTGGTAGCCATCGGCAACGTTAAACGCATGCAAATCCATCAGCGAACGCACCAGCACTGCCAACGGGCTACGGTCCTGCCCGGGGCGCAGCTCCTGCTCCACCTGCGCCAGCGACGGCAGACCCAGGCACAGCGCGCGGAACTTCGAGGGGTTCGGCGGCCACTCCAGGCCCAACCGCATGCACGCTGCCATCCCCTCGCCCAACTGCCGCGGCAGCAACCCTTTCAGCGCCAGCGCCCAGGTCTCACCCGCAACGGTCAAAGGGCCATCTGCGCTGGCCGGCGCCAAGCCGTTGTCACGCTTCCACTTGCCCGGGAACATCGCCTCCATGCGCTCCCACAAGTTCCACAGCGCATCCATTGCGCGCTGACTGGGTTCAGCCGACAACGGCGCACTCGCCATCGATGACCTCACCTGCCTGCTGGCCTCGTCCTGCTCCGCTTGCGCGGCCAGCGTTGCCACCGCCGTGACGGCGCTCGTACTCGGCTCGGAGCTCGGAGACTCCGGCGGCAGAACCCTGTGGATGATTTCCATGGACGTTTGCTCCTGGCTTCGGGATGACGGGCAGCGCAAGGCCTGCAGCCATTGCGTCGCGGAGGGATTGGTTTGGGTCGCCGCCCGCAGCGGCGATCGATTTCAACGTTGGCAGGATCTGCAGCCAGCCCTGTACCGACAGCGTCCGGCTCGACACCCGTCGATGGCGCACAAACTGGGCTAGCACCTCGTGATCGATCCAGTCCGGCAGCGAACCAAGTGGCGAGATCTCGCGATCGATGTCAGCCGTGGTGAGCTCGCTTCCACACACGCGGTGTGTGTTCTGACGGTTCCCTTTAGGTTCTGACGGTTCCGTGTCCCGTTTTTGGGACTGTTTCGCGGAAAAACGGGACTGTTTGGAGGGAAAAACGGGACTCTTTCCAGCGCTTTTTGGGACTGTTCCGTTTTCGGAACTGTTCCGCTTTTGGGACTGTTCCGTTTTCGGTACCGTTTCGATCTGTTGACCTGCGAGCAGCCGGTAGACGATCACCTGCTTCGTATCGCCCATGCGTCGGCCGCTGTCTTCGATAAAGCCCAACTCACGCAGACGCACCAGGTTGGCAAGAACCGTCTTGCGGTCCTGCCCTGTCGCCTCGGCCAGATAGGCCACCGAGGGGTATGCAAGCCATGTGTCGCCGCTGGCGCAGTTTGCCAGCACCGTCAGCACGAACTTGGCCGAGGAATGCTTGATCGGCAGCTTCAATGCCCAGGTGATCGCTTCCACGCTCATGGCGACGGTCTCGTGTGCTGATGCGGCTCTGCTCTGTGTTTCACGCCATGACTCCTACAACCACCTGCATTACCCGCATCCCTCAACCGTGCAGGAGTTCGGCTGTCCCACCAGGAGCTACCCGGCGGTTAGAGGGGCGGGATTCGGTTAGGGGCGCTTGCGCGCCTCCGCTGCTTTCTTCTCGTCGGCCTTTGCCAACGCGGCGTTGCGTTCGAACTTCGAGATCTGCTCTTTCAGCGCACGGACCCGAGTGGCGTGGACGTAGGCGGCGTAGCCGCGCGGCGAACCATTCGCCTCCACCTCCGCCAGCCTTTCGCGGTACTCAGCGGCGAGCCGGGTCAGGTACACAGAGCGGAGTTCGTCCCACTGATGGGGAGGCTTCCCCTCAGCGCGACGGCGTTTATCCAGCTCTCCCCGCAGCTCTGCCACCGTGAAGCCGTGCAACGCGTATCGCTTGCGCGTGGAAATTGGTTGGGGGGGCGTCACTTGTCACCACCCAACAGCCCGACGAAGCGGCGCTGAATCGTCAGGGCGGCGATCACCACATCGTTGCAGCGCTCAATGATCCCGCGCGCGTGAGGACGGTCCCGCTCATCGATGACGCCGTCAGCTGTGGCCGGGGTCAACGCAGATACCAACGAACCGAACTCGGTCATCAGGTTGCCAATGCCGGCGGTGTCCGCATCTGCAGCGATCAGCGCCAACCGAATTGGCAGCAGACCGCGGCGCCCAGCCAAGTCCCGCTCGCAGTCACTGCGGTAAGGCTCAGGCAGGCTCAGCACCCACGCGTCTTCCAGGTCAGCCGGAAGTGTTTTGACCGTGCCATCCATGTAGCGGCGTATCGCCTGGCCGTTGGCCTTGAGTGCATCAGCCAGATCGTCGCCCTGCCCCATCCGCAGTGGCACGGCCTTCTTGTCGTGCCGGTGCGGGGCGGTCATTGCGAAATACTGCTCAGCAACGTGCATAGCGAAGCTGTTGGCGTTCATCGCCGTTTCGTTGAGCATCTTCTCCGTGTAGGCGTAGATCACCTGCTGGCGCGAAGGCAGAAATTGCCTCCCCAGCTTCATGACTTCGCCGGTACCGGTCGCCAGACTGCTGCCCATGGAAGGAATCGAACTCATCTCAATGGACCCTCTGGGCCGGCAGGCGGGAGCCGCCCTCGTTGCGGTAGGCTGCTGTTTCCACACGAACAACCCGCAAGGAGGGCGACATGGAGCTGACCGAACAGGACACGCCAGAGCTGGAGCTAGTCACGGGCTGGGCCATCGATATCGTTCCGATGTTGGGAGCGTCGGTCTTCACCTTCCGCTCCATTCGACTGGAGGCAGATGGCGAGAAAACGGCACCCGAACGAGACCTCGTTCCAATGACGCTGACGTTGGAGCAATTGGAGCTTTTAGAAAGAGAGTTGCCGAAGCTGCGCGCGGCAATGGTGCAAGCCGGCATTCGGAAAACCGGTGGAGCAGCAAGCGGCCCTCGCAAGAACTGAAGCTCGCTGCAATGGCATGCGTTTGGCATGACATTTCAGGCCACCTCAACAGACACGATGCGGTCGTCGTCCGGGTCCGCCGGCGGCACGTCCACCGCGGCAGCGGACTGGACTCCGAGCAGGCGCAGCACTTCCGGCACGGCGGGCAGCGCGCGCTCCTCCTCCCATCCTTCAACTTGCTGCAGCGGGAGCTGCAGGACAGTCGCCAACTGCTTGTCGCTGAACAGGCCCAGCCGGGCGCGCAGCGCGCGCTTGCTCATTCGTGTGTCTACCGCGTGTGCAAGCGACAACTCCTGCTCGAGGGGCGGCCAGATGTCCGGGCGCAGTTCCGTAAGGGACACCACGCCCCCGCTCTCAACGTGGAGCTGTCGCACCAAGCCACCATCGAAACGCTGGCCCTTGCTCAACGCCTTGCGCAGATAGCCGATCGTTGTGCCGCAGCGGGCTGCGTAGGCCGCTTGGTCTTCTGGGATGAGGGTCGAAAGATGCGCGCGGAGAGTGTCCATACGCGCCAGAGTTTACCTATGGGTACATCAAAAGCAATACCCGCAGGTCAGTTACTTGCGGGTAACATCCTGTCACGCTTCTCAAATGACAAAAGCTGATCGTCGCCGCGTGCTCCTCCGCCAACTCATCCAAGAGCGCTTCTCTGGTGTATCTGCGCGTTTTGCCGATGCCGTAGGGATTACACCTTCGTATGTGTCGCGGATGCTGTACCCGGAGGGCAAAGCAGGAGCAAAGCGCATCGGGGAGGACTCCATCGAGAAGATTGAGCAGGCTCTCGCCATCCCCGGTTACTTTGCCGGCACCGGAGTTGACTCCGAAGTAACAATCTCATCCCCGGCGACGCGCGAAGGCTACGTTCACGTCCAGCAATTGGACGCGACGGCCGGCATGGGAGAAGGAGTGGAGAACTTAGACAATCCGGATGTGATCCGCGCTATCGACTTCGAGCCTAGCTACATCCGCAGCATCGTCGGCTTCGTCCCTACACCCGGGAGGCTGTGCCTTATCTCCGGCAGTGGCGACTCAATGACGCCAACTATCCAGCCTGGCGATGCCGTGGTTGTGGATACAGGCATAACCTCGTTCGATGGGGATGGCATCTACCTGATCAACATGGGGAACGGTCACCAGATCAAGCGATTGATCGATCGGGGCATCATTCACGTCGCAAGCGAGAACAAGAGCTATGGCGACCCGTTCCCCATTCCAGAAGGCACGATCATCGGTGGTAAGGTCTACCTGCGAAACAGGATAGAGCGGTTCAACTGAGCTAGTCCCAAGCATCTATTCAAGGAGGGGGAAGGATGTTTTTCAGGAAAGATGGAGACCGCGCACCGACTGGTGGAATCACCGAGTCGCGCAGGCAGGATCGAAGCACGAACGAACTTGTTGGGCTTTGCCGGGGGTTGCTGGCAGATGGCCATGTCAGCCAGATGGAGGCCGAGTTTCTGAAGGACTGGATCGAGCGTAACTCGGCCTTTGTCGGCGAGTATCCATTTGCGCAGATCTATCGCCTGCTGTCCGACATCCTCAGCGACGGCGTGATTGATGACGAGGAGTCCGCGGACCTCCACGACACTCTGATTCGCTTCGTGGGTGGTGAGGCATTTGACGCCAAGGGACAGACCGCATCGCTCTCGACCAGCCTCCCTGTGACGGAGCCGCAGCCAACGATCTCCCATACCGGCGCCGTCTTCGTCGTGACTGGCACCTTTGCTTTCGGGACTCGCTCGGCAGTCCATGAGGCCATTGAACAGCGCGGGGGCCTCATCGGAGGTAGCCCAAGCCGAAAGACCAACTACCTGGTGATCGGGGAACTGGGCTCCCGCGACTGGATCAACAGCAACGCCGGGACAAAGATCCTCAAGGCGGTGAGCCTGCGAGACGCCGGACATCCCATCGCAATCGTTTCCGAACCCCATTGGGTCAGCCATATGCGGTAAGCCGCCGCTCCCCCACTCCAACCTAAGAGCCCCGCCCGCGCGGGGCTTCTTTTTACCTTAACGGGAACTATTTACCCGAGGGTATTGCACATAATATATACCCGCGGGTAATCTCTGTCCGTGCCCCGCGAGACGCCCATCCGGGAAGGGGCTGGAGATTCGGTCAATGGCCACCGCCCGCCAGTCCTGGCAAAACCGCTACCGTGCCGCCCGATCGGCATACAAGTTCTGGGGCTACTTCGAGCGCCACCACCCCAGCGGCGACACCCCGCAGTTCCTCCATGAGTCGCTGGACGCCTGCCCGCTATTCAAGCCCACACGCCTCCATGGCGACGTGCTCGGCTGGTTCACCGCCAACGGCGCAAAGAGCCTGCACAAGTTCCGCATGCTGCACCTGGCCAAGCCGGCCCCCCTGCCTGGCGCACGACTTGGCGGTGCTGCATGAGCCGCTCCGGGTACAGCGACGACTGCGAGAGCTGGAGCCTGATCTGCTGGCGCGGAGCCGTAAGTGCCGCACTGCGGGGCAAGCGCGGACAGGAGTTCTTGATCGAGTTGCGTGACGCTCTCGACGCAATGCCGATCAAGAAACTGATCGCCGACGAGCTGCAAACGGTTGATGGATGCCATTGCACCCTCGGTGTTATTGGCTCCCAGCGCGGCATTGAACTGGGCGCGATTGATCCCACCGACCGCGACGCGGTCGCACAAGCCTTCGGGATTGCTCCAGCGATGGTTGCCGAAATCGTCTTTATGAACGACGAGGCCTCATGGAACGCCGAGACGCCCGAGGCTCGTTGGGGACGCATGCGCGAATGGGTTGGCAGCCAGATCCACGGCGGTGTCGCATGATCCGCGCCCTCCTCGCCTCCCTGCTGCTCGTCCTGGGCGGCTGCGCCGCCACCGGCCAGCCTGAGCCCTCCCCGGCCGCTGAGGTCACCACCGATGGCGAAGTGACCATCCCGGCCGACCTCGTCATCACGAGCCCGCGCATCTGCGCCGCCCTCGCCGTCTATGAGCTTGCCGACCACGACGACTGGGGACTGCGCGGCACCATCGCAGCAACTGCCCTCAATGGCTTTCGCGTCGCCGATCGCGTGCCGAACTGCGCCGCCGCCGTCGCCGTCGCGCTGACTGCCGAGTTCTCCCCTCGCCGCTGGCAGAACGCGCTAGACGCCGTCGATGCCGTCGCCAGCGGCTCCTACCCCGTTCCAGACGCATGCGCCCGGGCAACCGCGGTCCTTCCCCTCTCCGCGGTCAACGCCGGCTCCCCTTCGGCTGCCCGGGCGCATTGCGTCATCTATGACCTGGCTTTCGTCGGCGGTGCGCAATGAAGCACCAAACACGCACGTTCGTCGAAGCCCTCGGTTTCACGCTGGCCGCTGCCGTCGTTATCGGCGCGCTCTGCGCGCTCCTCTCCTACTAATTGAGGAAGTCCCCATGCAAGTCATGATCTCGCACGACACACCTCTGCCCGCCTGCCACGCCGGTCACACCGCGCGGCACATGCACGACAAGCGCCGGATGGAAGCTGACGGTGGCCACAGCATTGAATGCAAGTGCAGCCATACGGGCCGTCATTCCGACTTCGATGGCGCGATGCGCGAGTGGCAGCAGATGCAGGGCATCGCAAAGCCCGCGACGAAATCGCGGCCAAGGGCAGCAAAAGCCACGCCAGGCGAAAACGTGCCAGCCACGGTTGGCGTAATCACTTGCCTGGATAGCATGCAGCGCGAAGCCATGCGCCGCGCACTGGCTGGCGACTTCGAACTGGCGGATGCAATGGAATTGCTCAGCAAAGGACGTATGCGAGCAGGCCACCACTACGGCGGCGCCTGGCACGAGTACGACCTGCAGTTCGGGATCTGGATCGGCGGGAGATTGCAGGCATGCGCTTATGGTCCTGCGGTGGGTTGCCAGATCGTGGACTGCTCAATCGATTGCGACTGCAGCAGCGAAGACGACCCCGAAACCAAACTGGTGATTGGGCTCAACGAAACCGTTCTATTCACTCATTTCGATGGCGTCGAGATCCCCGAGCACTACACCAGCGGCCGCACCCCCATATGGGCGCAAGGCGTCATCGATGCCTATCGAGCCCAGGCAGCCAAACCAGAACAAGCCACCTTCTTTCCATCTGAGGCCGCGTAATGCACGCAACCATCGATTCCTCTGTCCTTGCGTCTGCGCTCAAGCTCAGCGTCGCCCCGACGACAAGTCCGCACCCCACGATCATGCACGCCCGCGTGCAAGCCGATGGCGATTCGTTGGTATTCGAGACGACGGACACCGCGACGTACATGCGCCACACCCTCCCATGCGTAGTGAAAGAGCCCGGCTCAGCATTGCTTCGCGTATCCCTTCTGCGTCCAATTGCTTCGGCTCCTGGCGAGATCATCCTGCGCGACGACGGAAAAGTCTCGCGTGGTCGCAGCAACTTCAAGGTGCCCGCGGCAGACGTTGAAGCGTGGCCCGAAGAACGCGAGGAAAGCTGGCAGACCGTGACCATTGATCCGGAAATTTTGGCTGCAGCGATCAAGAGCGCAGGCTATGCCGCCAACGACGACACGATCTACACAAACATCCGCGGCCTGCATATCGATAACGGCTTGGTATGGGGTAGCGACGGTGTGTCCCTCTCGTATGTTGCGGTGAACTACACCGGCCCTTCCATCACGGTTCCCGATGGGCAGGTCTCTCGGCTTTTGGGAATGCTGCAGGAAGGGGCGAAGGTGGAGATTGGGGCAGTCAATGGTGACATTGCGGGGGTTCTCCGTGTCACCAACGGTCAACAGCAGCTAAGCATCCGGCTGCTCGGCGCCAAGTCCACCGACATTCGCGGAATCGTCAAGGCATCAAGCTACGCAAGTCAGCACAGCTCCATCAAACGTGACCCGCTGTGGGCTGCAGTGAAGCGCTTCCTGCCGTTCGCTTCGATTCTGGGCGAGAGCAAGGCCAAGGGCCTGCCGGTGATAGTCCTGGCAATGGTCAATGGCGAGTTGTATCTCGCAGATCGCGCTGAGGAAAACCGGGAAGTGATCAGCGATGCAGTCCTCTCAGCGGGCCCCGACTTCCGCGCCGCGCTAGACCCTCGCAGGCTGATATCGGCCTTGGCTGCAGTGGGCAGCAACGTTATTGCGCTGCACGCGCCGGAAAAGGGCAAGGGAATTTCGAGTTGGCTCATGTACGAAGACGAAGGCGACCCGGACGCGACCGCCCACCTCATCGTTCAGATAAACCTGTGAGGCAGCCATGACCCAAGCAGCCCAATGCGCGGAATTGCTCGGCGCCCTCAAACAGCGCGCGATGACCGCAACTGAAATCCACATGGAGTTGGGCATCGCGCGCGCAAGCGCACGTGTCCACGACCTGCGCCGGGACGGCTATGTCATTCACTCAACTGAGCTGACCGTACTCAATCGCCGCGGCAAGAAGTGTCGTGTGGCGCAGTACAGCGTGCCCACTGAGCAGAAGCTTCTCATCCCCCACTTGCCGGGCCGCTCCCGGTACACCCATCGCCCAGGGAAGAAGGACGCCAATTCATGACTACTCACAGCGAACAGCAGAACGCCGCAGCGCAGGAGGCGGTGGCGTGGCAGCGCCGCTATGCCCGCCCGCGCCGGATGGCTCGCGCTACGAATGGCACGAAATCTCCCGCGAGCAGTATCTGGAAGCGTCCAAGGGGAAATGGGCGAGTGCCTACGAACTGCGCGAGTTGTTCGATAGACCCGCCCCCGTCGCCGCAGCGCCGGAGGGGTTCGTGATGGTGCCGGTGGACTCTGTCGTGCCGTGCGGCTGCGGCTGTCATCGCCACTGCTGCCGACACTGCGGGTATGAGCTTGGTGGACACGCCTCCCGCCTGCCGGGGGTGAAGGATGCGTGATCCAGAACAACAGCGCGCCGTCGTCGGCTACGCCACTCACGGCACACAGTCTGTCCTCGATGAAGTCGGTGGCCTCTCGAGCATTCCGAAAGCTGGAAGTGCTGAAGCGGTGAACGCGGAAAATGTCGCATGCGAGGTATCTCAGCACGCTACTCCGCTCCTCTTATCCCTCTACGGCAGCCCCCTTGTCCCTGCCACGCGTGTCAATCATCACACCTGCATTTCGACGCTAGAAGGAGAGCGACATGGTTGACGAAATCGCGCTGCTGCCACTGAAGGAGGTGAAGCAGAAGGTCGGCATCAGCACGGCCACCATCTACCGGATGATGGCCCGCGGCGAATTCCCGAAGCCGCGCAAAATCGGCACAAAGTCGCTGTGGTTCCAGCCCGAAATCGATGCCTTCATCATGGCCGTGGCACATGGAACAAGCTGGCCCCAAAAGGTGGGGCAAAGCATGGGGCAAGACATTGCGGCATGAAAAAAGCCGCTGTAATCAGCGGCTTAGATCAACTCTTGGCGGACAGAGTGGGATTCGAACCCACGGAAGGTTTGACCCTTCGCCGGTTTTCAAGACCGGTGCCTTAAACCGCTCGGCCATCTGTCCGTTGCGTACCCGGCTGCGGTACGGCCGGGGCAGCATTCTCGCATGACTGCCCCGGTTTTGTTCAACCCGCTTCGATCGCGAGTGACCCGGCCATCGAAGCGCGAATCTTCTCCTTGGCCCGCTCGCAGGCGCCGCCGCAGTCCAAACGCGAGGCCTCCAGCTGTGGCGGCAGGTGTTCGGCCAGGAAATCGATGAACACCCGCACTGCCGGCAACAGGCCGCGACGCGAGGCGAACACGGCATGACAGATGCCTTGCGGCAGCGACCAATCCGGCAACACCACTTCCAGCTCACCGTTGCGCACCGCTTCGGCACAGACGGTTTCGGGCAGCATGGTGATGCCGAAACCGTCCTTGACCATGGATTGCAGCAAGGGGAAGTCGAAGCCGGCCACACGCGGCTGCAGGTCGACGCGACGCACTTCACCTCCCGGGCCGTGCAGCTCCCAGCGTTGCCGTGCCTCGTCCTCGCTGATACTCAGGGTGACGTGGCTGGTCAGGTCTTCCGGCGTGGATGGGCGCCCGGCGCGATCCAGATAGGCCGGACTGGCCACCAGCAACTCCTGCACCTGACCAAAGCTGCGCATCACCAGGCTGCCGTCGTCGTCAAGGCGCGAGCGGACCCGCAACGCCACGTCGTAGCCCTCATTGATGATGTCCACGCGGCGGTTGCTGATGTTCAACTGCAACCGCACCTTGGGGTATTGCTCCAGGAACCTGGGCAGCAGCTTGGGCAGCTGCATCTGCGCCAACGACACCGGCACGCTGGCGCGTACCAGCCCCCGAGGTTCGGCACTGAGCCGGTCCACCACCTCGCGCGCCGCCTGCGCCTCGGCCAACATCGTCTGCGCATGGCGGTGGACGCTCATGCCGACATCGGTTACTGCAAAACGTCGCGTAGAGCGCTGCAGCAGGCGCACGCCCAGATCGGTTTCCAGCTGGCTGATGCGCCGGCTCAGGCGCGACTTGGGAATGCCCAGGGCGCGTTCGGCGGCGGCAAATCCGCCGTGGTCGACGACCATGGCGAAGTAATAAAGGTCGTTGAGATCCTGCATGGATTAATCCCAGAACTGGAACGAATCGCGCAATTCAACCACCTTTGTCCTGATTTTACAAATCAGACCCCAAACGGTCCTGTATGTATCTGAAGCCAAACGCAAAGGCCCGCATCGCTGCGGGCCCCTGCCTGGCTATTGCCTGGAAACTGCGCGTCAGCCCATGCGCTCGGCGCCGCCCATGTAAGGACGCAGCACTTCCGGAATGCTGATCGAGCCATCGGCATTCTGGTAGTTCTCCAGCACGGCGATCATTGCCCGGCCGACCGCCACGCCTGAGCCATTGAGGGTGTGCACCAGCTCCGGCTTGCCGCCGGGATTACGCCAACGCGCCTGCATGCGACGGGCCTGGAAGTCACCGCAGTTCGAGCACGAGGAGATCTCGCGGTAGGTCTGCTGCGACGGCAGCCAGACTTCCAGGTCATAGGTCTTGATCGCGGAGAAACCCATGTCGCCGGTACACAGCAGCACCTTGCGATACGGCAGGCCCAGCTTCTGCAGCACGGTCTCGGCACAGCCGGTCATGCGCTGGTGCTCCGCCTCGCTCTGCTCGGCGGTGCAGATGCTGACCAGCTCCACCTTTTCGAACTGGTGCTGGCGGATCATGCCGCGCACGTCGCGGCCACCACTGCCCGCTTCGGAACGGAAGCACATCGAATGCGCGGTCATGCGCAGCGGCAAGCGCTCGGCATCGACGATCTCGTCGCGCACGATGTTGGTCAGCGGCACTTCGGAAGTCGGGATCAGGTAACGGATCGACTCTCCCAGTGCGGTCTTGAACAGGTCTTCCTCGAACTTGGGCAACTGGCCGGTACCGCGCAAGGAATCGGCGTTGACCAGCACCGGCACGTTGGTTTCCTCGTAGCCGTGATCATTGGTGTGCAGGTTGAGCATGAACTGGCCCAGCGCACGGTGCAGGCGCGCCATCTCGCCGCGCAGCACAGTGAAGCGGGCGCCGGACAGCTTGGCCGCGGTTTCGGCATCGAGCCAGCCGTTACGGGCACCGAGCTCAACGTGGTCCTTCACCTCGAAATCGAACGTACGCGGGGTGCCCCAGCGCAGCTGCTCGACATTGTCGCTCTCGTCCTTGCCTGCCGGCACACCGGCTGCCGGCAGGTTGGGGATGCCCATCGACAGGGTCTCGATCTTCTCGCGCAGCACGTCCAACTGGGCCTCGGAGGCCTTCAGCTCGTCCGCAAAGGCAGCCACCTCGGCCATGATGGCCGACACGTCCTCGCCCTTGGCCTTGGCGTGGCCAATTGCCTTGGAGCGACTGTTGCGCAGGTTCTGCAGCTCCTGGGTGCGCACCTGGATACGCTTGCGGTCCGCCTCAAGGGATTCGAACGCGGCCACGTCCAGCTCATAGCCGCGGCTGTCACGCAGGCGTTGGGCGAGTTCGGCGGGCTGCTGGCGAAGAAGGGCTGGATCAAGCATGGATGTGCACTGTGTACGGATGTGAAAGGGGATTATCGCGCGAACCGCGACTTTCTGCCTCGCATTCGTAATCCTGTGCAAGAATCGACGCGTTCAAACCGGTCAGCCCCATGCCCGCTCCCAGCTCCCGCTCCGACCAGAATTTCACCTTCCAGCTGCCACGCAGCAGCCTGAAGATCGCTGGCATCGCCTTTGGCATTGGCGTGCTGCTGTTCCTGGCGGTGTGGCTCAACGCCCGCCGCCAAAACGAGTTCTACCGCGCCGATCCGGCCCAACCGCAGGCCGAAACCGCCGATTTGGCACCGCTGCCGGCACCGCTGCCCGCAGGCGCAGGTGCCAGCGACATGCCGGACGCCCGCCCGGAATCGGTCGAAGAAGCGCCGCAAGTGGTTGAAACCGCACCCGCCCCACCGCCGCAGCCGATCGCCGAAACGGCGCCGGCACCCACGATCGATCCGGCCGTACCTGCACCGGTTGCAGCCACGCCTACCGACCGTCCGGTGCCCCTGCCCGGCCAAAGCCCGCCGCCCACCTACCCTCCCGCCGCGCTGCGTCGCGGCGACAGTGGCAGCGTCGTGGTCCGCGTCGAGGTTGGTATCGACGGCACTGCGCTGGACGCAAAGGTGGTCCAGCGCAGTGGTTCGCGCGACCTGGACCGGGCTGCATTGGATGCCGTGCGCAATTGGCGCTTCCAGCCGGCACTGAGCAACGGCCAGCCAATGCAGGCGGGGCTCGAAATCCCCTTCGATTTCAAACCGGCTCAGTAACATGAACCCCGGCCCCACAAGGGGGTCGGGTTTAAGCCCAAGTCACCCCCGGGGTGCCCGCAGGCACCAGACTGGCCGCCAACGCGAAACGCATGGCGGCCATATCCATGGGCAGCATCCCCCACAACCCGTCCGAGACCACGACCAGTGCCCATGGCACCCCGACGGCATTGCTGTGGGCGCTGCTGTTCGCATTGTTGCTGGGCGTGGTCGGGGTCATGGGCTACCGCGCAACCCATGGCAGCGAAATCCTGCACAAGCCGGAGGTGGTCGCCGCAGCCCGACCGTCGCTTGAGCCTACGCAGACCCCTGCGGTCTTCAACCAGGAAGCCGAGCCCTTGGCCGACAACCCGGTCCCGCGCTACCCCGCACAGATGCTGGCCGACGGCACCGACGCCGACGTAGTGGTCAGGTTGCAGATCGATGCCAACGGCGCGGTGACCGAAGCGACGCTTCAGCCCCGCGAAGACAACGTCGACGAGCGCTTCGAACAGGCCGCCCTGCAGGCGCTGCGGGAATGGCGCTTCCGTCCCGAGGTACGCGAGGGCCACGCCATCAGCAGCGTGGTCTTGGTGCCGGTTGAATTCAGGCGCTGACGCTGAGGCCGAAACCGGCACCCGTCGCCAGGCTGTCGAAGCCGGGGAACGAGGTTGCCACGTTGGCCACGTCATTGATCCGCACTTCACCCGTGCTCAGCTGCCCGGCAATGGCGAAGGCCATGGAGATGCGATGGTCACCGTGGCTCTCGATGGTGCCACTGCCCAGCGCGCCACCGAAGATGGTGGCGCCGTCCTCGGTCTCGTCCACCCGCAGGCCCAAGGCCCGCAGGCCCGTCGCCATGGCGGCAAGACGGTCCGATTCCTTGACCCGCAACTCTGCCGCCCCACGCACCACGGTCTGACCCTGCGCGGCGGCGGCGGCAACGAACAGCGCGGGGAACTCGTCGATCATGTCCGGCACTACTTCCACCGGAATCTCCGCGCCCTTGAGCTGCGCATGGCGGACGACCAGGTCGGCCACCTGCTCACCACCATGTTCGGCGTGGTTTTCCTCGGTGATATCAGCGCCCATCAACCGTAGCGCGGCAAGCAAACCGGTGCGACGCGGGTTGAGCCCAACCGAGCGCAAGCGTACTTCCGAGCCCGGGATGACGCTGGCAGCGACGATGAAGAACGCAGAGGATGAAAAATCCGCCGGCACGGCGATATCGGTTGCCTGCAGTCGCTGACCCCCGCGCAGGCGCGCCTTGCCCGGCGCGAAATCAATCTCCACGCCGAAGGCGCGCAACATGCGCTCGGTGTAATCGCGGGTCGGGTGCGGCTCGATCACCGAGGTCTCACCTTGCGCATACAGGCCAGCCAGCAACACCGCTGACTTCACCTGGGCGCTGGCCACAGGCAACTCGTAATGGATGCCGTGCAGCGCTTGCCCACCATGGATGTGCAGCGGCGGTGTGCCGTCGTCCTGGGTATCAATGCGCGCACCCATCTGCGCCAGTGGGCCGGTCACGCGCCGCATCGGGCGCTTGGATAGCGATTCGTCGCCGATCAGGGTGGTGTCGAATGGCTGTGCGGCCAACAGGCCGGCCAGCAGACGCATGCCGGTGCCTGCATTCCCGCAGTCCAGGGGACCCTGCGGCGCCTTCAATCCGTCCACGCCAACACCGTGCACGATGCGCTGCGAGGGCGAAGGCGTTTCAAAACGCACGCCCATCTGTTCAAAAATCGCAGCCGTGGCGCGGGTGTCCTCGCCTTCCAGGAAGCCGTCGATGTGCGATACGCCATCAGCCAGCGCGGCAAACATCACCGAACGGTGCGATACCGACTTGTCGCCGGGGATGGTCAGCGTGCCCTGCAGGGCGGAACCTTTGCGTGCAATCCAGTACGGCTGGGAACTCATGCGGTCTCTCTAGTGTTCAGTGCGCCGAGGCGCTGTCAGCAATCCCTTCCCCGCGCGGGAGAAGAGCCCGTGCCCGCGAAGGCGGGGATGCCCTTGGGGCGGAGACGGTGCGGTGGCAAACAGGCCATCACCCCGACAACCCCTCGTCCGCAGGAAGAGGGGCTTTCAAGCTCAGGGCACGGCCACCGGGTAGGAGCCCAGGATCTTGATCTGCGCCGAATGTGATTTCAGCTCGGCCAGCGCAGCCTGCATCGATTCGTCCTCGATATGGCCGGCCAGGTCGATGAAGAAACCGTATTCCCACTTGGCCTGATGCGAAGGACGTGACTCGATGCGGTTCATGCTGATGCCATGACGCGCGAACGGGCTGAGAACATCGAACAGCGCACCGGGCTTGTCGTGGATGAACACCAACACCGAAGTGCGGTCGTGCCCCGACGAGGGGAACAGCTGGCGACCAATCACCAGGAACCGCGTGGTGTTGTCGGCGTCGTTCTGGATCGGCTTGGTCACGACCTTTTTCAGGCCGTAAACATGGCCGGCACTCTCGCCACCGATGGCGGCTGCATCATCGGCATTACGTGCGCGGCGTGCGCCCTCTGCGTTGCTGGAAACCGGGATCTTCTCGGCCTTGGGCAGGTTGGCACGCAACCAGGACGAGGTCTGCATGAACGACTGCGGATGCGCGTAGATGCGTTCGATGTCTTCGATGCGACCACTGCGCGACATCAGGTACTGCTGCACGCGCAGCTCGACCTCACCGCAGATCTTGAGGTTGGAGGTCAGGAACATGTCCAGCGTGATCTGGATGGTGCCCTGCCCCGAATTCTCCACCGGCACCACACCGAAGTCGGCGTTGCCGGCTTCAACCTCCTGGAACACCTCCTCGATGCTGGCCATCGGCAGCCCCAATGCGGAGCGACCGAAATGCTTGAGCACGGCCTGCTGGCTGAAAGTACCCTCTGGCCCCAGATAGCCGATCTTCAGCGGCTCCTGCTGCGCCAGGCAGGCCGACATGATCTCGCGATAGACATGCACCAGCACTTCGTCGCTGAGCGGGCCTTCATTGCGGTCCACCACCATGCGCAGCACCTGCGCCTCACGCTCGGGCCGGTAGTAATCGACGGCTGCGGCAAGCTTGCCCTTGGCCTTGCCCACCTGGTGCGCAAACTGCGCACGCTCGGCGATCAGGGCCTGGATGCTGCGGTCGATATGGTCGATTTTGGCGCGCACATCGGACAGTACCGGCTTGGCCATCGGCACCGCCTCTTCCTTCACCGTGGCGTTGACCCTGGTCTTGGCCTTGGGAGCTGACTTCACTTTTTCAGCCGGGGCCGGCTTGGTCTTGCTGGCGGGTTTGCTTGGCTTGGATGCCATGGTTCGTCTACCTGTTGCAGACCGGCGCCGCTGCGCCGGTGGGAATGGGGTCAGCCGTTGCGCTGCTGGAAGTCACGCATGAAGGCTGCCAACGCCTGTGCGCCTTCCAATGGCATGGCGTTGTAAAGCGAAGCGCGGATACCACCTACCGCCTTGTGTCCTTTCAGCGCCAGCAAGCCGGCGGCCTTGGATTCACTCACGAATCGGGCGTTGAGTTCGTCATCCGGCAGGAAGAACGGGATGTTCATGCGCGAGCGCACCGCCGCGGCGACTTCGTTGCGGTAAAACCCGCCAGAGCCATCGATTGCCCCATAGATCGCCGAAGACTTGGCCGCGCTGAGCCGGGCGAACGCCTCGACACCGCCCTGGGCCAGCATCCACTTGAACATCAGCCCTGCCAGGTACCAATTCCAGGTTGGCGGAGTGTTGAGCATGGAGTCACGCGCCACATGCGAGCGGTAGTCGAAGATATCCGCGCGTGGCTGGCCGCTACGTTCCAGCAGGTCACGGCGGATGATCACCACCGCCACGCCGACCGGTCCGAGGTTCTTCTGCGCACCGGCGTAGATGACGCCATAGCGCGAGACATCGATGGGCTCGGAGGCGATCGAGGAACTGAAATCCGCGATCAGCGGCACATCACCGACATCGGGGACGTCGCGGAACTCGACACCGTGGATGGTCTCATTGGCGGTGATGTGCACATAGGCCGCGTCCTTGGACAGCTGCCACTGCGATACCGGAGGAATATCACGGAAGCCACCGGCTTCCCCGCTGGCACCAATATGCGCATCAACGTAGGGCTTGGCCTGCTTGACCGCAGTCTTGCCCCAATGACCAGTAACGACGTAGTCGGCACGCTGGCCGGGAGCAGCGAAATTAAGCGGCATCAGCGCCTGCTGGGTGGTTGCACCACCGCCCAGGAACAACACCGCGTAGTCGTCCGGGATACCGATCAGTGCACGCAGGTCAGCGTCGGCCTGCTCCGCAACCGCCATGAAATCGGCACTGCGGTGGCTGATCTCGACAATGGACGCGCATACGCCATTCCATTCCAACATTTCCGCCTGCGCCTGGCGCAGGACCGATTCCGGCAAAGTCGCAGGGCCGGCACTGAAATTGAATGCGCGCGTCATGTCACACCTGTTGGGCAGAACCCCTAGTATGCCGCAGCGCAACAGCCTTGGGGGCTGCCGAAAAAGTTGCATCTGCACCCAATTGGCATTCCCTGCCAACGGCCAACCGCTGTGGAACAGACCCGCTTTGGATCAGCGAGCGCCGAACATCAGCAAGGCACTGATCGCTGCCCCCAGCAGCAAGGCGCTCAGCAACAGCCAGGGCCAGCGTCGGGCGCGGCGCGGTTGCTCGGGCACCGGGGCTTGCGCAGGCGCCGGCAATGGCTCGTCCGGGACGGGGAAAGCCTGCATCGCACTGGCCTGGCCCAACGGAACTTCCAGCACAAAGCGGTGATTGCCTTCGAACACCACCTGGTCGCCGGACTGCAGCCAGCAGTGCCTCACGGGCACGCCATTGACTACGCTCCCCTCGGCCGAGCCGAGGTCGCGCAGCAGCACCCGCTCGCCATGACGCTCCAGACGCACCTGCTGGGCCGGAAACGCCGGATCATCGATGATGATGTCGCTGGCTGCATCGCCACCCACAACGCGGGGCTTGTCCAGGGTGAAGCTGCGGCCATGGTGGCGCCCACCCACCCCGCGCAGCAGCACGCGCAGGTCCTCGCCTGGCTCGTCGGGCAGCTCGGGAGCATGTGCCAATTGCTCGCACTCACCGCGCAGCAGCATTTCAGTGCCATCGGCGTACACCGAGTCACCGGCGCGCAGCAACGCCATGCGCCGTACCGGACGGCCATTGACATGAATGCCGCGCACGCCACTGGCGACCTGCAGCCACACGCCTCGCTGGTCCGTGCAGAACTGGGCCAGCAGCAGCGGGCCGACGCTACCGTCGCCTAGACGCACTTGCCCGGAGGCATGGCGCACAATGCGCTGCACCCCCGCGGACAAGGTCTGGTCGGGTTGCTGTCGGTTGCTGAAGTGAACTTGCAGAGTGCGCACCGCAGCAGACTAGCAGGTCCGTCAGGCATGCAGAAGCCACCCCGGGGCTTGGACTACGCCTCACGGGTAAGCACAATGCCGCTCCTCCTTTTCAGCACGCCACACAAGGCCAGCCAGCATGTCCATGATTGATATCCAACACCCGCATTCCCTGCCCGACGACAAGGCCCGTACCGCCATCGCCGAAGTCGCCGAAAAGCTGCAGGAACGTTTTGACGTAACCACCCGCTGGGAAGGCCAGGTACTGCATTTCGCCCGCTCCGGCGTTGATGGCGCAATCGAACTGCTGCCGGGTGCCGTACACGTCAAGGCCGAATTGGGGTTCCTGTTGTCCGCCATGAAGGGCATGGTCGAATCGGAAATCCAACGTGTGCTGAGCGACAAGCTGGGCTGACCCGGTACCGTCACACGCTGCAAGCATTCAAGTCGTTACGGTGTTCCCCGGGATTTTCGACCCCAAAGGAGCCCCCTCATGACGACCCATGAACATCGCCCGGAAGATCGCAGCCACGGCAACCCCGGGCTGCAGGAGCAGGCAGAGCGCCTGGGCCGCAAGATGACCGAATCCGCCCAACAGGTCTGGCTTGCCGGACTGGGCGCGTTGTCGCGTGCGCAGAATGAAGGCAGCAAGCTGTTCGATACCCTGGTCAAGGAAGGCGAAAGCGTGGAGGAGCGCTCACGTGAAGAGTCCTCCCGCGGTGAAAGCCTGCGTGACACCGTGGAGAACACGCTGGGACAGGCTCGCGATCGCGCCGCCGGCACCTGGGACCGGGTGGAGCGCAGTTTCGAGGATCGCGTGCACCGCGTACTGCGGCGCATGGACATCCCCAGCCGTTCCGACATCGAAGCCCTCAACGAACGCCTGGATGCCCTCAACCGGCGCCTGACCCGGGCCGAAAGCCGTACGAGCCACGTTGAACCCGGCCCCGAAGAACATTGATGTTGCAAAGCAGCAAAAGCTGCGCAAGAATCAATACACCCGCCAGCAGTACCGCGCCGTAAGTCTCCCTCCCCTCACGGCTCCGGATGGCGGGTTTTTCTTGCCTGGCGTTTACCAAACCGGCTTGTGGATGCCCTGCAACCAAGCTGCATGCAGCCTGCCCCCTGCACGCCCCACCGGCTGCCCTGGGCGGCGCCTGGCGTGGTAGAAGAACGGCTTGACCCATGTACCGATGCACGAGCAGCCCCTTGGGGCATCCGCGGCGCTGCATCCCGGAGCTCGCCATGAACACCCCGGACACCCCCACCCGTCACGATCAGCATGGCGCCTATCCGCGTGCCGAAACGGTAGAGGATTTCCGCCACAACCTCGCTACCGTCCAGCAGCGCATCGATGCGGCCTGCCAGCGCGCCAACCGCCAGCCCAGCGAGGTTCGGCTGCTGCCCGTCAGCAAGACGATGGACGAGGCACACATTCGCCTTGCCTATGCCGCCGGTTGTCGCCAGCTGGGTGAGAACAAGGTTCAGGAAGCGCACCACAAATGGGAGGCGATGCAGGACCTGGCCGATTTGCAGTGGTCGGTGATAGGCCACCTGCAGACCAACAAGGCCAAGCTGGTGGCGCGCTTTGCGAGCGAATTCCAGGCCCTGGACAGCCTGCGCCTGGCCGAGGCCCTGGATCGTCGCCTGCAGCACGAAGGTCGGCAACTGGATGTATTCGTGCAGGTCAACACCTCCGAAGAGGACAGCAAGTTCGGGCTGCCGCCTGCCGACGTCGCCAGCTTCCTGCAGTCCCTGCACAACTTCAGCAGCCTGCGCGTCCGGGGCCTGATGACACTCGCGCTGTTTTCCGCCCAGCCCGACCAGGTTCGCACCTGCTTCGTGCGGCTGCGGGAACTACGTGATCGGCTTCGCCAGCAGGCGCCCGCGGGAGTTCAACTGGATGAACTTTCGATGGGCATGTCCGGCGATTTCGAGATCGCCATCGAGGAGGGGGCCACCGTGGTGCGGGTCGGGCAGGCGATTTTTGGCGCGCGCGCGGTACCCGACAGCCACTATTGGCCCGATACTGCCGCCCCCCGCTGAACACTCATTGCTGCGTATGTAAAAAGGTGCAGCACGTCCTCTTACGGCAGCAAGGGGGAATACCATAAGCTTGTGTTCTGCATCCTCTTTTCTCAGGCGCGTTGATGTTCTCCTGGATCCTGGCCCTGTCACTTGCATTGCTTTTGGGCGGGGTCGCCTCTGCTTACCTGTGGCTGGTCAAGCGCCGGCAAACCGAGGTGCAGCACGGCCTCGCGGCCTTGGCCGGCATGCGCTGGCGCGAGTTTTCCCGCATCGTGCACCAGGCCATGGCCGAACAGCGCGACCTGCACCCGCTCGCCGACAACGATGACAACGACCGTGGCACGAGCAGCGATTTCCTGCTGCAGCGGGCCGGCCAACGCTGGCTGGTGTCCTGCAAGCATGGGCGCGCCTATCGCTTTGGCGCCGCCGCGATCAATGACCTGGCTGCAGCGGTCGACCTGACCGGCGCACAAGGCGGCATCCTTATCACCGAGGGCCAGGTGGAGCGTGATGGCCTGAGCGCAGCCGGCAAGAACGCCATCGAAGTGATCGATGACAAATTGTTGTGGGCCCTGCTCAAACCCTATGTCGCCAGCGACACCCGCAACATGGTCACCGGCATCGCCCGCCGCGAGGCTGTCCGCCATACCGGTATCGCGGTGCTTGCCGCAATCACCTTGGGCTTGCTGGCCGGCATGGGCTACATGACATTGAGCGATGACGGCAGCAGCGGTGACACCCCGCCCGCCCATGTCGCCTCGGCCCCGGCAGCAACGCCTCCAGCCCCTCGGCCTGACGCACCCGCCGCTGCCGCCGCGGGCGGCAACGTCGCCGCCCCTGCCCCACAAGGCGCAGCCACTGGCGCGGTGAACGAGCGCGGCAATCAGGTTCAGGACCCGGATGAGCAGACGCTGGCCCGCTACCAGAAAGAAGTCTCCAAGACCTTGGCGACCACGCCAGGCGTGGTCAGCGGTATCTGGCTGACGCGCTCCACGCTGGCGATCGAGCGCACCGGTGACGCCACCGAGATCTGGCCGCGGATCTGCACGGTGTTGCAGCACTATCCTTCGCTACGCACCACCCGCGTGCAGCTCAACCCCCGCCCCGGCGTCGAAGAACCGGTGCGCTGGCGCCAGTGCAGCACGATCTAGGATCCTGGCATCGGCTCGCAGGCCTGCGCCCTTGCCGGCTACGCAAGGGCGGATGCCGGCACAGAGGCCGCGCATGGCTCGGCATCGGATTGCAACGGCGTTACTCGCCTACCGGCTTCCAGCTTGCGCTGTAGACCTGCCACGCGCCATCGCGCTCCCGCCAGCCGCTGGTCACCTCCTGCATCTGGCCGCGCTCCGGCAGCAGCCCCCTGTTGCCACCGGCCAGCAACACACTGAAACGCACCGTTGCCGTGTCCCCTTGCAGGTCGACCGACACTGGACCGGTCTGGATCGCCACTTTGCTGTTGAGCAACAGCTGTGCCTTCAAGAGGTTGTGCAGGCCCGGCTTGTCCAGCCCATCGTTGCCGACAAAGTCGGCCGACACTGACTCCATGAAATCCCGAGGCCTGCCCGCCTCCACCGCCTCCTGCATTGCAGCAATCGTCTGCCGCAGCCGTTGCTCGGGTGGTTCCGAGCGGCAAGCGACCATGCCAAGCAAGATCAGTGCAGTAAGCACGCAGTTGAGAACAGTTCGAATCATCTGACCCTCTTCGCCTTTTCAATTCGGAACGGTATGCTGACAGCAACGGCGTCGGCGCCCAGCTGCCGCGCCTGACCTAATAGATCATTCCATTTCCTGGAGGGGAAGATGAATCAGGAACGTCCCTGGCTGCAGAGCTACCCGGCTGGTGTACCGGCTGAAATCGACGTCAACGAGTTCCGCTCCGTTGCCGCCGTGTTTGACACGTCTGTGGCCAAGTTCCGTGATCGGCCTGCCTACTCCAATTTCGGCAAGACCCTCACCTACGGCGAAGCCGATGCGCTGGTGACGCAGTTTGCGTCCTACCTGCTCGGCGAACTGCAGCTCAAGAAGGGCGACCGCGTTGCGGTGATGATGCCCAACTGCCTGCAGTACCCGATCGCCATTTTCGGCATCCTGCGCGCTGGCCTGACCGTGGTCAACGTCAACCCGCTGTACACCGCACGCGAGCTCAAGCATCAGTTGATCGACGCAGAAGCCGCCGTGCTGCTGGTGGTCGACAATTTTGGCGATACCGTCCAGCAGGTGATCGCCGAGACCCCGGTCAAGCAGGTCATCACTACCGGCCTGGGTGACATGCTGGGCTTCCCCAAGGGCGGCATCGTAAACTTCGTACTGAAGTACGTGAAGAAGATGGTGCCGGACTACGACCTGCCGAACGCGATCCGCTTCAAGCAGGCACTGGCCCTGGGCAAGCGCCACACTTTGCCGGCGGTTGAAGTCGACCACGATGACATCGCCTTCCTGCAGTACACCGGCGGTACCACCGGCGTTGCCAAGGGCGCGATGCTGACCCACCGCAATCTGATCGCAAACATGCAGCAGGCCTCGGCCTGGATCAGCGCATCGGGCGTCAAGCCGGGCGAAGAAGTCATCATTACCGCGCTGCCGCTGTACCACATCTTCGCGTTGACGGCGAACGGGCTGGTCTTCATGAAGCTCGGCGGCCTGAACTACCTGATCACCAATCCGCGCGACATGAAGGGCTTCGTCAAGGAGCTGAAGAACAACCGCTTCACCGCCATCACCGGCGTCAACACGCTGTTCAATGGCCTGTTGAATACCGAAGGCTTCGACCAGATCGACTTCTCCAACCTCAAGGTTGCCCTGGGTGGCGGCATGGCCGTGCAGCGCGCCGTGGCGGACAAGTGGAAGAAGGTCACCGGCGTGACCCTGGTCGAGGCCTACGGCCTGACCGAGACTTCGCCGGCGGCCTGCATCAATCCGCTCAACCTGAAGGACTACAACGGTGCCATCGGCCTGCCGATCCCCTCCACCGACGCCTGCGTGAAAAACGACGACGGGCAGCAGGTGCCGATGGGTGAAGTGGGTGAGCTGTGCATCCGTGGCCCGCAGGTCATGAAGGGCTACTGGCACCGTCCCGACGAAACCGCCAAGGTGATGGACGCCGAGGGTTGGCTGCACACCGGCGACATGGCGCGCATGGACGAGAACGGCTTCTTCTATATCGTTGATCGCAAGAAGGACATGATCCTGGTGTCCGGTTTCAACGTGTACCCGAACGAGATCGAAGACGTCATCGCGATGATGCCTGGCGTGCTTGAAGTAGCCGCTGTCGGCGCACCCAGCGAGAAGTCCGGCGAAGTGGTGAAGGTGGTCATCGTCAAGAAGGACCCCAACCTCACCGAGGAGCAGGTAAAGGAATTTGCCCGCGCCAACCTGACCGGTTACAAGCACCCGCGCATCGTCGAGTTCCGCAAGGAACTGCCCAAGACCAACGTCGGCAAGATCCTGCGCCGTGAGTTGCGTGACGCCAAGCCGGAAGCTTGACCGAGCCGGAAACCTGTTGGTTTGAACGCAATTGACTGAAAGCCCTTCCCTGACCGGGAGGGCTTTTTGTTTGTGCGGTGCTCTTGAGCCGTGATTCCCGGGCAGGCGGGAATCGCTGCTGCCCTGGCCGTCTGCCCTTGAGTCGTCATTCCCGCGCAGGCGGGAATCGCTCCTGCCTTGGCCGCTTGCCCTTGAGTCGTCATTCCCGCGCAGGCGGGAATCGCTCTGGCCTTGGCCGTTCGCCTTGAGCCGTCATTCCCGCGCAGGCGGGAATCGCTCTCGCCGTGCCCGTTTGCCCTTGAGCCGTCATTCCCGCGCAGGCGGGAATCGCTCCTGCCTTGGCCGTTCG
>NZ_DAMBEF010000027.1:0-53592 GCF_032061965.1 Stenotrophomonas sp. | reverse complement strand
GGTGTCTCCTTTGGGAAAACTAACACCTGAGCAGGTTTTCAGTGGGTCATTACAAAAGTGCAAATGTCTTATGCCCGGCATTTCCTGCCGAAGATGGCTCGGCACTGCGCTGTGCTCCACCACCCGCAAGCGAGTGAACACCACCTACAAGCAGTCACAATGCTGCGCGTCCGTCGCGGAGACGTCTCTACGCGCGCTCGACAAATCGTCACATGCGCCGGGCAGCAAACGGTGCATCCTGTGCGTGTTTCATCGACCAGGCGACCCAAATGCTGAAAAAATTCTTGTTAGTCGCACTATTGCTAATGTCTCCACTGATCGCCTACGGCGCCGAAGTGAAGTCTGTCGAAAACATCGACCTGCAACGCTATGCCGGCACCTGGTATGAGCAGGCCAACTTCCCGATGTACTTCCAACGCAAATGCGTTCGAAACACCACCGCAAACTACCGCCTGCTTGCCGATGGAAACATCGAGGTCATCAACCGCTGCGAAAAAGCTGACGGCAGCACGCTACAGGCAGAAGGCCTTGCCAAGCCCTCAGGCAATGGCCCTGCCGAACTGAAGGTGCGCTTTGCTCCCGCCTTCCTGTCGTTCCTGCCATTCGTATGGGCCGACTACTGGGTCATTGCGCTGGATCCCAACTATCAATGGGCGATTGTTGGCACACCCGACAAGGAATACCTGTGGATATTGAGCAGAGAAAAAGAGATTTCCGACAGCCTGCTCAAAGAACTCAGCGAAAAAGCAGAAACCCAGGGTTTCGATGTGTCGAAACTGCGCCTGACCGAGCAGCGCTAGAGCGCGCCCAGCTTCGATCATCAGCTGCAGTACCGGCTGATGGCGAAGCCAACGTTGACGCTCGACTTCGTTGGCCAAGCGAATCGGCGACTGCCGCTTCCCCTAACGCAATGAACCACGCGGCTGAATGGATCGTGCCCACTGCACGCTGAAGGACGGCGGGCAAAGGCAGCAACGGGCCCATCCAGCCCCAACGCCCCATCGCGCCCTAGTTGGAACTGGCCGCATTATCGCGCCGGAACAGCTCCCACTCTTCGATCTGGGTGCCATCCGCAAGATTGCAGATGCCGTACTCGCCACCCTCGCTGTTCTTCTTGATCTCGATCTTGCCGCCCTTCTTCACGCAATACTCGGAGGCGGGATTGGCAATGCCGACGCTCGGGGCAGCTTCGGCCTTCGCCTCGTTCTTCGGGGCACAGGCCGTCACTGCACCCAGCAAGGGAAGGACCGCAATACAATGAACAAGGAACTTCATGGGTGCACTCCGGGGCCATGGCCCATCGCTGTTTTCAGGCGCAGACTAGCAAAGGATTGTTACCCTCGCCCAACGCGTCAGATCGGTGAATTCGAAGGATTGCGTAGACGCTTTTCGCACGCGGGCCTCCCCGTCGTGAGGCAGCCAAGTTTCGCCCTCTGGTTATCACTGCACCCTCGGCCTGTCCGCAGCATCACCACTGCCGCGCCGGCCCCACTACCAATGCATAACAGCAGCGCCGATCTGAATACCAGTACGGCTCGCGCTTCGAACCAGGAAAGAGATATGCCAAAAGACGAGCTACTTCACGACATGTTGACCACCTTGGACAGGCTCATCAGCGTCTTCTCTTCCGCCACTCCGGATGAAAAAGCCTGGCGCGAGGCGATCACCGAGATGCGCGAGATCCGCGCCTCATTGCCCGCATCTGCAGTGTTGGAGAGATTCGTTGGCAAACGCATCAGGCAGTCTCTGGACATCCGCGGCCTGAGCCTTACCAACGGCCCCGCCACGCGAGCGTTGCTCGGCCCCACCATCGTGACCAACCTGACGCTTGCCCGACAAGTCCTGGAAGGCTACCTGGGCAAGCGCTGAGGATGGCATCGCGTCGCCACTCCCTGTCGGCGACCCCTGATCTGGGCAAGAAACAGGGACAGGATTGCATCACCCTCCGAAGGCGACACTTTCACTGTTCTTCGCGGTTCCATCTGGGCCAGCGAGCTTGAACCGATATTCGCCCATCGTCCTGGATGGACGCCGACCTCGCTTCCGATCCGCAGCGCAGCGCCTATTTTTCAGTTGCTACCTTCACTCGCCGTACCCGACAGAGAAAATCATCAATGTCCGATCTACCGCCCCTTCCCACTCTCGCGCTTGGACGCTATCGCCATTTCAAGGGCGGTGAGTACGAAGTCATCGGCCTCGCCCGCAGCAGCGAAACCTTGGAAGCACTGGTGCTCTACAAGCCCCTGTATGGCGACCTGGGCGTGTGGGCCAGACCCTATGCCATGTTCATGGAACAGGTGATTGTCGAAGGCCTGCCTCAGCCAAGGTTTGCCTTCGAAGGCTGACGCTTGCTGGCGCCGCCATACCAATGGGGCGTCGTGCAAGAACCGGAAAGCATGCACAACGAAAAAGGGCTCACGACGTAAGCCGCAAGCCCTTGTTCTTAAAGCAGTAATTGGTCGGGACGGCCGGATTTGAACCGACGACCCTCTGCCCCCCAGGCATCGGCACTGAGCCCAACAAGTTGTTGGAATCGTTAGGAAAGATTGGACAACTACCCGGGGCCGAAAGCCTCCACCACGGCCTTTGAGCATCAACGAGTTACGCGGCAATAGGGTGCACGCTACACCACCTCTTCCGGCTGCGAGCGGGCCGCCATTGCCTAGAACTTGGGGCCCTACCGCCGCAGCCTGTCGGCGGCGGCCTGACGCCCGCTTGCTCTGCCTGGGCAGCAGAGCTTTCCGCTATTCTCCCCCATTCCCCACATGCCACTCGCCATGACCGACCTGCTCGCCGCACTACTGCTCGGCATTCTTGAAGGCCTTACCGAATTTCTTCCCATCTCTAGTACAGGCCACTTGTTGATCGCCCAACAGTGGCTGGGGAACCGCTCGGATTTCTTCAACATTGTCATCCAAGCCGGCGCGATCCTCGCGACGACATTGGTGTTCCGCAAACGCGTCTGGGAACTCGCCACTGGCTGGGGCGATCCTGATACCCGCGACTACTCGCTCAAGCTGGCTGTGGCATTCCTGACCACCGCGCTGGCCGGATTGCCCGTCCGTATGTCCGGCTGGGAGCTTCCAGAGACCGTCGGCCCGATAGCATTGGCGCTGATCATCGGCGGTGCGTGGATGCTGATCGCCGAGCACTTCGCCGAGAAGCGCGGCGACGTTGCCACGATCACATGGAAGGTGGCGATCTTGGTAGGCCTCGCGCAAGTGGTGGCCGGCGTGTTTCCCGGCACCTCCCGTTCGGCGGCAGCGATCTTCGTAGCCATGCTAGCGGGCACCAGCCGGCGCTCATCGGCGACGGAATTCGTATTCCTGCTTGGTATTCCTACGATGTTTGCCGCCAGCGGCTACGCGTTCTTGGAGGTGCTGAGGGACGACGGGCTGTGCAACGAGCCTTGGGGTGAAATAGCGCTGGCGTTCGCTGCAGCGACCGTCACCGGCTTCATCGTAGTGAAATGGCTGCTCGGTTTCATCAAGGCCCACCGTTTCACCGGATTCGCGATCTATCGCATCTTGCTAGGTGGGCTACTACTGCTCCTAATGCCGGGAGGTAGATAATCCACCGCCGCCCAACGCCTCCCCTACTCTTGCTCTGCTCAACCCTGCGCAAAGCCTGACCCAGCGGCAGGACAAAGGCGCCCCCTTTACCGCCAGAAATGGCGTTTGCACCGTGGTGCTGGACATCTCAGGCCAGCGGTCAAACGTAGATGTACCCAGGGGTTTCGGCCTGACACGGCCCGAGATTGGCCCGGTAGATGGCCAGGCGGCTGCTGGTGCTGAAATGCGGGATTTTTCCGTAATTGGGGGCGCCAGGGGTTTTCACCCAAAAGGGTGAAAACCGGTCGCAGGCCAAACGCAACAGGCTTGATGTTGATTTTCACCGCCTACACCGGAGGCGCTAAAAATCAACAGTGGGTCATGGTCAGATGCCGAGCCAAGCTCTGCACTTGCCAGTCTCAGGCGATGAGCCAGCTCGGCTGGACCATTCGCACCATGACGCACCTGCCGCTTCCCTCTCAATTCGCCTGGCAAGACCACGTTGGCGGCCACGCCCTCACCCTGCGCGGGCAGATCATCGCGTTGACCGCTGACCTGCCGAACGGCCGCGCCAGCACGGTGCGGCGCTTACAAACGCGGAGCATGGCCCGGCAGTTTCACGACAACCCTCAAAGCGCAGCCCTGTTCTTAGCCAGGTGGGCAACTCGGTGGGAGCACCAGATTGTAGAGCTGTATGCAAGCTTGCCAATCTCGACGTACCAAGCCGCAACCACGGGTCCGATAGGTGCGGTAGCGCGCCTAGACCTTCCGCGTTGCAGGCCGCGGCGCAGAAGCCGCTGACTAAGTGCCGGATCACGACGAGTCTTGCGAGCGTCTCGCGCACAGAGGGGGTCCGTGCGGCCGGCGCGCTGGAGTTTGGGCTCGCAGCGCATTTCCCCTCTCGGTGAAGAGGGGGTCAGCCCAGCAACCACTGACGGCAAGAGAATATCCGTTCCCCCCTAAGAATTGCTACGCACTCAGGACACACACAGTGTTCGTAGGCAGAGGATTGCGTTTCGACCAGCGTGCCGCCCGGAGCCTTGATTAGCCCAGCCGCAACAAATTTCAGGTATATAGCGCACCCCAGTGCTTGCCTTGCAGCGACAACGCCTCAGCCGCGATTGCCCTGGTTCTTACAATAGAACTTGTCGCGTGCTGCCCAGGAACCTGTGAACCGCTTGCTCTGTTGTGTCATCGACCATATAAACCGGCCGCATGCCGTTAGGACAAGGGAGCCTGGGACTTGTACCGAACAGTCGGCATATTAAAGGTCGCTCCGCATATACCTCGCAGCCACTACTACCCAGATACGGGCAAGTGAGATCTGTCAGCGCACGCTCGTGTTCTTCATCGGACTTGACCGGTAACCTGGCGACCTCCTCCGACGACGCCGTGACGGGACCACAACAATCATGGCATCCCACAATGCATCGAAAGGTAGGGATCTTTTCGCGTAGCGACTCGAGGAGATCGGCATTGGTGTAGGGCATCGCCCGAATTGTAACGAGTTTGCCTCCCTCCTCCCAGACACACCGCCTTTTACGCAATCAGCCGCACGCCCCTTTTGCTGCCTTCTAGCAGCAATCTGCCCATAGAACGGGGGCGGCTCAGCGGAGCCGGAATATGGCCCTGCTCCACCGGATCTACGACGACGCGTGTCTTCACGTGGACCGCACCCCCAGCGGACATAATCCCGCGAAACACGATTGCGGTGGACGGGGGCCGTGATGCTGTATTCAAAATTACGCGTCAAACTTGAAGGTGCAGCCTGTGAACTGATGACCCACGCCTACGGACTCTCCCATGCCGAAAGGACGCTCAGGATGCATGAAATTGCGTTACTCGCTGGCCAGACCCTAGCGGCTGCCGAAGATCTGCAAAACCACTCCGAGATTGCGGCATCGATCGACGCGCTCATGCATCGAGTGCAAAGTCACATAGGCCTAGTGGAGCAGGGCGAAAAAATTCGTTTGATGGACCCGCCATGCCACAGTCCATTCGGCGGCGCAGACCGCTAATAAAAAGCCCGGCGTCCCGGGCCCCTACTCCCCAGTAGGGGCGGAATCATGCCAATTAAGCCTAATCGAGTCAACCGAGGTTGATTGAACGCATCGCGCCTTGGCAGCATCTGGAATTAGCCGCCCGCAGCAGCCAGCCCAATGAAGACTGCAACGGCGGTGATTTGCAGAGCGATGACTAGCCAATACAGCAGCGGCTGCTGTGCTCGACTGATCCCAATAAATGCTGGCATGCTCAAGACGTGACCTGATCGAATCGCCGAGATGGTGGCGATGCCCAGCAGCAGAGCTGCAATCAAGAAAACGAACGTCATGGTGGTCGTATTCACGGCTTCCCCAAGTCAAGGTGCTTAGGCCCTGATCGTACCTGATCACCCCAGCAGGTGTACGGCCAGCCTCTGCTCCATGGCATCCAGCCTATGGGCCAGTCCGCGAGCAATGAACGCCAGCAACTCGTCCATGCGGAACGAGTAGCGGTCGCCGGCAGGGCGATGCTCTTGCACGATCTCAAACCCGGCTTCCAGTGCTTCTTGGACCACGTTCCCGAAGTCGTCGACCACCTGCGGCAAGGCCTCCCACTCGTCGCGGATCTCTGGCAATTCATCCCACTGGTCATAGCAGATGAAGCCGTAGGCGAACGGGTCGAGTCCATGTGATTCAAGAACAGCAATCGCCCCTTGCACGGTCATGCCGATGTGCTGCCGGGCTGCATCGCCCTTCTCAGCAATCATCGCCAACCACTGGTAAACCCCGATCTCCCTGCCCAGCTCTGCGGCTGCAGCTAGCTCGGCAGCAGTGAACGGACGAACTGAGGTTTTCTCGCGGGCGTCCGATATGCTGATCGTGCCAGTCCCCGCCCATACAACACTGTGACGCAGACTTGCCGTTCCGGACGAGAACGTGTTGTCGGTGCTTGGGGCGTAGTCGCCCGCGACCACCAGCTTCGCACCAACAGCAGCGGCTGTGCCGACGCCGAAGTTCCCGTTGTTTGCGCATACATATGAATTGGCGCCTTTTCCTGCGATCACTGCGTTGTTCGACGCCGAGCCGTCGCCGAGATACACCGTGAAGCGCGCGGAGCCTGTCGTATTCGTATTGCGGAAGAATCGGAACTGCGAGGTTGCACTGTTAGTGCCCGGCTGAGGGTCGATGTCGATCAGCGTGTCTGTAGACTGAGTGTTGGTGAGCGTCATGCGGCCATTGGCGGCTGCGCCGACGGTAGCGGACCCCGAAGTGAAACCGACAATGGTCAGGCCCGACCCGACCACGGCGTCGCTCGTAGTCGTGACGGAAATGGGTCCAGTCAGCGCATTTGATACCGAGCCGTTGCCACGAACCAGCTGTGCGGTAGTGCCGCTCGGCTTCGGAAAATATTGAGAGTGCGGGTCGGCCGCGGCGACGTGAGCAGCGATAGCCACTGCAGCTCGCGCATCGGCCCTTGCGTTCGTGTAGTAAAGGTTGCCGCCCTCGGCGAGATCCGACGTGGTCGCTTCACTGGTGCCAGCCAGGCGCCCGTAGTCGTCGCGCAGGGTCTTCTGCAACGTGCCGCCGCCGGAATCGGTCAGCTCGGCCAAGCCAACGCTCGGGTTTCCAGCGACTCCATCGCCATCGGCAACATCGATGCCCTCGCCCGCTTCGATCTGCCGCTGGAACCATTCGCCGTCCGGGCCGCGCGTCGGGAAGCCGGTACCGACCAGCTTGGCCAGCTTCTGGATGTTCGCCGGGATCTCGCGGATCAGCTTCCAGACAGTCGCAGTAGGCCGTGGCGTCTCCGGCTGCGTTACCGGTGGAGTCACAGGCGCAGCCGGTGGCGTGGCCACGGGCACGCTGATGACCCGCCCCAGCTGGTCCTTCAGCTTGATCTTGCGACCTGCCATCAGCGCGTTGCCTCGACGGCACACCCTGCGACAATCACCGCATCGCGGTCGGCCCTCCAGCTATCCCACAGCCAGGTGATCAGCGCTGCGTCTGCGTCGGCTGCTGCAACAATTCTTGCCGCACTGTTGAAGCGCCCTGCGGCACCGGCTTGGAGGGCATCGGCGGCAGAACCACTGGCGCCGGTTCCGGTCGCAGGACAGGACCACTGCGGCTGCAGCTGCACATCACCGCGGCGCAGAGCAGTAGCAAGATCACGTTCGGCACGCTTCGCATCGTTCAGGGCCTTTTGATAGTTGGCGTCGGATTCGGCACGGCTCTTGGCCAGAGCGGTGGATGCGGCCTTGGCTTTGGCCGCCACCAGGGCAGAGGCATCAGCCAGGCGCTGCAGGGTCGCGACATGGGCTGCGTTGTCGGCTGCCCGCGCAGCTACCTCGGCCGTGTACTCGCCCTTCCAGTGGCCAGAGCCCCAGCGGTAGCCCAGCACCAGCAGCAGGAGGGCCAGCAGGGCGATCAGGGCCCAACGGATCAGGTGGGCGTATGGCCGCAGCGGATCGAGGTTGATCATGGCGTTGGCTCCAATGGGATCACCGCGCCGACCGAGCGCATGGCGCTCTCCAGCGTCAGCACCCGCAGCCGCAGCCGGTGCGCCTCTTCCTGTGCAGCCTGGCGCAGCTTGATTTCTTCATCCAGCTGAGCAGTGACGCGCGCCTGGGACTGCTCAAGCCGCTCGATGCGCTCGGTCAGGCCGCCCACCAGCGTGACGTTGGCGTCGGTCTCCGTTCGGTCCTTCTTCCGGCTGTTGATCACACCCCAAATTTCGCGGACCGCCCACAGCGCAAATGCGCCGCCGGCAGCCCACCACGGGGCAGTCGCGCTCGGGTCAGAATCCATCATCAGGCCACCTCCCCGCCGGCCTGCCGGTACACGTCCAGCAGGCGGTCCAGTTTCTGCTCATGCTGGCCATACCCGGCGCCCGGCAGGCTCGCCCAGATGTTCCGCACCTTGGCGATGGCCTCGGCGATCTTGCCGGTCTGGATCAACCGCAATGCCCCGCGCTCGCGGATCTGCTGCAGCGCGATCAGGTCCTGGCTCAGCGGCGAGAAGTCATGCAGGTTGAGCGTCTTGCGGTACGCGTCGAAGTACCGGCGCAGCAGCTGGTAGCGGCCGGCGGCCGTGGACTGGATCCGCAGCTTGGGTAGGTCGACCAGCACGCGCGGGTGATCGGCGTAGTCGCGGAACAGCTGGCCACCGACGATCACATCATAGCCTCGATCGCGCGTGGGCTGCCGGCCGTTATCGGTGCCCTCGGACCAGGCGAGCATGTCCAGGAATGCTCGGACGTTGCGCCCGCCTGCTTGGGTCTCTGAAATCTCGGCCATTTGTCTGCATGCCCCTGTTGGATTGGGGACATGCTGAGCTTGCGCTCATGTGGTTCAACGGGCAAAGAAAAGTCCCACCGGAGCGGGGCTGACTACAGCTCGAAACTATCTCTGAACGGAGGCAGCGGGCCGCTGGATCTCGCCTTCAATCTGCAAGATCATTCGCAGAATCTTGCTCGTTCTCTCAACTTGCGCACGTGCATCTGCTTTCACAAGATCGATATCGATATCGTAGTCCGCTTGAACGCGAGCTGCACGTGCAGCCTTCATGGCGGTTGCGAGAGTTCTTGCGGTAACTTTCAATTTCGCAAGACGGGGGTCAATCCTGCCCACATCCCAAGCACGCAGACGCTCACCCATTTCATGATGAGAGATTCGAGCGGCGTCGCCGATCTTTGAGCACTCAGGCAGTTTTCCCACAAGCGGAAGAGCTGCATGAAACGCCGCGTAATAGCTTCGACTGATTGATGAGCGAATATGGGTCTCGTCACAGTCGGTTTCGGCGATCCCTGCTGCGTAGTTTCTCAAGTCCTTGTGCGTAACGCTCATGCAGAATCATGGCCCCCCAGCCACAACAGAAAACGATAGTGCACCACTGACTTCTGCCTCAAACTCCTTCTCCGCCAGAGCCTCAAACATAGCCCATTCCAGATCTGCTGCGCCCTCAGAGTTCGTTTCGACTTGGAACCTGTAATGAAGGCCAGCATTGCCGTCTTCATACTGAACAATTGAGGATGTGATCGAATTTGGAAATCCGCCACGCGCGCGCAGGAAACCGTGCACGAATGAAACAACTTGAGCTACGGCATCCTCTTTAATGCCATTGCCATTGCCATCTGTCGAGTCGTCGACGATATCGACTGACAGGGAACAGATATCAGAATCGCGCTCCTCGTCTTTGAGGCGCAGCAATTCCCCCGAGAACTGCTTTGAGGATGCGACATAGCCAGCTCCTACAAGCAGTGACGCTACGTGCCTTATAGCCGTAGGGTCATTGCGCAACAGTGGTGCGAAGCGTTCAAACTGCTCCTTCAGCCGCTCATTCCGACCCAGGCCGCCACACAGAATCAAGTACCGCATGACTGTGCCGGACTTTTCATCGGAATGCCTCAGTGCATTCTCAAAGCACTGGTCACACTCAATATAGTTGCCACGCAATGCAGCAACCGCCGAGCGGATGTCAAACCATCCAGAGTAATCAGCGCCCTTGAGGGCCTCAGCCTTCTTTTCGATGCGTCGCAATTCCATTTCAGGAATCGGACGATGCATGCCCTCAACCACCTTCTCAAGCAGGTCGTTGAAAATCGTCATTGGTGCGAGGTGAGTTGTCACAGTTCCGTCTATCCCCAGTATCAGCGTGCTGGTTGAGTGGCATTAGAAGTCATATGCCATGAAGCCAACATGACGCCCCCGTTCCCGCGGGTGGCGCGATTGTTAACCGCACGTGTACCGATCTTCAATAGCCAGTCTCATTCGGCGTTGATTTAGGCTGATATTTCCCGACGAACGGCCGTATGTGTCAGGGCTGCCCCGACAGCACCGTCGACCCGACAGGCGCCCCGCCCCATCCGGTGCTACGATCCGGCCAAAGGGGTGCTGGCTGGATCAGATCCAATTGGGGGGGTAAATGAATTCAGTGTTCGTGTCGACGACACTCGGGGGCTACGCGCTTGCCGCTGCCGGGATTTGGTTGGGCATCTGCGTCCTGACGATGCTCGTATCCAAGACTCCGCGCACGGCCCTAGTGGCGCTACTGAAGGCCCTCCCCCTTAGCATTCTGTCGAAGGTGTAGAAGCTGCCCCATCCACAGGCACCTCCTCCGAAGCCCTGTTATCCTCCGCCCAACGGTACGGATAGCAGGGCTTTGACGTGAAGGACTGGACGAAAACCGAGTACGGGACCCCGAAGTCTTGGGACGAGATCCAGCGGGAGAAGCGGGAGGCTGCCTATGACCGCGACATCCAACACGGCCCAGGCGAGCCGGTCATGCCGCTTATGTGGAAGTGGGCGATCACGGCAGGAGTCACCGTAACCGCCCTCGGCACCCTTCTTTACCTCATTTTTCAGTAATTTCAGCCCGCAGTTCCTCGGCTAGTTCAGCGGCCTCCGGATCGTCATTGTTCTGGCCGATCCTCCGCAGGGTGTTCAGCTGAGCGGCAATGTCACCAGACGGCTGCTTTGTTGTGTTCGCCAGCCACTTCACCACCCTTGGGTTTGTGAACGCCCTCGCGGTGAGGTTCGACAGCACCGCATTCCCCCCCGATACAAGCAATGCCAGCAGCGCCATATCCGGCCTGCCCGCCATTGTGGCGGTGCCGATCGCGCTACCAGTCGTCGCAATCTGCCCAATCAGCGCTCCCTGCCGCGCCGTGCCCGACGGGTTGGCGAACACCTGCGACCCCTCCCGGATCTTCGATGTGGCCTTGGCGATGGTCTCCATGTTCTCGGCGAACTCGGGGCCGTAGCTCTTGAACAGCACCTGTTTGGCCTGCGGGCTCAGGTTGGCGTAGTTGGTCAGGAAGGTGTTCATCGAGAACAGGCTGGCCTGGTCATCCTGTTGGCTGCCGACCGCTCGACCCATGCGGCGGATGAACGCCGACGAGACCATCTTCTGGTCTTCCACCGGCAGGGAGCGCATGACCTCCCGCAGCATCGTGGCGCCCTCCTTCAGGCCCCGGGTGGCTGCGTTGTAGATGTCCTCACCGCCGTTACGGTTGAGCACGGTCTCAATGCGCTCTAGGCGCTGGATGTAGTCAGCGTGGTGCTTGTTGGCTGCTTCGAAGGTCTCCACGGCCTTCGGGTTGCCCGTCGCCTTTACGGCCTGCTCCATGTCGGCGGACAGCGCGCCGTACAGGCTGCGCCATTTGCTGCGCGGCACGTCGCTGACCAGGCTTGAGTTGTCGATCTCCCGGCCCACCAAAGTCCGCAGCTTCTGCAGCGCTTCGTATGGCAGCTTCCCATCGACCTGTTGCTGCAGGAACTGCTGCACCTGCCGTTCCACGTAGTCCTGCCCGAAGTTTGCATCGGTGATGGATGCATCCGGCGTCAGCTGCTGGTTGATCTGCTGAGGCGAGGTCACCTTGGCATCGATATCAGCCGTTGAAAGTAGCTGGGCCTCAATGTCGGCTTGCGTTGGCAGCTGTGCGTCGATCTGGGCGCGAGTCGGGATGCGCGAAGCAATGTCGGCGTCCGACAGCTCTGGCTCCAGATTGTTCATGCCCAACAGCTGCCGCCGCTGGTTCTCCTGCTGGATGCGGAATTGCTCGGCGTAGAGCCCGCGCGCCTGCTCCTCAGCCTGCTGCACCAACTCTGCCCGGCGCGTTTCGATCATCGAGGAAAGCTTGTCCCGCAATGCTTCCTGCTCGGCGACCAGTGCGTCGCGCTCTTGGCCAGAGGCAGCCAGCATTTCCTGCCGCTGCTGGTTGGTTTCCTGGGCCAGCTCACCGCGTCGCACGGCCGCCTGACCTTGCAGGTCTGTGCGCAAATCTGCCACCTGATCGCGCATACCCGGACGACTCAGGACGCCTTCAATGCCCTGGGTGTCCTGCGCCAACGCCCCTTCAATACCCTGCAGCCGACCGTTCTGGAAGAATCGCGAGGTGCTTGGCGCTCCGGGAATGGCGGCATTCAAATCAGCCAGCGCAGCTTGGGCATTGCTCACGTCAACGCGGGCATCCCCGGGGATCAGGTCATCAAGCTGGCGGTACAAAGCGTTGCTCTCTGCACGAGAAGCCTCTTTGAAGCCACCGGCGCCGGTAATCCCCCGCTGGATCGCCAGGCCGGCGGTCTCCGGGTCGACCACTTGGCCGGCAGGGGCCAATGCACTGGCGATCTCATCAATGCGGTCTCCGAACTGCGCCGCCTGCCCCTGCGCGAACTTGTCGATCCGCCCTGCCGAGCCGGGCACGCTGCCCAGCATGGTCTCTGCCGCCTGCAGGAACCGATTGCCTGTGGCCTGGCCAACACTGGGCTGGACGCCGGCGTTCTGGAAGGCGTCCAGCGTCTGCTGGATCACCGATGGGTCACTGCCGCGGGCAACCCGACGCACTGCAGCGCTGGCAGCCGCAGGAACGATGCCGCTCGCCGCCTTGGGAACCACTGCCGTTGCAGCGCCGGGAACCAAGCCGCCGGCCAGGGCCGCTACCAGCTGCGCTCCAGTGCCGCCGCCGGCCTCACGGGTAGCGCCCGCTGCACCGGAGCCAGTCGCCGTGGCCACCGTCTGCAGAACCGGCTGCGCGGTCAGGAAGTCACCTACCCGGCTGGCAACCGTCGGCGAAGCTGCGGCAGATCGGCCAGCATTGATCAGCCCGCCTGCACCAAGGGTCAGCGCAGTGCCGGTCAGGGCCTCGTTGATGTCGTTGTAGACCCGTTCGGTGGAGGTCTGCGGCTTGGGCAGGCCCAGCTTGTCGGCGAGCCAGGCGCCGGTGTCACGGTAGGACGCCGTCGGCACAAAGCCATCGCGACCGGCCACCACATCCGCCACGTCGGTCGAATGCATCAGCTTCCTGATGGGATCGGTCACCGCGTAGTTGAACGCATCACCGCCAAAGGCACCCAGCAGTGAACCGGCACCCTGAATGACAGATCGCCCGCCCATGGCCACGTCGCGCAGGAATCCCGGTTGCCACCCGTCACCCATCACCTGGGCTGCCGTGGAGTCAGCCGAACCGGTTACATCAGAGAAGTCAGGCGGCGCGGCATTCACCGGGGCGAGATCGGTGATCTTCGTCTCCGCGTCAAACTGACGACGGGCAGCCGCGATTTGCGCCGAGTCGCCAATCTGTGGCGCAACCACTTGATCGAAATACTGGGTGCGCGCCGCTTCCTTTTGTTCCGGCGGGAGAGCCAGGAACGCGTCGGACTGGGAAACTTCGGACCACTTCTTGGCCATGGGTCACTTCCAAAGGTTGCTGAAATCAGAGCCAGCAGGCGCAGCAACCGGCGCAGCCTGACCGCCGAAGAACGCGTCGCCGGCCGAACTCGGGCTTGTCGCCCGACCGTAGTTGTCGTTGATCAGGCCCGCCTTGCGCTGCTGCAGCTCAACGGCGCGAGTGTTGAGCTCGGCCAGGCGCCGCAGGGCACGAGATGCGGTGGCCCCATCGTTCGCCCCCATCAACTCCGCGATAGCACGCTGGGCATCACCTTCGGTCTGCACGCCCTTGTTCAAGCGCAACGATTCATTGACCAGCTTCGTCTTGTCGGCTTCCCACTCATTGAGCGCCACGTCGCCGCCGGTGGCTTGGCCGACCTTTGTGCGCCCCCAAGCCAACGCTGCGTTCAGAGGGCTGATCTGCAGGGATCCGTCGTTTAGGCGCCCGGTGTGTTTTTGGATGATGTCGCTCATCACCTGGGTGGAGCCCAGCGCATCCTCGACGCCCAGCAGCTCCTTCAGTGCGCCGACGGGCAAGGGCTTCTGTCCGCCACCACCAGCAGAACTGGCGCCGCCGGGATTCCACTGGCCCGCACGCTTCATACCGAACTCTGCCGCGTCGATGCCGGTCGCCTGGCGGGTCCGACTGGCGCTTGCGTAGCTGTTCGCCGCGCTGGCATCGGATGCTCGGGCGCGCGCCGCATCAGCGGCCATGCCAGCTCGCCCCTGCTCCGTGGTGCTGATACCGCCGCCGCCCTCCAGGAACACGTTCTCGAGGAGGTTCTGGCCCTCGATCTTGGCCAACTGCTGCGGACCATTGGCAATGCCCATCAGTGCCGCGTTGGCACCGCCCCAATCGCCAGCCAAGGCGCGGGACGCGGCATCACCGCGGAAACCCTGCTCCTGCACGTCGCCGGTGTAGCCAGACAACTGGCGAGGATCAATGCCCGCGGCAAACAACGTGGCCAGGTCCGCCGGGGCATCCAGCTTGGTCAAAGCGCCCGGCAGGTTCGCCCGCGCATCGGCTTCGGATTTCTTGATTCGAGCCTGGGCAATCAAACCCTCCAGCTGCGCCGCCCTGGTCTGCCCGCGTTGATATGCAGCCTCAGTATTCAAGCCACCGCCGAGCACCTGCCCGAGTTCATCCCAGCCAGCCATTACGCGCTCCTCCACAAGGACGGATCACTGAACCAGCTGCCCGCGTTGTTGCCGAAGTTCTGGGTGCTGCCGGCAGCAGCGCCGGAAGCACCCGCCGAAGCGCCTGCCCGGCCAGCCATACCCTGTGCCGCGCCGCCCATCAACTGGGCCGCCACACCCGCCCACGGATTGGCACGAACGTTGCGCAGGCGCAGCTGCGCCAAGTAGTCATCGCCGGCTGCTTTCCGCCCGATCAAGCCCAGCTCGGAACGGAGCTGGTCGCTCGATTGCGCCTCTTGCTGCCGCTGCCGGGCCGGGGCATCGATCCGGGCCATGAGATTGGCCGTCTGCGCGGCATAGTCACCAACGCCCAACGCCGCGTCATTAGCTGCCTGCTGATACGCGCCGCTGACGGCACCCACCTGCCCCAGACCGCGCGTGGCGCCAGCCTGCGCCGCGCGCACCTGGTCCAAATACTGCGCGGCGGCGCTGCCCCTGCTGTCGTCGCTGGTGGATGCGGCTGCGTTGCGCAGCGTGTCGGACACTGCCCGGTCCGCCTCGGCTTGGCGGGCAGAGTTCTGCTGAATCTGCCCGGCCAGAATGTTGTCTTGGCGTTTTGCTACTTTCCGCTGCTCGGTGTAGTTGATGCCTGCGCCGAGCGCCGACATCGCCAGTGGAATCCAGATTGCTTCGGCACCCATTACCGACCCCCTTGGCCAAAACCCGGCGTGTACAGCAGGTTGTAGATGTCGCGATTACCGCGACGCTCGGCAGCGCTGTTTCTGCTGCTCTCATAGATCTTCGACAGCCCACCGAATACGTCGCCCAGCGCGTCCGTAGTCAAGCTGGCATTGGCGCCAGCAAGATTGGCGCGCAGGCTCTCTGCGGCGCGCGACCCGCCGGTGGTGGTGTCCGCTCCCGACTGGGCCAGGCTGATCAGATTCATCCGGCTTTGCTCGTCCGCGCTGCGCAGATCATTCGCTGCGCCCTGGGCAAGTCGATCGGCAGACAGGACGCCGCGCTGGAAGTCCTCACCCAACTGGCGATTGGCATCGATCGATGCCGACCCGCCCGACAACCCGTTGCGCGCCATGGCGAACTTCAGGCTGCGGTCGGCCGTCGCCTTCTGCCGGTCCAGATTCTGCCGGTAGAAGCTGCGACTGGCGCTGAGGAAGTCGTTGATGTCGGCTTCACGCTGCGGGCTGCCGTAGATCTGGTTGATCTGCTGCACCGAGCGGTTGATGTTGGACTGACGCAGGCCTTCAGCCTGGTTCGCCTTGTTGGTTGCCTCGCTGGATCCGCCGCCGCCCATCATTCACCTCGCAAACGGGAAAAGAGGGCGACGTCTTCGCCCCTGATGCCGTAATGGCGCCACACGCCCTCCGGCTTGAACCCCAGCGATCGCTCGAACCACTCGATCGCGAGTTCGCGACTGGTAATAGCAGTGGTTTGCACTCGATGGACCCCGGATTCGAAGATGCGTTCGATCAGCCAGCACGTGGCCTTGGTCAATGAACGCCATTGCCCGGCCCAGCCCTCCGTCGTGCCCACCATCCACGCCTGGTAGACGCCCACCCCGGCCGGCTGGAAACCACCCGCTGCGGCCGGCGTGTTGTCGTCGTTGAGGACGGTCACCGCATACAGGCCGCTCTGGTGTGCGGCATCGATGAACCAGCGCACCGCGGCGTCTTCGTCAAAGGCCTCCAGCCCGCTAAGCGCAATGAACTGCGCGCGTTCGTCCTCGCGCATGCGCTGCACCAGATACATCAGGTGTTGGGGCCTGCAGGGGATCACATTCGAGGGAAGGCGAGCTGTTTTCATGCCGATATGCTCGGCCAGCCCGCTTTCGGTTCAACGGAGCATCAGGCCATCGGCCGGCTGTCCTGGAGGTAGAGCTGGATCGCATTCCACTGCCAGCGCTCGGAACCGTCATAGCGCAGCTCGACGGCCAGCGATGGAGCAGCCAAGGGCATCGGGATAACCATGCCAGGCACCGTATCCGCCGGCACCAGGAACCCAGGCGTGAACAGGCCGCCATTGGCCTGGTCGATGCCGAAGGATACTGAGACCGCGCCAGTGCCGACGATGTCGAAGCCATACAGCAGCTTCGTCACGCCCGGCTGCCCGAAGTCCAGCCAAGGCCACCGGATCAGGCCTGGGAAGGGCACGACGCTGCGCACCGGCAACTCGCCGCCCATGTCGACCAGGGTTTCGTCACCCATCACAGAATCGTCAACGCGATGGATGAAGTCACCGGAACGCAGAAATAGCGAATCTCCGGCGATTGCCCAGTCCTGAACCTCGAACGGGAACACATAGCGCGACCATGCGCCCACTTGGCCGATGCGGGTCATTGAGTAGACGAACGCTTCCGTTTTGCCGTCGGCTGGGAACATCAGCCAGTACTGGCCTGCGGCCGGGAAGTAGAGGCCCACCGGCGTTGTGTCCCGGAGCATCGCCGCTTGCACGAGGGGATCAATGGGCATGCCGACGTCGCCAGCTTGGAAATTCGTGCTACTGGCGGCAATGCCGACAGTGCGCACGCCCTGAGATGCCAGGAAGAACAGGTCATTGGACACCGGCACCATCGCGTGGTGCTGCGTGCTGCCCATGGGGAGCGCGTCGAGCAACGCCATGCTCGCCGGGTCCTCGTCCAATTGCCATAGCTGGAAGGCCTCGGCGTTGAATGGGATGAGATTGGCGCGGTACAGCCCCATTGCGGCAACCGGGTTCGAGCCGTAGTTCTGCAGCCCCGTCGGCAGGTAGCCGGCATCGTCGGCGCTGCTCCAGTCCAGTGGGTTGACCGTGGCGCTGTAGCGAACAATGTCGTCGTCCGCACAGAACACTTTGGACGATGCGATCGCTACGATCTTCGTATTCGGGCAGTTTTCGTCCTCCACTCGCCGGGAAATGGCGCGCAGGGTGGCGGTGCCGTCCTTTACCAGGCCGCCGACATCGTCGACCCACTCCGGCTCTACGTCACCGGCCACATAGAGCGGCTCCGCCTTCCATTCGACGCGGGTTGCGGAGATTGCCTCCCAGGTGACCTCGTTATCGACCACGGTCTGGCCCAGCAGCGGGGGCCACGCCGGCTCGTCCGAATCAGAGAAGCCGGACTCCGGCTGCACCGCCTTATAGGCCAGATCTGCTGGAAGCCCAGAAAATGCTCCCTCGACCCAGAGATTGCCGCCCCATATTGCGTGGTTGTGATCGGCCACCGACCACAGCGCTACGCCGGTGAGGCAGTAACTCGCACCTTCCGGCGCGACCGAAACGCAGGTCGACCGATGGACGGCGCCGCCGCTTCCTTCATCGATCGCATTGCCCTTGTCGATTCGCAGCAAGGTGTCCCCGGCTCCAAACCAATGGACCTCCACCCAGCCGCGTGTCGCGCCCACGATTGACGCGCCCTGCTCGATCAAGCACGCGGCGGTGATCTTCTTGCCGGGCGGCACAACCAACTGCGTCTGGTTCAGCGCCAAACCTTCCGGAACGTTCCCGGGAAGCTCGACGCAAGTGGGCCAGTTGCCCTTGGACACGTGCCCCGAATAAAAGGCGCCGCCGGAAAAAACCCAGCCGTTTGCGCCATCGGTAAATTCGCCATTGACCACGACAGCCGAGGTCGGCGCAGGCATGGTGATCGGCACCACTACGTCGCCGGGCTGGTAAAGCGCACCGGGTTGCCAGGTTGGGTAAGCCATTACCGCGCCTCCGTGCTGTTGGAGTTGCCCTTCCCGTATCGATCCGAGACCGAGGGCGGAACGGAGCTATTGGAGCCCCCACTGCCGTCAGCAACCTCGTATTGGCCCTGCCCTGTTACGTCCTCGATCACGGTTTCGCCAGGATTGGTGGGCCACGCCGGCTCGCTTGTGCCTGAGCGCGGGCTGCTGCCTACTACCCCTGACACAACGTAGCGGTAGCCATTGTCCGTGGTTGGCACCACAACATCGCCCTCTGCCCGGGCCACATTCGGGGCCCATGGCACATAGCCTGCACGGTCCGACTCGACCCGGTAGACGATGCCGATATCCACTGTGGGGCGCACCAACGTCCCAGGAAGGTAGATGCGTCCGGCCACCCACGGCTCACCTTTTTCGAGCCAGTAATGCCGGACCAAGCCGTCCTCGAACTCTGCGACCACGTAGAGGTAACCAAGGAACGGCATGGCGAAATGAATATCCTGCAGCGGTGTCTCCGGCGCCGTCGGATGCCGAATCACCTCGATCTCAACCTCGGGGTCGACCGAGGCGGTGACCACATGTGAGAAAGCGACCCAGTGACTGTGAAACCAAACCAGACCCTTCGTCGCGGGAGGCAACTCGACGTCAATACGCGTGCCGGGCCGGCAAGCGATCGTTCGCGCCGCGGTCACGTAGCCGTTGAGCAGATCGTAGACAGAATCCGGAGATGCCCCGCCCTTATCCCGCAGGCGGGTGATGCCGGCCTTTACCGCCGTGAGTGCTTGCATGCGCATGCTCAATCCTCCTTCAGCAGCGGAGGCACGGCAGGCGGCTGCACGCAGCTACCGGGAATGTACCGGCGCGTCTGATGCGAGCCGGCAACACGGCTGCGCACGTAGGCCGTGGCCTGGCTGGCGTAGTTGGCGGCATCGGCCTGGCCGTAATGCGCCTTGGCGTTGGCCAGCGCCTGCAGGAACACGGCTTCGGGGTCGGCCGTGAGCACGTCGTCATCTGCCTCCAGCGTGGTCGCGCCGAAATCCCCCTTGATGCGCAGCTGCCAGGTGTCGTCCGCGGGTGCCGGCCAGACTTCGATGCACTGCCGAATCTCGTAGTGCGAAGGAATGCCCGTTGCCGCCGAGCCATACAGGACCGGGTTGATACCGCAGATCAGCGGACGCCAGCTGGAATCGCCCTGGGAGATCCCAACCCATTCGAGCTTGTCGGGGTTGAGGATGCGCGGGCAGTCATCGCGGTTGCCATCGATATCGTAGAACTGCTGTCCAGCCACCATGTCCCAGGTAAACATGCGGCGCAGGCGCATCACCGAGTAGCGGTGGTACATCAGCTCATGCGCACTGCGGATGAAATCGTCCAGCAGCTCCGGCATGCCCGGAGGCAACGCCCCCATGCTGACCTGCACCGAGAACCCAAGCCGGCGTGCGAGCCGGTTGCGCATCTGCTGCAGCGTGACCGTCGGCTGGCCATCGTCACACTCGCAGTTGTAGCGCGTGCCCGGGGTCGGGGGATCTGCCGTAGGCGTAATGGAGAGCTCGCCAATGGAGATGTACTGGCCAGTGACGTTGTATGCGGGGTCGCTGTTGGCGTCCGTGCCGGCGCCAATGGACACGTAGGCACCACCATCCGTCGACACGCTGAAGTCGAAGCTCCCTGACTTGGGCAATGGATCTCCCGGGGAATAGATGAGCTGGCTGAATCCTGGCTTGCCACTCACGTAAACCACGCAGTACAGGTAGTCCAGCGGGGAGTCGTAGTCGGTTACCTCATAGGCGACGGTGCCCGCAACCAGGTTCCCGGCTCCGGGAGAGTAGCTGGTGGTGAGGTTGCCATTGGGCCGCTCAGAGTGGGCGCCATCGATATTGAGATGCCAGGCTCCCCCCGAATAGTCGGCGCCGGTCACGACCCAGAGGTCCGGGTTATTCAGGAGATTGGCCATCAGCGGCTCCTCACTTCTCGGTCGATCGCAGCTGCAAGCTCAGCCGCGGAAGCTGTTTCGAGTACGGCGAGATCCGGACGACGAATCGCAGCAAGCTCTCGGCGTGCGGCGCCTGCATGGGCCCTACGCTGCCTGCGGCTTCCGCTGTTGGCCTCGATGCGGTGGTTGTAAAGGCAGGCCGGCACATGGACCGGCTCGCACATGCTCAACAGGTACTGGTCCGGATAGAACCGGAAGCTGGCGTAGCCAAGACCTTCCACAAACTGGCGGCGGAAGACGGCCAGGTGATGCCGCGAATCTGGCGCCGGCACTGTGCCAGCGGCGTGCACGTGGTTCTCACCGGTGGTGACGGCCTCCACGCCATTGGCCAGGAAGTCGGCAAGAGCTGCGAATGCTCCAGGCTCAACCCAGTCGTCGTCATCCACGTGCGTCACGTAGGGATGCGAGCCCATGGCGTAGCCGTTCGCGCGGGCGCGTCCAAGATGCCCAACAACGCCAGGCAGGAAGTGCACGGCCACTGGGTAGCCAGCCTGCGCGGCTGCCGCCTCGATAGAAGCCCGGCACTGAGCAACGATCTCGGCCGGGGTGTAGTCCATCACCAGCACGTGGACATCAAGCATCTGGAATTCCTCCAAAGAAAAGGCCGGCCGGAGTCACCCCCGACCGGCCGCCGTCACCGCCGCCAGCGGGTCGGGTTACTGCTTGCGGGACTCGCTCTCGTCATCGATCGCGGCCAGCAGATCTTCGCGGGCCTGCCCTTCGGTCTCTGCCGCTTCGATGGCAACCAGGTCCGCATCGGTCAGGTCCTTCAGCTTCTCGGTGATCGAGGCCACATCACCGGCCAGCAGCTCGGCGAAGTCGGTCGCCGCCGGTGCGTCCTTGCCGGCCTTGGCCGCAGCCTCGGCAGCCTTCTTCTCGGCCTTCTTCTCGGCCGCTGTCTTGGCCGGTGCAGCCGCCGGTGCGTCCTTGCCGGCCTTCGGCTGGCGGTTGCCGATGAACTTCTCCAAGTCACGCTCGCGGTTGAAGTAGCGGGCGCGTGCCGCATCGGAATCCGCATTGCCGCCGTACTTCTTGACCAGGCCGGCGAAGGCAATGCCGACATCGAAGTCGTCCACCTGCACTTCTTCGGTCGACAGCTCGGTCACCAGCTCCTCACCGTAGATCTCTTCGAGGATGGACTGCTCGTATTCCGGCACGGTGGTCGGCAACTTGGTGCTGGCGTCACGGTCGATCAACAGCGTGACCAGCGTCAGGGTGATGGTCTTGGCCATTACTGCACGCCCTCCAGGGTGATGGGGCCGGTTGCAGCCGCGCCCAGCTTGACGAACTTCGGCAGATCAGCGATCTCGACTACCGGGCCCTGCGTGGCGGTGGCGCTCAGCAGCGTCACCCAGCCGGCGTCACCGGTGGCCGGGGTTGCGCCACTGGCCAGGCCGGGATGGCCCTGCAGCAGTACGCCGGTGGTGACCGCTGCGTTTTCGCCGAGATGGGCCAAGCCTTCGCGCCCTTCGCCGCCCAGCAGTGGCGTCTTGTTGAGGGCGACGATGTTCGTGCCCTGTACGGTGATGGTGTTCGGCATTTCTTTCTCCTGGCCGGCGAGGCGTAACCCCGCCGGCACGTTGGGGTGATCAGGCGATGCTGAAAACCGCGTTCGAGTTGCGCTTACGGCAGGTCAGGCCGTAATCGGCGGTCAGGCCGAAGTAGTACGTGTAGCGGTCGTACACGCGCGGCGGGGTGCGGCGGATCATCCAGCGGCCCTTCACCGGGCGCAGGCGCAGGGCCTTGCTGTTGAGGAAGTAGCCGCGCTTCTTCCACGGGTAGGTGATCGCACCCAACTCCTCGTCCAGCGCGTCGAAGGTCGGATCCCACACCACCGGCACGCCCTTGAAGGCCAGCGCCTTGGTGCTCGGGTCCAACGTCACGCCACCGGTGGACGACTGGCCCAGGTTGATCTGCCTGCCCATGACCTTCAGGGCGTCAGCCTGGATTGCGTCGTACATCGCCGAGCCCACCACGATGAAGTCGGGATTGCCCAACTTGCCGTAGGTGATGGTCTGGCGCCACAGCGTTTCCAGCGTCGAGATCAGGTTGCCGGCGGTCGCGGTGCTGATGCCCATCGAGGCCCAGTTGCGCCACCACGGCGCGTTGGCAGCGTCCAAGCCGCCGATCACGCCCACTGCGGGGGTGGTGCTGACCAGCGCGTCCAGGCCCGGCACTGCCTTGGGGTTGGCCGAGCCGTCCAAGTGGATCTCGCGGTCCCAGTTCTCCTGGAAGCCATCCTTCAGCGTGGTCCAGCCTTCCTGCAGCTTGTCCACGATCTGGATCTTCTCGGCGTCGGTCATCTGCGCCGACTTGTCGTCGGTCAGGATGATGCCGTTGTTGGCCAGCTCGGTTTCGTTGAGGCTGAAGCCGTCGTGCGCCTCGTAATGCTGGTATGGGGCCAGACGCACCGTGTCCTTTCGGTTGTACGACACCTGGTCATCGCCGGAGAAGTTCTGGTAGTTGCTGTCGTTGGTGAAGCGCACCTTCTCGTTGAAGATGCCGTTGCCGAAGACCGTCTCGGTCTTCTTGGCGATCAGCCACTGGGCGAGCGGACGCTCGCTGGTGAACTGGTCGATGGGGTCATCAGTCGCATAGGACTGCATCTGGTAGTTGGCGCCGCTGGCCAACTGGGCGGGAGTCAAAGGCATATCGCACCTCGGAGGGAAAGAGGAAGCCCGAATGGGCGTGGTCTCTCGCGTTCCGAGGGCGCGACTCTCGTTTCAGCGCTACCGGCGGCGAACCCGGCTTACGTCACTCGCGATGCCGGCGTTGGCCGGCTGGATCGCAATATGCGCCAGCCGGCATGCCAGTCAACGGGGTTATGCGGCGTTCGTGTTGAGGCCGGGATTGTCGGGGCGCTCGGTGCCGTCGGCATCCGCAGCTGCATCTGCGCCGGTCAGCGCGGGAAGATCCATGCTTACGCCTTCCTGTTCGATGATCTGTTCGTTCACGGCTTGCTCCAGTTGTTGAGCACCCGCCAGATGGCGAGCGCGAGGGGATGGCGGCGCATCAGCGGCCCTGCGCCTTGGCAGCAGCGACACCGAAGTCGAACGCGTTGTCCTTCGTCGGCGCCTTACTCAGGTCCACGCCGGTGGCGCGCGCGGGGTTGTTCGGCGCTGCTGCAGGCTGGCGCTGCACAGGTGCAGCCACCGGTGCAGGTGCGGCCTGATAGGCCTTGTGGATAGCGGCGGCCCACTGCTGCGGCGGCAGTGTTTCTTGGATCACCGCAACCATCGGCTGGATGGCCTGAACTTGGCCTCGAACTGCGGATCTGCAGCGCGCAGCTGCTGGCCGAGTGCGCCGACCTGCTGCAGCGCGTCCTGATGGACCTGCTGCGCCATGCCTTGGTGCTCAGCCTGCTGCCGCTGGCGCTGCTGGCTGTCCAGCTGCAGGGCAGTGGCGCGGCGGGTGCGGATCAATTCCTCCGCAGCGGCGCGCGTCATGTCGCCGTCGGCAACCTGCTTGGCCAGCTCGGCATGCTCGGCCAGCGGGTCGTAGCCCGGCGCCGGTCGGCCCAGCTGCTTGGCCAGCCACGCCATTTCCTGCTGCATGAAGTCGTAGGCCTGCCCCATTGCCGCCGGGTCGCCGGAGTTGATCGCCGCCAGGTAGTTCAGGGCATTGCCCATCTGCTGCGGGTCGGCACCGGTGGACTTGATCGTTTCCTCCCACTGCCGACCGCGCTCGGCGTCGGGCCGCAGGGTTTCGACCTCGGCGGCGCGCTCGCTCAGTTCGCGGAAGCGCTTCTGTGTGCGCTCGTTGGCAATGCCCAGGTCCTTGATCTCGGCATCGATGGCGTCGGGCTGGCTGGAGGCAGCTGCAGCTGCAGCGGGGGCCGCTGCGTCAGGGTCACCGCCCTGCTCGCCTTCCGCACCAGCAGCAGGCGCAGCTGCATCAGCACCTTCGCTGCCAGCGGCATCAGATTCAGCACCACCAGCGGGCTGGCCTTCAGTGGCAGCAGCAGGTGCACCGCCCTCCTCCCTCACTTCCTGCTCGCGGGCCACTTCCACGCCCTGGCTGAAGGCATCGAGTGCGTCGGTGTCGGTGGCGCCGTCATTGCTGGCGACGGTGGCCGCTGCCTGTGCAGCAGCTGCGGCAGAGCCGTCATCCTCGACGGCAGTGGTGGTGTCCGGTTCGTTCTGGTCAATACGCACGTGTGTCTCCTCGCTGGCGGCGTGTCGGGTCAAACAGGGGTAATTGCCGGCGGCGTGATTGCAGCCGGGTCAGGCATGGCATTGGGATCAATGGGCAGCTGGCCATCTGCGCCCATCAGCGCAGGCTCGGCAGCAGGATCCATGGGCAGCCCAGGCATCTGCGGGGGCGCCTGCGGGATGAAGCTGTAGGGGTCGATGCTGGTATCCCCGGCGCGCTTCACGGTCTCGACGGCCAGCTGCTCGATGCAGTTGGCGATGTCCAGCGGCGAGGCACCACGCATCTGGCCGATCTGGATCGCCGCCTGCTGCAGCTGGGGCAGCAGGATCGACCACTGCTGCTGGCGCAGCGCCGTCGCGGGTTTGCCGGAGGAACCGGCACGGATATCCACGTGGACCATGCTATCCAGCAGCTCGGGCTCGGGCATGTTCACCCAGAAGGCGTCATCGCCGGCCATGCCGGCGGCGTCCTCGAAACTCAGCCCGTTGGGGGAGGTGGCCAGCTCTGCGGTGTAGCGCGCGAAGTCGGACAGCATCTCGTCCAGACTGTCGCGGGCGTAGCCGATGCGCGACTCGGTGCCTTGCTGCTGAATGTCCGCCTCGGTTGCGGTCTTGGCCACTTGGATGCTGGACGACAGGGCTTCCTGCACGCCCCAGATCATCTCCAGCTCGGCGCGGATCACCTGCGTGTCGTATAGCGCCGGGTCGATCTGGTTATAGCTGATCGGAAACAGCACCTGGTCAGGCCGCTGCCCTTGCAGGTCCAGGCCGACCATCTCGTTCGATGAGGCATCTTCCAGCCTCTTGGCATCCAGAGGATCCATCGTCCCGCGGTCAAATCCCGTCTTCGGGATGGCGCGGCTGCGATGGGTGCGGAAGTTGGTGCGCGTGCGGTTGTACTCATCCAGCAATGAGCGGGACCGGTCGACCAGCGACTGCGGGTGGCGCTCGCCATCGTTCCAAATCACCGCCCAGCTGAAGAACGGATAGAACCGGGTTGTGCGCTGCTCAGGCTTGAAGGGCTGGCGCAGGTAGCGCGGGCAACCCTCGGCCAGGGTCAGCACATGGCCGGTTTCCTTGTTCCACAGCTCCCAGACGCACACGCAGGCCTTGCTGCTGTCGATGGCACCGGCCGGGCCCTTGGTGAACGCATCAGCCTGCTCCGCGCCCGCAGCACCGCCGAAGCCCGCGCCATCCACCGTCTTGCCTGGCACGCGGAAGTAGGCCGTCGCAGATCCAAGCAGCTCTGCCGCGTCTGGGTACGTGGCCTTGGCTTTCTCCACCGGCATGAACAGTCGCTGCGCGATCCACGGGCTGTCCACGTAGTTCTGCAGGCAGGCGCACTCGGGCGCCACCTGGATGTCGTCGGCCCGTACAAAGTCGATGCACAAGGCGTTGAAGATGATGCGCTGCGCCTCATCCTCGGCCTGCTGCAGACGCTGCTCGAGCTCAGCACGCTGCGCCGACTCGTCACCCACGATGCCCTCGGCAAGGTCGGCCTGCAGCTGGCTGATGGCGGCCAGGCTGGACTGCAACCCGGCGATCTCCTGCTGCAGCGCCGGGTTGTTGCCGGTCTCGCGGTGCCATGCGCCCTTCATCCAGCCGATACCCACGCTCAGGCCCGAGCGCACCAGCGGATCGGCAGCAGCCTTGAGCTTGCCCTTCTTCCACAGGCGACCGATGACGATCTCCAGCGTAGTGGCGAACGCCTTGGCATCCTCCTTCACGCGTGCCGAGACGGCCTCGGCCAGGTCAACGCTGGTCTCCGGGTCACGTGCGTAGAGGAAGGTGGTCAGGATGCCGACATAGGTGCCTGCGATAGGCACACGCACGTCGTAGACGTCGGCGTTGGCTCGCTCCTGGCAGTACGTGCGGTCCTTGGCGTAGCCCTTGCGCGCGTCCTTGTCGAACTCGCGGGCTTCCTCGATGCGCTTGAGCCAGGACTTGACCGCGCCCTCCTCCTCCAGCGTGGCAGCTGCGCGGCGCTCGGCTTCCGCCTGCTCCAATTCGTCCGCTTCGATTGCCTCCACCAGCTGGTCGCCGGGACCGGTCATAGCATTTCCCTCTTTCGTTGCATCGCGTCGGCTGCGGCGTCGCTGTATTCGAGCCATTGGCGGCTATGAGGCGTGATCACCCGAGGCCGTTCAACGGAGCTTGGCGGGCGCGCACTGGCCACGGCAGGGAATCTGCTGTGGATGAAGTAGCCCAGGGCATCGGGCTGGTGGTCAAAGCCGGTGGTCTTGTCTGGCATGCCGTTGGCGTCGAAGGCCTGCTTCTCCAGCGCCTCGGTGAGCTTCGGGCAGCCAATCGGATTCACCCGTAGGCGCCTGGTGCCCTTGGCGTTGCACAGCATCGCGTTGACGCTGACCACGCGGGCGCGGATGCGGGGATTGGATGGCGGCACGCGCACGACGAACCCAGCCGCACGCAGCAGGCCCAGGTCCGACACGCTGGCGTTGTTGGTGTGCGTGCTCTCGCCGCTGGCATCGGGGTATACGGCAATCTGGCGTTCCCCGAAGCGCTCCCGCAGCGCCTGGATCATTGCCGGGGTGTCGCGTACCCCGGTGAACTCTTCCAGGGCGAATGGCTGGCCCGCCCGGATCACGCAGGCGATGGCCGTCATGTTCATCACGTTGAAGTCCATGCCCACGTGGAGGCGGTCTTCGTCGCTGATGGTTGCCAAGGTGCCGTTGAGCTTCCGGTCGTACGCCGGGTACACCGAGCCGCTGGTCAGGTTGACGAACATGCCGTTGATGTAGGCCTTCACCAGCTGCGCCGGGTACGTCTCGAACAGGGACTCGATGTAGTCGTCCGGCAGGTTCGCCTCGTTGTCGTAGGTGCTGGCGTGCACCTTGCCGTACAGCTCGGCCTTCTTCGGGTCCTGCCCGGGGATCTGCTCAAACTGCTCGTAGACGAAGTTGAAGCCCTCGGGCGTGGTCGTCACGTCGATGCCGTTCTGCAGGCCGTCGGCCTTCACGCGCAGGCGGGCAATGATCTTGCGCCAGGCTTCGTGGGCCTTCTGCTTCTTCAGCGTGTCAATCTCATCGACCAGGGCCTTGCCGACCTTGAAGCCCACGATGCTGGCCGGCTTGTCCATCGAGCGGCAGATCGCCGTGCCGCGGTACTGCCTACCGGCGTAGAGGTGCACTTCCTTGTTCGACTGGTTGATCTGTGCGCGCAGCCCCCAATCGAAGGCCACCTCCTCGATCGTCGGATAGAAGATGTCGCGGATCTGCGGGTAGCTCGGGGCGAAGTAGCCTGACGGGATCCGCGGGAACTCCCACGCGTGCTGGCACAGAGAGCCGCAGCCCACCCAGGTCTTGCCCGAGCCAAAGCCGCCGACGAACGCCCGGAACTTGTGCGGCAACTGCAGGTAAGCCGCCTGCGGCTCATTGAGGGTTGGCACGCTTCCGCCCGCTGACCACAGTCACAGTGACGGCAGCCGGTGGCGGCGCGTCGTCGTTGAATCCCTCTGGCTTGTCGCGCCAATGCTCGGGCTTGCGGTTCTTCAGCCAGAAGATCATCGCCGTGGAGTCAGGCGGGTAATGCTTCATCACCGGCGTGAGCGTGACCTCGCCCAGGTAGCTGCTGACGTGGGTGTCGGCGTGGCTGTAGCCGGTGGCACGTTCGAACAGCGCACGCTCCACCCGTCCGTCGGCCTCGGCCTTGCCCAGCCTTAGGGCTTCCGAAAACTCCGGGTGCTTGAGCTTCCACAGGGAGACGGTGGACAGAGCCACCTCGAAGAACGCGGCCACCTCAGGGTCAGTGCAGCCCTTGTCCGCGAGGAACTTGGCCTGCTTGGCGAACTCGGCCTTGTACTTGGTGGGCCTGCCGCCTGCGCCCTTCTTGGCCTGCGGCTTCTCCGCCACCTTCTTTGCGGCGGACTTGTTTGCCTTCGGCGGCATGATCAACCCCCTACAGCAGAGAAACGCCGATTCCCGGAAGGCATGGCGTCATCGAGGGTCATGGCCCCCGACCGGCCGCACGCGGCCCCCTCCGTGTCGGCTGCGGGCTGTTGCCGACACCTGCCCGCTGGTCGTGCCGGAATTACCCATAGCGCCCCGGCCGGCGCTCCTGTGATCGGTTCGATGGTGTTGGGCGTCTGGCGGTCGCTCATGCCGCCATTACGCGGCAATGGCCATCTCATGCAACGGAGGGAATACCAGCTCCAACTGCACCGGCTTTGGCTCGCCAGCTGCAGGAGGCTCATCGACCAGCGCCCCGGCTGGCAGGTGGAACCGGATGTCCTCGGCCAGCACTTCCAGGTCAGGGACCGTGGCATTGCCCCCGCCCATCGGCAGCTCGGCGTAGATGCCCATCACGATCCCGTAGTGCTCGGCGTAGAACTTGTCCGTCCGGGCCTCGCCAGCCATCAGCAGAAACACCTCGCCCTCGGCATTGATGGCCACCATCGTCCCTGCACCACGGGCATACAGCGTCTGCCGGATCCGCTTCTGCAGCTTCCCGGCTAGCACCTGCAGCGTGGCGCACTCAGCCAGGCAGAACGCCGGCTTGATGCGGCGCTCCACCTGCCGGCGCGGCGTTGGATCTCGGTTGCTGTCGTGGTTCGGCGTGGCCATATCTCCTCCTGCCCTACCCGTCTCGCAGCTCGTCCAGGACTTCGGTGTCCAGACGGAACGCCGGCAGCCGACCGTCTGAGTCGCAGCTGCCCTGCCGATCTTGGTTTCGTGCGCAATGGAACGTCCCGTCCGTCAGCTCCCGGAACTGACACACCGAGCACCGGCCCAGGCGGCGAACCCTGGCCTTGTAGCGCTTCCACATGCGGTCAGTGCTCAAGCGGCAACCCTGTCCAGCAACGACGGTGCAGCCGCGAGAAACTCGATCTCGACTTCAACTCGCGCGCCCTTCTCGTCCGGCTCGCAGCGCTCCAGCACGATCCGGCGCAGCTGCTTATCGTCCGCCCATGCGATGCCGTTCAGTGCATCGGACAGCACCTTCTCGCAGTTGCCGAGGTCAATGCAGCGCACGGTGTCGTCCCATGTGTCCGGTTCACGGCGGGCGCGTCGCGCCCAATCCTGTGGGCGCTCGGGGAATAGCCGGATCAGAAGCGCTACCCGGCCTGCTGCTGGTGCGCGCAAGCCAGCGGCCAGTGCCAGCATGGCCACGTCTCGCTTGTACCGCTCGGCCTCCGGTGTCACGTAGGTCATGGCCGACGAGAACTTCGCCCCCTTGCGCTTGATGACGCGGGTCGCCCAATAGCGGTTGGCGCTGATCGGATACGGAAGGATCAGGGTGATCATGCTGCTTTCCTTTGATTGAGCCGGCGAAGGGTCACGTTCAGCGCGGCGAGTTCATCCATCTTCATGACCGTCCACATGCGTTTCTGGCCGTGCCAGCCATTGAAGCTGCCCTGGTGGCAGTCCTTGCACAGGGCCACGGTCGTGAAGTGCTGGCCCTGATTGATGTGGTGGGCATCGCTGGGCGGCGGCGCATCGCAGACGCTGCAGGGGAGCCACTTCACGGCCTCCAGGTGAGCGGACTCCGCCGGGGTGATTGGCTTGGCGTTCTTGGTGCGCATCAGGCGGCAACCTCGATCTGGGCCGGGAGCTCCCAAACCCAAATCCATTTCCGCCGCCCTTTCCTGCCGGTGCGGCTGTCGGTGCCGCTGGAGCTATAGCCGGCCCGGGTCCATCCGTCGAAGCGGTAAGTGTTCCCGCTGTGCATGCAGGCATCTTGGTATGAGACAGCGAACTTGGCGCCGGTACCGGGGAACACGCACTCACGCCAGAGACGCAGGGCCACACGGCAAGCCCACGGCTCAGCTGCGCACAGGCGCGACAGCTCCACGGTGTTACCGCGCGTCATGTGGCCCAGACCGCCGCCAACACATTCACGGATCAGGGACGACGTGCAGGCCACGGCAACTGGATATCCATGGACCACCAGCGCGTGGCAATGCTGGGCCTGGCTATTGCCTCGCAATAGCGGACCCATCCGATGGCCCCACCGTGTCAGTAGATCGTTTGCCGTCGCCAAAGGGACTTGATCAAAGCTGGCCACCGGGAACATCACGCAGCCCTCCGGTTCGTCCCAGCCATCTCCCAGAACTCGGCGCGCACTGCGTCGAGCATCACATGGCTGTAGCGCTTGCCGATGTGCTCGGTGATGCCATCGAACAGGATCTGAAAACGGTCCTGCTCCATCTCGTCGAATGACAGGCTCTCTGCCTGCATGACCATCAACCGGCCCAGCCCGGGAATGTCCATCTCCATTTCCTCGCAGCAGGTACCGGACTCGCGCTGCAGGCGCTTGACCGCATCGTGACTGCCGAGCTGCTCCCAGCCTTCGACGTTGTCGACCATCAGCTGCCCGATCTTGTGGATCAGGCGGTGCTGCCATTCCTCGCGCGGCTGCTTCAGCTCGGCGCGCACCTCGCGGCCGGTGTGGAACTTGCGCTCCCGCAGCAAGCGGGCATCGACCTCGTTCGCCGGCACCAGGCAGCCGACCAGTTCACCGGTGGCAGGGTCCACGAGCTTGCGCACCATCAGGTACACCGGTCGCCGGGCGCGCTTGGCGCGGATCTTCTTTGCTGCTGGGGTGAGGGTCATTGGTCCTCTCCACGGTAGAGTGCTGCGGCGAGCCCTCGGCGAGGCTTCGGCGAGCCGTTGCCGACAGATGCCGTAGCGCTCGACTGCTTGGGCTCCCACCACTCGGGCAGGTTCGAGAAGCGGAAGTACTCGGGGGCGTAGGCCACGCGGGCCGTGCCTGGCGCGCCGTCGCGCTGGATGGCGACGATCAATTCGGCAGTGCCTTCCCACCGGCTGTCCTTGTGATAGATCTCGTCGCGGTAGATGAAGATCACCGCATCGGCGTCCTGCTCGATGGAGCCCGAGTCGCGCAGGTCGGCGACGATTGGGCGCTTGTCGCCGTTACGCTTCTCCACGTCGCGGTTGAGCTGGCTCAGCAGCAGCACAGCGATATCCAGCTCGCTGGCCAGCAGCTTCAGGGCGCGGGTGATATCGCCGATGCCTGCGGCGCGGTTGTCGCCGGACACGTGCATCAGCTGCAGGTAGTCGATCACCACCAGCGACAGCGCTGGGTCCTGCGCCTTCATCCGACGCACCTGGGCGCAGACGTGGTGCACCTTGGCGATGCGCGGCCGGCTGATCCGAAGGTTGGCCTCGCCGATCTTGCGGGTCCACTGCGTGACGTTCTGCCAGTCGGTGTTGTCGAGCTTGCCGGAGCGCAGCTTCCCGCCACTGACACCGGCGAGATTGCCCAACATGCGCATCCCCAACTCTTCCGGCTTCATCTCGAAGCTGAAGAACGCCACCGAGCGACCTGCACGCAACGCCACCTGCTCGGCAATGTTCTGGGCCAGCGTGGTCTTGCCCATCTTCGGCCTGGCCGCCAGCACGTAGAGCCGCCCGCCCAGCAGGCCGTCCAGCAGCTCGTCCAGCTCGCCCAGGCTGGTAGACAGTCCGGAAATGCCCTCGCTGTTGCCTGCCGCATTCGACAGCTTCTCGAACACGCGCGCCATCACCGGTGCCACCGGCTCCAGGTCGCAGGGCTCGTTGTCCAGCAAGCCCCCGATGCGGGACTGGGCCTGCCCAACGAGATCCAGTGCGCTCCTGCCCTCGGGGCTGTAGGCGGCGTCGATCAGGTCGTGACCGACATCGATCAGGGCGCGCATCTTGGCCTTCTCGGCCACGATCTCGGCATAGGCCCGCACGTTGGCGGCGGACGGGGTGTTGTTGGCCAGCTCGACGATGTAAGCGCCATCGCCAACCAGATCCAGCTGCCCCTGCGCCTCAAACCACTCGCCGATGGTCACCGCATCGAACGGCTGCCGCTTCTCGGCCAAGTGTTTGATGCAGCGCCACAGCAGCTGGTGGTCGCGGCGGTAGAAGTCGCCCTCCTGCAGCAGGTCCTCCACCTCCGACAGGGCGCGATTGATCAGCATCACCCCGCCGATCACGGACTGCTCGGCCTCGATATTCTGCGGCGGCAGGCGCAACTGCTGCTGGTCGCCGTACAGCGCAGACAGGCGACTCACTTCGTCACGGGCGGCGCTCATGCGACCACCTCGGACAGCGCCCGGTCGGCGAGCTTGGCGATCACCGCCTCGCGCAGCAGGTATTCGAAATCTGGCTGCCAGTTCTCGTGGCCAGGGCCGCCCGGCTGCCGGCCAGAGTGGAAGTCGTCGTCAGCGGCGGTTTCGAAGTACAGCGCCCAGAACTGCGGCGTCACGCGCTCACTGCGGAACAGGCGCTGGCAGAGCTGCCGCACGGTTGGCAACGCCTTCTCCACGGCCTTGAGCCGAGGTTTGTTCAGCACCGTGCAGGCCGGCAGCAGCCCATGCGGCTTGGCCAGCGTTGCGTTGTAGGCGCCTCGGGCATCCTCGGCGATCTGGCGAATGCGGTCGGTCTTGCGGGTTTTCAGGTCGGGCCTCTCGCCCTGCCCTGCTCCATCGCCAAGCAGGTCCACGCCGCCGGCGTCGGACGAATCCGAACGAAGTGAGGATAGCTTTTCTTCCTCTCCATTCCCTTCCCTTCCATTCCCTTCCGGGGGTGAGGACTCGTCGAGCCCTCGCCGAGCATCATCCGAATACGGCGGATGTTTGTACGTTGGCTTGTCGATTTTTTGGTGTTTCTTCCAGCCAGTAACGTGCAGGTAGTCCTTGGAATCGTTGGTATAGAAGGCGATCAAGGAATTCGACGACAGCTCGTCGAGCATTCGCTGAACATCCGCCGAGGAAATATCGTCCCCCGGGAAGATTTCCGCCTTGATGGTCTTGGCACTGGCCACGTGATTGCCGGCGTCGTCGCAAAAATTCCACAAGCCAATGAACATCAGACGAGCCATCGGCGAGCATTCCATCACCTGCTCGCTGGACCAGAACTCAGGCTTCACGGTACGAATCCTGGCCATCACGCACCCCGCAGCAGCTGCAGGCAGCCGGCGATGTGCCAGAGCTGGCAGACGAGGATCATGGCGCGCTCGGTGGCGTTCATGGCCAGCGCACCCCCAGCTTTGCCAGCGTCCCACTAAGACCAGCCAACTGCTGCTGAAGCTCAGCCAGCGCCTCGGCCGTGGCCGCTTCGGGGCTGATCAAGAACCGCTCGATCAGGTAATGGATCGGGGACACATCGCGGGTCTCGGTGATGTACTTCTCCAGGTCATCGATCGACAGGCCGCGCGGCTTCCCGCTGCTGTCGCTGCCGGCCAGCTTCTCGCTGAGTTTCGACGGGGCCATGTCCAACCGACCGGCCACTGCGGTGACGCCGGCGCCGGCGTACACCTGGGCTGCGATGTGCTCGCGCAGCGATCGGTTGCGCGTGAGGCCGTCTTCGTAGGTAATTTGCAGGCTTTTCATGCACTTGCCTCGTTGAGGGGAATCCTTGGGAACACGTTTTCCCCTGCGTTCCCCTGGATGGTTCTGAAAATGGCCGCACCCCTCCATGGAGCGCAGCCAGTGCGGAAATCAGTTCAAGCGGCCGGAGCGAACGTCGTAACGCTTCAGCGGATGTGCGGCCGGATCTACGTGATCAGCCGCCGCGGTGATCGGGTGAAAGCGCGCGTGGTCGAGCCGCGCAAACGGGAGCGCCCCACCCTGCCCGGCGTCGTTGTACCGTTCCCGGGAGGGCGTTGAAGTGGGCATGTCAGGCAGCGCGTCCGAAGGCTGCCGGCAGCAACTCAGTGCGGCTTACTCGCCCTCGGGTCGCTTCATGGATCTTGTTGGCCAGCCGATAGCTCGGCTTCCGCTTATTGAGGGCGATTTGGTACAGCGTGCCGACGTGGCACCCTGCCTTTTCCGCGACGGTCGCCAGAACCGGACACTTCAGCGTCCCGGTTCCACCCTTGGAAATTGCGTAGTCGGTCAGGTTCATGCCCGGCAAGTTACCGTTTCGGTTACTTGCGGTCAATACCGTTTCGGTCATTTCATGCCGCGGCCGTGCTTGTGACCATTACCGGTATGGACGCAAGCACAGCTCGAACCGAAAACATGCGCCGCCTGGTCGCCGAGGCCGGCGGTCAATCAGAGTGGACGCGCCTGTACGGCGGCACCCGCTGGCAGCCGTCGCAGGTCAGCCAATGGATCTCCGAGACCAAACCGAAAGGCATCGGCGGAAATTTGGCGCGCGACCTTGAAGCCGCGATGGGCTTGGCAAAAGGTGAATTAGATCGCCCGCCATCCCCTGAGTCTCACGCTGTGGGAATCGACATCCCTACTCTGCGTTCCGCCCACCGACTCATGCAGATGGTGGCGGAAATACGTGGGGATGAGCCCGTTCCAGATATCAACGTGGCGTATTTGGCGATGGCGTACGAGACGGTAGCCGCTGAAGCCGCGTCCCTGGACGACAGCAATATCCTCGACTTCATGAGGGCCTTTGCGGCCCGGCTGGATAAGGCAAAAGGGGAAGAGGATGGCTCTAAGCGAGGAAAGGCTGCAGGAACTGGCTAAGCGGATGGCGGCGGCGATGGGCCCCGCATCTTCAACACCAAGGCGCCCCCAGCTTCAGTTGGTAAAGGACATACCCCTCAGTTCTCGCATGGATGACATCACCCGCGAATCGCACTGCAGGATGATCAGGCACATCCGCCGTCGCTGGGGTCACTACATGCAACGGATTATTGACCACGCGTGCTTTGGCCTTACCGGCATCGATCAGCTCGATGACGATTCACTGGTACAGCTGCACATGGACTTGGAGCGCGCCGAGCAATGCATGCTTGAAGGCATCAGTCTCGAAGACGCCGGACTACTCCGCACCCGTTATGCCTGAACCATCAAAGCCCCGCTGGACGGGGCTTTTTTGTGTCTGCTGCTGCTCCGCACAATCGAAAGTCCAAATAATTACCGTTTTGGTATTGACGATAGATAACCGTTTCGGTAACTTGCGCTCGTCGGCCCACCCGGGCCATCCACGGGGCAAGAGACATGGCTACGGCCTACGACGACTGGAAGACCACCGACGACCGTATCAGCGCCCGTGAGCAAGCCCGGGCTGAGTTCGTCGCCAAGCGCACTGCAGAACTGACCGAGCAGCGCCTGAAAGATGAGGACCTGGTCGCCGACGCCCTGAGCGAGCACATCGGCTACGAGGAAGGCGGCGAAGCCCTGCTGAAGTCGCTGGCCCGCTTCCGTTCTGCCTACCACCTCGCGCAGACCGACTGCGGCATTGCCGAGGCAGCCCGCCTGCTCGCTCTGGATCTGGACGAGGCGGCCAAGGGTCCCATCGCCCGGGACGCGAGCAGCGACGCTGAGCACGAAGCGTTCAAGGCCGAGCAGGCCGGGCAGGAAGCGCGCTATGGGGTGGCTGCGTGAGCGCCGTCATCCTCTCCCTGCGCCCGTTCCAGACGGCCCGCGAAGCAGCCCGCAAGGTCGGCTGGGACGACACCCTGGTTATCCGCAGCATTGCCCAAGAACAAGCTGAAGGCCGAGACGGCACCGACATCGCCGGCGCACTGCGCCGCAAGGCGTGGGAAGTCCGCAACGGCTATCAGTCGGCTCCTGCCGGCCCGGAAGGTGCTGCATGAGCGGTCGTCGCGAAGCTGCAGGCCTGTCGGTGTTCGCCGCAGCTGCCTGCCTGATCCTGGGCGCGCTGATCGCAGTACTGGTGAGCGCCGGAGGTGCAGCGTGATCCGCCTCGCCGTCTACGGCCTCCTGCTGGCCTTCTTCGCCGACATGCTCCGCAAGGCCGTGATGGTACGCGCCGATTCGTTCGTGCTCCCCATCCTCGCCCTCTGCATCTGGCTGGCCGTGCTGATCGTCCGCCGCTGGCGGCATCTGCACCGGCGGCTGACCCGCAGGCGCACCGGCTTCATCCGTCCGCGCAGCTTCCCTGCTCAGCGCAAGCGCGACACCCGCTGACCCACTCGCCGGATTCACCGGCACCGCCCTTCAAGGAATGACCATGAATCAGCCAACCCTTTCCATTCCCAAAGACATCATCGAGCCGATCGTGCAGGCAAACATCACTGCCGCTATTGCTGGGGCGATGGGGCCTTCCGGCGAGGTGATGCGAGCCGCAATTGCCTCAATTCTCTCCACCAAGGTCGATTCCGACGGCAAGCCGTCGAACTATTCCCATAGCAGTCACAAGACGTGGATTGATTGGGCTATCGGCAACGCCATCAAGGATGCCGCGCGACTGGCCATTGAGGAACAGACGGAGTCGCTGAAGGAGTCGATCAAACAGTACATCGCCAGCGAGCTCAAGAAGAAAAACTCGCCGATCGTGAAGCAGATCGCTGACGGGATGCTGGGCGCTGTGTTCGACCCGAGCAACCTCCGCTACCGGCTGACGGTACAGGCCGAAAGCAACTGACGCGCCCAAATCCCCGCTGGCCAGGCCGGCATACCAACGAGGCAATACCCATGTTTGGACTCGAACAACACGTGGTGAAGATCACTCATGCGTCGCTGACCGCTGAGAACCACGGCAAGGACAACCACGCCACCGGCATGACGCTGAAGTTCAAGACCAGCGTTAGCCAGGACGTGTTGGACGTCTTCAGCAAGAAGCTGCGCACCACGCTGTTCCGCAAGCAGCAGCGCGGCGACCAGTTGGATCTCGACCGCGAGAACGATGGCCTTGTGATGGTGCAGTACCCGAAGTTGAAGCCGTTTGTTTGGGACGAGAAGTTCACCGGCTATGACGCGCAGATCAGCGCCCCGAGCATCGGCCTGGCCGAGCCCATCGAAATCGTCGACGCGACCCTCAGCGGGATCAGCTTCCGCGCACTGGAAGGTGGCTCGGTTGAACTGTGCGGCTCGCTCTACTTCCTGCCCGACGAGGAAGAGTTCGGTCCGCTGGCCAAGCTCATGAAGGAAGACGCAGAACTGACCCTGACGCCACCGATCGCGCAGGTTCAAGAGCAGCAGACCGATCTGGCTGCCTGATCCCCCTGCCCTGCGCACTCCCCAGCGCAGGGCGAAACGCGGCAACTGGCCTCCCCTCCACGCGCCGCTGACAGCCCGGAAAGACGGGCACCTATTCCCACAACGCCGGCCGCGCCGGCTGGAGCCGACATGAGCATCATCCGAGGCATCACCGAGCTGCATCCCAATGATCTGCAGTTCGTAGTAACCCGCATACCCAAGGACATCCGGTCGCTGCTGAAGGACGCCAACGTCTGCATCGGCGGCGGCTTCATCCGCGAGACCATCGCTGGCCAGAAGCCCAACGACGTGGATCTCTTCGGTGGCAGTGTCGAAACCCTGAAGCTGGCGGCAAAGCTGCTCAATGAGAAGCGGGAAGGCCGCCTCATTGAAACCGACAACGCCTTGACCCTGGTCACGGCCAACCGCATGCCTGTCCAGTTCATCACGCGCTGGCTGTTCGTTGATCCGCGCGAGGTCATCGCGTCGTTCGACTTCACCGTGTGCCAGGCCGTCGTGTGGTTCGACCAGCTCACCGAAAAGTGGATGTCTGCCATCGGTGACAACTTCTACCGCGATCTGGCAGCTCGGCGCCTGCAGTACACCCATCCGCAACGCAATGAGGATGCCGGCGGCTCCCTGCTGCGCGTCCGCAAATTCCTGGCACGCGGCTACTCGATTCAGGCGCAGAGCTTTGCCGGCGTCGTAGCGCGCCTGGCGCTTGCGGTCGAATGGGACAGGGTCCACGGCGATGAAGCTCAGGCTACCCGCGTAATGACGGGCCTCCTGCGCGAAGTGGATCCTCTGTTGGTTGTCGATGGAGTGGATGTGGTGGACGAGCATGAGGTGCTGGAATGAGCGCCCTCCCTACTGTTCCCAACCCGCCGCGCCAGCAGTTCGACCTCAGCCCGCAGACTTTCGAGCAGGCGCTGACCTTCTGCGACTACCTCGCCGGCAGCGACATGGTCCCAAAGGACTTCAAGGGGAAGCCGGGCAACTGCCTCATCGCCATCCAATGGGGTTCCGAGCTGGGCCTCAAGCCGTTGCAGGCGGTCCAGAACATCGCCGTCATCAACGGCCGCGCGGCGCTGTGGGGTGACGCCGTCATCGCCCTGGTCCGCAGCTCGCCGCTGTGCGAGTCCATCACCGAATCCGACGACGGCAAGACGGCCACCTGCAAGGTGAAGCGCCGCGGCGAGGAGGAGGAAGTCCGCACCTTCAGCATGGACGACGCGAAGGCTGCCGGTTTGGCGGGCAAGCAAGGACCGTGGACGCAGTATCCGAAGCGCATGCGGCAGATGCGCGCCCGTGCGTTCGCCCTGCGCGACGTGTTCCCCGACGTTCTGCGCGGTATGCCGATCGCCGAGGAAATCATGGATATCCCGGCAACGGAGCCGCACCGCACGACGGCCACTGTCGTCTCCGCCGAGCCGAGCGTGTATTCGGCTGAAGAGTTCACCAAGAATCTGCCGAATTGGAAAGCCGTGATCGAGTCTGGCCGCAAGAGCGCCGACGACCTGATCGCCATGGTCGAAGCGAAGGCTAAGGCCCGCATGACCGACGAGCAGCGCAAGCAGCTGCGCCAGTGCGAAGCGGTCGACGTGGCCGAAGAAGTGGCCGAACAGGAACCCGCAGCCGCTGAGCCGACCAATACGGAAACCGACACCGGCCCCATCGATTGGGACAACGAGGAAGACCGCGCATGAAGATCGTCAACTTGATCCAGGGCACCGCCGAATGGCATGCCCACCGAGCCCAGCACCAGAATGCCAGCGACGCGCCGGCGATGATGGGCTGCAGCCCGTACAAGACACGCGCGCAGCTGATCCGCGAAGTGGCCACCGGCATTTCCCAGGAAGTGGATGCCGCCACGCAGCGCCGCTTTGACGACGGCCACCGCTTCGAGGAACTGGCCAGGCCGCTGGCCGAGCAGATCATCGGCGAGGAGCTGTTCCCGGTCACCGGTACCAACGGCAAGCTGTCGGCGAGCTTCGACGGCCTGACACTGCTGGAGGACGTGGCGTTCGAGCACAAGAGCCTCAATGACCAGCTGCGCGCGGCGATGGTAGACGGCTGCACTGGTGCCGACCTGCCGCTGCTGTACCAGGTGCAGATGGAGCAGCAGCTGGCAGTGAGCGATGCGTCGCGTGTCCTTTTCATGGCGTCGAAGTGGAACGGCGACGAGCTGGTCGAGGAACGTCACTGCTGGTACGTCAGCAACGACGAGCTGCGCGCAAAGATCGTCGCCGGCTGGGCGCAATTTGAGGCCAACGTGGCCGCCTACGAGCCTGAGCCAGCCAAGGCCGAGCCGGTAGCCGCCCCCATCGCCGGCTTCGGCGCGCTGACGATTCGTGTCGAGGGCCGCGTGCTGGCTTCGAACATGGACGCGTTCAAGGCCAACGCCGAGGCTTTCCTGGCCCAGTTGCCCTGCGCCGACCAGTTGCAGACCGATCAGGACTTCGTGGACGCCGAGGCTGCGGCGAAGGCATGCAGCGAGGCCGAGGCCCGCATCAAGGCCGCGACGGAATCCACCTTGGGCGAGATGGTCGACATCGACGCCCTACTCCGCACCGCCAGCTCGGTCAGCGAAGCGATTCGGCAGGCGCGGCTGGCGCTGGAAAAGGCGGTCAAGGTCGAGAAGGAGAACCGTCGCGCGCAGATCGTCGCCGATGGCGCCAAGGCGGTGCGGGCCCACTACGACAGCATCAACGCGTCCCTGGGCGAGCACCGCATCCAGCCGTCGCAGTCGCTGCAGCTGGACTTGGCCGCCGCCATCAAGGGCAAGAAGTCGCTCAGCAGCATGCAGGATGCCGTCGCTGGCGCGGTGGCCACCTGCAAGATCGAGGCGAGCCAGCTGGCCGAGCGCGTGCGCGCGAACGTCGCGATCCTGTCCGAGCACCAGGAGCACGCCGCCCTGTTCGCCGACCGCGTCGCGCTGTGCGCCCACAAGGCGCCGGACGACATGCGCAACCTGGTGGCAGCGCGGATCGCCCAGCACCAGCAGGCCGAGCAGAAGCGTCTGGACGATGAGCGCGCGAAGATCCGCGAGGAAGAAGAGGCCCGCGCCCGTCAGCTCGCAGAGGACGAGGCTCGCGCGAAGGCTCAGGCCGAGGAAGCCGCGAAGGCAGAGGCGGCAAAAGCCGAGTTGGCTGCTGCTAAGGCGTCCAGCGGTGCAGGGCTGTCTCCGGCAGCTCAGGCGCTACATGAGCAGGAAGGTGCCGCACGGTTTGAGCAGCATCACCGCGTGTCGAATCTGGCACCGGCACCGCAGACCGCAGCACCTGCAGCCGCAGCGCCGCGCGAGGTCGTCAAGATCAAGCTGGGCGACATCAACGCGCGCATCGCCCCGCTGTCGATCAGTGCCGACGGCCTGGCCCAGCTGGGGTTCAAGCCGGTCAACGCCACAGGCGCAGCCAAGCTGTATGACCAGGCGCAGTTTCCGGCCATCTGCCAGGCCCTGGTCAATGGTCTGCGCGATGCATCCGAACAGTACCCGCTGGCGGCCTGACCATGGACCGCGCCACCTACCGCACCGCCGGCATGCTCGCCAAGCTGCGCCGACCGCAACCCGCGCGCATAACCGCACGGGACATGCTGCGCCGGCATCTACACGATGCCGGCCGCAATTTGGACTCGCTGGCCACTGCATGGAACTGCAGGCGCTTCAGCGTGTGGCGCATCTTCCAGCGCACCGACCGGCCTCTGCAGCCGCATCACGTCGAGGGCGCGATCGCCGCCCTCTCCCTGGACGAGTTCGACGCCAACGAACTGCGGTTGCGCGCCGCGCGTGAGGCCGGCTGGGCGATCGATACGCAATTTCTGATGGAGCAGAGCAATGGCTGACCGCGACCGATTCGCCCGCCGCCAGCCGGGCAAGGGCCATGGCCTGACCTGGGCGCGCTTCCCAACTGTCGATGGATCCGCCGTGATCTACCGCCTGTGGCGCCGCGACAACAACCGCAAGCCGCACCAGGTGGAGAAGGCCTTCTTCACCGACGCCGAGCCCGCACACATCGCCCGCGTACTGCGCCAGGCCAAGCGAAAGCTGCGCGACCGCGTGGACGAGATCGACCTGGAAGCTATGGAGGAAGCAGCATGAGCCAGCTAAGCCGGCCAACGCGCACTCCGGGAGGCTTCCAGGACCACCGCGAGATCGTCATATACGGACTGAACGTGCCCCAGCGTGGCTGTGACGAACAATTTCCCGTCTTCGTCATCCGGTGCGACCACCAATCGTGGCACTGCAAGCCGAACAAGCGCGATGGTACCCAATGCCCGCGCAAGCGAACTGCCAACCTCTTCATCAAGAACGTGGAGACGATCGAATCGCTCTTGCGAAAGAGGAAGATCGATGTTGTTAAGCAGGCCGAATACGTTCTGTTTCGTCACGATGTCGAAAGCGAGCAGGCGGAACGGATCCCCTGCTTCCACGGTAGAGAGCCAGCCTCCAGCTGCATTCTGTGCATTGAGTATTTCGGCATACAGATAGGCCGCTATAAACCGCGCTTCGCATTTTCGGGTGTTCTCGCTCTCTTCGTGAATGGATTTCGCGAGCCGATTAGCATTTCTGCTCATTGCATACACAGCGAGCGACGCTATCGCAGTGACCACTACCGCTGCGAGGGAAAAGATGGAGCTCCACGCCTCCCACCAAACATGGCAGTCCTTCGCCAACGGCCAACACTGGCTTACGCCATCCAACATGCTCATTCCCTGATCCCCCTGTGGATTGGGGGGCATTTTGCCATGGGCGCACAGAGGGCCGCAGCATGAAGGCCTGCAACGCGTGCCAACGCCCGCTGCCGCCCGAGGCATTCCCGAAGGCCGGCAGCCGAGGCCGCGAAGGAACGTGCACCGTCTGCGTCAATGACCGGCGGCGGTACCGCGTCCCCCTGCCCGACCTGGTGCGCGACCGCGAGCAGGTCCGAATCAACAACGCCGCTGCCCTGTGGTTCGGGCCTGTGCGGCCGATGCCGAGGTATGCGGTATGAAGGCAATCGATCTGTTCGCTGGCGGTGGTGGTTTCACTGAAGGGGCCGAACAAGCTGGCTGCGACGTCGTTTGGGCTGCGAACCATTGGCCTGCTGCCGTGGAAACTCACGCTGCGAACCACCCTGGTACCCAGCACGTCTGCCAGGATCTGCAACAGGCGGACTGGACCCTGTTGCCAGACTTCGACCTGCTGCTGGCGTCACCTGCATGCCAGGGCCATACGCCGGCCCGAGGAAGGGAACGGCCGCACCATGACGCCACGCGCTCCACCGCCTGGGCTGTGGTGTCCGCGCTGGAGGCCAAGTCACCGATTGCCGCGGTGATCGAGAACGTCCCCGCTTTCATGAAGTGGAAGTTGTTCCCTGCTTGGTGCGCCGCTGTGCATGCCCTTGGCTACGCAATCAGCCCGCACCTGCTGGACGCTGCTGACTTCGGCGTGCCGCAGCACCGCGTCCGCATCTTCATCGTGCTGACCAAGAGCAAGCATCCGCTGGAGCTGCATCTGCCGAAGATGGCGCACGTGCCGGCTAGCACCTTTATCGACTTCGACGCAGGAACCTGGTCGTCAGTGGAGCGTCCTGGCCGCGCAGCAGCAACGATTGCCCGCGTGCGCGCCGGCCGAGCGGCATTCGGGGATCGCTTCGTGGCGCCCTACTTCGGGACCGGCTCTGGTCTGACCGGTCGATCGCTGGAGCGTCCCATCGGCACGATCACCACCCGCGACCGCTGGGCAATCATCGACGGTGATCGCATGCGCATGGTGTCCGTGGATGAAGCCAAGATCGCCATGGGCTTTCCCAGGCATTACCTGCTGCCGAAGAACAAGAAAGACGGCATGCAGCTGATGGGCAACGCCGTATGCCCGCCAAAGGCCTGCGCTGTTATTGCGGCACTGAGGATGGCGGCATGACCATATTCCCTGAAACCCTCGACCACATCGCCATCGGCCACGACCTCGCCCGCAAGACCGGTGTGAACCTGGACAAGGCCCGGCCGAAGACCCGAAGGATGTGGGAGGCGCGCGGCCTGGCAGTGATCGCCCTCGCCCGCGGCGATCTGGAAGAGGCCGCCAAGATCATGGCGCCGTTTGCGAGGAAGCGCCGATGACCGCTCCGCAGCTGTTCCCAGTCGTTTATAGCTACCGCACCTCGCCGATATTTATGCGCTCCTGCAGTTCGTTCAGGACCTGCCTGCCAACTGCCGTCAACGCTACAGGCGTTCCCGTCGCATATCCCCACATAACAAGGTCACCTAGCAACGGCGGTGTGTCCGGCTTATCCCCGTCATCAACGGCGCACAACGATGACATTAATGCTCTTTCACCAGGTCGCAATTCCATTCACTCCTTTGCTAAATCTCCTGATCTGACCATCGCCGTTCTTCGGCATGGCCGCAATGGGACCAAGTGTCTAGAACGCCGGACCTGCATCACAGAACCCCGAAACAACCGAATCAAGAGTGCCCGCGCGGCGCTGGAAGGAGACGCAGCATGAAACTGATGCTGGCCCACAAATGGGCAGAAAAATACTTCGCTGAAGACAGTCGGCCCGATGCCCAGCTGCTGGGCCGGTGGTGCCGTAATGGGAAGATTCCCGCAACCAAGGTCGTCGGCCAGTGGTACGTCGATGAGCATGCATGGCTGGCCGGTGGCGATGACCTGGTCGCCAGCGTCTTGGCAGCGGCGTAACTTGCCATGATGGGACGTGCACGCAAACCAAGCCGCCGCGACTGGCCGGCCAACCTCTACGCACACCGTGACGGGTTCAAATACCGCCATCCGATAACTCGGAAAGAGCACGCAATGGGCAAGGACAAGGCCAAGGCCTTCGCTGCAGCCAAGAAGCTCAATGCGCTGCTGATGCCGGGGAACGATTTGGTGGCTGCCGTGCTGACGCCGGGCGAGACCGTGGCCGACGCCATCAAGGTGTTCCGGACCGATGACATTCCTGGCAGGAAGTGGGCGCCCAAAACCGCCGAGGTGTACGAAAGCGTTATCCGTCGAATCGAGGCCGGCCTGGGCTCAACGCCGGTTTCCGACGTGACCGTAAAGGCCTGCGCCACCTTCATTCGGGAAGTGACCGAATCGGAGCGTGCGCGGCAGCAGTTCCGCCTGGTACTCGGCTGGATTCTGGCCTGCGCGGTGGAAGAAGGCTGGATCGACACCAACCCAGCCTTGGCCACCCGCAAGTTCTCGCACAGCCGCAAGCGCGAGCGCCTATCGATTGACGTCTACCGCGCAATCTGGGATGTCGCGCCGCAGTGGGTGCGCAACGCTATGGACCTGTCACTGCTGACGCTGCTGCGCCGCGAAGATGTGGTTTCCGCCCGCTTCGCCGACCTGCGCGATGGCGCGTTGTGGGTGGTGCCGTCGAAGACCGAGGGCTCCACGAACGTCCGCCTGCAGATCGCCGCGACCGGTCCGCTGGGCGACCTGCTGGCCCGCTGCCGCGATGCTGTCGTATCGCCCTACCTGATCCACCGGCTGCCAGAGAAAGCGCGGCCCAGCAACATGCGAGCCAAGGACCGAGACCATCACACCCAGGTGCTGCCGGAACAACTGTCGCGTGCCTTCGCCACTGCACGCGATGCAGCCGGCGTCGACATGGACAACCCGCCCACGTTCCATGAAATCCGCAGCCTGGGCGGCGCCCTGTTGAAGGAGGCCGGCTGGACGAACGAGCAGATCCAGGCGCTGATGGGCCACAGCAACGTGGCAATGACCGAGCACTATCTGGGCGGCCACGAAGCGCCGTGGCAAGCCGTCAGCGCCGGCATTTCCTTGCCGCGATAGTGGACGAATAGTGGACACTTAGTGACCACAACGAAAAAGGGCTCACGACGAATGCCGTAAGCCCTTGATCTAAAGCTAGTAATTGGTCGGGACGGCCGGATTTGAACCGACGACCCTCTGCCCCCCAGGCAGATGCGCTACCAGGCTGCGCTACGCCCCGATCGTTACTGCTTTCGCCTTGCGGCGAGCCGGTGATTATACCGGCTTTCACACAAAAAAACTCAGCGTCGGAGCAGTTGCAGTACTTCTTCCAGCTCCATGCGCACCTGCTTGATGATCTGGTTGCTCAGCGCCGACTCTTCGCGGGCGCCCTCGCCTTCCAGTCGCAGGCGGGCGCCACCAATGGTGTAGCCCTGTTCGTATAGCAAGCCGCGGATCTGCCGGACCATCAGCACGTCATGGCGCTGATAGTAGCGGCGGTTGCCACGGCGCTTGGCCGGCTCAAGGCTGGGGAACTCGGTTTCCCAGTAGCGCAGCACGTGCGGCTTTACATCGCACAGCTCGCTGACTTCACCAATGGTGAAGTAGCGCTTGGCCGGAATCGGCGGAAGTTCGCGGTTACTGCCCGGATCCAGCATATGCCTCCACCCGCTCCTTGAGCTTCTGGCCCGGACGGAAGGTGACTACCGTACGGGCAGAAATCGGAATTTCCTCGCCGGTCTTGGGGTTGCGACCCGGGCGCTGGTTCTTGCGCCGCAGATCGAAATTGCCGAAGCCCGACAGCTTCACTTGACGTCCCTGCTCCAATGCATCGCGCAACACATCGAAAAACGCGTCGACAAACTCCTTGGCCTCGCGCTTGTTCAGACCAACTTCGTCGAACAAACGATCCGCCATCTCCGCCTTGGTCAATGCCATGCCTGCTCCCTGTATCCCGCCTCAGCCACGGATCTTTGCGCCGTGCCCGTGATCAATCGCCGCCACCACATCGGTGACTACGGCTTCCACGTCACGGTCCGTCAGGGTGCGCGACTTGTCCTGCAAAATCAAGCCCATAGCCAAACTCTTGAAGCCTGGCTCGACACCCTGGCCGACATAGCGGTCGAACAGCGCGACATCGCGCAGCAGCTCGCCGCCGGCGCCACGGATGGTGGCGGACAAGTCGGCCCAGCTGACCGATTCAGCTACAACCACGGCCAGGTCGCGGCGTACTGCCGGGAAACGCGACAGTTCGCTGGAACGCGGCAGCGAACGCGCGGCCAGCGGCGCCAGGTCCAGCTCGAAGCCGTACACATCCACGTCCACTTCCATGGCCTTGGCCAGGCGCGGATGCAGCTGGCCGATCCAGCCGATGCACTGGCCGTCGCGCCAGATATCAGCCGAACGTGCCGGGTGGGCATACGGACGGCGCGAGGCGCGGAATTCCAGCACGGCGCCGGAAGCGGCAGCCAGTGATTCCAGGTCTCCCTTCAAATCGTGGAAATCAACCTTGCGCGCCTTTTCGCCCCACTGCAGCGCAGCGGCATCGCCACACACGGCAGCGGCGACACGCACGGTTTCCTTGGGCGCGGGCTTGCCCTCGCCAGCCTGCGCTTCGAACACGCGGCCGATTTCAAACAGGCGCACGCGGCCGGCCTGGCGGGCCACATTGCGGCCCAGCGTGGCAACCAGACCCGGCAGCAGCAGCGGGCGCATCACCGCCAGCTCGGCCGACAGCGGGTTGGCCAGCGCGACCAGGCCTTCATTCTGCTGCCACTGCTTCAGCAGTTCGGCATCGACGAAGGCGTAGTTGATGGTTTCCAGCATTTCGCGGGCGACCAGCTGACGGCGCACACTGAGGTCATCCAGACGGGTTTCGCTGGGCATGGCGATGCGTGCAGCGCCGCCCGGCAAGGTGGTCGGGATGGACTCGTAGCCGTGGATACGGGCCAGTTCTTCGATCAGGTCTTCTTCGATTGCGATATCGAAGCGACGGCTCGGGCCGGTCACGTTCCAGCCATCGGCGGCAGCTTCAACCTGCATGCCGAGGGCGCGCAGGATGCGCTCGACTTCAGCATCTTCGATCTGGATGCCGAGCACGCGCAGGATGCGGGCGCGGCGCAGGTGGATCCTGGCAGCAACCGGCAGATCGGCTTCGCGCACGGCTTCGGTGACCGGCGACGGCGTGCCGCCAGCCAAGTCCAGCACCAACTTGGTGGCGTATTCGATGGCGATGCGCGGCAGCTGCGGGTCAACGCCGCGCTCGAAGCGGTGGCCGGCATCGGTGTGCAGGCCGAGCTTGCGGCCGCGGCCCATGATCGCAGCCGGGGCAAAGTGCGCCGCCTCCAGGAACACCTTGCTGGTGGCATCGGTGACGCGGGTGTCGAAGCCGCCCATCAGGCCGGCCAGGCCCACCGGACGGTCGGCGTCGGTCACCACCAGGAAGCTGTCGTCCAGCGCGGCATCGCGGCCGTCGAGCAGCTTGAGGGTTTCTCCGGCGCGCGAGCGGCGCACGGCAATCTGGCCCTTCAGGCTATCCAGATCGTAGGCGTGCATCGGCTGGCCGAGCTCCAGCATCACGTACTGGGTGATGTCGACCAGCAGCGACACCGGGCGCACGCCACTGCGGCGCAGGCGCTCGGCCATCCACAGCGGGGTGCTGGCGGCGGCGTTGACGCCTTCGATGACGCGGCCCAGGTAACGCGGCGCTTCTGCACCGGCATCAAGCTGGATGGCGAGCTCACGCGTCGCCTGTGCCGGCACGGCATCGGCGGCAAACGGCTTCACTTCGCTGCGGGTAGCGGCGGCCACGTCGAAAGCGATGCCACGCACGCTGAAACAGTCGGCACGATTCGGGGTCAGCTTGATCTCGATGCTGGAATCCGGCAGGCCCAGGTAGTCCATCAGCGCGGTGCCAACCGGCGCGTCATCGGGCAGTTCCAGCAGACCGGAGGCGTCGTTGTCCAGACCAAGCTCCTTGGCCGAGCACAGCATGCCGTTGGATTCCACGCCACGCAGCTTGGCCGGCTTGATCTTCAGCTCGCCGATCTGCGCGCCGACCATGGCCAGCGGTGCAACCAGGCCCGGACGCGCGTTCGGCGCGCCGCAGACGATCTGCAGCAGCTCGGCCTGCCCGGCGTCGACCTTGCAGATCTGCAGGCGGTCGGCTTCCGGGTGGCGAGCGGCTTCAACGATGCGCGCCACCACCACGTTGTCCAGACCCGCGCCCAGTGCGGTGACTTCTTCGACTTCCAGACCGATGGCGGTCAGCACGGCGCTGAGTTCGTCGCGCGATGCGCTGGTCGGTACGTGGCTGCGCAGCCAGCTTTCAGAGAATTTCATGTCTTTACCTTGATGGGAGGCGCGCCTCCCGTTGCGGTGTTTTGTTGATACCCAGCGCGTTGCGCCTGGGGTTGGTCAACGTTCAAGAGCTGCCGAGCATGGCTCGGCACTACAGCTGCGGTTAGGCGAACTGCTTGAGGAAGCGGACGTCGTTTTCGAAAAAGGCGCGCAGGTCGTTGACGCCGTAACGCAGCATCGCAAAACGCTCCACACCCAAGCCGAAGGCAAAGCCGGTGTAGCGCTCCGGGTCGATGCCGACCGACTTCAGTACGTTCGGGTGGACCATGCCGCAACCCAGCACTTCCAGCCAGCGGGTACTGCCATCGGGCTGCTGCCAGGCGATATCCACTTCCGCACCCGGCTCCACGAACGGGAAGTAGCTCGGGCGGAAACGCATTTCAAAATCACGCTCGAAGAAAGCACGCACGAACTCGGACAAGGTGCCCTTGAGGTCGGCGAAGGTGGAGTGTTCGTCCACCAGCAGACCTTCAACCTGATGGAACATCGGCGAGTGGGTCTGGTCGCTGTCACTGCGGTACACCTTGCCGGCGGCGATCATGCGCAGCGGCGGCTTGTGGTCACCCATGTAGCGCACCTGCACACCGGAGGTATGCGTGCGCAGCAGGCGGCCGTCGCCGAAATAAAAGGTGTCGTGCATGGCACGCGCCGGGTGGTGCGGCGGGAAGTTCAGCGCTTCGAAGTTGTGCCAGTCGTCTTCGATTTCCGGGCCTTCGGACAGCTCGTAACCAAGGCGGCCGAAGATTTCGGTGATGCGCTCCAGGGTGCGCGTGACCGGGTGCAGGCCACCGCGTTCGCCGTGACGGCCCGGCAGGGTGACATCGATGCTTTCCGCAGCCAGACGCGCATCCAATGCCGCGTTTTCCAGCAGCGCCTTGCGCTCACCCAGGGCCGAGGACACTGCATCGCGCGCGATATTGATCGCCTCGCCCGCCGCCTTGCGCTCATCGGCCGGCAAGCCACCGAGCTGCTTGAGCTGGGCGGTGATGCTGCCACTCTTGCCCAACAGGGAAACACGCAGGCTTTCCAGTGCGTCCGGGCTCTGCGCCGCGGCCACATCGGCCAGCGCCTGCGCGGTCAAGGATTGGATGTCACTCATGGGATCGACGAAACCTCTGGCCGGCATGCCTACGCGGTATGCGCCGGGCCGACCCCCGTCGCCACCAGTGCCTGATCGCCGCGCAACCATCGGCAGCGGCAACCAACACAAAAAAGAATGGGGAAGGACTTGCGCCCTTCCCCATGCATTGTCTCACCACAGCCGTTGCGCGTGAACGCTACAACCGCTGCAGGAAGAACTTATGCCGCCAGTGCGCCCTTGGCCTTTTCTGCCAGAGCGGCAAAACCGGCTGCGTCGTGCACGGCGATATCGGCCAGAACCTTACGGTCCAGGGTGATACCAGCCTTCAGCAGGCCGTTCATGAAACGGCTGTAGCTCAGGCCGTTGATGCGGGCAGCCGCATTGATGCGGGTGATCCACAGCGAACGGAAATTGCGCTTCTTCTGCTTACGGCCAATGTAGGCGTACTGCTGTGCCTTGATGACTGCCTGCTTGGCAACGCGGAAGACCTTGCGACGGGCGTTGTAATAGCCCTTGGCCAGATCCAATACTTTCTTGTGGCGGCGGCGCGCCTGCACACCACGCTTTACTCGTGCCATGGTTCAGTCCTCAGAGGTAGGGAAGCATACGGTCCAGACGGCCTGCGTCTTCTGCGCGGACGTGATTCGTCTGACGCAGGTTACGCTTCCGCTTGGTCGCTTTCTTCGTGAGGATGTGGCTACGGTTGGCGTGACCGCACTTGTACTTGCCGGAGGCGGTCTTGCGGAAACGCTTGGCCGCCGCCCGGTTGGTCTTGATCTTGGGCATTGCTATGTCCTTGATGGTCTCTTTTCACTGACTGGGCGGTGGTTTTACCCACACTTTCCATCCCTGCCCTTGTCTGTTTAAAGCCCACACTCCCACTGGAGGCAGGCAGGTCCTGGGTGAAGCAAACAACAAACCCGGCGAACCGGGCCGCCCATTATGCCTTGCGCGCCAGTCACTTGTAAACCGCAGGTATTCCGGCGCCCAGATAGCTGAACGAGCACGCAAACAGGGAGGGCAAAGGCCCTCCCCGCTCAGCAAAGCACAGGCCCGAAGGCCACTGCTTACTTCTTCTTCGGCGCGATCATCATGACCATCTGCCGGCCTTCCAGGCGCGGACGGGACTCGATCACGATGTCCTCACCCAGATCGGCTTCGATCCGGTTGGCCATTTCGCGACCCAGTTCCTGATGGCTCATTTCGCGGCCACGGAAGCGGATGTTGACCTTGATCTTGTCGCCCTCTTCGAGGAAACCGCGCATCTTGCGCAGCTTGATCTGGTAGTCGCCCTCGTCCGTAACCGGACGGAACTTCACTTCCTTGATCTCGACCTGCTTGGTCTTCTTCTTGGCCTCGTTGGCCTTCTTCTGCGCTTCGAACTTGAACTTGCCGAAATCCATGATCTTGCAGACCGGCGGATCGGCCTGCGGCTGGATTTCGACCAGATCCAGGCCTTCGTCTTCGGCCATGGACAGCGCTTCGTCGCGCGACAACACGCCAATCATTTCACCGTCACTGCCGATCACGCGTACGCGCGGCACCCGGATTTCCTGATTACGGCGGTTCTGTTTGTTGTCAGGGATACTGATATTGCAATCTCCAAGTGGATTAGTACCGGCCCCGCGGAGTTTCCGCCGGGGCCGGGGCCCTACTTACTTCAATGCTTCAATTCTGCCTGCAGCCGCCCGACGAAGGCTTCCACCGACATCGAACCAAGGTCTTCACCGGACCGCGTGCGCACTGCCACGGCCCCGTTTTCCTTCTCGCGGTCACCCACGACCAGCAGATACGGTACGCGCTGCAGCGTATGCTCGCGAATCTTATAGCCGATCTTCTCGTTGCGCAAATCGGCGTCCACCCGGAAGCCTTGATTTGCAAGGGTTTTGCGAACCTGCTCGACGTACTCGGCCTGGGCGTCGGTGATATTGGCCACCATCACCTGTACCGGGGCCAGCCAGGTCGGGAAGGAACCGGCGTGGTGCTCGATCAGGATACCCAGGAAGCGCTCCATCGAACCCACGATGGCCCGGTGCAGCATGACCGGGTGGCGCTTCTGGCTGTTCTCGTCAACGTATTCAGCCCCCAGACGGCCCGGCATCATGAAGTCGACCTGCATGGTGCCCAGCTGCCAGGTACGGCCGATGGCGTCCTTCAGGTGGTACTCGATCTTCGGGCCGTAGAACGCACCCTCGCCCGGCAGCTCCTGCCATTCGACACCGCAATGCGACAGCGCCGTGCGCAGCGCGCCTTCAGCCTTGTCCCAGGTGGCGTCGTCGCCCAGACGCGATTCAGGACGCAGCGCGATCTTGATCTGGATGTCCTGGAAACCAAAGGCCTCATACACCGCCAACGCCTGCTGATGGAACGCGGTGACCTCGGCTTCGATCTGGTTCTCGGTGCAGAAGATGTGGCCGTCATCCTGGGTGAAACCGCGCACGCGCAAGATGCCGTGCAGCGCGCCCGACGGCTCGTTGCGGTGGCAGGAGCCGAACTCGCCGTAACGGATCGGCAGGTCACGGTAGCTGTGCAGGCCCTGGTTGAAGACCTGCACGTGGCCCGGGCAGTTCATCGGCTTCACCGCGTAGGTACGCTTTTCCGACTCGGTGAAAAACATGTTTTCCTGGTAGTTGTCCCAGTGGCCGGACTTCTTCCACAGGCTGACGTCCAGGATCTGCGGGCAACGCACTTCGCCGTAGCCACTCTGGCGGTACACATTGCGCATGTACTGCTCGACGACCTGCCAGATCGACCAGCCCTTCGGGTGCCAGAACACCAGGCCCGGCGCTTCTTCCTGCAGATGGAACAGGTCCTGCTGCTTGCCGATGCGGCGGTGGTCGCGCATTTCGGCTTCTTCGATGCGCTTGATATAGGCCTCAAGCTGCTTCTTGTCGGCCCATGCGGTGCCGTAGATGCGCTGCAGCTGCTCGTTCTTGGCATCGCCACGCCAGTACGCACCGGAGATGCGCATCAGCTTGAACGACTTCAGGAAGCGCGTGTTCGGCACGTGCGGGCCGCGACACATGTCCACGTATTCCTGGTGGTAGTACATGCCCATCGCGGTGACGTCTTCGGGCATGTCTTCGATCAGGCGCAGCTTGTAGTCCTCGCCGCGCGCCTTGAAGATCTCGACCACTTCCGCGCGTGGCGTCATCTTCTTGATGACGTCGTAGTCCTGCGCGATCAGCTCGGCCATGCGCTTTTCGATCGCCGCCATGTCTTCCGGGGTGAACGGGCGCTCGTTGTAGATGTCGTAGTAGAAACCCTCGGCAATAACCGGGCCGATCACCATCTTGGCATCCGGGTACAGCTGCTTCACTGCATGGCCCACCAGATGGGCGCAGGAGTGACGGATGATCTCAACGCCCTCCTCGTCCTTGGCGGTGATGATGCGCAACGCTGCGTCGTGGTCGATCACGTCGCTGGCATCGACCTGCACGCCATCCACGGCGCCGGCGATCGTGGCCTTGGCCAGACCGGCACCAATGGACTGGGCAACGTCCATGACGCTGACCGGGTTTTCGAACTGACGGACGCTGCCGTCTGGGAGAGTGATGTTGATCATGGGGTTCACCAAAGGTCACGGCCCGCCGGGCGGGCTGGAAAGCGCACCCGAGGGCGCGGTTTCACGGGATTTCGCGGGAATCAGGGCAATAAAAAAGCGCCACAACGGCGCCTGGCATCAGGGCAGTGGCGGGAGATCAGCAGTGGGCGATGGTAGTGCTCATGTCACACGCTCGGCCGGCGTTTAGCGCGGGCCACCTTGGTTGCCGATGGGTTACTGCGGTGATCTTAAACCAATCCGCGCCCAGTTGCCGCAGCCGCCACAAAACCAGGGGGCGGAAACGGAAAAACCCGGCCAATGCCGGGTTCTCGATGCCACTTCGCCAGGAAGTGGTGGGCGGTACAGGGTTCGAACCTGTGACCCCTACCATGTCAAGG